>CAZDXA010000037.1:0-7946 GCA_964509435.1 uncultured Synergistaceae bacterium | reverse complement strand
ATCATCTTTACCAACCCGACCTGCGCCCTCTGCACCGCAGAGCATTACGGCGCCCTGGCCTCAGGGGAAATCGGTGTGGCCACCAACAACCGCAACTTCATCGGCAAAGTCGGCAAAGGCAGCCATACTTATCTCATGAGCCCCATGTCTGCCATGGCAACAGCCGTCAGAGGCTGCATCACTGACCCGAGAGACTTTATAAAGCAGGAGGCATAAAAATGAGTGCACAAGTCGGACGCGCGTGGGTATTCAGCGACAACGTTGATACCGATTTGATCTATCACAACAAGTATCTGGCCGAAACTGACCCGAAGCAGATGCCTCAGTACGCCTTTGAATACTATCCGGGCATGGAGAATTTCGCCAAAGAAGTCAGGCCGGGGGATTTTGTCGTAGCAGGCAAAAACTTCGGCTGCGGCTCGTCGCGCGAGCATGCCGTGTACTGTCTGAAGTATGCCGGCGTGCCCTGCGTTCTGGCCGAAACCTGCTCGCGCATCTATTACCGCAACGCAATCAACAACGGCTACCCAGTCCTATTCATCAAAGGGCTGTCGGAGGCCATCAGCAAAGGCAGCATCAAAACCGGAGATACGCTGGAAGTTGATCTTGACACCGGCACAGTCAAAGACCGCACCACAGGGCTGACGCTGCACGGCGACAAAGTCAGCAGCCTTGAACACGACATCATGGCAGCTGGCGGGCTGATCCAGTATATGAAAGCGCAGCATAACAACAGATAAGATGAAGCTACAGTATTATTATTTGATGGAGCAACAAAAAATTATTTATATAAGGAGTCGATAAGGTATGAGAACATTTACAGTCAAAAGCGCAATTATTGGTGTTGCATTATCACTGGCTTTCATTTCAAGTGCTTCGGCAACTGATGTGGACTATAACAAAAAATACAACATCTCCATTGCATCCGGTTCGTCAGGCGGAACGTATTATATGGTGGGAACTGCACTTTCTAAAGTCATTCAAACTGTTGATCCTAACCTTATCTGCAGTTCCGAATCAACGGGTGGCACCAGTGAAAATATTTCACTTATAAGCAGCGAAGAAAGCACAATAGGAATGGGCATGGCAGACGACATCGTTTCGGCATATACCGGTAAACGGGATTATGAAGGGGCACCTGCTGATAACTTACGGGTGATAACGGCCGGATCTACCAATACATTCCAAGTCTTTGTACTTGCTGACTCAGACATAAAATCACTGGCGGACCTAAAAGGCAAAAAAGTAAGTCTGGGGCCTGCAGGAGCTCCTTATTTTGCCCCTGATCTTCTTGAATCCACTCATGGTTATATCAAAGGCAAAGATTATAACGGCCAGTATCTTGCACATGATCAGGCTGCTGACGCACTCAGTGATGGCAATGTTGATGCGGTAATCGTTACAATCGCCTACCCCGGTTCAGCTTTTTCAAATCTTTCCTTCACTAAAAATATACGCTTGATTCCTATTAATGATGAAGAACGTAAAGCTGCAGTTGCAGCGCATCCTACATGGGTGCCTGCGACAATTCCTGCTAAAACCTATAACGGTCAGGACGAAGACATCAATTCCCTGGCTATCCCGGTATGGCTGTTTACTTATGCATCAATGGATGACGATGCCATTTACCGTGTTACAAAAGCCATTTTTGAAAATGTAGATAAACTTCGTATTATTACTCCTGAAGCTGGCAAATATAGTCTTGATGCCGCCCTTAAAGGCGTTACCATTCCAGTTCATCCAGGTGCCAAGAAATATTTTGACGAAGTAGCAGCAAAATAGTCCTTTTTATAAGAACCCCCTAATCTCGCAAAAAAGAGGAGTGGTCAAATGGACGCAATACAGAAAAAAATTTCAGTATCGCTAAATAATCTGTTGATTTTCCTTGGCGTAGTACTCTGCACATATCATCTTTACGCTTCTATGATCGGTACTGTTACAGTCATGCGGCAACGTGTTTTCCACGTTGGAATGGTTGTCATCATTACCTCACTCACGGTTTTCAATAAAAGACTTACAAGTACTGAACACCCGTTTACCGCTCCTCAACTTACGTGGGAAGTCATCTCAGATCTGTTCATTCTCTTCTCAGCTGTAGTAGGATCAGCTTATCTATACGTAATAGACGAAAAGATTTATATGCACATCAGCCGTGCTACTAAGTTTGATATTTTCATTGGCACATGTATGGTAATTTCCGTACTTGAAGTCACAAGACGACTTATTGGCTGGATAATGCCTGCTATAGCCTTAGCGTCAATTTTATATGCAAAGTTTGGGAATCTGCTCCCGGCTATCGCTGCATGTAAGGGTTATTCAGTACGTCGTATCGTTGCTTACCTGTTTCTTTCGCAAGATGGCATATATGGAACTCCAACAGGGGTTTCAGCTCAAACTGTAATTATGTTTATTATTTTCGGAGCATTTTTAAGTTATAGCGGAGCTGGTAATGCTTTTATTGATCTGTCATATTCTATATTCGGCCGTTTCCGTGGAGGTTCTGCTAAGGTTTCCGTCGTCGCCTCAGCCCTTTTCGGCATGATCAACGGATCAGCAATTGCTAACGTAGCTTCAACAGGAAGTCTGACAATCCCGTTGATGAAAAGATCAGGGTATAAATCTGAAGATGCGGGTGCAATTTGTGCAGTGGCTTCTACAGGAGGTCAGATCATGCCGCCCATTATGGGAGCAGCTGCATTCATCATGGCTGAGACAATTTCAATGAATTATCGTTCCATTGCACTTGCTGCTGCCATACCTGCGCTTCTCTATTTCTTCCAAGTGTTTTTTGTTGTTGACCTCATGGCAATTAAAAGCAATCTCAAAGGCATACCAAGTAATGAACTGCCTGATAGTAAAAAAATCTTAAAACACGATGGTTTTCTGCTCGCACCAATTATTCTTTTAATTATTCTGCTTTGCATCCTTCAATGGTCTTCCAACAGGTCAGCTCTCTGGTCCATTGCACTTACCTGGATAGTCAGTTGGTTCACCAAAGACAACAAGATGAAACTTAAAGAAGTTTGTCTTGCCTTCAGCGAAGCGGCGCATGAAATTTGTAGCGTTGCACTTGCCTGTGCTACTGCAGGCGTTGCAATCGGAATGCTTAGTTTGACCGGGCTTGGACTCAAGATGTCATCTCTGCTTGTGGCGCTCTCTTCTGGCAATCTTTACATTCTGATGATTTTCACCATGATTGCCGGCATTATCCTGGGAATGGGGCTGCCCACTTCTGGAGTATATATTATTCTCAGTGTCCTTGCCGCTCCTGCATTGATGGAACTTGGCGTACAACCGTTGAGCGCACATATGTTTGTGTTCTTCTTCGGTGTTATTGCAGCAATTACGCCTCCTGTTGCCCTGGCTTCGTATGCAGCGGCAGGCATTGCCAATGCTGATGCTAACAGAACCGGATGGCAGGCCGTTAAAATCGGACTTGCAGGATTCATTCTTCCTTACATGTTCATTTTGAGGCCTCCGATTTTACTCATGGGTTCTCTTTTCAGCATCATTCAGACAGCTATCGTTGCAGCCCTTGGGCTGATGGGATTAAGCGCAGCTTTGTTTGCAATGCCTTCTAAAAAAATGCTTCCCCGTCTGATGATGGTTTTAGGGGCAATTATGATATTTGCACCGGGAGACCTTTCTGATATTTTAGGCATTCTCGTTTTAGGATGCGGGTTATGGATCGCACTAAAAATAAATAAAGGAGAAAAGTTTCCTGAAGGTGAAAACGCATGATTCCATACGTTCAGACCCTTGCTAATTTTATTGTTGAACTGAACCATGACATGCTTGCTGCTCAAACTATCCAAGCAGCAAACCGATGTATTCTTGATGCCATGGGAAATATGTTCTGCGGATGCAGGTCGGGTGATAAAAAAAACGCTGCATTTATAAAATTTTCCGATAATAGAGTTGCACAGCGCTGTTATGCGCCAGATGGAAAAGTTTACTCTCCGGAAAATGCAGCGTTTATTTCAACAATTATGGCTCGCTCCTCAGACCTCGACGACGGCCATCGTTCTGCTATGGGACATCCGGGTAGTTTTCTTATCCCCGCCGTGATGGCATATGGACAGGCTCTGAACAAAAACGGACAGGAACTGATTACAGCCCTTATTGCCGGCTACGAAACATACATCCGCGTAGGAGAAAGTATCAACCCTTCTGCATACCGGGAACGCGGTTTTGAGTCGACCAGTGTCACAGGTTCAGTTGCATGCACGGCAGCCTTGGGCAAACTTTACGGGCTCGACAAGATGCAGATGAAAAATGCTTTAGGTCTTGCTGCCTCTTATGCCGGTGGAATTATTGAATATCAGAACGATGGTTCCATGGGAAAAGTTCTCAGCGGTGCATGGGCAATTAAAAACGCGTTGTTTTCAATCCGGCTTGCACTCAGTGGATTTACAGGCCCAGATGCTGTTTTTGAGGGTAAAAAGGGATTTGCACAAGCTTTTTCCCCACACCCGCAGCCTGAAAAGGTTATTGACCGCCTCGGAGAAAAATTCAGAATTACAGAAATTTATTTCAAAGCACATGCCTGCATGCGCGGTCTTCATTGTTCCATTGACGCAATCCTTAATCTGCAGAAAAAGTACGGTCTTAACCTCGATAATGTTGCGTCAATTACTGTCAACACATCTCCATTTGTGAAACGTCTTTCAAATCCTCACCCAATGAATATCATTTCTGCTCAAAACAGCCTTGAGTTCACAATGTCGGCTGCGTTAAAAAATGGCCATATTGCAAATGAAGCAGTACTTGTCAGCGCAATGCGGCAAAAAGACGTTCTGAAACTGGCTCAGCAAATAAAAGTTGTTATTGACCCCAAAATCGAAGCATACGTTAACGATCACCCCAGTCAATGGGGATGTGTTGAAGTCGTTGTGACCAAAAAAAATGGAGAACTATGTAAAACGTTTGTTAGTCTCCCCCGCGGCGAAGCAGAAAATCCATTTACATGGGAAGAGCTTAGCGCCAAATTCAGGCGCATGACAGCAAATACACCTTATCAACCTTATTGTGATGTTCTTGTAGATAAGATTTCTCGCTTTGACCAGCTCTCTGACCCCGGAATTCTGTATCATCCGTGGGATGTCAAGTAACTCTTTGTAAGAATGCAATTTATCTGAAAGGGAAAACAGAAAAAATGTACTTAACAGAGAAATTCGCTCATTTCATCGCCGAAACCAGCTATGACTCGCTGCCTGAAAAGGTTCGCTCTCAGGCCAAAGAGCGGATCATGGATACGCTTGGCGCGGCCATTGCGGGGTGTGCCAACTGGGATTACAGCCGGCAGCTGACTGAGGCCTGCAAAAAGCTGGGAAGCGGCACTTCGGCTGTCATTGGTTCCGCGGAGAAAGTCTTCCCGGCGGCACGGGCTGCAATGATAGACGCAACGTTCGCCCATTCTGTCGAACTGGATGACGGCCATAAAAATGCAGGATGCCACGCCGGCGCTGTTGTTGTGCCGACTGCGCTTGTAACGGGCAACGCGCTGAACTGCACAGGCAGAGAGATCATCACTGCTGTCGCCGTCGGCTACGAGGTGACGTACCGCATTGCTTCGCATATGAATCCGGCGCAGATCAACAAAGGCTTTCATCCTTCAAGCAACTGCGGCGTTTTCGGCGCGATGGCCGCTGCCGGCAAACTGATGGGGCTTGATGAAAAGCAGCTTGCCAACGGTCTCGGACAGGCGGGAATGCTGGCAAGCGGCACGATGGAAGCGACTAAATCAGGCCAGCGATCCAAATGCGTTCAGGTCGGCAATGCCGCCTATAACGGCATCATGTCCGCACTGCTTGCCCAAAGCGGCATGGAAGGCTGCCTTTCAGCTCTGGAAGGGCCGAACGGGCTCTTTAACACACAGTCTGAGAATGTCGACGTTGAAGACGTCTGCCGTGATCTCGGCAAAACGTGGAGCATCGGCGACACGTACAACAAGCTGTATCCCTGCTGCCGTCACGCTCAGCCAGGCATTGAGGCGGTTCTCGATCTCGTCAGCGAAAACGGCATCGCGCCGGATCAGGTTGAGAATATCTGGATCGGCACGCACAAAGTCGCATGGGAGCTCACAGGAAAAATCAAGGCCCCCCAAAACTCCGGCGAAGCCAAATTCAGCCTTGCCTATGGCTCGGCTGTAGCGCTGCGCGACCATCAGTTCGGAATTATCGACCTGACGCCGACGTACTACAGCGATCCGCAGCTTCTGGCGCTGGCAGAAAAAGTTACCTGCGTCATTGACCCCGAAGTTCAGTCTTACTTTCCCAAAAAGCGCGGCGCTAAAGTCAGAATCACCCTGAAAAACGGACGCGTCCTGGAACGCGATGTTTATGACCTGAAAGGCTCTCCGGCAAATCCTGTGGGCTGGGAAGTCCTTGAGGGGAAGTTCAGATCCTGCGCCGAAGCGCTGCTTGACAAAGCCGCGGCTGATGAGGCTTTAAGGCTGATCTCCACGCTGGAGCAGCAGGACAGCATACACGGGCTAATGAGTCTTCTCAGCCGTTGAACTCCGTAGTCTGCCGACGTTCACATCTTCTTTTGCATAGGATGCGCCCAGTTCTGCAATTTCTTTCAGCGCAAATTTGACATATTCCGGAAAGTTCCTCTCGTCAGAGCAGACCATGATCACAGGATTTGTCTCATCCAGGCCTTTAATGGGAAAAATGTACATCGGCGAATTGCTGACGCCCGTTCTGCTGAGCTGTTCTATGCTCGGCAGGTACATGGTCAGGGCAAAGCTGGCTGCGTAATCTCTGGCGGTCATTAAATGATGGAGATCCATCGCTGTGGCCTCGTTGACGCATTTCAGCGAAGCGCCGATTTTAATCAAATGGCGGTCGGTCATGATGCGGGAAGAAAAACCCGCGGAGTTCCGCACAAACGGGACATTTCCGAATTCTCTGAGGTCGGCGCCTCCGGCAAACTCATCCAGGCAGGCCGGATATCTGTCGGGAAAATATTCCTTGATCATGTTGTCGGATATCACAAGGTAAAGGTGTTCCTGCAGAATGATTCTGCGCTTGAGGTGCGGCAGCGGATAGCCAAGGTCGGAAAAAATGGCCACGTCCAGCTTGTTGTTCGCCAGCATTTCCAGCAGCTGTCCGGTGGTGCTGCTGACGATCCGCAGTTCAATATTGGGATACCGCTTCTTAAACCGGTCGAGCAGTTCGGGCATCAGAATGCGCATGCGTCCCTGGGTTGTGCCGACTCTGACTTCGCCTGTTTTGCCGCCGCTCAGGTCCCTGATCTGCGCGGAAAGGTCTGTGTCGATCATCTCTATGCGGCGGAAAGCGTCTCTTACAGTTTCTCCCGCATGGGTCAGCGCAAAGGCCGGCTTGCGCTGAAAAAGCATCACGCCGTACTCGTCCTCAAGGTTTTTCAGGTATTTGCTCAGGCACTGGTGTGAAACAAGCAGCTTTTCAGCAGCTTTGGAAATGTTGAGTTCCTCTGCGAGTACTAAAAAATAATTGTAGTTATTCAGCATTGTTTCCCCTCCCCAATAAATATCGGCCGGGATCTGATTCATTTTATCTCAGAAAATCATAATTTAGAAAGGAAGTTTTTAAGATGGCAGATTACAAACCGAACCGGAAAATTCCCTGTGTTTATATGCGCGGCGGCACGAGCAAGGCGGTGTTCTTTCGCGACGAGGACCTGCCGCAGGACGTGGCGGAACGCGACAAGGTGATTCTTTCCGCCTTCGGTTCGCCGGATCGCCGCCAGATCGACGGCATGGGCGGCGCAAACACCTCGACAAGCAAGGTGGCTGTTATCAAAAAGAGCAGCCGCCCCGGCATCGACGTGGATTATTCTTTCGGCCAGGTTGACGTGATGGCGCCTATTGTGGGAAAAACCATGAACTGCGGCAACATTTCCTCCGCGGTGGGGCCCTACTCCATCGATGAAGGGCTCGTCAAGGCCGTGGAGCCGATGAC
>CAZDXA010000036.1:0-21476 GCA_964509435.1 uncultured Synergistaceae bacterium | reverse complement strand
AAGATCATGCCATTTCCGGAAAACTATAAAACTTTCTTACGAGGGGCGGCCGTTGCGGCGTCCTTTTTTTTATGGCCGGGAATGAGTATAATAAGCATGCGGTTCATGAATACTTTTTAAGGAAGTGCTGACAGTGAAGGATATTAAGATACTGACGGGATGCGTCGCCATGCTGACAGTAATTGCCGTCGGCTTTGTTCTTCAGGCCGCCCAGAGCGTTTTCCTTCCGCTGTTCATCGCGTGGATCATCTCGTACATGATGGCTCCGGGGGTGCGGTTTCTGACGCGGCTGAAAGTTCCCATCGGCGTGACGACATTTCTGCTGCTGGCGGTGCTGCTCTACGTCATTACAGTGGCCGGCAGCTATCTGAGCACGCTGATCGTGGAGTCCTCAGACAGCATCATGGATTATTACCAGCGCCTCGTGGCGATCTGGCAGCAGTTTTCCGGCAGATATCACATCACGGCGGATTATCTGAAGGGCGTTGACTGGGCAAGTGCGCTGCGCAGCACGCTGATCGCGTTCTCCGGCTCCATGGTGACCATCATCTCCAAGGCTGTCATGGTTGTGGTGTTCCTCATGTTCATCCTGATCGGATCGCCCTATGTGGAGTACAAGATGCGCCGCGCCTTTCCGCAGAAAAATGCCCAGGTGATGAACATACTCGATACCATTTCCCAGCAGATCGGCCGGTTCCTTTCAGTCATGGTGCTGATCAGTGCGGCAACAGGACTGTGCATCTGGGGCGGGCTGAAACTTGTGGGCGTTGACTTTGCTGTGACGTGGGGCGTTCTTGCCTTTATCCTGAACTTCATACCGACAGTGGGGTCCATTGTGGCATCCATTCCGCCGGTGCTGGTGTCGCTGGTGCAGTTTTATCCCGCGGCACAGGGGGCTGCGTTCGGCATTCCGCCGCAGGTGTTCATGACCATTGCGGTCGTGCTGATTGTTCAGGTGACCATCGGCAACATCATCACCCCGAAGGTGATGGGCGACAGCATGAACCTGAGCCCCGTGATCATTCTGCTTTCACTGCTGTTCTGGGGCTGGCTGTGGGGCGTTGCGGGCGCGCTGCTTTCAATGCCTATTGCCGCCATGATCAAAATTGTGTGCGACAACGTCAGACAGCTGAACATGGTGGGCGTGCTCATGGGATCGGGACAGTCTTACAAGAAGGAATTTGAGGCTGAAAAGCAGAACAGCACAGCCTCAGTCTGATTCACGGCTCTGTTTGGTTTTTCTGCGGTGCGTTTTGACCACTTGCGTAAACTCTCAAGTTGTGTTAGATTTTACCAATGTAAATGGAAGATCTTTGTACGCTAGGAGGTGCACAAAGTATGAAAAAAGACATTCATCCCAAGTACATGGAGTGCAAGGTGACCTGCGCCTGCGGCAACACCTTTGTGACTCATGCCACAGTGCCCGAGATCAAGATCGGCGTCTGCTCCGCCTGCCATCCGTTCTACACGGGCAAGAAGGGCCGCATTGTTTCCGAAGCCGGACGTCTTGAGAAATTCAACAAGAAGTACGCTGGAAAGAATTACGGGCAGAAAGCGGAAAGTTCGAACTAAAGGACGGGGCTTCGGCCCTGTCCTTTTTTTTCTGCGCCCCCGGGCTGCGCTGTTTTTCCCGAGCGCCTGCACTGCAGCGCGCTTTCCATTTTAATTCAGAAGAAAGAAGTCCTGACGACCATGGAAATCAAACTGATCAATAAAACTCCCGATTTTCTGCGCACTATCTGGACTGCGGGGCGCACCTGCCACAGCTCGCTGGCGCCGCAGGATCTTTTTGAGCTTGACGAGTCGGAGAGCAAAATGCGCAAACTTGTGGACTTCCTTGTGAAGTCAAAACATCTGAGCACACTTGAGCACTGTTCAGCGACCTACGCCGTCAAGGGCGTTTCGCGCACGCTGCTGGCGCAGTACAGCCGCCACCGCATCGGCGTGTCGCTGTCAGTGCAGAGCCAGAGATACGTTTCGGAGAGCACCGAAAAGAACAGCGGCCGGATTTTTGATTATGTGACGCCGCCTTCCATCGCCGAAAATCCTGAACGGCTTGCACTGTTCCGTGCGGCCATGGAGAACGCACAGAAAAGCTATGACAGTCTGGTTGCGGCCGGCGTGCCCATGGAAGACGCGCGCTTTGTGCTTCCCGGCGGCATCTGCACGAACTTTGTCACCACCGTCAATCTGAGGTCGCTGCTTGACGTGTACGAAAAGCGCGTTATCGTCAAAGGCGCCCAGTGGGAAGTGCGCAGCATGGTGAAACGCATGGCCGATCTGCTGATTGAGCAGGAACCGTGGCTCGCAGATTATTTCAGCCCGCGCGGACAGGAGCAGTGATGTCTTTTATCTCTGCGGCCCTCAGCGCCGCCGCGGCGCTGACAGCAGCGGTTCTCCGCGCCGGAGAAAAGCCGGCGCCGATGCCTGTCGGCGGCCAGGCAGTGATTGAGGGCGTTCTGATGAAGGGGTACCGGCGCTGGGGCCTGGCCGTGCGGAAGGAAAACGGCGAAATTGTCACCGAGAGCTGGCCCGTCCGCACATGGGGCGGCCGCTGGGCGAAAATCCCCGTGATCCGCGGCGTTGTCAACATGATTGACATGCTGCGCGAGGGGTTCAGAGCCCTGTCGCGCTCGGCCGACCTTTCTCTCGGCGAGGAAGAGGAAATGACCGCCCGCGACATGGCAGTCACCGTGCTCGTCGCGGCTGTGATGGTGATCGGGCTGTTTGTGGTGCTTCCCGTGTGGCTTGCCGATCTGCTGAAACAGCGCGCCGGGCTTTCTGTCTTCTGGGGCAACGTCGCCGAAGGCTGCGTCCGCGGCGCCGTGTTCGTAGCCTATCTGGCTGTCATCGGTCTGTGGAAGGACATGGCGCGCATTCTGGCCTACCATGGCGCTGAGCATAAGACCATCAACACCTATGAGGCGGGAGAAGAAGTGACCGTCGAAAACGTGATGAAGCATTCACGGCTTCATCCCCGCTGCGGCACGTCTTTTCTGCTGATCGTCGTGATTGTCAGCATCATCGTGTTCTCTCTGGCCGGCGGCGGCAGCGCCCTGCGCCGCATAGTGCTGAGAGTGATCCTGATACCCGTTGTGGTGGGGCTTTCCTATGAGTTCATCCGTGCCATGTGGCGGCTCGGCCGCGTCGGCCGCCTGATCATGGCGCTGCCCATGACCTTTCAGTACCTGACCACCCGCGAACCGTCGCCGGAGCAGGCGGAAGTCGGCATCCGCGCCCTTGAGGAAGCTCTCGGCCAAAAATTTAGCTCTGAAACCCCGGAGGATAAACAATGAATCTCGAACCGAAACTGCGTGAGCTTGAATCAATTTACGAAGAAATTGAGAAGAAAATGGCCGATCCCGCGGTGGCTTCCAATATCAGGGAAATGCAGGATCTCAGCAAGAAGCACTCCGAACTGGAGGAAGTCGTTTCCGACTACCGCCGCTACAAACAGGTGCAGAAGGAAATTGCCGACGCCAAAGAGCTTCTGGGCGGCGGTGACCATGAACTGGCCGAACTGGCCAAAATGGAAATTGAAGAGAAGGAACCTCAGCTCGCCCAGATTGAGGAACAGCTGAGAATCGCCCTGCTTCCGAAGGACCCCAACGATGACAAGGACGTCATCATGGAAATCCGCGCCGGCACCGGCGGCGACGAAGCCAGCCTCTTTGCGGCCGATCTGTTCCGCATGTATTCCCGCTACGTGGAACGTCAGGGCTGGAAACTTGAGATCGTCGATTCCAACGAAACCGAAGTGGGCGGCTACAAGGAAATCGTGTTTCAGATTCACGGGCACGGCGTGTACAGCCAGCTCAAGTATGAAAGCGGCGTGCACCGCGTGCAGCGCGTGCCTGTCACCGAGGCCGGCGGCAGAATCCACACCTCGGCGGCTACCGTAGTTGTCATGCCCGAAGCCGAGGACATCGACATTGAAATCCGCCCCGAAGACCTGAAAATCGACACCTACCGTTCAAGCGGCGCCGGCGGCCAGCACGTCAACATGACCGATTCTGCCGTGCGCATCACCCATCTGCCCACAGGGCTTGTAGTGACCTGTCAGGATGAGCGTTCGCAGATCAAGAACCGCGCCAAGGCGCTTCAGGTTCTGAAAACCCGTCTGTACGACATGGAAGCCGAAAAGAAGCGCCAGGAAGAGTCAGCCGAGCGCAAGGGCATGATCGGCTCCGGCGACCGTTCCGAGCGCATCAGAACCTACAATTATCCCCAGAACCGTGTCACCGACCACCGCATCGGCCTCACGCTGTACAAGCTGGAAGCCATGATGGACGGCGACCTCTATGAGATGATCAAGGCCCTTGTCATGGCCGAGCAGGCCGCCAAGCTCGAAGTGCTCGATGCCGTATAACCTGGGCACGCTCGGCGCACTGCGTGCGTTCATCATTTCCGAACTGAGCGGGCTTGATTCGCCGCATCTCGAGGCCGACCTGATCCTGGCCCATTATGCCGGAAAAGACCGCTCATGGGTTCACGGACACGCCGCCGATTCGGTTTCAGACGGACTGCGCAGACAGACCCTCGAAGCCTGCGCGCGCCGCAAAAAACGCGAGCCGCTGCAGTACATTCTCGGCGTCTGCGATTTTGACGGACTTTCCGTGATCGTTGAAAAAGGCTGCCTTGTGCCCCGGCCAGAGACAGAGCTGCTCGTGCAGTGTGCCGCCGAACACTTTGACGGCACGGCGTTTCTCGACTGGGGAACCGGCACAGGCTGTATTGCCCTGGCGCTGCTGAACCGCTTTCCCTCATCACAGGCATTCATGGCGGAGAAGAACCCGCAGAGCCTTCACTGCGCGCGGCGCAACCTGGAAAAGTTCGGCTTTGCAGAGCGCGCCCGACTCATAGAAAGCCAGTCGCCGGAAGACATACCCGACTGCCGTGTGTCGCTGGTCGTTTCAAATCCGCCCTACATCCCTTCCGGCGAAATAGAGCATTTAATGCCCGAAGTTTCGCAGTGGGAACCCCGCCTTGCCCTGGACGGCGGAAATGACGGACTGGCGCCGTACGGCAGGCTTTTCAGTTTGTGTGAACGGATTCTCATACCTGGCGGAATATTCTGCGTGGAATACGGCGGAAACAGCCAGACAGAGGCACTGCGCCGCATGGCGCCTGCAGACTTTGAGCAGATTTCACTTTTGCGTGATATTGCAGGGTTTGAGAGAGTTCTTGCGTGGCGATTTATAGGTTTTTTGAAGTAGCATTTATTTTGGAGTTTGTTATATTCTTTAACAAGCCTCGTGTTTTTTAAACCGCCGGGTTCAGCCGGCGCAGAATTTTAATTTTATAGAGAGGAAGTCATCGCAATGGAAGAAAGAGATGTTGTCATCATCGGCGGCGGCCCCGCCGGGCTTGCCGCAGCAGTTTACTGCCGCCGTGCCGGACTTAAGACCGTTGTCCTTGAGAGAGGCAACTGGGGCGGCGCCATCAACCGCACCGAAGAGATTGAGAATTATCCCGCAATCAAGCACACCAGCGGCCCCGAGATCGGCAAGATGTTCGTTGATCACGCCAAGGCCTTTGACACCGAAATGGTAGACTGCACCGTTGAGGGCATCAAGCTTGACGGCAAGTACAAAGTCGTCAGCACCAGCAACGGCGACTATAAGGCAAAAGTCGTCATCGTCGCCACCGGCGCCGAGTTCCGCAAACTGGGCTGCCCCGGTGAGGCCGAGTACACCGGCAAGGGCGTGAGCTACTGCGCCACCTGCGACGCTGCCTTCACTGAAGGCGAAGAAGTGGCCGTCGTCGGCGGCGGCAACACCGCTGTTGAAGAGGGCTGCTACCTCACCCAGTTCGCCAGCAAAGTCTACATTATCCATCGCCGCGACCAGTTCCGTGCCGACGAAATGGCCGTTGAGCGCATGCTCAAGAACCCCAAGGTTCAGCCTGTTTACAGCACTGTTGTCGAGCGCATTGAGGGCGACGGCGACATGGTCACCAAGGCCGTGCTGAAGAACGTCAAGACCGGCGAGCTTTCCGATCTGCCCGTTGCGTTCGTGTTCATGTTTGTCGGAACCGAGCCCAACAACCAGCTTGTCAAGGATCTTGTCAAGTGCTCTGAAAAGGGCGGCTGGGTCGAGACCGACGGCAGCCTGATGACCAGCGTTCCCGGCATCTTTGCGGCCGGAGACGTGCGCCAGACCCCGCTCCGTCAGGTTATCACCGCCGCTTCCGACGGCGCTGTGGCCGGCATGAGCGCTTACAAGTACATCGCCGAGAATTTTTAGTTAATCCCGCAAGAGAGAAATATGGCGCCCGGAACCGCTGCAAAACGCGGCTCCGGGCGCTTTTATGTTTTTTTCCTGAAACCGGCGGAAAACCAGCCTGTGCAGTTTTTATACGCCGGTGAAAACAGCGGCCGGAAACGCAGCACACTGAACCAGTGCAGCTTTACGACGTTTTCAGCGGAAGATCAGAACATATCTCTGCACGTGACGATTAAAATGATATAATAAATAAAATCCGCACAGGTCGGGTTAAAATATACCATTTGCAGACAAAAGGAGATAAAAGCATGAAACGCCGCATTTTAAACGGCATCTTCTGCGCCATGCTGCTTGCAGCGGCCGTGACGGCCGCTGCAGCGGGACGCGCGTCGGCGCAGGCGCCCGCACCGTCAGAAACAGCAGCCGGAACGCAGAAACAGAACCCGGCTGAGCCGCAGGGCGAAAAGGAAGGCTCCTTCCTGGATTCCGTCGGTGAAACCCTGAAGAACACCGGGAAGAAGGTGCAGGGAACCGTCCGGGACCTGTGGAACGACACAGTCGATTGGTTCAGCCCGTCAGAAAAGGACGAAAAGAAAGAGGCAGGTGCTTCCGACCGGCCGAACAGTCAGCTGTTACCCGGGAACCTGGCCGAAGCGTGGGAAAAACTGACCGGCATACTGGACAGAGCCACGGGGCTGCGCGAAAAAATGCCCGAACTTCCCGAGAGCAGCTATTTTGGCGAAGACCGGCAGAGCGCCGCCCGGAAGATGAATGAACTTCTCAGAAACGCGCGGTCCATACTCCTGTCCTCCGAGTCGGTTGAGCGGCTTGCCCGGATGGAAGAAAACAGGGGCAGAATCAGCCGCCTCAGCGCTGACATCGAGCAGTGCAAGAACCGCCGCATCGGCGCGCCTGAAAAATCCCTCAATCCGCTGAAGAAAACCGTAAAAGACTACGACGAGACCATTGCAGAGGACGAGGCGAAGATAAAAAAGCTGAACGCTGAACAGGAAGCCGAGCGGGCTGCCATCCTCGACGAACTGCGCAGCTGGGGCATGAACCTCACCGACAGCCAGGCAGAGGTGCTGTTTTCATCAGTGACTGGCAATACCTTCATTGAGAACGCTGCCGTGTTTGAGAACGTAAAGGGCGTGACTGCCCAGCTGGCCGAGCTGACCCGCCAGAACAGCGGCAGCATCGAAACAGCGCGCCGCTACTACGGAATGTATGTGACGCTGATGGACGTGCTGCTCGAAACACAGCGCGAGTTTACAGAGAAGATTGATTCAGAATGGAAACCGCAGGTCGAGAAGATCTCCGCGGAGGCCTCCGCCAGCCTGGCCGAAGCGAGAAGCGCCCTGCAGACAGGCCGCTTTACAGATGAGCAGAAGGCAATTTTCCGCAGCAACATGGAATCCAACCGCATGACCGTTGATGCCGCCGGCCAGTACCTCAGATACCTGAATTCACAGAAAAAGAGCATTAAAAACTGCACGGACAGCATTACCCGCGACCGCGAAGTAGCGATGAACACGTATGCGACCGTACAGCACATCAGCGACATCTATTCAGTGATTCACTCGGGGCTCAACCTTTTTGGCGCCCTCGAATCAATGCAGATGCCCGAGTTCCAGCCGTTTGACAACAGCGCTGTGAAGAAGGAATTCGGCGAAATCACCCGCCGGCTTCAGAGCCGGCAGTAAAAGTTCCCGGCGCAGCCCGGTGAAGACAAATATTCTGCAGGGAGGACAGATCATGAAAATGACAGATAAACTCAGCCGTGCGGTGCAGATTCTTCTCGCCGCTGCAGTGCTGGCCACGGCAGGCCTTTCTGCGTCAGCGTATGCGGCGCCCGCCGGACAGGCCGCTCAGCTCCGACAGAAAGCTCAGAAGGGTGACGGCGAAGCGGCGGCCCGACTGGCCGTGATGCTCGCCAGGGGTAAAGGCGTCAAACGCGATTATGCAGAAGCGGCAAAGTGGTTTGCTGCCGCCGCCAGAAAAGGCGCGCTCGGCAGCGCCGAGGCGCAGAACGAATACGGCAGCCTGTATTTCTGGGGCCGCGGCGTCAAACGCGATTACAGCGCCGCGCTGCAGTGGTTTGAAAAGGCAGCGCAGGGCGGCAGCGTCGACGCGATGAACACCCTCGGCTGGATGTACGCTCAGGGCCTCGGCACCACGCCTGACGGCAGTAAATCAGTATACTGGTACCGCGAAGCCGCCGACCGCGGCAGCGTTTACGCGCAGAACGGCCTCGGCCGCGCTTACGCCGAAGGCATCGGCGTCGACGTCGATTACGCGGAAAGCGTCAGCTGGTACACCAAAGCTGCTGACTCCGACGCCGCCGCGATGACCCAGCTCGGACTCATGTATTCCCTCGGCCTCGGCGTCGAACAGGACGAGAAAAAGGGCGCAGAATGGCTGTTCAAGGCCGCCATGAACGGAAACAACGAGGCGCAGTATCAGCTCGGCAAAGCCTATTATCTGGGGCGCGGCGTCGACCACGACATCGACGAAGCCTGCAAGTGGTATTATCAGGCAGCCGTGCACGGAGTTTCCCCCGCCATCGACGAATTTGCCCGCGTCCTCACCGATGAGGAAGATCCCGTTGCCGACGCCGACCGCTACCTTGAGGAACTCCGCACCAACGCCGCCAGGAAAAACGGCGCCCGCGCCAAATGCGTCCTTTCCGTCGTCACTCTCTGGCAGGGCGACAGCGGGAAGGCAGACCAATACCTCCGCGAAGCAGCCCAGGCCGGAAACCCTGAGGCCCTCTGCCGTCTGGCCCGCAGCATCCACTATCTGGCGTTTCACGAAGACAGCGAGTACGCCAAGTCATTGCCTTTCCTCCAGAAAGCCGTGCAGAAAGAGTATCCCCGCGGTTATTTTATGCTCGGCGAGATGTACCGTGACGAAGCCGGCGTCGAAAAGGACATGAACAAAGCCGTCAGCCTCATCACCAGGGCCGCCGTACAGGGCTGGGTGCCGGCGCAGATCGCGCTGTCGCAGATGTACGAAGATGGCATCGGCGTCGAACAGAGCCTTGACGAGGCCTTCAAATGGGCCCGCCGCGGTGCCCTGCATGACGATGCCGAAGCCGAGAACCGGCTCGGCGACCTCTATGCAGAGGACACACCGCAGAAAGACCTCAGCAAGGCCGCCCGCTGGTACCAGCAGGCCGCTCTGCAGGACCACGCCGCCGCACAGCTGGCCCTGGCCGGAATGTATAAAAAAGGCGCCGGTGTAGAACAGGACGAAGAAGAAGCCCGTCACTGGTACGAGTGCCTTTATGAAAACAGGATCATGCGCGGCACCGAAGGAAATCAGTCATGGGGCGCCCATCTGCGGGCCGAAGCCGCCTGCCGCCTGGGCGAAATGTGCCTCGCTGTCCCGGAAGACGAAACTGAAATCGAACTGGCCAAAATATATTTTGAGACCGCCATGGACGATGGCGGTGTTCCCGCCGCCTACGCGGGAATGGGCGAAATGTACGAAAAGGGCCTGGGCGTGGAGCAGGATTATAAGAAAGCCGCCGAGCTGTACCAGATCGGCGCCGGCAGCGAGGACAAAAAGTCACTGCTGGCTCTGGCCCGCCTCTATGAGGAGGGAAAAGGCGTGCCGCAGGACACCGCGAAAGCCGCCGAACTGAAAGAACGCGCCGAAAAGGCTCAGGAGTGAGAAAGACGGCTCACTGAACAGGAGACCAGCCTGAAAACGATTACAACAGTGCCCCGCCTCAAGACTGCTTTCAGCAGCCCAGAGGCGGGGCCTGCTGTGTCAGCCAGGCGGCTGAAAGCGTTGAAGCCCCTGTGCCGCTGTGATAGAATGAACGTGTGTACTGAATTTAATTTAAAAATTATATAAAGGAGAAAACGATGAAACTGGGAAAAAAGGCACGAAAGTTTCTTGCGATACTGCTCACGGCAGCGCTGGGCATGACGGCTGCGGCTGGGGCGTCTGCGGCGCCGGCAGGTCCGGACGTATCTGAAAATTCAGAGGATGAGGAGGCCTATGACCCGCTGAACACCATGCTGATGCTGAATCTGGCGGTTGTCTCGGTCAACAACGTGATCACCACGCAGGACCGCATTGTGCTTGACCAGGAGTATAACAACATCATCAACAACCGCCGTTTTGGCAACGTGGCTTACGATTCCAAACTGAAAAAACTTTATGACCGGCTTCTCGATACCCTTGCGCGCAGGAAGCTGAACATGGAAGAGGCCCAGCGTTTCCAGGCCGTTTATGACCGCAGCCAGAAGAGGGCGCTGACCAGCACCATTGTGCACACGCGCATGCCCATCGGCGGCAATGCATGGAGCTTTATCGGCAGTCTGCTAGCCACGGGCGTGCAGGCTTATTTCGGCTATCAGGACCAGAAGGAGCAGCTCCGGGTTGAGCTTGACAATAGTTTGTGGCAGCTTAAGAAAGAAGAAGTGTTTCAGTTCAATGAGCTGCAGAAGGACCTGCTGGACGCCTCATGGCATCTTCTTGATGAATACAGGGGGCAGCTGCACGATGAGTACCTTATCAGACAGGAAGATCTGTCAATGCTCTTCAGGGCGCAGAATGCCAGCACCCCTGCTCAGGCTGTGAGGATGTTTGAAAGACTCAGGTCGTCATTCAGCGCGTATCCGCCGTTCTGGTACTTTTACGGTGAAGCTGCCTATAAAGATGGCGACACAGAAAAGGCGCTGCAGTGCTTTGACCAGTTTGACAAGGTGTGGCGCCCTGTGCTGAGACGCGACCCGTACCGCCTGCAGGTCGCCAAGGAGCGCATCTGCCTTGAACAGAACATTCAGCCTGAGCGCATAAAAGACCTTCTGGCAATTGTGAAGGAGAATACCGCCCCGGCTGACTGGATGGACAGCCTGTTTTACGGCGCTGTGGCCTTTGCTGTGGGCATGAAACGGGAAGGCATGAATGCAGTTCAGGGAAATATTGATTTTGATGTTGAAAAGGACATCAGCCCGGTGCTGCTGAGTTCCATGGAAACGGGAAAGATGAACCTGGCGGGGCTGTCGCAGGAGATTCAGGATGCCGTTGCGGCCGGTGAAAAGAGTGTGGCTGCTGTGGCAAAAAATAAAACATCAGCAGCCGATATTGACGGGGACACAGCTGAGGCCCTGCAGCTCTGGTTTAACGGCGATGACGAGGCCTCGGCAAAGCTCTGTCAAAAGCTGATTGAGGGCAATACGGACGATCCCCTTCCCTATTATCTCTATTACCGTCTGCTCAGCGATGGCGTTGAAACTGCAAAGGGTTATGTGAAGGCGCAGCAGTGTATTAACAAACTTGACGAGATGACCAAAACCAATACCGAGAACCATCAAGCGCTTGCGCCTTTATGCCGCGAAGAAGCAGAAAAGGGAAATGCCCGCGCGCAGTTTCTCTGGGGCGAAATGTTGTACCACGGGCTTGGCGTAGATCAGGACAAAAAAGGCGCGGCTGAATGGTACCGCAAATCAGCCGAGCAGGGGCTTGCTGTAGCGCAATGCACTCTGGGCTGGATGTATGCAAATGGCTATGGTGTGGAGAAAGATCCTGCAGAAGCGGTAAAGTGGCTCCGCAAAGCGGCAGAGCAGGGAAATGCCGCTGCGCAATTCAATCTGGGCTTGATGTATTGGAATGGCGAAGGCGTGTCGAGAGACTCCGCCGAGGCAGTGAGGTGGTACCGCAAAGCGGCAGAGCAGGGGCTTGCCGCTGCGCAAAACCATCTGGGCCGGATGTATGCAATTGATGCAATTGGCAAGGGAGTTGCAAAAGACTCAGTAGAAGCGGTGCATTGGTTCCGCAAGGCAGCCGAGCAGGGAGAGGCTACGGCTCAGTCGAATTTGGGCTATTGTTATTACTTAGGTATTGGAGTGCCTAGGGATTATGAGGAAGCTTATGTCTGGTATTATCTGGCCCGCATGAACGGTTATGAAAATGCTCAGAAAAAACTTGATGATCTTGAGGAAAAAGGCGGATTTTTCTCCTCTGCAAAACTTTCACCTGAAGCCATTTTCCGTGCCCGCGCCCGCGCACAACAGATATACGATAAACAGCACGAAAAATGATTATATGCAGATCGGGAGTCGTTCTCAATGCGGCGTAAATTCATTTTTCTGATGTCCTTTGTGTTAATACTTTCTGTGTCTTCTGTTCCGGCTTCTGGCCATGGGATAGACGGACACAGAAACGACTGGCTGGGCTGTCTCGGCATTAAAGACGACCCTATGCATAATGCTGAAAATGTCTGGGAATGTGCTCAGGAAATTATCGACGGCATGGGACATACGCTTTTTTTTAACGTCTGGGATGCTTATAAAACGCTGCGGTGCGATTTTCCCTGGTTCAGACTTGAGAATGATAAAGACGAACACGGAGTGCACCGCATGCTGTTCCACTGGTTTTATAAAGATGATCTGAGCGCGGATGATTCCAGACCTGAAGAACTGCTTGAGCTGGTGGAAAGGCAGACTTCAGAATATGTGGAAAACAACTCCAGCGACTTTGAAGAGGAGTTCCCGGCACTGGAAAATGAGGTCAACAGCCGGTATATGAGGCTGAAAAGGAGGAATCCGGCAGTTCTTAGTTACAGCGAAAAAAAATTTCTGCAGGATTACGACCGTGACCGAAGCGAAACCATTAAACAGACCTATTTGGGACAGATGCGGCAGAGTTTTTGGGATACTCTGAATGAGATGTGGTCATTCCGTAAACAGAAGTTTATAGAAGTGATCCTCAACAGTTTCGGCCCTAAGGATAGTTATACCGCGGAAGCTCTGGCTGCACTGATTATCGACATCCATCTGCTCGGGGACTGGACGACAAAAGGTACAAAAGGGCTGCCGGATGTCCGTTCGATAGCATATGACCTCGCAGATTATTCGTGCATCGGATATTTTAAGATCAGCGATGAAGAGCGCACTGATCAGCTTATCTCGGAAATCATGACCGCTTCGATGTTAAGCGGCACGGAGGCGCAACGGGCCGCAGCAGTCATTGAGAAAATCAAACAGTATTTTCCCGGGATTCTGGCTGCGAACGACGAATGCCGCTCTGGCATGGAATCAAAGGGCATTGTCCTGACCGCGCCTGCGCCGCAGGAGAAAGCGGCGGCATAGGTGCCAGTGCTCCGCAGCATGGTTTTCAGTACGGCTGCATGAGAGCCCGGCCGGATTTTTGCGGAATTGTTCACTTGCGGTCTGAAAGAGAAAGAAGTTTTATAAGTCCGGTTCTACGCCGCGGAGGGATTTTTAATCTCTCCGCGGCGTTTTCTGTGGAATTTCAGCGGGCGGCGAGAAAATTTTCCCCCCGGCGGTTTTATTTATAAAGAAGAATCGCTTTACCTTCGCGCAGGCAGAGCAGTCTGCAGGCGTCCCCTGTTCTTTCCCATTAAAAACTAAAAAATATTTCTGACCAGACTTGACAATAAAGGGACAACCTGCTATTCTCTTTTTCGTAATGAATGCGTTAGCACTCTTTTTGACCGAGTGCTAATAACTCGAAAGGAGGTGTGAGGCTGTGCTTACTGAAAGACAGCTTGAAATAGTTTTCGCCGTGGTTTACGAATACATCAAGACGGGCGAACCGGTGGGCTCGCGCACTATTTCGCGCAAGTTCCTGAAGAGCCACAGTGCGGCAACGATCCGCAACGAAATGTCCGACCTTGAGGAGATGGGCTATTTCACTCAGCCTCACTCGTCGGCGGGGCGCCTTCCCACTTCGATGGCGTACCGCGTGTACGTAAACTCCATTCTGCACCGCCCTTCGGTGCCTCCGCCGGAAATCAGCCGCTGGGTGCATCAGGTTTCCAATCAGCTGCAGAGTCTTGACGAGCAGCTGGCTGATGCGGCCCGTTTCCTTGCGCGTTTTACGCAGTGTTTCAGCGTGGCCGCTGTTGCGGCGCTTGCCAGTCCGAAGCTGCGCAAGGCAGATTTCATCAGACTTTCGCCCGATGTGCTTCTGCTGCTGCTTGTGGTCGGGAATGGCACGGTGCACCACAGCCGCATCCGTGTTTCGCCGGAACTGACTCAGGAAGACCTTGACGGTTTCGCGGCGCTGGTCAACCATATTGCGGCTGACACGCCGTGGGATGAGGCGCGGAGTGTCCTGAAGACGTATCTGGCAAAGCATCCGGCTGAGCACTGGAACCTGATCAGTCCTGTGGCCGAAGCAATTGATGAAGTGATGAGCAGCGACGACATGACTGTTTCCACCGGCGGCATGCGTGAAGTTCTTGCCGCTGCCGGCGAGGACGAGTCAGATGAACGGAGCGGCCGCATCAAGGCAATTTCAGACCTGATGGAAACGCCCGAGGATCTTGAGCATTTCATCACAGATTATGCGGCTGACGACGGTCTGAAGGTGACGATCGGCGATGAGAACGAAAGCCCTGCGATGCAGAACTGTTCTGTCATGGTATCGGCGTCAACGGGCGGCGGACGAAAGTCCATGGTGGGCCTTGTGGGCCCGCTGCGCATGAATTACGCAAACTCAATCGCCGTGCTGGAAGCCGTCCTGAACGGCCTGAACCATTCCGCGGCCGAGAAGGAGGAATCCTAAATGGAAGAAGACAAAAAGAAAACAGCCGGGCCTGCCGCCGGGGAAAACGCCCGGGCGGGAAGCGCTGCCGGTGATCCGGCGGAGCAGGCTGACCCCGCAAAACAGATAGAAGACCTGAAAGCGCAGTACCAGCAGATGCGCGAGATCGCAGCACGCGCCCAGGCAGACGGAATCAACTACCGCAGCTGGGCCGAGCGCGAGATGATGCGCCTGAAAACTTACGGCAGCGAACGCGCTGTGGTTGCCATGCTCCCTGTTTTTGACAACCTAGAACGCGCTCTTGCCAACGCCGAGGCCGATCCCCACACGATCAGGGACGGCGTGCGCATGGTGCGCGAGCAGTTCTCCTCGGCGCTGAAAACCCTGGGCGTCACCGAAATGAACCCCGTGGGTAAGCCCTTCACGCCGGCCGAGCACGATGCCATGGGCATGGTGCCCGTGACTGACAAGGCGCAGGACGGGCTTGTCCACACCGTGGTGCGCAAGGGCTTTCAGATGAACGACAAAGTTATCCGTCCCGCCATGGTCATGGTCGGGCGCTACACCGCGCCGGCGGATGAGAACAGGGAGAATGTTCCGCCCCAGACCCCTGAGGACGGAAAGAATCAGCAGTAAGGAAATAAGCGGGAAAGACCGCAGAACTTCATAGATTTAAGAATCAGAATTTAACTTTTCACTTTGAGGTGATTACAATGAGTAAAGTTGTAGGCATTGATCTTGGAACGACAAACAGCTGCATCGCCGTTATGGAAGGCGACAACGTCACAATAATTCCCAACAGCGAGGGTGCGCGCACCACGCCGTCGGTTGTGGCTTTCACCAAGGACGGCGAGCGTCTTGTGGGACAGCTGGCAAAGCGCCAGGCGATTGTCAACGCTGACAACACCGTAATGTCCATCAAGCGCCACATGGGCAGCGACTACACGGTGACCATCGAGGGCAAGAAGTATACGCCCCAGGAAATCAGCGCGATGATCCTGCAGAAGATGAAGCACGACGCCGAGGATTATCTCGGCACCAAAGTTGACAAGGCCATCATCACGGTGCCCGCGTACTTCACAGACGCCCAGCGTCAGGCCACCAAGGACGCCGGCGCCATCGCCGGACTTGACGTGCTCCGCATCATCAACGAGCCCACGGCCGCGGCGCTGGCTTACGGCGAGAACAAGAGCGGCGATCACAAGATTCTTGTGTTCGATCTCGGCGGCGGCACGTTCGATGTGTCTCTGCTCGATGTGGGCGACGGCGTGTTTGAAGTGCTGGCCACCCGCGGCGACAACCATCTGGGCGGCGACGACTGGGATATGAGAATCGTCGAGTGGATGGTTTCGGAGTTCAAGAAAGAGCAGGGCATTGACCTGTCGGCCGATAAAATGGCCATGCAGCGTCTGCGCGAGGCCGCTGAAAAGGCGAAGATTGAGCTTTCGACCATGATGGAGACCACCATTTCTCTGCCCTTCATCACTGCCGATGCCAACGGCCCCAAGCATCTTGAGATGAAGCTGACCCGCGCGAAATTTGAGGAGCTCACCTCCGATCTGCTTGAGCGCGTTGTCGCTCCTGTCAAGAACGCGCTGTCCGACGCCAACCTGAATCCTTCTCAGGTTGACAAGATTCTGCTTGTCGGCGGATCTTCACGTATGCCCGCCGTGCAGGCCAAGGTGAAGGAACTTCTCGGCAAGGAGCCCACAAAGGGCATCAACCCTGACGAGTGCGTGGCCGCCGGCGCTGCAATCCAGGGCGCCATCATGAGCGGCGACACCGACAAGAACATTGTGCTTGTCGACGTGGCACCCCTGTCGCTGGGCATTGAGACTCTCGGCGGCGTCTGCACCCGCATCATCGAGCGCAACACCGCCATTCCCGTGTCCAAGAGCCAGATCTTCTCGACAGCGGCCGACAACCAGCCCTCTGTGGAGATCAAAGTTCTTCAGGGCGAACGCTCCATGGCGGCCGACAACGTGCTGCTCGGCACCTTCACGCTTGACGGCATCGCGCCCGCACCCCGCGGAATTCCGCAGATTGAGGTCACCTTCAACATCGACGTCAACGGCATTCTGAACGTTTCCGCCAAGGACAAGGGCACCGGCAAGGAGCAGAAAATCACGATCCAGTCGTCCAACCTGTCCAAGGACCAGATCGAGAAGATGAAGAAAGAGGCCGAGGCGCACGAGGCCGAGGACAAGAAGAAGAAGGACGCCATCGAAGCCAAGAACATGGCCGATTCTGTCATCTACCAGTCCGAAAAGACCCTGAAGGATCTCGGCGACAAGGTGACGCCTGAGGAGAAGGGCGCCGTCAACAACAAGATTGATGAACTCAAGAAGGTCAAAGACGGCAATGACCCCGAAGCCATCAAAAAAGCCATTGAGGCTCTGAACACCGCCATGCAGCCCATCGGCGTGAGACTGTACCAGCAGAACGCTCAGCAGAACGGCCAGCAGAACAGCGGCAAGAACGCGGGCGGCAGCGCCGGCGCGAACGGCGGCAGCAATAACAAGAAGGACGGAGACACCGTCGACGCCGAGTTCAGCGAGTAAAGCCGGGCTTTTCCCATGGCTGAAACGCATCGGGATTATTACGAAATACTGGAAGTCTCCCGCACCGCCACGGCGGAGGAGATAAAAAAGGCGTACCGCCTGAAAGTACGCGAATGCCATCCTGATACTCATCCCAACGATCCCGAAGCGGAGCGCAAGTATAAGGAAGTCAACGAGGCGTTTTCGGTTCTGGGAAATCAGGAGAAGAGAGAGCATTACGATCAGTTCGGGACGGCCGAAGGCATGCCGGGCGGCGGAAATCCATTTGCCGGCACCGGCGCCGAGGATATTTTCGGCGATCTGTTCGGCAGCATGTTCGGCGGATTCGGCGGGGCGCGCCAGCGCCCCAACGCGCCCATGCGCGGCAGCGACCTTGAGATGGTGCTTTCCATCACGCTCGAGGAAGCTGCCACCGGCGTCGCCAAGAAGATCACCATTCCCCGCTGGGAACCCTGCGATCATTGTCACGGCACAGGTTCCGAGCCGGGATATGAACCCCGCGAGTGCCCCACCTGTCACGGCACGGGCCAGGTGCGCCAGCGCATCAACACCATTTTCGGCAGCACGCTGAGCGTCAGCACCTGTCCCACCTGCGGCGGCCGCGGCAAGGTCGTGGAAAAGCCCTGCACGGAGTGCGGGGGCGAAGGCCGTATTCACCGCCGCCGCGAGCAGGAAATCAAGATACAGCCCGGCGTTGACAACGGCACACGGCTCCGCGTGCCCGGTGCCGGAGAGCTTGGCGCCAACGGAGGGCCTCCCGGCGATCTGTATATTGTCATGCAGGTAAAAGAACATCAGGTGTTCCAGCGCGACGGCCTTGACCTGCACCGCACCGTTTCAATACCGTTCCCGCTGGCCGTGATGGGCGGAACGTCCACCGTAGGCACTCTGATCGACGGCGATGCGGAATTCGACATTCCCGAGGGCACTTCACCCGGCCAGACCATCCGCGTCAAAGGCATGGGAATGCCGCGTCTGCGCGGAACCGGCCGCGGGGATCTGTATCTGCATGTCACTGTGGATGTGCCCAGAGGCAGCCGTCTCTCAGAAAAGGCGGCCGACCTTGTAAAGCAGCTGGCGGAAGAGATGAAAGTCGATGTCAGCGGCGAGAAACCCGGATTTTTCGACAGCCTTTTCGGCAGCAAGAAGAAACCCGCTGCAAAGAAAAAGACTGCAAAAAAGAAATAGCGTTTCAGAAGTAAACAGCCTCAGGAACCTGACGTTCCGGGGCTGTTTTTTTGCGTTTCCGGCGGCTGAACCGCAGGCGGCCCGCAGAACGCTGCCCTTTATCCGGCGCAGCGGCTTAACGCCTGTGCTTCGGCACATTTCAGCGGTCTCAGCGCCGCAGAATCTTCGGGCGCCGCGCACGGCTGCCCGGCAGAACCGGACAGCGCCGCCGGCGTCTGTTTGTAGCTCAGGGGCTTTTTTGATATAATATCTGCACAAATCTGTTTTACACGGCAAGAGGTGGGCAAAATGGCTCAATCGGACAATTTCTGGTGGTACATTACGCTGAGCGGCCCCGCGGGCATGGAGGATGTCCTGAGTTCCGCGGCTGAAAATTCAGGCTGCATCGGTTCGATGGTGACCAACCATGGTGAGTCTGTGGACGTACAGGTCTATTACCGCGCAAACCGGGACCTCGGCGGCTGGCTTGCGGTTCTGCGGCCGTTCCTCGAACCGTGGAAGGATGTGACGGTCAGTGACATGGGCAAGGTTGAAAACCGCGCGTGGAACACTGAGTGGATGGATGCCTTCCCGCCGCTGAACGTGGGGAAAAAACTGGTGGTCATGGCACCGTGGCATCTCGGCGAGCAGGAGAAAGGGCGCATTCCGGTGGTGATTTACCCCGGCTCGGCCTTCGGCACGGGATATCATCAGAGCACGCAGGCGGTGCTGATTCTTCTTGAACGCTGGCTGAGGCCGGGCGACACGGTGGCTGACATCGGCTGCGGCTCGGCGGTTCTTTCCATTGCGGCTCTGAAACTGGGGGCGTCCATGGCTTATGCGCGCGACCTTGATCCTTCGGCTGTTTCCGAGGCTGTCCGCAACACGATGGAACTGAACGGCATTGACAGCGCGAAGCTGGAAATCGGCGTGGGCAACCTGCTGAAGGGTTTCGACCATAAAGTTGACCTGCTGCTGGCCAATATTCTTTTTGAACCCAACATGGCCATGCTTCCCGATGTGGCGGGCGTCCTGAACGACGGCGGCCGCGCTGTATTCTCGGGACTGGTGGTTGAAGAAGGGGAAAAGTTCAAGAAGGAACTTGAGAAGAACGGCCTTCGTCTGATTGACGAGGTGCGTCTTGATGAATGGTGCGGAATTGCAGTTGAAAAAATCTGACATTCTGGCAGGCAGGAAAATCGCTGTGCAGGCGCTGGGCTGCCGGACCAATCAGGCTGAGGCTGAGGCTCTGGCTTCTGCCTTTGCAGCCCGCGGCGCGGTGATTGTGCAGTCAGGCCTGTGCGACGCTGCTGTGGTTGTGACGTGTTCTGTCACCTCAGTGGCTGACCGGAAAAGCCGTCAGCTGATTTACCGTTTCCGCCGGGAGAATCCGCAGGCGTGTCTTGCTGTGTGCGGCTGCTGGGCGCAGGGCGCCGGCACGGAAGAAGCCGAAAAGATGGGGATTTCTCTGCTGGTCGGCAGCCGCCGCAAGAGTGAAATTCCTGACCTTGTGGCTCAGTGGTTTGCGGAAAAAAGCCATGTTTTCAAAGCTGTGCGCGGTTTTCCCGAGCGCCGGTGGGACGGCCTTGAACTGCTGAAATCGCCCTACTACGGCCGTGCGTTCATCAAGGTGCAGGACGGGTGCGACCACCGCTGCACCTACTGCATCGTCCCGCTGCTGCGGGGCCCGTCGGTCAGCCGACCTCAGGACGATATCCTTGAGGAGGCCCGGCGCTGCGCTGCAGCCGGTCAGTTTGAACTGATCCTGACAGGCGTGCATCTGGGGCTGTACGGCCGCGACAGCGGCACTTCGCTGGCTGAACTGGTGCGGGCGCTTTCGGCGGTTGAGGGGCTGAAAAGGCTGCGGTTCGGGTCGCTTGAGCCGTTCAGCATCGGCGATGATCTTCTTGAGGCTCTGGCAGAGTCTGATATTTTCTGTCACCATCTTCACCTGCCTGTACAGTCGGGCGACGATGAAATTCTGCGCCGCATGGGGCGCGGCCACACGGCTGAGGATTACCTGAAGCTGACAGAACGTCTCCGCGCAGCCCTCGGCAGCGATCTTCACATTTCCACTGATATGATGTGCGCTTTTCCGGGCGAATCGGAGCAGGCCTTTGAAAACTCACTTTCGCTGTTGGACGCGGCGCGCATCGGGCGCGTGCACGGTTTCCGCTATTCGCCGCGGCCGGGGACGCCGGCGGCGGAATTTCCGCGCCAGGTGCCGCTGGAAACGGCCCTGGACCGCGCCGAACGCCTGAAGCAGGCGGGACAGAAGTGTCTTGAACGTGAAGCGGAACGGTGGCTCGGCCGGAATGTGGAGGTGCTTTTTGAGGGAACGCTGCGCGGACACCCGCAGGGATACACACGTGAATATCTTGAGTTCCGCCCTCTTAAAAAAAGTATTTATAATGAGCTGCGCCCAATGTTAGTAAAATCAGTGGTTCATGGAATTCTTACCGACGAATGAACACAAAAAAATGTTTTTTGATGAAATTACCTATTGTCTGATATGGTTCAGAAGTGATAGAATTACCGTTATGCGAGGTGACGACGATGGAAGTATGTCCGTTCTGCGCGATCGTGCAGAAAAAAAGCCCTGCGCAGATCGTGTATGAGGACGAATACGCTGTTGCTTTCCGCGACATACGGCCGCAGGCACCTGTCCACATTCTGATTGTGCCGAAGCTGCATGTTGAATCTGCGGATGCAGTTGCTGATCTCGCGCTGTGGAGCAGGCTGATGGCTGCTGTGAAGGCGGTTGTTGGAAAGCTCGGCCTGACCGGCGGCTACAGACTCGTCGTCAACTGCGGAGAATCTGCTGGTCAGACAGTCCCCCACCTTCATATCCATTTATTGTCGGGGCGAGGGCTACATTGGCCCCCGGGCTAAAGGTTTGATGCAGGTGGAGCAGAAGGGAGGGAATTGTTTTGACGACAATCGTTAGAAAAGAAAACGAATCGATCGAAGACGTCCTTCGTCGTTTTAAGAGAGACGT
>CAZDXA010000035.1:0-23245 GCA_964509435.1 uncultured Synergistaceae bacterium | reverse complement strand
TGGGCGTGAGCAGCGATTTCGGCGTGGAGTTCGACAGCCTCGGCGACGTGGTGTCCTTCGGGGTTGCGCCGGCCATTCTGCTTTACTCCGCAGCGCTGCGCACTCTTCCCGGCGTCACAGGAGCCATTGCCGCCGCTTTCTTCGCGCTGTGCGGAGCCCTGCGCCTGGCACGGTTCAACGTGGTGCACGTGCCGGGGCCTTTTCAGGGGCTTCCGATTCCCGCGGGCGGCTTTTTCCTGATTTCGTTTATCATCGGCGGCGTGGTGCTGAAAATCCCCACATGGCTGCTCGGCATCATCACGGCAGCAGTAGGCGTGCTGATGATTTCGTCAATTCCCTACGGCAACCTGAAAACTATCAGGAAAGGCTGCATGAACAAAGCGAAGCTCTGCGGCCTGGCCGTTTTCGCACTGGCTGTCTTTATTCTCACCCGCAGCAGAGGTTTTCTGATTCTCAGCTCAATCTATCTGCTGAGCGGCCTGGTCCGCTTTGACTGGGGAACCTGGCTTGCCCTTCCCGATCCAGCCAGCGCCGCCGAAAAAGAGCCGGCAGCAGAACAGGAACAGCACTGAAACTTTAATACTGCCACAGGGAGGCCTGAACATGAGGTGGAGGAAATGCATCATTGACGGAACTTTCGGCGACAAAACCGTGCTGCTCACAACCGGCGTCATCGACCACCCGCGCGGCGTGGTGCTTCTTTTCCACGGCGTGCACAGCAGCGCCTCCTCGGAGCCGGGGAACAAGTATGCCCGGATCGGTACGGCACTCGCTGAAAACGGGTTCATGCCGGTTCTCACCGAAACAAGCCGGCGCGTCCGGAACCGCCAGGACTATGCGGGCCAGCCTCTGCGCTGGATCACCGAAGCATTTCAGGGAAAAACCTATGCTCAGGAACTTCAGGACTTTTACAGCGCCTACACAGCGGTGCGCAGTCTGCACCCCCGGCTGCCGCTGACGCTCTGGGGATTTTCCCTCGGCGGTCTGAGCGCTCTGCTGATCGCAGGCGGTGCCGTTAACGGCGGTGGCGCGCCGGCAGACATTGACGGTTTGATCATCTGCGGTTCCGGCGACAGAGTTTTTGAAGGAAACGCGGAAATCTTCAAACTCCCCATTCTCGACAGTCTTGAAAATACCGATGAGCTCCTCACAGCCGCAGGCGCGCTGAAGGTAAAATGGGCACACGTGTTCCGCGGCACAGAGGACACCACTTTTCCCTCTGACGCATGCCGCCGCATCTACAGCGCCATGCCGACAGAAAAAAAGGATTATTACGAGGTTGAGGGCAGCGATCATTCATTCCGCCTGCTTCACGGCAGCCCTTCAAACAAGCCCCTTGAAGAAGTATACCGCCGTATTCCCGAACTGTTCGGCCTGCGCTGAACGGTGCGGGCGCCAGCCGGAAAATTCCGGCTGGATTTTTTTGCCCTGCCGCCGGCGGATTCTGGCTCTTGACAATTCAAAATGATAAGATAATGTGTTTCGCAGAAATGTGCAGATGCAGAAATTTTTGCGCAAAGGAGTTTTATCCCATGGGAAATAAAACTATTGCAGAAGTCCGTTCTATGCCCGTCGACTCCAAGTTCCAGACTGTCGGACTCGTCACGGAGCTCCGGGAAAAAAGGGATAAGAACGACAAACCTTACTGGACCATCACAGTCATGGACAAATCAGGTTCACTGGACGCCAAGATCTGGGGAAATTCCCAGTGGTTCGACGCGCGCGTACGCGGCGCCCACGTTGAAATCAGCAACCCCGCGGAATCGCCGCTGGTGCAGAATCTTAAGGGGCAGACAGCTGGCCTGATCGGCAGCATCACAGAGTTCAAGGGCAAGCCGCAGTTTCAGTTCAACCAGATATGGCTTGTGGATCAGACCAGAGAAGAATACCAGCCCGGTGCCTTCATCCGTTCGGCCGCCGTATCTGCAGACAAGCTTGAAGCCGAGTTCTGGGACATTGTAAAAAACTGCGGCGGCACGGCGGGCGACTTTCTCCGCTTTGTGTTCACGCCTGACAGCACAACATGGCAGCTTTTCAAAATGCTGCCTGCGGCCGTGGCCCACCATCACGCGTACATGCACGGTCTGCTGGAACACACTCTGGGCGTCACACGGTCCGCGAGAGCCATTGCACAGAGCTACCGGGGCACTGTTTATGAACCGGACATGGACATTGTCACCGCAGGCGCCATTCTGCACGACATCGGCAAGATTGACACCTATACTCTGGACCCGGGGCCCGAGACGACTCTTGCGGGTACAGTGCTTGACCACATTGCGACAGGCTACGCACGGTTCATGAAACTGGCCGATCAGTTCAAACTCACCGACCCGACGCGCACGCTGCTCGGTCATATTATTCTGAGCCACCACGGACAGAAGGAGTTTGGATCGCCTGTGCTGCCCGCCACACCTGAGGCCCTGGTTGTCGCCGCCGCCGACAATCTTGATTTTTATCTGAACAGCTGGCACGGCTCGGTTGAGCAGCTTGACGGCGGTATGGAATCAGAGCGCGCCATTTCCGACTTCGACTTTTCCATGCAGCGGCGTCTGTGGAAATGGCGTCCTGAGCAGCCGAGGTAGAAGCCATGTCCTGGCAGTTTCAGATCAGCCGCCACGACGACGGCCGCCGCATTGATGCCGTGCTGCGCGGAATGTGGCCCGGGCTTCCGCTCGGCGCAATGATGAAATATTTCCGCAAGGGCGCTGTCCGCCTTGACGGAAAGCGGTGCGAAGCAAAAGACCACGTCACGGAAGGCCAGTATGTCTGGGTGCCGTGGGAAGAGCCGGGCACTGTGGGCCGTGCTGAGACGCCTGAAGGCGGCATCAGAAAACTTCCTCTCGACGTCATCTACAGCGATCAGTACGTCATGGTAGTCAACAAGCCCGCCGGGCTGCTGAGCCAGCCTGACCTTAAGGGCGAGGACAGCGTCGTCACCCGCGCGCTGGGCTATGCCGCAGACCCCGCCTATCCGCCGCAGCTTGTACATCGTCTCGACCGCAATACAAGCGGCGTGATGGTACTTGCCATGGACGGACCGACCACCCGGGCGCTGATGGAATGCTTCAAGGTTCACCGCACTGACAAGCGCTACTGGGCCATTGTCATCGGCGAACTGCCGCCCCGCGGCCGCATTGATGTGCCTCTTCTCAAGGACCCTGAGAAAAAACTGGTGCGCGTTGACCCGTCAGGCGAGCGTGCCGTGACAGAATACAAATGCCTCACCAGCGACGGGCAGTTCAGCCTCGCCGAGGTTCATCTGCTTACCGGACGCACGCATCAGATCCGCGTACACATGAATCACATCGGGCATCCGCTTCTCGGCGACGTAAAATACGGCGATTTCGGCACAAAAGGACTGCTGAAGGCCATGGGCGTCCGCCGCGCCATGCTCCACGCCAGAAGCCTCACGCTGAGCGGACTCCCCGCGTTCCTGTCACACCTCGAAGGCAGAACGTTCCGCGCGAAAGCGCCCGAGGATTTCTGCCGCATTCTTGAAAAGCTGGGTTTTATTGATCCCGGCGTCCGTCCCTAGGAGTGTCCTAAAATGGAAAAAAAGCTCACCCTGACCATTACCCCGCGTGCGAAAGAACGGCTGAGCGCCATGGGCAGTGAGTTCACTGTTGTTACAGGGCAGTTTGCCACGCCCCGAGGCCCGCTTCCGCTGGCAGTATGCCGCATCGGGGCGCCCGGGGCGTCTGCCCGGACCGGTTTTGCCGGACTGGAATGCGGCGGTCTGAAGATCTGGGCGCCTCTGTGCGAGTCGTACATCAGGAACGAAGTAATTATTGATCTGTACGCCGTTTCCAATATGGTGCTGCCGGTGGTGCTGACCGCCATTCTGGTGCCGCCCTGTGCAGGCAGCTGCGACCGCTGCTCTGCCGTGTGCCCTTCCAGAGGCCGGGAAGCCGGCGAATAATAATTAAGAGCCGGAAAAACCTGCGCCGCAGGCTTTTCCGGCTCTTTTTCTGCCGGTTAAATCCGCCGCACTGCATCAAAATGATTTAAATATATATTAAAAGAATTAATTAAAAACTGAAAATCTATCAAAATCACTTGTCACAGACGAACATCTGTGCTATAACACTGTTCAAAATTTCTGGGAGGTTCTGATTATGGCAGTAAAAAACAAGGTTTTCAAAATTCCCTTTGTGTTCGCGCTGATGTTCGTTCTCACTGTGATCATGGCCGCGCTGACGTGGATTCTGCCCGCCGGCACCTACGACATTGACCCGCAGACAAAGCGCGTCATCGCCGGCTCGTACCATGAGATAGCGCGCAACCCGCAGGGCTTGTGGGATATCTTCAATGCCATCACAAAAGGCACTGTACAGAGCGCCGTAATGATGGCCATGATATTTTTCATCGGCGGCGCCGTTGAGGTCATTCAGCAGACCGGCACCATCGATGCCGGAATGGGGCGCATTGTCTCGCTGCTGAAGGGACGTGAGAAGTGGGCGGTTATCATTATCATGGCCTTCATGTCCGTCGGCGGCGCTGTCGGTGTCTTCGCCAACCCTGTCATCGCACTGATTCCCCTGGGTGTCATGCTGGCAAAGAGTCTTGGCTATGATGCCGTAGTCGGTTTCGCCATGATTTATCTCGGCTCGTACTCAGGCTTCAACGTCGGCTGGGCCAACCTGTTCACTGTCGGTCTTGCCAACGAGATCGCCGGGCTGCCCATCACATCAGGCCTGTGGATCCGCATTGTGCTGCACATTCTCAACACATCGCTGGTCATCGCGTTTGTCCTGAGGTATATCCGCATAATCAGCAAAGACCCGACAAAGAGCCTTGTCTACGACCCGGCTGCTCCCGCCGCCAATACGCCTGAGGCCGTGACGGGACTGGCTGAAAAAATGTCTGTGCGCCAGATCATCATTGCGCTGATTGTCGCAGTCGGGTTCGGCTTCATCATCTACGGCTCGCTGAAATGGAAATGGGGCGTTTCACATTACGCGACTGTCTTCGTGATCATCGGCATCGTTTCAGGTTTTGTCGGCGGTCTCGGACTCGACCAGACATTCAGGTCATTCAGCAAGGGCATTTCCAACCTCGCGTTCGCCGCGTTCGTCGTTGCCTTCGCCCGCGCCATCTCGGTCATCATGACTGACGGCAGGATCATTCACACAGTGGTCTACTACCTGTCTCTGCCTGTTTCCAAGGTCTCAACGCTGATCGGAGCCAATGTCATGCTCGCCGCCAACGTGATCATCAACTTCTTTATCCCCTCGGGATCCGGCCAGGCAATGACTGTCATGCCGATCATGATTCCGATTGCCGACCTCACAGGCATTACACGTCAGGTGGCAGTTCAGGCGTTCCAGTTCGGCGACGGGTTCACCAACTGCATCATCCCCACATCGGGAACGCTCATGGGAATGCTGGGACTGGCAGGCATTTCCTACGGCAAATACGCCCGCTGGTATCTTCCGGTCATACTGGTTGAGATTGTCATGGGCATCATCACAGTAACGCTGATGCAGTTTTTCGGGTGGTAAAATCAGTTTTTCAGTGTTCCGGCCTCAGCGGAGGCCGGAATTTTTTTTTACTCCCGACTGCGGTTTCTGCAGCCGCATTCATGCCGGAAGGCCGTCTGCAGAGTATAATATAAAGCAGAAAGCAATACTGTCTGAAACTGAATCTCCGGAGGCGAAACAACAATGAACCTGAAAGAACTTGCAGCGCCCGTCATGGATGACGTGATTTCATGGAGGCACTGTCTTCATGCCCATCCTGAACTGAGCGGTCAGGAAAAAGAAACATCGGCGTTCATTGAAAAAACTTTGAAGAGCTTCGGCGTTGACACAGTGCGCCGTGTCGGAACGAACAACGTCATCGCCCTGCTCAGGGGAAATTCTGCCGGCCCCGTTGTCGGTCTGCGGGCCGACTGCGACGCGCTGCCCATCAATGAATTAAGCGGAGTGGAGTTTTCCTCGCGGGTGCCGGGTGTCATGCACGCCTGCGGCCACGACATTCACACCTCCATGCTGCTCGGTGCAGCCAGGGTCCTCTGCGGGCTGAGAGACCGGATTCACGGTACTGTCAAATTCTTTTTCCAGGCTGCTGAGGAAACAGCACAGGGCGCCAGGGAAATTGCCGAAGCGGGCGAACTTGACCGCATCGACCCGCCGGCCTGCGCCGCGGCGCTGCACGTCGATCCCAAAAGTCCCGCCGGGACATTCAAAGTCCGGAGAGGCGTTTCAAGCGCTTCCTCCAACGGCTTTGAACTGACCGTCACGGGAAAGGGCGGGCACGGAGCTCATCCGGACCAGTGCATCGACCCTATTCCCATTGCGGCGCAGGTCATCACTTCCCTGCAGCAGCTGGTCAGCCGCGAAATTGCCCCTGACGATCCTGCGGTGGTCACCATCGGCACCATTCACGGGGGGCAGAAAAGCAACATCATTGCCTCAGAAGTGGTCATGACGGGAACCATCCGCACTCTGAAACCGGAAGTGCAGCGTGAGCTGTTTGATGCCATTCCCCGTGTCGCCCGGCTCACTGCTCAGGCACTCCGCGGCGACGCTTCTGTTTGCATCAAGGACGGGACGCCGGTGCTGATCAATGACAGCCGCGAATTCGAACGTTTCCTTGCCGTGGCAGAGAGCGTTGTCGGGAAAGACCGCATCATTTACAGCGGAAACAGTTCCATGGGCAGTGAGGATTTCGCCTTTTTCCTCGAAAAAGTTCCGGGGGCCATATTCAATCTCGGCGTCGGAACCGCTGGCACCGACAACGCGCCTCTTCATTCAGCGCATTTCAGGGCCGATGAAAGCGCATTCATCAACGGCGTTGCCGCGCTGACAGGCTATGCTCTTGCAGTGTGCGGACAGCAGCCCGGCACGGATGAAGCAGAACTTTAAACAGCTTGCGCGGAATAATTTTTCCCCTTAAAATCTGAAGACACGTCACTCAGTAAAATTGAAGAAATCTCCCCGGGAGGTGTTTTTATGAACTACCGTGAACGTTACGCGCAGTGGCTGAAAGCGCCGTGGATTGACGAAAAGACCCGTGCGGAGCTTGCGGCGCTGACAGACGAAAAAGACATTGAAGACCGCTTTTACAAGGATCTTGAATTCGGCACTGCCGGCATGCGCGGCATCATGGGGGCCGGCACAAACCGCATGAACCGCTGCACCGTGCGCAAAGCCACTTTCGGCCTGGCGAACTACCTGAAAAATGAGTTTCCCGCTGCATATAAGAACGGCGTCGTAATCGCTTACGACTCACGGAACCATTCCGATGAATTTGCCAGTGAAGCCGCCATGGTGCTGTGCGCCTGCGGCGTCCCCGTAAAGATTTTCAAGCAGCTTGAACCTGTGCCGGTGCTCTCCTTTGCCGTGCGCTTTCTCGGAGCTGCGGGCGGCGTGGTGATCACAGCAAGCCACAACCCGCCTGAGTACAACGGCTACAAAGTATATGACGCCGAAGGATGCCAGCTTGTACCGGCTCTGGCTGACAAACTGACCGCCTATGTTGAGTCAGTCAGCGACCTTTCGTCGATTCCGCTGACCGGAGGGAGCGAACGGCTTACGTGGATCGGTCAGGAAGTCGTCGAAAAGTTTCTCGATGCCGTGCAGCAGTCATCCATACCGCAGAAAAATGCGCCGCAGCTGAAAGTCGTCTACACACCCCTTCACGGTTCGGGACTTGTGCCGGTCTGCGCCATTCTGAAACGCTGCGGATTCACCGACGTAACCGTCGTTCCGGAACAGGAAAAGCCCGACGGCAATTTCCCCACCGTACAGGCCCCCAACCCTGAAAACCGCACAGCATTGCAGCTCGGCATTGAACTGGCCCGGAAGAACGGCGCCGACATTGTGATCGGCACCGACCCGGACAGCGACAGAATCGGCTGCGCAGTGAAGCACAACGGCGATTACCAGCTGCTTTCTGGCAACCAGACAGGCGCGCTGCTGGCTGATTTTGTGATTTCGCATCGCAAAATAACGCCGAAATCCACGCTGATCACCACAGTTGTCACCGGCGAACTGGGAGCGCAGGCTGCCATGAGCCGCGGCGTGAAAGTGCAGCGCACCCTGACGGGATTCAAGTATATCGGCGAAAAGATCACCCAGTTTCAGAAAACGGGTGAGGCTGAATTTGTCATGGGCTACGAGGAAAGCTACGGATACCTCGTCGGAACACATGCCCGCGACAAGGACGGCGTTACAGCGGCCATGCTGATATGCGAAATGGCCTCCGAGGCTAAAGCTGCAGGTGCAACGCTGATCGACCGTCTTGAAGCTCTGTATGCGCGGCTCGGCTTCTACCTTGACGCTCAGGATTCCTTCACATTGAAAGGACGTGACGGCGCCCTGCAGATCGCCGCTAAAATGACCTGGCTGCGTGAACACGGCAGCGGATTTCCGGGTGTTTCGGAAATTCTCGATTACAGCAAAGGCATCGGCGGCCTTCCCCCGGAAAATGTGATGAAATTCTTGTGCAGCGACGGGTCATGGTTCGCTGTGCGTCCTTCCGGCACTGAGCCGAAGATCAAAATTTACTACTGCATGAAGGCTGCAGACCGGCATGAGGCAGAGACAAAACTGGCGGCACGCCGTCAGGCCCTTGAAAGTGCCCTTGAGCTGCGCTGAATGAGAACGCCATGAGAAAAGCCGCATTTATCGCCATGGTGCTGCTGTGCGCTGCCGCGGCGCGCAGCGCCTCTGCAGGCAGCGGCATGGCCATGCTGTGCTCGTCCTGTGCCTTCGGGAACAAGTCCGATTACTGCATCAAGTGCGGAAATTACACATACGGGCGCGGCGTTCCCGCACGGATGTGCAGCAGCTGTATGCTCAGGTATAAAGATTACTGCATCAAGTGCGGCAGCTATCTGTTCGGCCGCAGTGCAGCCGCGCAGTACTGCTCTTCCTGTGCATGGGACGGCAGAAGGCACTGCATCAGGTGCGGAAGCTATCTGTTTGACTGATTTCTTCATTAATCGCAGAAAAGCGGAAGAGGCATGAAAGAAAATCAAGCCTCTTCCGCTTTTTTTGTTCACATCCATTTTATCCAGGCAGCTGCGGCCCGGTTTTCTGCCGGAGGACCGTTTGACAGTCCGACGCAGGTACACAGATACAGCCGGCAGTTCTGCAGCCCTGCCTTATCAGCAGGCGGCAGCAGAATGAAAAACCGGCGGGGCCCGCCGGCAGCCGCCGGGAGTTCACGCTAACGGCCCAGCAGCCGCTGCGATGAGCTGTAGTTTCTCACAATTTCCGCAAATGTCAGTTTCTTCGCGCCGATCTTGTTCAGAATCCGCAGAAAAAGCTGTGCGCAGTAGCGGCAGTCTGCCAGCGCACGGTGATGCCCGCCCGAATCAAAGTCAAAAAAGCGGCTCAGGTTTTCCAGGCTGTAGCTGCGGAGGCCCGGAAACGCGCGGCGGCTCAGGGGCAGCGTGTCAAACACAGCGGGGCTGCGCCAGCTAAGTCCCGTCTGCTCAAGCACGGGATTAAGGAAACTCATGTCAAAGGGAGCATTGTGAAGCACCAGCGGCGACGTTCCCACAAATTCAACGAGCCGCGGAACCACCTTCCGCGCTGAAGGCAGACCGCGCACCATATCATTGGTGATGCCGTGAATCGAGATCACCGCATCGGGAATATAGCACTGAGGGTCAACCAGCGTCTGAAACGTGAGGGCGCTGCCGTCGGGCTGCACTTTCAGCGCAGCTATTTCTACGATGCCGCAGAACGATGGACTCAGTCCCGTCGTTTCAATGTCCAGCGCCGTAAATCCCTGCTCAGCGTTCTGAGTTGATTCAGCCATCAAACAGACCTTCTTCCACCAGATGCCGCTGTCAGTTCTGCTTCAGGGCAGCAGCTTCTCCCCTTTTTCCGCCGACGGTGCCGATCGCACCAGTCGGACACGCTTTCAGACACCGGCCGCAGCGGATGCACTCCGCCGAATTCGGCTGCTGCGGCAGCTTCACGCCCATCGGGCAGACGCGCGCGCAGGCGCCGCAGCGGGTACAGTGTTCCGCGTCCACGGCGTAGCGGAAAAGCGCGATTTTATTGAAAAAGCCGTAAAACGCGCCCAGAGGACACAGATATTTGCAGAACGGCCTGTAAACTTTCACCGACATGATGAGCAGCGCTGCGAGAATAAAGCTTTTCCACGTGAAAAGAGCCCCAGCAGCGCTGCGCAGGGACGGATTGAGCGTCAGCAGCGTCCAGCCGCCCATCAGAGTTCCTGACGGACACAGGTACTTGCAGAACCACGGATCGCTGACATTGAGAAGCTCGTCCCTTGCCAGCAGCGGCAGCAGAATCACGAGAAACAGCAGCACAGCGTATTTCAGCCATATCAGCCGGCGGTGCCCGGGCAGATTTTTGCGCTTTTTTACGCCGGGAATTTTATACAGCAGATCCTGCACCAGCCCGAAGGGACACAGCCACCCGCACACAAAACGGCCCATCAGCGCGCCGAACGCAAAGAGGAAACCCAGCACATAGGCGGGAAACGCCGGCCGGAACGACGTCAGCATCGCCTGAAACGAGCCGACGGGGCACGCCCCCAGCGCTCCCGGGCAGGAATAACAGTTCAGCCCCGGCAGACAGAGTTTTTTAAGCGGCCCGCGGTAAATTTTTCCCCTCAGGAAGCCTGCCAGATAGCCGTTGCTCAGCGCAGTCCACGCCAGCTGCACAAATGTGCGCCTAGCCAATTCCGATACACTCCAGACAGATGTTGGCAGCCTTGCCGAAAACAGCAGCGGGCTGCCCTGCAATAACGCCCGCAGCAAAAAGCGCCGCCGAGATGATCAGCAGTGCCCAGACCGTTCTGAAACGGCGGTTCATTTATTTCACTTTCTCTAAATTACTCTGAATCCGGCTGCGCCAGTCGCTCTCGCTCAGGGCGCCGAGCACAGCGTCGACAACTTCGCCGCTGCGGTTGACAAAACAGGTCAGCGGAACAGCTTCAATGCTGCCTACGTTATCAAGCAGACTGACAGACAACAGTATATGGGTATAATCCGCCCCGGTCTTTTTTATCAGGGAAAGCGCCTTCTTTACCTGCGCCTCGCTGTACTTGCCGCTGGCATCATACCAGTCGACGACAACGCCCACGATCTGCACGTCTGAAGGGTCAAATTCCGAGCTGAGCTTTCCGAGGGCAGGCATTTCCCGGAGGCACGGAGGGCAGAATGTCCCCCAGAAATTCAGCACCGTCAGTTTTGATTTCTCAAAAATGCTCTGGTCAATTACTTCTTCGTTCAGAGTGCGGCTTTCAAATTTTCCGATTCTCTGCGCCGCCAGCGCAGAAGACGCGAAGAAGGCTGCCAGGATCAGGGCTGCAAGAAATTTTTTCTTCATCACAAAACCACCCTTTCATGTTTTTCATGCTCCGCCGGCCGGACTGCCCCGGGACGGGCCCGCCGCCGGCATTCGTCAATCAGTCTGTCCTGTTCCATGTCAGAACGGATTCCGAAGCGGGTGATGACAAAATCATAGCGCACCGGGTCATCAGGCCGCATCAGCGCCAAAACCCGCGTGATCTCCTCTGACGTTTTCAGGTCAGCCGCACGGCGCCGCGTAAAGCCCAGAGTCCGGCACACCTGATACATGTGCGTGTCAAGCGGCACCAGAAGTTCTGCAGGATTCAGCCCGTTCCACCCGCCCGGATCAACATCGTCACAGCGCACCATCCACCTCAGCATCAGGAAATGACGCTTGCACGCGCTGCCCATGGAAGGACGGCACAGAAGGCTGTTTTTCCTGCCGCTCTCAAGCAGCTTCACAAGTTCGTCAAGCGCACCTGCCAGAGTGCCCGTTTCACGGCGCTTCTGCGCCAGACAGTTGCCCAGCGAACCGTACCTGCAGATTACGCGCTGTACGCCGCCGAGCAGAAAAGCCACATCGTTTCCATCGGTGAAACGATGACGAAACCCGCGGAACTGTTCCCGCCACTCGTCAGGAGAGCCACTCTCGACAAATGCGCGCGGCGATTTTCCCATCGCCTCAAGCACCGAACCGGCGTTCCGCAGAATCATCGCAACGCGGCCGTATGCCAGCGACGAGGCGATCAGCGCGGCGATTTCACGATCTTCCGGGCTGTCGTATCTGTACAGAAATTCAAGCGGGTCGGGCGAGACATAGCGGCGTGCATTATAAACGCTGTACAGCGCTTCAAGGTATTCCGCAATCCTCTGCCGCCGCGGCGTGAATTTATTCATCTTTTCACCTTCAGTCTCTGAAGGAATTTTAACATATCAAAAAGGCAATGAAAATAATCCGGAGCTTTTTTCTAGTATTTATTCAGAAATTTCTCTTTCAGGCGCACAAAAATAGAGCCCCCGGGCAGGAAAACAAAGTTTAATATCTGCCCTGCACCGCTGATTAAGGCTTAAAGCCGCGGACATGCAGTTTAATGACAACGTCATTTGGCCTCAAACTTCCGTTTTGGATGTATACATTTATGTATACGCAAAAATTAAATACAGCAAAGCGCTGATAACAAAATAAAACAATTATTAAATATAAAATAAACATTGCTAACAAAATAACTCATCGTCTGCTCCTTAAATTTCCCCCTGCCTCCCGGAATTATGGACCTGCCGCCACCCTTTGCGGCTCTTTGTTCGGCAACCACAGAGTTGACAGAAAAGATTGGTTTCATTAATTGAACATTTTTTTTCAACAGAACTAGGTAATTTTCAAAAATTAATTTTTGGCATCCAAACAAAACGGAAAAATTCACACCGAAACTTTCCGTTGTGATATTCTTTTAATATCAAGTAATTCATCGCGATGAATCCGGTCGTATATGGTTGTGAATCCGGCAAAAGCTTCAGGGGACTGCAGAAGCACATTGTCGTGCAGTACAGTTTTGCTTCCCCGGGCCGAATTATTGAAATAGGGAAAGGTGATGGACATGAAGCAACAAAAGGAATCAAGCGGGTTTCTGGGAGCTGTTGAACGCGTGTGCAATAAGCTTCCGAGCCCAGTCACGCTGTTTGTCATTCTGTTTTTCATTGTGGCAGTTATTTCCCTGATCTGCGGCAGAATTTTTCACCTTAAAATGATCAATCCTGCCACTAAAAAACTCGTAGAAGTCCGCAATTTTTTCAGCCAAAGCGGATTAACCTGGCTGCTGACAAATTTCGTCAAAAAATTTCACAGGTTTTGCCCCAATGGGACTGGTTCTTTCAATGACAATGGGCATCAGTCTCTGCGAACAGGCCGGGCTTGTGGACGTCATGCTCCGCCGTTTCACTGGCAACGTCAATGCAACCCTGCTTCCCTATGTAATCGCGCTCGTGGGAACCTGCGGGAACCTGGCCTCAGATACCTGCTCTGTTCTTGTTCCGCCTCTGGGAGCACTGGCATTCCTTGGTGCAGGGCGCAGTCCTATTGTCGGAATGCTGTGCGGCTGGCTGAGTTCCAGTGTAGGATTTACAGCTAACCTGTTCATCGCCGGTACAGATTCGCTCTGCGCCGGAATTACCAACATGTCAATCAAAGTCCTCCTCGGCGAAAGTTCAACATTTGAAGTGGACAGCGCATGCAACTGGTATTTTATGGTCGCTTCGACATTTCTTATGACGTTTATTATCGGCTGGTGCACCAATCATCTGATCGAACGCCGGGTAGGCGCATATCATGGAGAGGCCGTTCTCGACACTAATAAGCCCATTACAGAACTCGAAAGCCGCGGCCTGCGCAATGCCGGAAAAACCCTCATGATTTTTATTGTGATCATCGTGGCGGGCATTTACGTTCCGCCTAAGCTGCTCGCAAACCCAAAGACCGGCGGTGTGATCGGCAGTCTTTTCCTCAAGGGGCTTATTCCAATTCTTGTGTTCATGTTCCTCGCCTGCGGCATCACCTACGGCATTACGGTCGGGACCATTAAAGGCGAACGTGACATCTCGCACATGTTCGGCAAAGCAATGGCAGGTATGTCTGCATATATCGCATTCTGCTTTACAGCTGGTCAGTTTACCGCTCTGTTCAGCTGGACGAATCTCGGAGTAGTCCTCGCAATTGCCGGCGCCGACTTCCTGAAAATGATCAACTTCACAGGCGTACCGTTGTTTATAGGAATTATCATCCTGGTAATCATCATCAACCTTGTTATGTCCTCAAGTTCCGCAAAATGGACGTTTCTCGGCCCGGTGTTTGTCCCCATGCTGATGCTGATGGGCTACCATCCCGCCTGGACACAGCTGCTGTACCGCATCGGCGACTCCCCGACAAACGCTCTGTCGCCGATCAGCCCGTACATGTACATGTGTCTTGCAGTAGTCAATGAAAAATATGACAAGGACATGAAGCTCGGCACCTTCATTGCAAACTGCATCCCTACCATTTTTATTGTGCAGGTGCTGTGGATTATTTTTGCCATCATCTGGTTCTATCTCGGTCTGCCTCTCGGTCCAAACGCACCAATTATGCTCCCGGCAGGCATTCTCTGATTCCGTGCGGCATATAGCTGCGAAATATGGTATTTATTATCGGCTGAGGACATCATAATAGTTTCCAAAAAATCCGCTGGGTTCAGGCTTTTCCCTGCTGAGAACAGTGCCTTGCTGTAATCAGCGGTTTGAGCAGCAGCTGAATTTACAACATCAGAGATTCATCGCGATGAACTTGTCTATGCTGACAGAGCCTGGCTTTGCAGCATGGTTAAAACTGGAAGGGGCGTACGCTTATGCTGAACGAAGGACTCAGCAAAGAGAAAAAAAGAAAAATTATTTATCTTCTGCTCATTTTTGGCGGTTTTGCCATTCTTCATAATCCCCGTTTCATTCCCACCGGTCTGGATCAGAAAGGCTGGGATGGGTTCCTGGTTCTTTTCGTAACGGTTCTACTCTGGCTCACCGAAGCCGTTCCCATGGCTGTTACGGCAATTTTCATGCTGTTTTTCGGAGCCTGGGTCGGGTTTGAAAAACAGCAGGTCATTCTTTCCGCTTTTGCAGGCACAGGAGTGTTTTTCCTTCTCGGGGCCATGATCATCGGCCAGATCTTTTCAAAAGTCGGCCTCGGCAGGCGCATATCGCTCTATGTGCTGCCAATGTTCGGTTCAAGAGCAAGGGCAGTTCTGCTGAGTGTGATGATGGGGACATGCCTGGTGTCCATGTTCCTTGCCGATATTCCCACCGCGCTGATTTTCTTCGGCATCTGCATGCCCCTGCTTGAAAAAAACGGCTGTATTCCAGGCAGCTCAAATTATGGCAAGGCAATCATGCTCGGCATTCCCACGGCGGCTGCGCTGGGCGGCATCGGCACTCCCGCAGGAAGCGGAATGAACGCCGTTACAATGTCAATTCTCAAGAGTATCTGCGGCCTCGAGATTTCATTTACACAGTGGTCCGCTATTGGAGTCCCCATTGCGATCTGCAGCACTCTTTTTGCGTGGCTGTTCTTCTGCCTCGTATTCAAACCGGAACTGACCGTTGTCAAAGGGCTTGATTCCATTAAGGAAGACAGAAAGACAATCGGTCCTCTCAAAGGGCAGGAGCTTAAATTCTCAATCGTATTCGCTGTCATGGTAGTCATGTGGTTCATCCCCAAATATACGGGCATTAACATGTATATGACGGCATGGGCAGGAATTTTTGTCATGTCACTTCCCGGAATGGACATGGTGAACTGGAAGGAAATCAACGGCCGTCTTGATTGGTCAGCAGTGCTGATCTGCGGGGCCGCAACGTCTCTTGCCACAGTGGTCGCAAACCTCGGCACCGGGAAATGGCTCAGCGGCATCCTTGCGGATCTTTTCCTGACAAAGGTTGCCGGAATGGGGACATTCTATCTTCTGCTGGTCATCAATCTGATGATGATGGCCGGACATTATCCCATGCCTCAGGGAGTTTCCCTTGCAGGACTTTGTCTTCCCGTTGTCGCGGCACTGGCCGGGAACCTTGGCCTGAATCCTATTCTTGTCTCGCTGCCGGTCTGCATGTCTACCAGCATGCTCCTGCTTGTCCCCATTGACCCCACCTGTTTCACCACTTACTCCGGCGGGTACTGGAAAATCAGGGACATGATGGGAACGGGAATAATTATCACGCTGGCCTACATTATTATCAATTCTCTTGTGATGAACGTCGCTGCTCATATTGGAATTCTGGGCTGAAGACGATTGATGCATCTGCCTGTTTATTCTCTTTAACGGAGGAACCGCCATGTACGAAATGGACAGCACAGACCTTCAGATTATTGAGATTCTCAAGGAGGATGGACGCGCATCGTTCTCCTTTATTGCCAACAAAGTTCATTTGTCGCGGGTGGCTGTCCGCGAACGCATAAAGATCATGAAAGAAAACGGCATCATTCATGGTTTTACCGTGATCATAGATGCCAAAGCCTACAAAAAAATGGCGGCCGTATTCATGGATATTGAAGTAGACCCGTCGCGCATTGACGCCATTGCAGAAGAACTGATGAAAAAAAAGGAAATCGCGATTATTTCCCAGCACACAGGCAACGCTGGGCTTCACGTACATGCCTACATCGACAATGTCGAAACCCTTCACAGCTACCTTGAAAACAACATTTACAACATCAGAGGTGTAAAAAGCGTCAACGCGCAGCTGCTGATTCACCAGTACCGCACAACTGCCTATCTCGCACGATACGAAGAATAAATTTATCTAAAATTGGAGGGATGTTTTCATGTGGGAATTCAAGTTTTATTCCCGCGGCGGCCAGGGCGCCGTTACAGCAGCAAAAATGCTCGTTAATGCCGCCATACACGAAGGAAAATTCGCTCAGGCAATCCCGTCATACGGGCAGGAGCGCAAAGGTGCGCCCGTATTTACCTACGCGCGCATCGCTGACGCTCCGATTGAAGTCAAATCGTATGTTTATCACCCCAACTGCGTCATCTGCTTTGACACCAGCCTCTCCGACCTTGGCATAGACATTACTGAAGGCGCTCAGCCCGGAGCTGTGCTTGTGGTCAATTCCGGCAAAAAATACCTTGAGGACAAGTTCAGCAAAGTCGTCAACCTTGACGCGGACAAACTGACCCATGAAATTCTCGGCGAAGTTCCTCCCAACACAGCAATGCTTGGCATTGTCGCAAAAGCAACAGGCTGCGTCTCCATAGAAAGCCTCGTCAAAGCCATTGAATCGAAAATCCCCGGAAAGGCTGGTGAACTTAATGCAAAAGCTTGTAGAACAGCGTACGAAAATGCTTGAGAGGATGCCGCAGGTCCTCGGCCCCGTTTCCTTAAAAGTTGCAGATGTTCACACGGGCGCCTGGAGATACCGCCGCCCTGTGATTCACGATGAAATGTGCGTGAAGTGCGGAATCTGCGCCGAATACTGCCCATGCGGCGTCATTGAAAAGCAGGATAATAAAATGGTCATTGACTATACCTATTGCAAAGGCTGCGGCATCTGCACACAGGAATGCCCGAAAAAGGCCATAGATTTTGTTCTCGAGTCGGACTGCGCAAAGGAGTAAGCAGATATGAGTACAATCAAAGCACTGGACGGCAATGCTGCAATCGCATATGGCGTTATGCGGTCTCAGGTACAGCTGGTTGCTGCATACCCCATTACCCCGCAGACACCTATCGTCGAAACAATATCGTCGCTTATTGATACAAAGCAATATGATGCAACGTATATCACTGTTGAGTCCGAACATTCTGCATTGAGCGCCGTAGTCGGCGCTGCGTCAACAGGAGTGCGCACCTTTACAGCAAGCGCATCTCACGGACTTGCACTGATGCATGAACTTACCGGCGTCACATCAGCCTCACGCCTCCCTGTTGTGATGGCGGTCGTCAGCAGAGCCATTCCCGGACCAATGTGCCTCTGGTGCGACCATTCTGATATTATGACCCAGCGCGATCAGGGCTGGATTCAGATGTTCGCCAAAAGCCCGCAGGAAGCCCTTGATTTCATCATGATCGCTTATCGCACAAGTGAAGACAGAAGAGTTCTGACACCAACAATGGTTGATATCGACGGATTCTTCTGCTCGCACCTTACGGAACCAGTAAGTGTCCCCGACACAGACGAAGCTGCCAAATTCATCGGCCCTTTCAAGCCTGTAAATGCCTGGCTCGACACAGAACATCCCTATGCCATCGACAACCTCAGCTCACCTGCAATTTTCACCGAGATTAAAAGATCTCAGGATCTCGGCATGAGAGCAGCCTCAAAAGTTCTTGACGAACGCTTTGAAGAGTTTGAGAAAGTATTCGGACGCAGATATAACCGCGTTATGTGCGACGGCGTCGAAGATGCGGATACAGTCGTTGTCTGCATGGGCTCTATGTCAGGGACAGCAAAATACGTTGTTGGGCAGCTGCGCAGCCAGGGGAAGAAAGTGGGAATCGCCCGCGTTGCAGTTTTCCGTCCTTTCCCCTCGGCAGAAATCGCTAAAGCTCTTGCCGGAGCCAAAAATGTTGCGGTTATCGACCGCGTTTCTGCCATGGGTTCATTCGGCCCATTATATGAGGAGGTGCTGGCTGGTCTCCGCATGACCGGCAGCCAGGCCAATATCTACAGTTTCGTTGCGGGGCTGGGCGGTCGCGACATCTCCGAGGAGACCATTGAAAATGTCATCAGCAGAGCTGAAGCTCTGGGCGCGAAAAGTGCTCCGTGTGACGCTCCCATCTGGATTGATCTCAAAGAAAAAGAGGTGCATTTCAATGTTTGAGCTTGATCTCGTCAGCAAGGGAGTTACCACATGCCAGGGCTGCCCCATGGAACTTCTGGCACGTTCCGCGCTGAAAGTTCTGGGCAAAAAGACCATCACCATGACGCCGCCAAGCTGTGCCGCCATTCTTACCGGGAACGGCGACGAAACAGGCTGGGGCATTCCCGCCGTGCAGACTGTTCTGATGAGTCTGCCCGCCTTTGCCTCAGGCGTCTCAGAAGCGCTGAAGATTCAGGGCAAAAATGATGTCACTGTTTTGGGTCTGGCAGGTGACGGCGGTACGTTTGACATCGGGCTGCAGTCACTTTCTGGTGCCATAGAGCGCGGCCACAGAGCAGTTTTTATCTGCTATAACAATGAAGCCTACATGAACACAGGAAATCAGCGTTCAAGCGCGACGACGCTCGGAGCCTACACTAAGACCACCCCTACAGGCAAAAAGGAAGTAAGCAAAAACATTGACTTCATGCTACTGCACACACCTCTCGCCTATCAGGCGACTGCCTCTGTCGGAGACATCCCGGATTTCAAGCGCAAGCTCGCCAAAGCAGCTGAAAAAGACGGCCCCTCGTTTATTCACGTTCTCTGCCCCTGCCCTTCAGGATGGAAGTTCCCGACAGACCAGACTGTAAAAATTGGCAGACTGGCCGTCACAAGCGGGTTCTGGCTCCAGTTTGAGCGGGAAAACGGCAGAATCACCATCAACCGCAAGAACGTCGACTTCAGTCTTATTCCGCAGTACCTCAGCGCGCAGGGACGCTTCAGAAACATTGACGACACAATCCGTTCACGCATTATCGATGAAGCGAAGAAACGGTATGAGACTCTGCTGCGCCTTTCAGAAATTGAGTTATAGAGCGTTCTGAAAAGTTTTTCGTCAGGCGCGGCCGCTTTGCATAAAGTCGGCAGCGCCTGAGCTTTCTGGAAAAGGAGAAATTTCATGGCAAAATTGCTTTCCTCCGCTGATGAAGCGGCAGAGCTGATCCGTGATGGCATGACTGTGGGCGTCAGCGGATTTGGCGCCTTCGCCTCACCTGACTGCATCCTTGATGCGATCAAAGACAGATACCGCAGAACGGGAAGTCCTAAAGGACTGGCCATTGTGTCAGGAATCGCGCCCGGAGACTTCCATGATGACGGCTGCGGTCTCTCCAAAATCAGCGATGACGGACTTGTTGATACAATGATCGCCTCACATCTGATCATGTCGCCGCCCATCGGCCGCGCTATCAACGAAGAAAAAATCGCGGCCTATTCCATACCACTCGGCGTTTATGCGCAGCTTCTCGCCGCTATCGGCAGCAAGCGTCCCGGCATTCTGACAAAGATCGGACTGGGAACCTACGCCGATCCAAGAAGCGAGGGCTGCCGGATGAACGAAAAAGCAAAAAAGCAGAACCGTCAGATTGTCGAGCTGGTAAATGTGGATGGGCAGGATTATATGTTTTATAAATCATTCCACATTGACGCGTGCATACTTCATGGAAGTTATGCAGATGAAGCCGGAAACATCTCCGTCGAGGATGAACCCATCAGAGCCGAACTCAACGAACTGGCTGCAGCCGTGCATAACAATGGCGGGATCGTAATTGTTGAGGTCAAAGATATTGCCAAAGCCGGCACTCTTGATCCCCGGCATATTCTCCTGCACAAGTCCTACGTGGATTACGTGGTAAAAGCAGTAAATGAAGATTCTAACATTGCGTTGGTCCGGAACCCTTCATTCTTCGGGGAAAAGATTGTTCCATGCAGCGCTGTTGAACCTCTGCCCCTGAACATAAAAAAAGTGATCGCGCGCAGAGCATTGATGGAGCTTTCCAAAAACTCTCTGGTCAATCTCGGCATCGGAATTCCTGCAAGCGTCGCCAATGTTGCCAACGAAGAAGGACTCAGCGGAGACATCACGCTTTCTCTGGAAACCGGCGTATATGGCGGAGTCCCCCTTGACGGGCCTCTGTTCGGCTGCTCTGTTAATCCTGAATGCATTGCCCGGTCCGCCGATATGTTCACCCTTTATGATGGGGGCGGGCTTGATATCGCCGTGCTGGGGTGCGCAGAGGTTGATCCCATGGGCAATGTCAATGTCTCAAAATTCAACGGCCGCTGTGTGGGACCAGGAGGTTTTGTCAATATTTCCCAGAATACGCCGAAAATCTGTTTTGCGTTCGGCTTCACTTCCGGAAAAAAAGACATCACTGTTGAAAACGGCAGACTCTGCATCCATTCAGACGGCCCCGGCATCAAATTCGTGAAGAAAGTCGGCCAGATTACCTTCTCCGGTGAATATGCCGAAAAGACAAGACAAAATGTGCTTTTTGTAACTGAACGTGCCGTATTTCATATTATCAACGGGAAACTGATGCTGACTGAAATTGCCCCAGGCGCTGACCTGCAGAGGGATGTCCTTGGCAAAATGGCATTCAGGCCTGACATCAGCCCTGATTTAAAAACAATGGACCCCCGCATTTTCCGCCCATCGAAAATGGGGCTGCACTGGGATTAAAGCGTCAGTAAACCGGCGCTTCCTTAAAAAACGGCAGAAAAAACTCTCTGTCATGAATCTGAACCGCAGTCCGCAGGTTCGGAAACAAGACAGAGAGTTTTTCTATGTGCCGGTATAGGTATTTCTATTGTAAATGCAGATTTCAGTCCTTGAATCCCCGTTCCTCACGGGTGCCGGGAATCAGGTTGTCAAGCAGGCACGCGGAAATTCCGGCGACGGCCATTGATGTCTTTCCGATGGCCCAGAGGATCTGTCCGGGTACGCCCCAGGAAAAGAACAGGTCTTTCTGCGCTGTCACCCAGCCGGGAAGGCCCAGAGCCATCAGGAACGAGAACCCGACGATCATGATGTTGCGCTGTTTCTGCATATCAGCCCGGGTCAGCGACTGAATGCCCAGAGCGCCGATGGTGCCGAACAGGGCGATATAGCAGCCACCGATGATCGGCGACGGCAGCGTGGCGATCAGGGCGCCGAATTTTCCGATGAGGCTCATGCACACCAGCAGTATGGCACCCACGCGGACGACCCAGCGCGACGCGATGCCTGTCAGCCCGATCAGCCCGATGTTTTCGGTGTAGCTCGTGCAGGCTACAGCGCCGGTAATGCCGCCGAAAATGCAGCCCAGCCCCTCGGCACGGATCCCTTTGTTGATCTGCTTTTCCGTGGGATCAGGAAGGTTGGCGGCGTTGCACACGTTGAAATAATCACCGATGCTTTCAAGGATTACCGAAAAAAATCCTGCCAGAATAGCCCCGAAGGCCACAAGGCTGAACTTCGGCATCCCCCAGGGAGCGAAGCCGGTGAACTGGAACCACTTTGCGCTTTTCACATTGGCAAGGCTGATGTACGCCGGATGGCCCTCGGCAAATACGCCGGTGCGGCTCAGGAAATAGCAGCCAAGCCACACAACGACAACGCTCAGCAGCACTGAAAAGATGTTGACATAGCGCTGCTTCATGCCGAGCCCGAACAGGAAGATCAGCGCCACCACTGCCAGCGAGGCAGGCCAGTACTTTGCGGCGTTGAAAGTTACTGCCGTGTCGGCCAGAGAAAAGCCGATTGCCATAATCGTCGTCCCCACGGTGACAGGTCCCACAAAGCGGCGGATTTTTCCGATCAGGCCGAACTGGCCGAGAAGCAGAAGGCAGACGCCTCCCGCAATCAGCGCACCGCCGACGTACTGCATGATCACTCCCGGCCCCTGCGCTGCGTAAATTCCCACAATGGTCATAATGGGCGGAATAAAGCTGAAGCTTGAGCCCTGAACAATGGGCAGGCCGGAGCCGAACGGGCTTGTCTGAATCAGCGTGCAGATGCCCATGGCAAAATAAACGCAGGAAATGAAAACCGCGATCTGTGTCTGATCCATGCCCATGGCAGGGCCAATCATCAGGGGCACCAGCGTGGTTGCCCCGAAAAGCGTGAGGACGTGCTGCGCGCCCGCAAGAAGGAGAATCAGCGGGGACGGGACGTCGTCCACTCCGTAAACAAGCTGTTTTTGTGCCATTATGAACACCTCCGGGAAGATTTTTCTTCTGAAGTGCATTATATCACAGAAGCAGAAAACCGGTTGCATAAAATTATTCATTAAATTTTCAGCTATATACGTTGAAAATATATTAATTAATGAAGCATACGGCTCTTACCCCTGCCGGCAGCTTCGGCGCTGCAGGAAAAAAGCTGCTGCAGAAAAGCAGCGGCGCCGGAATCACGTGTTTAAACAAGCGCTGTCTGCCGCACTGCAGTTTTTCCGGCCGCTGCAGCGGTCAGGACGGAAAGTTTTCCGGGCACGACACTCACTGCCGTCTGCCGCATGCAGCAGTTCCACAGCCGGGTTCTGGCTGATGAAGCAGGCGCACCCGCGCCGGCCGCTGCGGCGGCATGAAAAAAGGCAGCTTCCGGGCAACAGCCCGGCAGAAGCTGCCTTTGTTATTTCTCCGGCGTTCTGTGCGCCGCAGGTTCTTTCAGTTTATTCGGCATTCCCCTCAAGAATTCCGACAACCTCACCGATATACATTCTGTGCGCCTCATCGCCGGGTGCGTAGAAATCGTCGGCAATGGCCTGAGGGATTTCTTTTTTGTCGAGGGTCTGCTGGAACAGTTTGCGGCATTCAAAAGTCA
>CAZDXA010000034.1:0-23849 GCA_964509435.1 uncultured Synergistaceae bacterium | reverse complement strand
ATAGAAGAATCTAAAGTCAAAAGGGGTAATTCGTTGACCGTTTCCCTCATACGCCCTGATTTTTTGAATTATTTCCGTGTACGACCGACATCCACGGCAGTGTCTCGGGGCAGGCCGATGCCGAGCAGGTACTTTTCGGCAAGCCCGGGCAGAGCCGCGCCCTCGGCCGCACTGCCGCCGAGGACAGAGTAAAACGCCGTCAGGCCTTCGCCCACATAAAAAACGTATCTCGGCTCACACGGCTGAAGATGATAATAGTTCAGGTACGTAATACCGTAATCCTGTTCCAGTTCTCCCGGGGACGCTCCCATCAGGGCGCCGAGCAGAAAACAGACAAAACCCGTCCGGTCCTTGCCCTCGGCACAGTGCACCAGATACGGGCCGTCATGAGCAGTTAAAAAACGCAGTTCCTCTGCAAGCCCCTTTCGAAACTCAGGTTTTGAAAGCACAGCCGGCAGCCGGCGGGCAATGACCGTTCCCTGCCGGTACAGAGAACGGTAATACGGTGCCGGACATTCCGGACTGTCCATCACCTCAGCGAGTTTTTCCGCATCGACTGCCAGGTTGAGCACCGTTCTGATACCGGCCTGTTTCATCAGCGCATCTGCATAGGGCGCCCTGGCGCGCGTCAGGCTGCACGGAATGCTTGACCGGTACAGCACGCCGCGGCCGATGCGGCCGGCCCGGACCGCGCGGAAATTGGCAAATATCTCGTCTGAACTGTAGTCTGCCCTCACGTCGGTGGCGTAAAGGCGCATATTTTCAGGGATTGATTTCCTGCCTGCCTGAACCTTTCCTGCCGCCGCCGGCAGAGCCAGTACGGACGCCGTCAGAATCCACAGCATGACAGCCAGTATTTTCAGATACTTTTTCATGTCTGTTCCTTCCACACTGAAAGTTCTATACTGCCGCCAATTTTACCATACGGTGCGCTCAGAACGTGATACAATGAAAGCGCTTCAGGCTGTCAATTCTGCCGAAGCGCACAGGAGGCTGATCACTATGAATTTGGATGAAATCAGGGCTCAGGCAGCACGGGCCGTTTCTGAGCTTCTTGCCGCCGCGCGCACCGAGCCGGGCGATCTGTTTGTCGTCGGCTGCTCCACCAGCGAAGTCTGCGGTGTTCACATCGGCAAAGGATCTAATGCTGATATTGCCGAGGCAGTCTATGAGGGCATCATGCCCGCCCTGAAAGAGCGCGGACTGTTTCTTGCGGCCCAGTGCTGTGAGCACCTGAACCGCGCGCTGATTCTTGAGCGTGCAGCGCTTCTGCCCGGCACGGAAATCTGCAACGTGGTGCCCCAGCTTCACGCCGGCGGCGCATTTGCCATGACTGTCTACAGACACTGCGAACACCCTGCCGCCGTAGAGCACATCCGCGCCGCAGCGGGAATGGACATCGGCGACACGCTGATCGGCATGCATCTGCGCGACGTGGCTGTTCCCGTCCGTCTTTCCGTTAAAAAAATCGGTGAGGCCAATCTGGTCTGCGCCCGCACCCGTCCCAAATACATCGGCGGCGAGCGCGCCGTTTACGACAAAACACTCTCAGGCGGCGACATCAGCCGTCCTGCTGAAAAGAAAATCTGATTCCGCGGAACTGCATTATTAAAGCAGGCGCCCGGTTCTTTTTCAGGAAGAACCGGGCGCCTGCCCTGTTTTTTGCGGCACGGTCAGCAGTCCATGTAGTAATTGTAGTGATAGCGGATTCTGATATCAAAGCCCTGCGCTCTGGCAGCGGCCTCAATCCGCGCTTTATTTTCGTCGCTTTCCATGATGTTGACCGTTTTCCAAAGTCCGTCAGCCACATTTTCCGCTATTCTGCCGGAAATACCGGCCGCGGCCTCGGTGTCATCCCAGCCTGCCTGATGACGTGTCCCGATGCAGAGCATTGAAAAATTCAGGTCTCCTGTTTTGTACGGGCGCGAAGTGCATTCTGCACAGAAAGCCTGATTGCCTGCAAAGCGCAGGTTTTCAGGCATGCCGTAGTGGTACGCGTACGCCTGGCTGATTCTCATCATCACGTACGGCGTTCCTATGACAATAACCACATCCGGAGTCCGATCAAAGCTTTCGGCAGGCGCTGCCGCCACTCCGAAAGCCTCGTCTTCAAGAAAATCCATTTTTTCCCTGACCGTCCGGCAGACGCCGGCTTCATACATGCCGAGCCGCGCCCAGTTCTCGCCGTGAAGGTTGCGCGGATCATCGCGGCAGATGCCGAGAGCTCTGAGCCCGCCGGAGCACTTAAAACTTTCACGCTTCAGCCTGATTCCATTTCCGTATGACGCAGCGGCAACCGCCTGGCAGTAATTCATCGGCCGCAGCGGACAGATGCCCGGCGCTTTCTCAAAGTCATCCCGCGAGCGGCAGAATTTTATTCCGACGGCACGGCGTTTCAGATTCAGACAGATATAAAGCTTCCGCACTGCTTCGTTCCAGTCCATTTTTTCTCCCCTCACTCTGAAGGCTGAATTTTTCACCGGGACTCAGACGCAGAATCCGCGTGACAGCAGGCTGAAAATGCCTGTTTCATGCGCCGCTAATAGTTTACGCCTTCCACAGCCACATAGTGCTGTTCAGTAAAATCGTCAAGGCTTTGATTCAGCTTGATGATGCCCAGGCTGAGAAGAGACTCTGCGCAGTTTCTGAATGATTCGTGCCCGCCCTTCACATTCAGGTTATAGCGGTATTTTTTCAGCAGTTCCGCGCCGAGTTCCAGATCCTTCAGGGCCACATAATGATTCTCAGTCGTCAGCTTCACAGCCTCGTCAGGATGCGCGTTGATAAAGTCGCATGATTTCTGCAGGGCTTCGCAGATTTTAGCCATCTCGCCGGGGTGCTCCCTGGCAAATTTACGCGTGCAGCCGATGAAGCAGCAGTATTCATCTGAAGTCATTTCACTGTCGGCCTGCGACCAGATAATCGGATAATGATGCTTCTTTGCAACAAGAGACGCATAGGGATCCCATGATACAAACGCATCAATCTGTCCTTTTGTCAGAGCTGTTTCAAGCACTGCATTATCAAAGACCATGAGGCTGACTTCCATGTTGTCCATGGTGCAGCCGATGCCTGAATGAGTCAGAACTCTCTGGAGCAGAACTGACGGATCCGAGCCGAGACTGGTCGGGCAGCCGATCTTTCTGCCTTTCAGATCAGCAACTGTTTTGATGCCTGATTTATCGGAAGCCACAATGTTAATGCAGCCGTAATGCACGCCCGAAATTACAGCATAGTCCAGCCCGTTGGCGATGCGCTGCACGAGCGTCTGCAGCAGGTCATAGGAAATATCCGCCTTGCCGGAGGCCACAATGTCCAGTGACGACCGGTCACCCAGGGCCACAGGCTCCCATTTCAGGCCCACTGCATCAAAATAGCCGTTGATGACGGCCAGCTGCATGGGCGCACTGCACAGAGAAGCGCTGATCGGGATTCTGACCACATAATCGTCTTCTTTTTCCGCTGCGCAGACAGGCAGAGACGCGCAGGCAAAAAGGACCGCTGCCGCAAATGCAATAAAGCTCTTTCTCATTTTTCCGGATTCTCCTTTTGTTTTAATCCGATGCGGATTATTTTTTATAAACGATCTTCGGAACTACTGAAGACTGTTTCTGAAAAAACAGCGCTACACATGAAGTGTTTCCAGAATATGATTTTTCATGGCGGCAAATTCACTGCCGCCGCGCTTTCGCGGCCACGGCAGGTTATTGACGATGACTTCCTGCACATGGCAGGGCCTGGGTGACATGACAGCGACTTTTGTACTCATATAAACAGCCTCATCCACATCATGGGTGACCATGACCATGGTGATTTTCTCCTGCCGCCACAGGCGAATCAGCTCGTTCTGCATGGCCGCGCGCGTAAAGCTGTCAAGGGCACCCAGCGGTTCATCAAGCAGAAGCACCCTGGGGTGGTTGATCATCGCCCGTGCCAGCGCCACTCTCTGGGCCATGCCGCCTGACAGCTGCATGGGAAGGTATTTTTCCGCGCCCTTCAGCCCCACAAGCTCAATGTACCTGCGCACTTCATCCTTATGCTCACGGTAAATGCCCCTCGCCTTAAGCCCGAAAGCTATGTTCTTCTCCACAGTCAGCCATTCAAACAGCTCTGAACTCTGAAAGACATAGCCGCGTTCGCTGCTTGTGCCCGTCACCAGACTGCCGTCCACACTGACTGTGCCCTCAGTCGGCGCTTCAAGCCCCGCAATCATGCGGAGCACCGTAGTTTTGCCGCACCCTGAACGGCCGACAAAAGTCACAAAGGCGCCCGGCTCAACGTCAAGATTAAAATCGCTGACGGCGGTCAGCCGTTCTTCACTCTGAGAAACAAAAACTTTTTTCAGACCGCGGATCGCTATGGCGCCGCGCAAGGACTCGTCTACCATCTCACAATCCCTTTCTGCCAGAATAATACCCTGTTCCGGATGCCGAACACGGCCTTGAAAATCACAAAGCACAGAAGAGCAATCACAAGGAAGCCGGCATACACCTGAGGATAGTTCATCACCTGCTGCTGCCAGTTTATGTACCAGCCCAGACCGTACCGCGCGCCGATCAGCTCTGCGGAAATCAGAGAGATCAGACTTGAAACCGTGCCCATGAAAATCCCCACAAAAACATTAGGCATTGCCGCCGGCACGGCAATATGAACAATCTGGTACAGCCTGCCGGCCCCCAGCGTCATGCCTGCTTCAAAAAGACTTTTCCGCACACTCTGAATACCCGCACTGGTCAGGAATGCCATCGGGAACCACATGCTCAGGGCCACAATGAACACCGCTCCCTGAAAAAGCGTGGGGAAAAAAAGCATCGCCAGCGGAATCCAGATTGTCGTCGGGATCGGACCGATAAAACGGATCACAGGAAACAGCCAGTAATTGGCCTTTTTATTCCACCCAATCAAAATGCCCGTCAGAAAACCCGAAAGGCCGCCTATGGAAATTCCGTACAGCAGAAGGCGGAGGGAATATCCCGTGCATTTGAGCAGCACCATGGCTTCATCAACAAAAACATTAAAAATTCTGTCAAAAGTCGGAAAGTAAAGCGCCGGCAGAAAAGAGCACTTTTTAGTGGCAATGCTGATGAGATTCAGTACCAGAACCAGAACGGCATAAAACGGCGCCTTTGCGAGATACCTGACTCTGTATTCAGCACGATAAAGGGCGCGGACCATGCAGATTGCGAAAATAACAGCCAGTGCTGAAAGAAAACACCTGAACAAAGGCTGCGGCGCTGCAACGTTGACAAGATTTTCCGCATCAGGCAGCACAATGTCGGGAATCACTGCCAGAACACACGAAACCGCCGGCATCGCAAGCCTGAGCATATGCTTTCTGCCCCGCGCACGGGGCTCTGCACACCCCCGTGCTTTCAGACGCACTCCGTTTTCTGCCGCCCGTTTTTCCAGAAAGAGACCTTCCATCTGCATGACCCCTGTTTTTAAGAGATTTTGAAATACCGGATTTTTTTGTGACAACAGTTCTTTGATTTCTTTTATACTATTCTATAATGACATAATAAAAATAACAATTAATTATTATATTCATGCCGCGCCCCGGGTCAAGGATAAAAATCTAAATATCAGGAATTTTCGCCCTTTACCCTGCACGCCGCTTTCACAAAAAAAAGAAGGCTGCCCGGTGATTCCGGGGCAGCCTTCCTGCCAGTCTGATGAGATAAATCTGCCAGAACAAAAAGCGTCTGTTGATCTTCTTGCACTGTTCAAAACCAGCCGGCTGAAGCAGAAGGATGATGTTTTTCAGGACATCATTTCCGCTTTGCCGGTCTATTTCTTGTATTCCCACTTATCAACGGTCAGGCTGTCGATCACGTCGCGCTTCAGCTCAAAGCCCATTCCGGGACGATCGGGAACCTGGACCATGGCGTGTTCGTTTACATAGGTCGAGGGGCTGACGATGTCCACGGCATAATAGCGGTCACTGCCGGGAATGTCATTGGGATAACGGTAATACGGCAGTGTCGCGACAGCGAGGTTATGGCCGCGGGCCACTCCGGCGTCAAGCATGCCGCCGCACCAGCAGTACACGCCGTGCTCTCCAGCGTATTTCTGGATTCGGCGGGCTTCGGTCAGCCCGCCGACGCGGGCCACTTTGATGTTGATGATCCGGCAGCTGCCGAGTTCGATGGCACGGCGCGCGTCGTCGATGGAGTCAATGCTCTCATCAAGGCAGATGGGGGTTTTTATGGCCGCCTGAAGATGGCGGTGATCCACAATATCATCGCTTGCCAGCGGCTGTTCGACCATCAGCAGGTTGAGATCGTCCATCTCCTTGAAAAGGCTGATGTCGCTGAGGCTGTAGGCAGAGTTGGCGTCAGCCATGAGCATGATGTCGCCGAAGCGTTCGCGCACAGCGCGGAGGTACTGTATATCCTGGCCCGGCTTGATTTTGCACTTGACGCGGCGGTAGCCCTGCTTCATGTATTTCTCAACGGTGCGGCACAGGTCATCGGGTGATTTTTCCACGCCCAGCGACACGCCGGCTTCCACCTGATTTCTGACGCCGCCCAGTGCCTTGTACTCGGGCACGCCCTGAGCCTTTGAATACAGATCCCACAGGGCGCAGTCCACTGCCGAACGGGCACACCTGTTGCGGCGGATCCACGACGTTGCGTCGAAGAACGATTCCGGGTTCTTGATGTCGCCGGCATCAAACAGCGACGGGATCAGCACAGTCTGCAGAACGCTGATGGCGCCCGCTGTGGTTTCCTCGTTGTACCACGGATAGTACATGGCCGAGCACTCGCCGCAGCCCATCAGGCCGTTGTCGTCGTACAGCTCAAGCAGGGAGAAGTCTTTCTGGGTAATCAGGCCGAAACTGGTGCGGAACCCTGCGCCGTTCATTTTCAGCTGCAGGCGGCGCAGCACTGCTTTTACGATTTTCATAAACAAGCCTCCTCAGTATGTTTTATTAATGTTTCAGGGGGTAAAAACATGCAGCCCGGTGCAGCAGGCTGCCGTCGGAAGAGGTCAGCTCCGGGCGCGCCATGGTGCACTGCTCCTGTGCGCGGGGGCACCGGCTGGCAAACACGCAGCCTTTATGAACGCTGAGCGGCGAGGGAACTTCTCCGTTCAGCGTCACCCGGCGCGTTCTCACGTGAGGATCGGGGGGAGCTGCGGCTGACAGCAGGGCCTCGGTATACGGATGGGCATAGCGGCCGAAGATCTCCTCTGTCGGCCCTTCTTCAACAAGGCGTCCCAGATACATCACGCCGATCCAGTCGGAAACGTAGCGCACGATGCTGAGATTATGAGTGATAAAAAGGTACGCGACGCCGGTGGATTTCTGCACATCCCTGAGCAGGTTGACGATCTGCGCCTGCACTGAAACGTCCAGCGCCGACACCGGCTCGTCGCAGACGATCAGCTTCGGGCGCAGAATCAGGGCACGGGCCAGTCCGATGCGCTGTTTCTGGCCGCCGGAAAACTGATGGGGGAAACGGAAAAAGTGCTCTTTCTGAAAGCCAAGGCGCAGCATCAGGTCAAGTGCGGTGCCGAACCGTTCTTCCCGCGTACCTGTTCCGTGAATTGCCAGCGCTTCCATCAGGGTTTCGCCGACGCGCATTTTCGGGTCGAGCGACATGGCGGGGTCCTGAAAAACCATCTGCATGCCGCTGCGCGCGCGGCGAAGTTCTTTTCCCTTCAGTTTCAGGAAATCGCGGCCTTCATAAATCACCTGTCCCGACGTCGGCTCGATCAGGCGCAGAATGCAGCGTCCAAGCGTGCTTTTTCCGCAGCCTGACTCGCCCACAAGTCCGTAGGTGCCTCCGGCGTCTATATCGAATGACACTCCGTCCACAGCTCTCACTGTGCCGCCGTCCACATCAAAATACCGGCACAAGTTCCTTACCTGAAGAATTTTTTCAGTCATGTCAGACCGCCTTCCCTGCGCGGTGACAGCGCACAAGATGACCGCCGCTGCCGCACAATTCCGGCATCGTTTCATGGCAGAGGGGCTGCGCCAGAGGGCAGCGCGGCGCAAAGCGGCACCCCTTCGGTATCTGGCTCAGCAGTGGAACGGATCCGTCAATCTGAAACAGCCGTTCCGGTTTTTCAGCTGTCATGGGCGGGATGGAGCGGATCAGGCCCCGCGTGTAGGGATGAAGCGGCGTGTCAAACAGGCTGCATACATCGGCTTCTTCCACTACCTGGCCGAGATACATGACAATCACGCGAGAGCACAGCTGCGCGACCACTGACATGTCATGGGTGATCAGAATCAGGCTCATGCCGAGTTTCCGGTTCAGTTCGCGCAGCAGGTCAATGATCTGCGCCTGTATTGTCACGTCGAGCGCCGTGGTCGGTTCATCGGCAATCAGGAGTCTGGGACTGCAGGAAAGCGCGATGGCAATCATCACACGCTGCCGCATGCCTCCGGAAATTTCATGGGGATACTGCTTCGCGCGCCGTTCAGGCTCGTTGATTCCCGCCAGTTTCAGAAGTTCGATGACGCGCGCTCTGCGCTGGGGTTCGCTGAGGTCTGTATGGAGCTTCAGCGCCTCATCAATCTGGAACTCCACAGGAAAAACCGGGTCAAGGGCGCTCAGCGCGTCCTGAAATATCATGGCAATGTCCCGGCCGCGCACAGCGCGCATCTGGCTCTGTGACAGGCTCAGAAGCTCGCGTCCGTCAAATTTCACCGAACCGGAATAGCGCACTCGGCGTCCCCGTTCTTCGTAAAGTCTCATTACAGACTGCATGGCCACGCTTTTTCCGCAGCCGGATTCGCCCACAAGTCCCACCAGTTCGCCCGGCGCCACGGAAAACGAAACTCCGTCAATCGCCCTGAGCCAGCCTTTTTCAGTTTTAAAGCTGGTGGACAGATTCTGTATTTCAAGAAGTTTTTCCGCCATGGCGCACCTACTTTGAGTTCTGATCAAGAAAGTCTCTCAGGCCGTCGCCGAACATATTCAGCGCAAGCACTGACAGCGCCGTGATGCCGCCGGGAAACAGGATCATCCACCACGCCTTGAAGATCACTGTCTTGCCTTCCATGAGAATGTTGCCCCAGCTTGGAGCGGGCGCGGGAACTCCGACGCCGAGAAAGCTCAGCGCCGCTTCCGTCACGATGGCCTTGGCAAATATGAACGACGTCTGCACGATGACAGGGCTCAGGATGTTAGGCGCTATGTGGCGCCAGATGATGCGTGCCGACGACGCGCCAAGACAGCGCATTGCCTCAATGTACGTCAGTTCGCGGACTTCAAGCGCCCTGGACCTGGCAATTCTCGCCACTGACGGGATATAAACCATCGACAGGCTCAGAATTACGTTCCGCGGGCTTGCGCCGAGCACGGCCATGAACGCGATTGCCAGAAGGATGGCCGGTATGGCGCTGATGCCGTCGCAGATTCTCATCAGCACCGCGTCAAGAAAATGATAATAGCTGGCGTACAGCCCGATTATCATGCCGAACGCCAGAGACACCAGCGCCACCGACGCGCCGATTTCCATGGAGATTCTCGCGCCGTACACCACGCGGGCCAGCAGGTCGCGCCCGAAAGTGTCGGTGCCCATTATGTGCCCGGCACCGGGCGCAGCGAGGCGGTTTGAGACGTCCATAACGTATGGGCCGTCAGGGGCGATGACCGGCGCCAGAAGGATCAGCACTGTCAGAGCCGCTATGACTGCCGCCCCGAAAATCATCTGCGGGCAGCGCAGAAAACGAAGCACAGCAAGACGGCGTTCTTCCCGGAGAAGTTCTTTTTTAACGGTTTCAAGTTCGCCGGCTGAAGCTGCCGCGGCAGAATACGTCATAAGAACTCCCCCTATTTTCCCAGCCTGACGCGAGGATCAATCAGACAGTACAGCAGGTCGACCGCCAGGTAAGTCAGCACGTTGATCAGCGCCGCCAGGAGTATTGCCGCCTGTATCACTTCGTAATCGCGGCGGCTCACTGAGCTGACGATCAGCTGCCCCAGCCCGGGAACGTTGAAAATCGTCTCGGCAACTGTGGCCGCCGACATGACGCCGACGAAAGTCTGTCCCATGGCGGTCAGTATCGGCAGAGAGGCGTTTTTCAGCGCGTGACGGGCTACCACAAGAAGTTCACTCACGCCTTTGGCGCGCACCATGCGGATATAATCAGCGCCGAGCACATCCAGCAGCGAAGAGCGGGTCATGCGGATCAGCAGTCCCGACTCCACAAGTCCCATGGCCAGAGACGGCAGAATCATATATCTGAGACTTGTCTTCAGTCCCGCTGCGGCGATGGGCTTATATCCAGCGGGAGGAAGCCAGCGGAGACCGACTGAAAAAATCAGAATCAGAAACAGCGACAGCAGAAAACTGGGAACTGAAATGCCCAGCATGGCAAGCACGGAAACAGCATGATCCACCAGGCCGTTTTTCTTCGCCGCGGCAAGCATCCCCAGCGGCAGAGAAACCGCAAAGGCCAGAACCATGGTGCAGACTGTCAGTTCCAGCGTCGGAACAAGATGGCTGGTGATAATGGAAACCATGGATCCTTTCATGAAAAGAGAATGTCCGAGATCTCCCGACAGAATCCGCCCCAGCCAGCGCACATACTGCTCCGGAAGAGGTTTGTCCAGCCCCATGCTCTGCCTGAGCGCCGCTACTGCCTCTTCAGAAGCCTCGTCGCCCAGAATTACTCTCGCCGGGTCTCCCGGGATCATGTGAATCAGCATAAACACTACAAACGACATGATCAGAAGCACGGGAATCAGTGAAGCTATTCGTTTTATCAGATACTTTTTCATCGTTTCAAACTCCTGAGGAACTGCACCGGCATCGGCGCCGCAGACTCAGACGGCAGCGCGCTGACACTGCGCTGCCGCTGAGCAGGACCTGCCGGGTTACTCTTCCACTGTGACGTTCCACATATGGGGCCCTTCAAAGAACACAAGGTCCTTCACCTTTGAAGAGGCTGCATCGTAGATATAACGATTGCCGAACTTTGACATGGGCATATAATCGCTCCAGCAGTACCGCTGCGCTTCTTCCCACTGCTTTTTGGCGTCGTCAAGACTTGTGCTGTGAGCCTGTTTTTCCATCAGATCCATGAGCTTCGGATCATCGCTCCAGCCGTTCCAAGTCGGGGTCATATAGACAATAATGCCCGGGGTGCCCCACTCAAGGAAGCCGGTGATAAATGCGTCATAGGCATCAGGATTGCGCGCCTTTGTCAGGTAAGTGGGCCAGTCAACGACATCAAGCTGAATGTTGATGCCTGCGTCCTTCAGTTCACGTTCAACCACAATGGCAGCGTTGTAGAACTCCTGATACTGCGACGAAACGACAAGGTGGAAAGGCTCGCCCTTATATCCGGCCTGTGCCAGAAGCTCTTTTGCCCTGGCCGCACTGGCCTGGTTGTAAAACTCACTGCCCGCTTCGGTATACCAGAAGTTTTTCCTGTCCTCAATATAGCTCGAAGTCAGCTCGTAAAACTCAGGGTTCACATAAGCGGCGCGCATAATGTCATCGCAGTTCAGCGCCGCGTTGACCGCCTGGCGGAACAGCTTGCCGGACGCAATGCCTTTTTTCTTGTTGAACACCATGCCGATGTCGCCCTGGGCTTCCTTATAAATCTGGTAATCGCCGCCTGCAAACTGGTCATATGAATCGAAAGGCAGCTGAATGGCAAGATCGTACTCGCCGAACTGAACGCCCGCCACGCGGGTTGAACTGTCCGGCACGAAATGGAATGTGACAGCCGGCGTTTTCGCTTCCTTGTATCCGACCCAGCCGCTGCACTTGCCTCTGGTCCCGTAAGGCTGATACTTGTCAAAGGCCTTCAGGCGCAGATGGTCGTTCGGCACAATTTCGTCAATCATATACGGTCCTGTGCCGATGTATTCGCTGATCACGCCGCTTTTGGGATCTGCCTTGTCAATGACGCTTTTGGGAACAATAATCGGTGCCGGGCGCATGGTTGCAACCAGGTTGTTGAACGTCAGCACCGGCTTTTCCAGCCTGATTGTCACTGTATAGTCGTCAACTTTCTCGAAACGGGCGCTGCCCGATGCGGGCCGCATCATGCCGTTGGAAATCCAGCGGTTCATGGAGGCCACAACGTCGTCAGCCTTCATCTCCTCGCCGTTGTGGAACAGCACGCCGTGACGCAGCCTGTAAGTGAACTGCGTATGATCGTCATTCGTTTCCACCGTCTCGGCCAGTTCAGGATAGACTTTCTGGTTCTCGTCAATATTGACCAGCCTTTCGTATACATTTCCCATGACCATCTGAAACCCTACTGTCGCAGTGGTCTTCGCAAGATCATAATGAGCCGGCTCGGCGTTAATCGCCACGCTGATCTCCTTTTTCAGTGCTGCGCCTGCACCCTGCGCCGCAAAAACAGCAAGAAAAACTCCGGCGGCTATTTTTCTCATGACTGACATGACACTCACACCCTTCTCTATTCTGTCTGAAATTAACTTTTTCATAATGCACTGTTTACATGCATTTCTGAAAAATAATTTGACGTATCATAACACAAGATCAGCCAGATTGCACGGCAGATTTTATAATCAAATTTTTTCAAAAAAAACAGCGCAAAACAAGTGTACATAAGGGTTCGCATGACTTTTTGCTTTTTTACAGGCTCACGCCGAATTGTATATTTTTTGTATTTTTCAGCAATCTTCTTTTTATCCCAGGATCTTAGAGACGCATTTCTGCCGAACTGTCTTATGCCGGCGGCAAAAGGCATAAAGCGTGTTTCCGTGCTGCAGGGCATCGGTCCGCACACGTTCTGCGCCGGCAGATGCGCTTACGCCGGAACTGCCGGAAAACAGCAGGGGCACACTCTGACAACAGAGACAGCCCCTGCGGAAAACTGACGCGGCGGAGAATTTTTTCTCCGCCGCGTCAGTCTGATACGTTTTATTATTGAAAAAACAGGGAAAACCATCCCGCGCTGCCGCCAGTAGCAGCGCCGCCGTTCTGTCAGAAAAAGGCCGCCCAGATCAGATGTGCCGCAATGCCTGCGCAGATGCCGCCGACAGTGTGCGAAAGTATGGCGTGTCCCGTCATTTCCTTCATATCAAGGGCATCCATCATGGCAATATGGGTTGACAGATATCCGCTCCAGCACATGCAGATCGCCGTGAATACCGCCAGGTCATTGCCGCCGGCAGCTCCCTTTTTCACCAGCGCCTCCACCATGCCCATGGCCGCGCCGCTGCTGCCAAGCGCTGTAATCGGCACCGCAATGGCTTCGGGGGAGTCAAAGCCGAACAGCGGGTCCAGTAGGAAACGGAGCTTGGCCCCCAGCGCCGGCAGAAGCGCTACGCCTTCGCCTGCTCCGCCGGTGTAGACGCCATCAGGCCCGGGACCGTTGGTCAGCATCAGGACAATCGTGCAGATCAGCAGGACGCCCGGAATAATGGCAATGCCCATGTCAACGCCGTTCTTGCCGCCGTGCAGCATGGACTGGATAAAACGTGAGCCGGCCGATCCTTCACGCACAATGCGCATGTTTTCAGGAATGACCGCGCTGCCGTCGACAGGCATCGGCTCGTCAGGTCCGTAAGCCGCCTTCGTTTTGCGCAGCATCAGGCGCACCGACACCACAGAGCCGATCACAGCGCCTAGGTTGCCCACCAGCGCTGCCTTTGCCGCACCTTCTACGGGCAGACTCATCATCATAGTCGTGATAATCAGCCCCATGCCGAATGAAGTACCCAGGTTGGTCAGCGCCGCCATCTGATATTTTTTAAAATAACGCCTGAAATTGTCGTCCTTCGCAAAGGCCAGAATCGCCGGATTGTCCGACATGTAGCAGTTCACAATCCCCAGGGCGCTGGATCCGGGCAGACCGTAAAGCGGAAAGATCAACGGACGAAGGGCTCTGTTGATCAGGGAAATAACGCCGAATTCCGACAGAAGCCCGGCGCAGCCGCCCGCCAGGACTGAAACGCCCATAAGGTAGAAACACACGTTGTTCAGCAGATCAAAAGCCGTCTGCATCATGGTTTTAAACATGTTTGTGATGCCCATGACTGCCCCCAGTCCCCAGAAAAACGCAATAAACAGGGCAAGACAGACAAAGGCTTCAGCGCTTATTTCCTTCTTAAACTGCACAGTTTCGCCGTTCAGTTTCATGAGGGCCTCCGGATTAAGTATTCTAACTTTATTTAGTGCTTTAAAACTCCAGCAGTAAATCATATGAATGATACAAGCGGTTTATTTTAAAGTAAAGAAAATATTTGTAATAAATATATAAGAAATTATTATATACGAATTGCTTTTTACTAATCGAAGTTTCTCAGACTCACTTTCAAAAAACGCACAAAGTCCTTTGCAGCTGCATTGGCTGTCGGCGAAAGCGCATAGCCGATAACACGCGAAATCTGGGGTTTAATTGGCAATGCCGAAATGCCCGCCGGGATCGCAACGGATTCAAGACTGAGCTTGGGCATCGCTGTAAAGCCGAGGCCGGCACGGACCATCTGAAGAAGAGCTCTGTCATCGTCAGCCGTAATGGTAATAACCTTTTCCGGCTTGATTTTAAGACTTTTATTCAATTCCTGGTAAAACGATGACGCAATTACCGGGACCCCCACAAAATCTTCTTCAGTTACATAGTTTCTGTTTCGAGGGACTTTATACGACGGAAACACTGCATAGAACGGATCATTGACCAGGGCCTTCCAACGGCAGCCGCGGCAGGCGTCTTTAATTCCCATTGCAAGGTCAATTTCCCCTGACTTCAGAAGCTGCGCCAGATGAGTCGTATCGATTTTCAGCTCAAATGCGATTCGGGCATGCTTTTCCCGATAGGCAGCGATTTGTTTGGGCAGCAGATTGCTGCAGATGCTTGAAAAAGCCCCAATATGCACAATTTCATTTTTTGCCGGGGCAAGGCGTGCGGCTTCATGTTCCAGCTGGCTGCAGCTCTTTTCAACGTTCTGAAACAGCTGCAGAAGCTTTGCGCCATCTTCCGTTAGCGAAACACCGCGATGGTCGCGGTGCAGCACTTTCACGCCTAATTCGTCCTCCAGAGCGTTCATCATCTGTGTAATCGCGGGCTGCGTGCAGTTCAGCTCATCAACAGCCGCACTGAAACTGCCAAGACGGATCACTGTTAACAAAGCGTGAATCTTTTGGCTGTCCATTTATTCCTCCATAAGTAAATATTATATTTATATTATAGAATCTTTCTTCATTAAACACAACTATGCACTAAAATAACTGCAAAATGTTTTAATTGTAAACTTGCAGCGCCCGGAAAATATTTTTAAACCAGCCTTCTGTCCTGAAACGGCAGCACGTTAAAAATGAATCAGATTTTATATATCAAAGGCTGCATGCAGAGTGTCTGACACCTTCGGCAAAACGGATGTCCGCAAATGCGCTTTAAAGTCCTTTTATCAGGCACAGACACAGCGCATATTAAAAAATGAATATTGTTTTTGTGCCGCAATCCGCAAGCCATTTATTGCGTTTTCGTTTATTTGGCATAATATATTTAATAAGAGCAGAAAATATATTACACTCAAGGGAGCGATGAACAGGATGAATGAACTTCACGAAAGACGTTTTCAGGCATTGCGCAAAGTTATGGCCGAGCAGCATGTGGATTGTGTGGTGATCTGCAACTCCCCCAACCTCTACTATATGACAGGCTATGCGCCTCACAAGGATGAACGTTTCCAGGTGGTTTTTGTTCCGCAGAGCGGCAGGCCTGTTGCGGCCATACCGCAAATTTATGATATGGCCTCGAAGGAATGCGATGTTGAAGAGAAGCGTTTCTGGAAAGACGGCATTGACATGCTCGGTTTCGTCAAAGGCATTGTCAATGAAATCGGCGTGGCAGACGGCAGAATTGCCATTGATGACATCTGCGAATTCAGAACCTTCAACTTGATTCGTCAGGCGATGCCGAAGTCGGATTTTATTCTTGGCAGCAATCTTTTTACTGTGCTCCGCATGCGCAAGAGTCCGGAGGAAATCAAACTCATGGAAATTTCCGGAAAGCTCAGCGATGACGCCACTCAGATGGTTATTGACCAGATTATGACTGGCAAAAGCGAAGCAGAACTGAAGACCTGGATTGAATATGAGCTGGCTCAAAAGGGCATGCGCTGGGGATTTTCCAATCTTATAGCCTTTGGTGAAAACACAGGCAGTGCCCACCATGTAAGCGGACCGCGCACAGCAAAACAGGGAGATGCCATCTACCTTGATCTCGGCGGTTCAATTGACCATTACTGGTCAGACATTACACGCTCGCTTCACGTCGGCAAACCCGATGCTGAGTATATTGAAGTCTATAACCGCGTGCGCGAGGCGCAGCAGCTGGCCTTTGAAGCCATCAAACCCGGCGTGCGCGCCTGCGACGTGCATATGGTCGCCTGGAATTACCTTGAAAAGTATGGGCTGGCCAAATATTTCCCCCACAGGCTTGGGCATGGCGTCGGCATGGACGGCCACGAGCTCCCCAATCTGGCAAAGGACAGCACCGTCATTCTTGAGCCGGGCATGACGTTTTCCTGCGAACCCGGCGTGTATAACGGACGCTGGGGTGTGCGCATCGAAGACACAGTCTGCGTAACTGAAACGGGCGCAATGTCATTCAATCACTTTACCAAGGACCTGATCATTCTCTGATCTGACGCAAAATGATTTTCATCAATTTAAGGAGATGAAATGTAAGTGAAATACACTGAAATTGCCAATCAGCCGTGGCTCTACGGCGTCGTCGCAGTGATACTTCTGGCGGTCATCGTACAGACTCTGATCTTTATGCGAAAAGCCTGGAAACGCGCTCTGGAACTCGGTGTCACGCCGGCGCTGGCCCGCCGGAGTATTTATGTAGGATTCGGTGTCAGCATTATGCCTACAGTTTCAGTGCTGATCGTCCTTCTGACTCTCATTCCGCTTCTTGGCGGACCTCTTGCCTGGTTCCGTCTTTCAGTTATAGGGTCGGCCACATTTGAGGCAACATGCAGCAAATGGGCGCTCGATGCAGTGGGTGAAGCCTTTGAGGTTGGAAAATATTCTGCAAAGGCCTGGATTGCTGTCGCCTGGGTCTGCACCATCGCCGGCATCACAAATATTATCTGGATGTCGCTTGCCTGCAAACCCTGCGATCTTGCCTTTAACAAGATGTCGGGCAAAGTTGACCTGAAGTGGATCAACATTCTTGGAGTAAGTGCCATCATGGGAATTATGGGGTATCTTGCAATCCGTGAAACACGCGGTGCCGCCAACAGAAACATTTTCCTCGTCAGTTTTATTACCTCATACCTGATTTCACTGATTATCAAATATGTCCCTGCACTCAAAAAACTCAAGGACTGGAACCTCAGCATCAGTCTGGTTGTCGGCATGGCTGCTGCCTGCATAGTGTATTAGACGGGGGGACAGAAAATGGAAAACAAAAATAAAAGTTCATATAACGACTGGGTTCACAAGTTTGGCATCTGGAGCGGGTTTGCTATATCGGCCATCATGATGCTTTTCCCGATTTTGAGCAGCATTGTTTACGGCATCTGGCCCGACTGGGTGGCAATTACGCCGCCGATTATCAGCTCAATTGCCTGGCTGGCCCCTTATTGGATCAGCCAGACGCTCGGATTTGTGCAGTCAATGGGTCCCGCTGCACTTTACAGCTCCTATGTCACCGGCAACACGACAAACCTGAAGCTTCCCGCCATTATGGCAACGCAGAGCATCTGCAATGTCGAACCCTGCTCAGAAGCGGCCCACTGCGTCGGCATGCTTGCTGCCGGCGCTTCGGCCCTGTGCGTCATGCTGATACTGCTCATCGGCGTCTGTTTTTCAAACCTGGTCAAACCTCTGGTCACCAACCCCACTTTTGCTCCTGCGTTCAAATACGCTGTATCCGCACTGTTCGGCGCTGTCGTTGCAACAAATGTCAACAGCTGGAAAAAAGTTGGCTATTGCATAGCACCTTTTATCGTCACCTGGTTCTTCTGCTATCACACTCATGTTAAAAGCTCGTGGTATATGCTCTATGCCATCGGAATCTCCATGATTGTCGGGCGCATTGTGTATCTGGTTCAGAAGAAAAAGGCATCCGCAGCAGACTGAAAAGTTCCGGCACTCTTAAAAAGGGGGCGTTTCTGCAATGGAGTTGAAGGAGCAGCTCCGCAAAAGAATCATTGAGCTTACTTCGCTCATAGGCATCAGCGGATATGAATGGGATGTGGCAGGCTATATTGCAGAAGAACTCAAAGGTTCAGCGGACTCTATAGAACAGCTTCCCAATGGCCAGCTCATTGCTGTAAAAAAGGGATGCCGTCCCGGACCAAAAGTCATTATTTCCGGCCATATGGATGAAGTGGGTTATGAGGTAAAGTCAATCAGCCCGCAGGGATTTCTGTACTTTGACAGAATCGGCGGGGCTACAGAGGCCTGTCTGCCTGCACGGCGTGTCCTTGTTAAGGGCGACAAGGGAGTTGTAAACGGAGTCATCGGCGTGCGTGCAGGCCATCTGCTCACTCCTGAACAGATGGCAAAGCCGCAGACAGCCGGACAAAGCTATATTGACATTTTCGTCTCTTCCAGAGAAGAAGCGGAGGCGTTAGGCGTCCATCCAGGGGCCCAGATTGTCCCCGATTCGCCATGTACATCTGTCGGACCGGACGGGGACTACCTGATCACGCGTGCAGCTGACTGCCGCGCACTCTGCGCAGTCATCATTGAGGTTATGAAGAAGCTGAATCCGGAAGATATCAGCGGTGAAGTGTACGCAGTTTTTAATATTCTGGAAGAAACTACCGTCAAGGCTGCTGCCTCAGCTGTTACAAAAATCAAACCGCAATACGGACTTTTCCTCGACACAATCCCCTGCGGTGATGTCCCCGACTGCAGCTTCGAAAAAGAACTTCCTGTGGCGCTGAAAAAGGGCCCTGTGATTCTTCTCAGCCTGCAGTCACCGCGCAGCATAAACCGCTCATGCAGTCACCCCAGGCTCATTAAGGCACTACGGGATGCAGCAGCCGCTGTAAAAGCGCCCCATCAGGAAATTGCTTTCAACGGAGCAGGGTACAGCACCGATGCAGTCAGCGCTGCTTATGCGGGAGAAGGCATGGCCGTCGCCACTCTTGCCCTGCCGCGGCGCTACTCTCATTCTCCCTGCGAAGTGCTTCATCTCAGCGATGTCATGGCAACGTTCTCAATTACAGAGGAGTTCCTGAAGAAGCCTGTAAATTTATCAATGCTCTGATTAATATAAGCTGCAGCGATTCTCACGCTGCGGCTTATATTTTTATGCCGGCAAAGGGAACGATCTCCCTGATTCTTGATTGAAAAGAACCAGAGTTTCTGCAGGATACCACCGCACCAGTTATAAGCGTTTGTTATGTCATCATCACTGAGTCTGTCTTCATATTTTTTCAGGCCCAGTTACAATAACAGCAGTTGCAGCAGTTTGAAAGGGGCATCATAAAATATGCAGATTCAGCGGAGAAAGATTGAATGACAAAAATTACCGACACATACAGCATAACGCCTTGCTTTAATGAATGCTCAGTTCATTTCAGCCGGCGGACATCAGGTATTGCAGCAATGACAGCTGCCGGCATATTGTGGGGCACCAGCGGAACAGTCTCCCGCTTCATTCCTGCATCAGCATCACCACTGACAATCGCATGGATACGATTAATGATCACTGGCATTCTGCTTATCTGTGCGGAAGTTTCACTTCACCGTCATAGTCAGAAAAAATTTGCGTTTCTGAAATCGAGAAACGCCTTCCTTGCCGGTATCTGCATGATGATGAATCAGGCAGGGTTCTTCCTCGCAATGGACTTTCTCAGCGTCGGTACAGCAACCATGCTGGTCATCGGTTCAGCACTGATTTTCAGCGGGATCGCGGACTGGTTCAGCGGAGAGAGCCCATCCCGCTCATGGCTGTGCGCTGCAGTATTTGGAACAATCGGCTGCATTCTTACAGCATTCGACAAGACCGGACGCATCAATATTCCGTGACTGCTTTTCAGCCTGTGGGGCGGCCTGAGCTATTCTCTGCTGGGCGTTGCCCTGAAAAAGGCAGGCTCTGAAGGGCTCACCACCCTTCAGAGCTGTGCTGCCGGGTTATTTTACAGCGGCCTGATATCGTTTCCTGTTCCGTTTATTTTCGGTCTGTCATGGTTTTTCACATGGAACGGAATCGCCCCTGCGCTTGTACTGTGCATTATATCTTCAGCCATCCCCTATTGTCTCTACAGCTACGCCCTGAGACAGATTTCGGTCGGACAGATCTGCGCTATTGGCTTAATGGAACCCATAACTGCCTCTGTTCTCAGCATCCTCATTCTGGGAGAGCGTCCGGGGCTTCTGCCAGCGCTCGGCATGGCTGCGCAGGTTATCTGCATGGGACTGACTGCCGCTGACGCAGCCAGACCGTCAAAGTAAAATTTTCCAAAAACTCTTCACATTCCGAAAAATTGTTTCCATAAAATACTGCCACAGGAGGTCCTGCGGCAGTATTTTCAAAGTCAGAAATGACAGACAGCCCTCTTCATTGCACCATGCATATCAACTTCTTACTATTCTGTTATTTTTATCCGAAATCCTAAGCCCCTTTGTCCGCATAATGCTCTGCTACACCATTTTTAAAGGCAAAAGAAATTTAATATTACACATCAAACTATTTATTCATTTATACTATATACAATATTTTAAACATAAATTACAATTTTCATCAAAATATTTATAATTTTTATTTATATATATTTATTTTAAGTAAGCAATAGTAACCAAAATAAATGTTAGCTGTAAAATAAAAATTAGCATACAATAAAATAAAAGGAGGCGTGACCTGAAATGGGAAATAACAAAGAAAAAGCATTAAATATGCTCGAAGCTGAAAAGAAAATGCTTTTTGCCATGAGCGATGCAATATGGGATCATCCAGAGCTGGGGTATCATGAAAATTATGCAACAGAATTATATTGTAAAACCCTGGAACAGGAAGGTTTTAAAGTAGAAAAAAATTTAGCCGGCATTCCAACGGCTTTTTCCGGAACATTCGGACAAGGTGCCCCGGTCATCGGGTTCCTAGGGGAATTTGATGCTTTGGCTGGATTAAGCCAGGAGGCAGGAATCACGGAAAAACGTGCTGTAAAAGATGGTGCTCCCGGACACGGATGCGGCCATAACCTGCTTGGAGTAGGTTCACTAGCTGCAGCAATTTCCCTTAAACATTATCTTCAAAATACCTCAAAAAAAGGAACCGTAAAATTTTTTGGGTGCCCTGCTGAAGAAGGCGGCTCCGGTAAAACCTTTATGGCGCGTGACGGCGTATTTAATGACCTTGATATTGCATTCAGCTGGCACCCCGGTGATATTAATGTCGTATCTTCAGAAAGCACTATGGCAAATTATCTCATTTGTTATAAATTTCATGGAATTTCATCTCATGCAGCGATGTCTCCAGAGCTGGGACGCAGCGCATTAGATGCATTGGAACTTATGAATACAGGTGTTCAGTATTTACGTGAGCATGTACCAACACAGACTCGCATACACTACGCTATTACCAATACAGGCGGTAATGCTCCTGGAGTAGTGCAAGCTTATGCAGAAGCTCTTTACTTGATGAGAGCACCGCAGCTGTCCCTTGCAAAAAAACTTTATGAAAGAGTAAACAAGATTGCCAGAGGGGCTGCTATGATGACTGAAACCACTGTCGAAATTGAATTTATCAAAGCCTGTTCAAATACTCTGTTAAACACAGCACTTCGTAAAGTAATGCAAAGAAATATGGAACTTATCCCTTCTAATTTCTTCGACGAAGAAGATATGAAATATGCTGCAGACATTGCAAAAACTTTTAACGCTAAACTCACTTACTTCGAAGAATTAGCGGAACAGATTCAAGACACTCAACTGCGGGATCGGATTATGAGTGATGCTGATAAGCCTCTGCACAGTGTTGTAATGCCGCTCCCGCAAGAAACCCAGGGGGTTGTGTCCTCAGATGTCGGGGACGTCAGCTGGGTATGCCCTGTAGCTCAGATTGGCACAACAACAATGGTGTCAGGTACGCCTATGCACTCATGGCAGACTGTAGCAGTCGGCAAGAGCCCTATGGCGCACAAGGGCATGCTATACGCCGCTGAAGTAATGGCAGCCTCTGCAATAGACGCACTGGAAGATCCGTCAATCATTGAGGAAGCTAAAAAGGAATTCCTTCATCGAACAGCAGGACATAAGTACGAATCACCTATACCGGCAGACGTAAAACCCAAAATTTTCTGATTTTTAAACAAACCTTTAAGTTTAAAAGCACAGCTTCCTTGCGTACCATAATCAGGAGGGAATAAAATGAACCAGATGTATATTTGTTTAGCTATTTTTGCAATAATGGTAGTTCTGTTCCTGACACACAAAGTTCCCATGGCATTCAGTGCCTTGATTGTCATGATGCTGCTGATTGTTACAAAGTGCATTGACTATAAAGTGGCTCTGGGCACCTTCGGAAGCACCACCGTTATAACCATGGCTTCGATGTACATCGTAGCCGCCGGGTTAAGCCGGACTCAATTAATCAATAAGCTTTCTAATGCGCTGTTAAAAGTAACCAGTGGATCTTTCACAAAAGTCCTGGCAACGTATGTAGTGGCAACCACAATACTTGGACAATTTGTTCCCAGCATTATTGCTACTTTTGTAATGGTTATGCCAATGGTAAAAAATACATGCGAAAAGATGAACATCAGCCTTTCCAAAATGGCTTTCCCAGTAGCCATTGCCGCAGTATCATGCAGTTTTATTATTATTCCTATCGGCCCATACGCAGCTGATTATGTTATATACAACGGGTACTTAGAGTCTTATGGATGGCATGAAACAGCTTTCACAATCTGGACCGATACGCCAGCTCTATTTATTACAGGCATAATAACTATGTTGGCAACAATTTTTATAGTGCCGAAATTTCTGCCTGACACGCCGGACACTGAAATTGATGAGATCAAGGGACGCACTCTAGCAAAAAAAGAGCCGCTTGATGCTGTTCACGAAGTGCTTGGATATGGTGTCTTTATCGTTGTCATTATTTGTTTAATGCTGAATATTCTCCCTGCCTGGGAAGTAAGTATGATCGGCGCCCTTGTCGTAGTCGCCAGCGGAGTTCTTACTCAGCAGGAAGCCATCGATAACATGAACATGGACACAATCATGCTGTATGCCGGCGTTTCTGTCTTAGGAAAAGCTTTAGGACAGACAGGAGCCGCAGAGCTTATGGGAAAATTCCTGGCTTCTGCCTTAGGCAATACTACTAACGGATATCTTATAGGCGCTGCATTCTATACCGTCGGCGTCATCATGACTTCTCTTCTTTACAACCGGGCTGTGAATCAGGTGCTTTTCCCGCTGGCCATCATGACCTGTGTGACTTTAAAAGTAAACCCCATCGGGCCAATGATTCTGTGCAGCATTGCTTCGATGTCATCACTGATCACACCGATGGCAACAGGCGTTGTCCCATTAGCTATGAAAGCCGGAGGATATAACCTGAAGACAATTTTCAAAGCCGGCATGGTTAACGTTATTGTCCGCGGAGTTATCAGTGTGCTTGTTACAATGACTATGTTCCCGATTTAAGTGTTTGTCAGCCTTTAAAAAACTGATATTGCCGGTTTATTTATATGCAGGCATAAAAAAATTCGCGAAAGAGCATTTGTATCTGCTCTTTCGCGAATTTTGTCCTTCTGTTTACAGTTCTTCTGCTGTTTCAGCCCGGATAAAAACTGTTTAATCCCTCTGATTCCGCAGCAGAACCTGATTTTACAGACGGAGTTAAGCCTCTACGCTGACTTCCTTTGCAGACTCCCAGAGTCCGTGCAGGTTGCAGTAGGAAACAGCAACAAGGGTGCCGCTTTCCTTCAGCTTCA
>CAZDXA010000033.1:0-23949 GCA_964509435.1 uncultured Synergistaceae bacterium | reverse complement strand
TTTATTGAATAAAAATGCGTGTAAATCATCTGAGTAAAAGCGACAAGCAGCCCGGGAACAATGCCGGCAATCAGCAGGCGGCCGACGTCTGTACGCGTCAGGATTCCATAAAGCACCAGCGTGATGCTGGGCGGAATAATGGGACCGACGCACGATGACGAAACTGTTATGGCCGCTGAAAAGTCGAGGTCATAGCCTTCTTTGACCATCGCAGGTATCAGAGCGGTTCCCAGCGCGGCTGTATCTGCCGTTGCAGAACCTGAAACTCCGGCAAAGAAGATGCTTGCGACAATATTGACCTGTGCCAGCCCGCCTTTCATATGCCCCACCAGCACGCGGGCAAGTTTAATAATCTTGTCAGTTACGCCGCTGATATTCATCAGCTCGCCGGCCATGAAGAAAAACGGGATGGCAAGCATTGTAAAACTGTTTGCGCCGTTGACCATTCGCTGAACTACCATGGCAAGCGAATTTCCGTTCACAGCCATGTAGCCGGCCGAGGCGATTCCCAGCGAGAAGGCAATAGGAACTCCCAGCATCATAAGGACAACGAGTACCAGAAAGAAGACAGCAAGCATCATCTTAACGCGCCTCCCTGTCATCAGAGGCGGTCTCGCTGACAGCGGCCCTGCCCTCGTTTTCTTCTGCCACTGCAGTGTCTGCGTCCTTCAGACAGAACTCGCCGCGGCGGAAACGGCCGAGGTCATACCGCCAGCGGCAGACTGTCATCACAGCCATCACTGCCAGTCCGACGGTACCTGCAAGACGCCAGGCGTACCCTGGAATCGGCAGCGCGCCAAGCTGATTTCTGCCGGCAGCCTTCAGAAGCGGGAGACTTGCATAGGAACACACAGCGCAGAAAACAAAAATCAGCACCTGGCGCACCGTATAAAATACAAATTGAACCGGACGCGAAAATTTTTCAACGATAATATTAATTGTCATATGATCGTCGTCAAAATTCGAAACCGCTGACCCCAGAAAACAGAGCCAGACAACAAGAAAACGGTCAAGTTCCTCGCTCCACACCAGCGAGTGATTGAACACGTACCGGCATATGACCTGCACGCACGTTATAACGATAACCGCAAGAAAACCCAGGCCGACAATATGCCTCAGCAGATATGCACAGTCAGGATATTTTTTCATTTCCATCCTTCAGACAGGCTAAAATGCGTTTTTCAGATAGTCAAGAATGCGGTCTACGCAGGCATCAACGATTTTTCTGCCCTTTTCAGCCGTAGCAGTTCTGGAATCTCCGATGCTTCCAATCGGCGTCTTGTCAATGAATTTTGAATACTGGATCACGTCAGGATAGTTATTCGGCGTGCTGCTGCAGCAGGTTATCTCACTTTTGTCGACAAGTTCCGGGTACAGGTACAGCATGACGCTTGTGCCGCACTCACTGGCATGCCCATGGGCCATGGGTCCTTTGAAATCAAGTATCCCCTCACAGTGCGCCTGTGTGAAGCGCCACCAGTCAATCTGGCATGCCTTGATGCCGTCTTTGAGATGTTTCTTTACAATATAGCTGATGGTATCAACATTGCCGGCATGCCCGTTGATGAACAGAAACTTTTTAGCGCCGTCGGAAATCAGTTTGGATACAAGAAATTCCAGATAGTCTTCAAGGATTTTCCGGGGCATCGGAAACGTGCAGGAGAAGGACTCAAGGGCGCTGGACTCTCCCACTTCAACTGTCGGAGCAATCAGGGCATCTGTTTTTTCAGCCACAAGCTCGGCGATCTTCTGAGCTACAAGAAGGTCCGTGCCCATCGGCAGATGGGGTCCGTAAACTTCACAGGCACCGGTAGGAATAATGACCACTGGATTGTTTGCCATACGAGCCAGATATTGTTTACCCGGCATTTTACGAATGCAGTTTTCCATAGTTATCCTCCCCTGAAGCAATATTTAAACAATTATAGCATACATTACTCCTATTAATTATAAATTATACATTATTATGCAGAAATAAACTTACCAAGCAGATTTTCCGCCCTGAAAGCCTGTCCTTGGAATTTCAGTTTTAAATACATTAAACTGACATGCCAGAAAATTCGGGGTCCATTTTTTAAAATTTGACATTAAGCCCGGAAGAAGATACCATTTTTACAGGATGCATACAAACCACGAGTCAGATAATGATATTAAAATCTGAATCACACGGGGAGAGCGATCACATGTCACTGACAGAGAAAGTACAGGAAAAGCAGGACGAGTTTATCGCCTGGAGGCGTCACATCCACAGCAATCCTGAACTTGCGTTCCAGGAATTCAAGACAACAGAGTTCATAAAACAGAAGCTGGAAAGCTGGGGCATTGAAACGCGTCCCAACGGCGATAAAACTGGCGTCATCGGCACGCTGAAAGGCGGTCTGCCGGGAACAAAAACGATCGCCCTGCGCTGCGACATCGATGCGCTGCCGGTCACGGAAAACACAGGTCTGGACTTTGCGTCAAAGAACAAAGGCGTCTGTCACGCCTGCGGGCATGATATTCATACAGCCACTCTGCTCGGCACAGCCTATATGCTTTCACAGTACAGGGACAGACTGGCCGGGACGGTGCGCTTTATTTTTCAGCCCGCTGAAGAACGGCTCGGCGGTTCCAGAAGCATGATCGAAAACGGGGCTCTTGACGGCGTTGACTGCATTCTGGGCGCGCACACATGGCCGCCTGTGCCGGGCGGAAGCATCGGCGTGCGCAAGGGGGCTATGATGGCGGCGTCTGATTCATTCAAAATCACTGTGACAGGCAGGGGCGGGCATGGAGCCCATCCCGAACAGTGCATTGACCCTGTCGTGACGGGAGCCTATATCATCACTGCGCTTCAGACCATAGTTTCGCGCCGCGTGGCGCCGCTTGACTCCGCTGTCATCACTGTTGGACATCTGACAGCAGGCACGGCATCCAACGTGATTCCCAATGACTGCGTGCTTGAAGGCACGGTCCGCTCTCAGGATCCGGAGACGCGCAAAAAGCTCGCCGACTGGATCGCAAATATCGCGCAGCACACTGCAGCCGGCATGTATGCTGAGGCTAAGGTTGAGTACAAGTTCGGCGTTCCGCCGACTGTCAGCACTGATTCTCTCGTCGACACCATTTCCGCAGCCGTTGCCGAACTGCTCGGCCCTGATCATCTTGTAGAGCTTGCCCAGCCTTCCATGGGATCCGAAGATTTTGCATATTACCTGGAAAAAGTTCCCGGCGCATTTTTCAGGCTCGGGACAGGTGATGAACGTCCGGCAAGTCACGGCTCGCTCCATAATTCCACAACGCTTTTCAGCGAAAAGGCAATCGCCGCAGGCGTTGTAACTTTTGTGGGCACCGTGTTCAAGCTGACCGGCTCTGACATGAGCGCACTGAAGTAAACTGCAGGAAACGTACCGCCGCAGCTGTCAAAAAAAATCCGTTTCAGCCTGGTGCATGTGCTGAAACGGATTTTTTGATTCTGTCTTTGTCTGGTGAAAAAACGCGGATAAAAGAAATTTACAGCCCCAGCAGTCTCGGTATGTATGTCGTGCAGGCGGGAAAGCTCAAAACGAAGAACTGCACGGCATAAGCCACAAAAACAAATGGCCAGATGCAGCGGAACATTCTTCCCAGCGGCACTTTGCCGACTGCGGCAGCAATGTAGTTGCACGCTCCCACAGGAGGAGTGATCAGGGCAATTGTTACGTTCAGCGTCATGACCACGCCGAAATGAAGCGGATCGATGCCTGCTTTTACAGCAAGAGGTACAAAAACAGGCGTCAGAAGTGTAAGCACCGATATTTCTTCCATGAACATGCCGACTGCGAGGATAATCAGGCTCAGCACTACCATCAGAAGCCACGGGTGCTGCAGCAGCCCGGCGCTGACGATAATACTCCCGAAATACTGGGTAAAGCGCTCCCATTTCAGATACCAGCCGATCACCGCAGCACCGCCCATAATCAGGAAAATCGCGCTGGTCAGGCGGACGGCCTCGTATAGAGCCTCGGCAAACTTTTTTATTGTCAGTTCGCGGGTGACAAACACGCCGGCAAACACGCAGTAAGCCGCAGCAAGCGCTCCTGACTCTGTGGGCGTCACAATGCCCGTTACAATGCCTCCCATGATAATGCACGGGGCCACAAGCGCCAACAGAGATCTGGAAAGTATGGGCCATCTGCGGGCATACACATCGGCGGAATCAGTGCGCGGTACATTGTATTTGCGCACATAATACCAGTTCATCACCATGAAGGCAGCGCCGAGAATCAGGCCGGGAATAATGCCGGCAGCAAAAAGCCCGCCCACTGAGGTGTTTGTCATTGAAGCGTAGATAATCATGAAAATGCTGGGAGGAATCATGGGGCCGATCAGCGAGCTGCCTGCCGTGATGCCGGCTGAATAATCAGCGGGAAAGCCTTCTTTCACCATTGCCGGGATGAGAATCGAACCGAGTGCCGAAGCATCGGCAGCAGCACTGCCGTTCACGCCTGAAAAGATGATGCTGCCCACGACATTCACATACCCCAGTCCGCCGCGCACTGAACCGACAAGCAGGCGGCTGAAGTCAATGAGCCGGTCGGTCAGCCCTGTTCTGTTCATCAGTATGCCGGTAAACACAAAAAAGGGTATGGCCATCAGCGAAAAGGAATCCATCCCGCCGTAGAACTGCTGCGGAATAATTCGCAGCAGGCTCAGGTTTCCGGTGCTGATAATGCCGAGAATTCCCGTCATGGTCAGTGACGCGTAGAGCGGCACGCCCAGCACAATCATCACGAAAAAGGCGCAGAAAAGCAGAATGCCGTTCATTCTTTTCTGTCTCCGTCCTGAACTGAAATGAGGTATTTTGCGACCAGCGCCGCCATGTACAGTCCCATGCCGGCAGGCACTGACATCAGGGGGATTGATTTGGGGATTCCCAGCGCCATGGTTTTCATTTTCCAGCTACCAATCACGTTTTTCATACCGAACCATACCAGCACGCCAAGCACAGCGCACTGCACAGCCGCTGAGAAGAAACGGCACAGCGCTTTCCCGCGCCTGCCGCAGTTCATGACGACAAAATCGACTGACATCTGGTCGCCATGAAGAAATGCCGCGGCTGCTCCGGACATCACCATCCAGATCATGGTGAAACGGGCCGCTTCTTCAGTCCACACCGGGGCTGCATGGAAAAAATAGCGTGCCGCCACGCCCATAAGGACATCGCAGATATTCATCATAAACAGGAAACAGCCGATTCCCGCGCTGACAGTTCTTGCGCCGCGGACCAGTCTTGAAAGGAAATGCATCGCGCAAATGCCTATTTTGCAGCAGCCTTTTCGTTGGCCGCCTTTGCATCGCGAAGCGCGCTTTCAAGCCATTCGGGGGCTACTTTTGTCTTCAGCCACTCAATATAGGCTGGCTGCCCGATCGTGCGGAACTGCTCCATTTCTGCAGCGTTCGGTGCATAAACCTGCATGCCGAGGCTGCGGCACTTCTCAACCTGCGCGGAATCTTCTGACTCAATGCGGGCACGTGTCAGGGCGTTTGCTTCTCTGGCCGCATCCAGGATGATTTTTTTCTGCTCATCCGTGAAGCTGTCAAAAAGATCGCCGTTCATCACAAAGAACTGGTCAGAATACTGAATATTGGCGAGGGTCATGTATTTCTGGACTTCCGTCAGGCTGCCAAGCAGAACATAAAAGGCGGGGTTCATCTGACCGTCAACGATGCCGGTTTTAAGTGCCATATAAAGCTCGCTCCACGGAATCGGCGTGCCGCTGGCGCCGAAGGCCTTGAAAATTGCCACCTGGCCTTCGTCCATGCCGCGGAATTTAAGACCGGGGAAATCGGCGGGACTATGGATTTCGCGCTTCGAATTAGTGAATGCAAGGAAACCGCCTTCTTCAACAGCTTCAATCAGCACGCATCCGGTTCGCTCACGGAACAGTTTTTTCAAATTTGCCCAGTATTCTCCGCTGTCAAAGAAAATATGCGCCGCCTCATAGCTGTCGAACATAAAGGGGATTGAGGAGGGGTACAGTTCGGGCAGAACGGTCCCCATGGCAGCGAAGGACGAAACATCTGCAACAGGCTGGTTAAGTCCGTCCTTCATTATCAGCTCCATGCGCTGTTCCTCAGTGCCCAGCTGATCATCCGGATAAATTTCAAATGTTATTTCGCCCTTTGTACGCTCTGTCACACGCCGGGTAAATTCCTTCACAAAGTAATGCACCACATTGTTTTCAGCATCCGCCGGGCCGATATGCGAAATTTTTACTGTTTCAGACGCATGTGCCCCACTGCAGAGCACGACGCCCAGCAGAACGCCCAGAGCTATTTTTTTCAGAACGATCCCTTTCACTGCATTTGCCCCCTCTGTATTAAAAAAACTTGCTGACATTTTATACTAACAGGGCCGAAAAGAACAGGCCCGCAGAAAAACAATTCCGCCCCCGCTTTCTCAGCGCCGGTTCCGGCGCGCTGCCATTCCGGCGGTTTTAGTAAAAGTTCGTAAAAGGCGCAGGGAAATACACGGGAAAAACAGCGTGGCCGCCGCTCAGCGCCGTGCCGAAACGCCAGACTGCCCCTCAGCCGCGTTCTGAAAGGCTGACTTTCTCCACAGTGCGGCTGATGCCGTCAATACGCATCAGCACAAGCGACAGTTCAAGGCCAAAACGCCGGCGGCCGCAGCTGCCCGGATTAAGCCACAGAACGCCGTTTTCATCTCTGCAGTAATATCTGTGCGAATGCCCGAAAACCGCCACATCGGCATCCTGCAGCTCAGGCATTGTGATGCGGTTGTGAACCATCACAAATTTCAGCCCCTCAATTTTAAAGCGCAGCGCTGACGGAAGTTTCAGGCCCCAGTCGTTATTCCCGCGCACCGCGTACAGCGGTGCATATTCAGCGATCGAATCCAGCGTTTCCTGATCGTCGAAATCGCCGGCATGAATAATCACATCACAATTTTTAAGATACTGAATCACCTGGGGACGCAGAACACCGTGAGTGTCAGAAATCACCGCCGCCAAAGTCGCCAACGCCCTCACCTCCCCGGTGGAAGCAGAGCCGTTCTGGCCGAAGCCGGCTCATCTCAGATACCTTCCGGTAATGCTCTCGGGGCTGCCGGCAATCTGTTCCGGCGTGCCGGCTGCCACAATCCGGCCGCCGCATTTTCCGCCCCCCGGACCCATATCAACCACATAATCAGCGTTCGCAATCATGTCAAGGTCATGTTCTATGACAATCACTGAAGCGCCGCTGTTGATCAGCTTCTGGAAAATGCCTGTCAGTGTGCGCACATCAAGAGGATGCAGGCCTATGGTCGGTTCGTCAAAAACAAAGACCGTATCTTCCTGAGGTCTGCCCATTTCCGACGCAAGCTTGAGCCGCTGTGCCTCACCGCCCGAAAGAGCTGTAGTCGCTTCGCCCAGCGTAAGGTAGCCAAGTCCCAGTTCAGAAAGGGTTTTCAGACTTTCCTGAACTTTTTTCAGATCTTTTGTCTTTTCAAGCGCCTGATCCACTGTCAGCGCCATGAGTTCGGGCAGAGAAAGTCCGGCTTCACCCTGCAGCGTCTTTTTCGGTTTCCGCCTGATTCTGCCGGCTTCCCTGGAATAACGGGAGCCGCCGCAGGTCGGACAGGTAATCTCCACGTCAGGGAGAAACTGGACGTCAAGAGTGATCTGTCCTGTTCCGTCACAGTCAGGACAGCGGAGCGAACCGGTGTTGTACGAAAAATCCCCCGCATGATACCCTGCCGCTCTGGCCTCGGGCACTGCCGCATAGGCCCGGCGCAGTTCATCAAGAACACCGCTGTAGGTTGCCACCGTTGACCTGACGTTCGTACCTATGGGCGCCGCGTCTATCAGATTGAGACGTCTGATGCCTCCGGCGTCCAGTTTTTTCACGTGAGCGGGCATTTTTCCTCCGGATATTGCCGCCTGCAGAGCGGGAACAAGACTTTCAAGAATCAGGGTCGTTTTTCCAGAGCCGGACACGCCCGTCACTGCTGTCAGCCTGCCCCTTGGAATGTCCAGATCCAGTGCGTGTACAGTATGAAGCGGCGCAGTTTCCAGGTGAATTTTTCCGTGCTCAAACATTCTCTCCGCAGGGGCTCGTTTGCGGGACGCCGCCCCGATCTCCCCCTTCAGGAAAGGTCCGATCAGCGAATGAGGATTCCGTGCCACACTGTCCACTGTTCCCTCGCACAGCAGTGAACCGCCGTGCGCACCAGCTCCGGGCCCGAGTTCAATAATCCAGTCCGCGGCCCTGAGGACGCGCGCATCGTGATCAACCAGCACAACCGAGTTGCCGCGCGCGAGCAGATCATCAACCATCTCCAGAAGACCGTCAACGTTCGCCGGATGCAGGCCGATAGAAGGTTCATCCAGTACATACAGCACCCCGGTCGTCCTGTTTCTCACTGCCCGCGCAAGCTGAACGCGCTGCCGCTCGCCCGTAGAAAGCGTGGAGCCTGTACGGTCCGGCGAAAGGTAGCCAAGCCCCAGGTCGATCAGCCGTTTTGCCGTGTGCAGAAACTGTGAAACAATGCTCGAAGCCATATCACGGACCGTTTCAGGCATTGCCCCGGGAATGGCGCTTACCCAGGGAATCAGCTCGTCAAGCGTCATGGCAGAAACTTCAGCAAGGTTCTTTCCGCACAGCAGAGTTGACCTCGCCCGTCCGTTCAGCCGTGAACCGCCGCAGTCAGGGCAGATGTCCTGCTTGAGGAACTTCTCGACCCTTTTCATGCCTTTTTCGTCTTTGACTTTTGCCAGCGCGTTTTCAACGGTATGCACAGCACTGTAGTATGTGAAGTCAAGCTCCCCGGCCTCATTGCTGCCGTTCTTCGGTCTGTAGAAAATGTGCTTCTTCACCGCGGGACCATGAAACACAATTTCGCGCTCCGCAGGCGTCAGCTGACAGAACGGCACATCCGTACGCACACCCATGGCGCGGCACACGTCTGTCATCAGCGACCACATCAGCGAATTCCATGGCGCCACAGCACCTTCGTCAATGGACTTTGACTCATCAGGCACCAGCGTTGATTCGTCCACAGCCCGGACAATGCCAGTGCCGCCGCAGGCAGGGCAGGCACCGCCGCTGTTGAATGAATAATCCTCTGCGGCCATTGCATCAAACTCAGCACCGCACACGGGACAGAGCAGTTTTTTTCCTGCCGCGGCATCAGGAGACGGCGGCAGGTAATGTCCGTTAGGGCAGCGGTAGCTCCCGAGACGTGAGAACATCAGCCGCAGGCTGTTCAGAAGTTCTGTTTCCGTGCCGAAAGTGCTGCGGATTCCGGGAACAGTCGGCCGCTGATGCAGCGCAAGAGCGGCGGGAACGTTTTCGACGCTGTCAACTTTCGCTTCCGCTGCCTGTGTCATGCGCCGGCGCGTGTAGGCCGAAAGAGCTTCAAGATACCGGCGCGACCCCTCTGAATACAGAATACCCAGCGCGAGCGACGATTTTCCCGAACCGGAAACTCCCGCAATGCCTACAAGTTTTCCCAGCGGAATGTCGATGTCAATATTTTTCAGGTTATGCACCCGCGCGCCGCGGATCACAATATGGTCAGGCGCGAGACGCTCCGCCCGCACCCGTTTATTCAAGTCAGACATAGGCGGGCCTCCTTTCAGGGACACTCTGCAAAAAATGCACAGACTGCCATAGTGACATTCTAGCATCAAAGCACGCCGATTGAGAAATGAAACAGTAAAAAAGCTGCGCCCGTTGTGACAGGCTCTCTGCCGTTTATCCGGCAGGAGAGATCTCTGTCAGGGGCGCAGTTTTCATGATGTACTTTTTCAGTGCGCAGGCCGTACACGGCCGTTCGGAAATTTTGCGGCAGCATACAGTCAGCAGGGCTTGTTTTTTCAGCAGCGCCGGCAAAAATTATCATGCCGTTTTGCATTTCCCCGCTGCATGAAAATTTTTTCTGTCCAGCGGGAAAAAGCCTTCTGCAGTGTTTTCGGCTTTCTCAGGTGCTGCCGCATGCACTGCCGAAAATTACCTTTATCAGTTTCAGAGCGGTTTTACAATTTCAGCGTTATATACATCTTCTGCACGGGCCTTCAACAGCCTTCCGGCCATTTCAAGCTTCATTTCGGCGAGAAGTTTTTCTTCTTCTGCGGTTCTGTCCTTTATACGGGCCATTTTGATAAACTCGGGCCGGACAAAACCAGGTTTAATCGTGACAACCACAATGGTCCCGCGGTAATAGAAGCGAAAATAATACCTGCCGTGCGGACTTTCGAGCACATTTGCCGCCTCGGGAAGGTTTTTGTCAGCGAGAAGGCGCCCGTCAGACCTGCACCGCGTCACCATTTCAAGGGCATCCAGACCGCCCGGACCGGGAAAAGCTGTTACGATGGAAATTTCTCTGCGTTCCAGCCGTTTCCCATTATCCAGCAGCGGGAAGGCTCGCTGCATCACCTTAAACGCATGAGCCACTCCGCCTGGATAACCAACGCCATGGTATTTCAGCAGTTCATCAAATGTGTAGCTCAGCTCTTTGCCTTTTTCCAGTACTTTAATTTCTTCCATTCTGATTTCTCCTCCACGTTAAAATTTAAAGTTCCAAGCAGAGCAGTTCCTATTTCTGACGGTTGTCAAGAATCTCGCCAAGCATCTCATCGGTTAATTCAAACTTATAAACGTATTTGAAAAATTCCCTGACTTCGTTCCTCATGTCAAGGTCGGCAAAAATTTCAGGATACTGGATTTTCGCTGCCCATTTAATCATCAGCGGGGTTTCGACCCCAGCCGGATCCCAGCGGTATGCTCCGATGGGAATTTTATAAACGCGGCGGTTCTTCACCGCATTTACGATTGACCAGTCACGTCCCTTCTGTTTGTTTTCCAGCAGGTCAGAAGGCATCAAGTCCGTATGGTTTCCAATATAAATTATATCAGGGTTCCACAGGAGAATCTGCTCCATTTCCACATCTGCAAGCTTTCCTGTCAGCAAGGCTGCAGGGTTTCTGGATCCGCTTGGAATCATCCAGTGATCATACTGCCTGACGCTCACATTCATATCGCCATAGAATTCAACGACGCAGGGCTTATCCTTTTCTGAGACGCCTTTCAGTTTTGAGGCCGTTTCTGCGGTTTTCTCCTCAATGCAGCGGATCAGATCTTCGGCTCTCTCCTCTTTTCGGCATACCTTTCCCATGATTCTGAGGTTTTCCAGGATGCTTTCCATTTCAGCACTGCGAAGCGCAACGACTTTCAGTCCTGCTTCTTCCATTTTTTTGATTTCCTTGCCCGCAGTTGAATAGCAGAACACCACATCGGGCTGCAGCTTCATCAGTTCTTCCACGTTAATCGTTGAATTTTTGCTGCACCAGCCTGTTTCAGCTTTGGCAAGCGCAGGGTACATGTACCTCAGAATGCTTTCCCTGTAAGCCGTAATTGACGAAGGGTGACAGCCGACTATATGGTCTGTATTGCCTTCGAGCGCAAAATAGATCGACGGGAACGGCTTGCCGACCGTCGCAATGCGCTGAGGAACAGAGGTAAAACTGATTTCCTTTCCGCGCACATCAGTCACAGTATATGCCGCATTTTCAGCGGACCATCCCGGCATCGCCGCGATGTTCAGGCTCAGAACAGCCGCCGCTGCAAAAACTGCCGCTGCTGCTCTTTTCACTTTGTTCACGCACATCATCCTTTCTATTTTCATTTCAGTCTGTAAAATTCATCTGTCTTCAAATGCTGAGCGGATAAACCTGCATGAGATCCGCCGCTTCCCCGCGGGGAAATGCAGCTCTTGAACGAAGCTGCCTGCCGACGCTCAGTCTTTCCTCATAAGGGCAGTCGGCGATGCTTTTTCGCAAACGTTTTTGTACCTCTGAAAGTTCTTCCTGACTGTAAGGCGGCTGTTCAAGCGCAGAAATCGCCTCGTCGATCTGCTGCGGGCTGTTGAAGGCCCCAAGTACTGAATGAATCCAGGGCAGAGACAGGCCGTAAATATAAGCCGCCTGTACAACAGACTGCCCTTCTCTCAAACAGATGGAACTGAAAATATTCTGAAAACGGAGAAGGTCACCCGAAGCCAGAGGATTCATGGCAAGGATTCCTGCACCGTTTTTCCATGCCGCTTTCAGCCAGTCCATTTTATAGATGCTGTTCAGAACGTTGATGCCCATTTCGCAGATGTCAAAAGGATAATCCTGCATGAGCCGCTGCATCTCTTCGCTTTCCAAGTGCGCAGAAATCGATATGTGCCTGATCAGCCCCTCTTCACGGGCCTTTTCCATTTCCGCAAGAGCTCCGAATGCTTTTGCGCCGTCCCATTCACAGATACTTTTCACGCCCCAGAGACAGGTAAAGGAATCTATGCTGTCCACGCCGAGGCGTTTCAGCGAGTTTTCAAGATCCCTCCGGAAAGTTTTATGATCTCCGAAATGCGTTTTCGACATGATATAAAAAGGGAGCTTTCCTTTTTTCATTTCCCTGACGGCTCTGCCCAGAATAATCTCAGAATTTCCGTCACCATAAGTCGCTCCGGATTCAAAAAAATTAATTCCCTTTTCATAGGCATAGAGGATGTTCGACGCATGCCGGTCAATATCAGACGGATCGTCAAGATGATGAGTTCCCATGGAAATTCTGGATACATGAATTCCGGCTCTTCCCAGAACGGTATATTTCATTCTCTGCCTCCTTTCAAAAACTGTCTGCCTGGTCAAGTTTTTCCCGGTCTGCAATGCGGTACGGCGCAATCGTCTGATACTTCCTGCCGCAGGCCGTAAAACTCAGAATTTTTGCGTCAGTATGAAAAAATCTCCGCACGTTTTTTTCGCTGATGACATCGTCTGACCGCCCCACTATCCAGTCATGACCGCTGCCGAGCATCAGCGTTTTACCCATGAATCTGAGTGCGTTGGCGGGAAAATGCGTATTAATGATAATGCTCGTGTGCCGGGTTTTATTTGCCTTTTCTATTGCCTCAATGACTCTCAGCTGATTTTTCATGTCCAGATTGGCTTCCGGTTCGTCAAGAACCAGCAGCTGCGGGTTGGAGACCAGCGCCCTGGCCAGCAGCACCAGCTGCAGTTCCCCGCCTGAAAGTTCGCCGCAGTTCCGTCCGGCAAGTCTCTCAATTGACAGGTCATGAAGCACTGCCTCGGCACGTTCAAATTGTTTCGGCCCGGGGGTATAGAAAAAGCCGTTTTCCCTGTCGAGCCCCATAACGACCGTATCAATCACCCTGTACGAAAAAATCTGTCTTTTCAGCTGGGGAACGTAACTGACGCGCTTCCAGAAATCACGTTCCTTCCAGCTTTTTATGCTTCGCCTGTCAATCAGCGTTTCCCCGCTGCGCCACGGAAGAAAACCCAGGAGGCACCTCAGCAGCGTCGTTTTGCCGGCTCCGTTGGGTCCCAGAATTGTCATGATATCTTCATCGTTGAGCGTAAAGGAAACGTTTTTAAGCAGCGGCTCCCGTCCGTACGAAAATGTCCCGTTTCTCACTTCAAGCATCATTCCCGGCCACCAGCTGTCTTTCTCAGAATAACTGCAAAAAAAGGCGCTCCAATGATTGCTGTCAGAATTGACAAAGGAATCTCCCCTGCTGTCATGCTCCGCGCCGCTGTATCTATCAGCAGAAGGTAAATACTCCCCAGCAGAGCGCTTGCAGGAAGCACGATCCGGTGGTCCTTCCCGAACAACAGCCGCGCCGCATGGGGAACTACAAGCCCGATCCACCCTATAATCCCGCAGACTGAGACGGTCACTGCTGTCATGAGCGTCGCAGAAAGAATCATGATTAAACGCAGGTTTCTGACATTGATGCCGAGCGACCTGGCTTCGTCGGCATCCAGTGACAGGACGTTCAGTTTCCATCGAAGCTTCATCACAAATACCAGGCACGGCATGACAATAAAAGCGCATGTCAGCATTTCCTGCCGTGACACGTTTGCCAGGCTGCCCATAAGCCACATCGTAATTGTCGGCAGTTTTTCCTCGGGGTCTGCGGTGTATTTCACAAAAGATACAAGGGCATCAAACAGCGACCTGACGATAATGCCTGAAAGAACCAGAATGTACAGTTCCCCTCTGCCTTTAATGCGAAATACGTTCAGCACTGCTGCTACGGCGAAAATGCCAAAAAAGAGCGCCGAGGACTGAACTACAGCTGTTTTCCCGGAAATCAGGATTGCAAATGCCGCACCAAAACCGGCGCCGGATGAAACGCCCAGAATGTCAGGACTGACCAGCGGGTTCCCGAAAAGAGCCTGATAGATCGTGCCCGACACAGAGAGTGCCGCACCTACTAAAACTGCCATCATAATTCTTGGTATTCTGATATTTAAGATGACATTCGATTCAAATACGCTGATTTCCGGCGTTTCTTCTGAGAAAAACTGTATGATGATTCGATAAACGTCTTTCGGACTGACAGGATAGCGCCCTACGCACAGCAGCAGGAACATCATAGTTCCCAGCAAAAGCAGCAGGACTAACAGAGCACAGTTTTTCTTTCTCAGAAAAAATTCATGGTTCATCATGTCACCTCTTGTAAAATCTGCTTCTCTGCCTTTTTTCGCATTAATATTAGCCGGAACTAACCATCAATGTAAAATCATTGTTTTTTTCGATTCATAAATTTTTCTGATCGATACCGCATCCTGACGCGGGCAAGGGGGTAAGCGCAGAAAGTCCCGCTCCAGCGCTTTTCAGCATCTAAGGCAGGGACTTCCGCAGACTTTTATTTATGGTGCGGGGTGTGTTTTAATTTTCCCCTGTAATAGCCGATGATTCCCTCGACAAAGCGCCGTACGCTTTCCTGAACCAGCGATTCGCTCTTCCATACTGCACAGACAGGAAGCGGCTGCGCTTCGCGAATTTCAAGCCCCGCAATGCCGGGCTGATGCAGGATGCTTTCCTGCGGAAAGTATCCTGCTGCAAGGTTGGACTCGATCATCCTGAGGGCAGTATTGAGCTGGTTAAACCGCTGAATCACCCGGGGCGCTCCGCCGCGGCCGTATTTTCTGAATAAAAGCTGCAGCTGCTGAATTCTGCAGTCATCCTGAACTGTAGAGACAAAATCCTCATTTTCCATCATCGTGACGCTGACAGTCCCTTCAGCAGCCAGACGGTGCTCTTTCGAAACACAAAAGAGCATTTCTGTCTTTTTCAGAACAGCTTTCTCTAAATCCTTCATGGGATCGATGCCATGGTCTGGCATGACCGCTGCATCCAGTTCGCCTGCCCTCAGTTTTCTGATCAGTTCTGCAGAGGAATCCACTGTGAGACGGATATCAAAATCCCGGTACTGCTTTTTCTCATGCGCCATGTATTCCATGCAGGCTGCAGCCCCTGCAGACTTGGTTATTCCGATGTCAAGATACCTGTTGAACGAGGCCATCCTGTGCATCTGCGCATCAAAATGCTCCATACTCGCAAGAACTTTCTGTGCTTCCTTGTAAAAAAGCTTTCCTGACTTGGTCAGACGGATTTTTCTTCCATCCTTGTTCACAAGACATACCTGATACTCGCGTTCAAGTCCTCTCAGTGCCGCAGTTACGGCAGGCTGTGTCACGTATTCTCTTTCAGCCGCTCTTGTCACGCTGCCGCATTCGCAGACCGCGCAGTAATATGCCAGCTGCCGCAGTGTCATTTGCTTGTCTCCCATTCTCTGAATAAAAAAACACGAACACTCAGGATTGCAGGTGTGTGGTTAAACTGACTTCTTGAGTTAGTTGTTACTAACTTACGAAAACATTATAATTTTTCCTGCCGCATTCTGCAAGAACCTCAACAAAAAAAATTAATATGTAAGCTCTGTCATATATCCAGAGCTGATTTTTTGTTATGCGCGGCAGCAGACTGCATGCATGCTGAACCGTAAAAGGAGAGCGGTTTTCATGCGTGCGGCAATAAAGGCCACAAACTCCTGGATGGGATATTTCGATGTCCGGATTATGTGAATTAAGATCAGGCGGCAAAAGTTCCGGCGGGTGCTTCTGCTTCAGCCGCTCGGAACGCATCGACACGGCAGTCTGCGGACTCGCTGTCCCGCTTCAGCGTCATCAATTTTTCAGACACATGCTCCTCAGCAAATTTCATCTTCTGCAGGCATAATTGGCTGCCTGCCTGATAATTCCGCAGAGATGCGCTCCTGTCTGCAGGAAAATATTCCGTTATTGACACTCTGACTGCACAAACAGCCTCATTTAACGCACAAATTACTCTGTTTTTACACGAACTTTATAATTCGCCGCTCCGGCATGGTAATATTTGTGCAGTGAGGAGCGTACTCAAATGAAAAGAATAGGTATTATTGACGTAGGATCAAACTCTGCGCGTCTGGTCGTCACGGAAATCACCGACCGCATGGGGTGCCAGCTTGTTTACAGCCAGAAAGAGCCGCTGCGGCTTGCCATGAAAACCGACAGGAACGGCAATCTGACTGACGAGGCTTTTTCTTCGACAGCCGCATGTCTGCGCAATTTCGGCTTCATGTGCCGTCTTTACAGAACTGATGATATTATGGCAGTGGCCACAGCGGCCATCCGCAATGCGCATAACGGTACAGCGCTGGCAGAAGAGGTCAGCGAAAAATCCGGCATCGGCCTTAAGGTTATTTCCGGACAGGAGGAAGCGCGCCTGAGCTGTCTCGGCGTGCTGAACTCCATCGACGAGAAGGACGCTGTCATCTTTGACGAGGGCGGAGGATCCACGGAAATCGCTCTTGTGAAGGACAGGAAAATCGTTGAATCCGCCAGCATTCCACTTGGCTGCGCCAACCTCACCGAACTGGGGCGGCAGCACGGAACAGAAAGTCTGAAGGTCATGGAAAAGCTGATCGCCGCAGAGCTGAAAAAAACGCCCTGGCTGGAAGGCTGCGGACTTCCTCTGATCGGAGTGGGAGGAACAGCCCGGGCCATCGGCAAAGTTGAACAGAAGCAGGTTAAATATTTCACGGCAAAACTGCATAACTACAGGTTCCCGGTGCAGGATTTCAAGGACTGGTACAAGGCTCTGCCGGACATCCCGCCTGCAGAACGCCGGCGCATTCCGGGCCTCAGCGAGGACCGGGCCGACGTGATTCTCGCCGGCGCCTCAATTATCAGCGGCCTGGCCGATAAAACCGGAGCCGGTAATTTCATCCTTTCAGGCTGCGGCCTGCGCGAAGGACTGTTCGCCCAGTATCTGCACCAGCAGTTCCCGGAAATCCCCCTTGTCACATCAGACGTTCTGAAATCGAGCCTCGAGAATAATCTGCACCTCTATGCGCCCGACGAACCCCATGCGCGCCTCGTGGCCCGCATTGCCGGTGCGCTTTTCACCGGCTGGCATTCGCTGCACCATCTTGAAGCTGAAAAATGGATGAAGCCGCTTCTGACCGCTGCGCTTCTCCACGATTCAGGCGTCAGAATCAACTTTTACAACCACACGCGCCACAGCGGCTATCTGATTGAAAACTGCCGTCTGTTCGGGCTGAACCACAGGGAAATCATATTCAGCTCTATCATCGCGGCATGGCACCACGGCGTGAACCGATCCTACCTGAAAGACAAGCCGTATCGCAAATTTCTCTCGGAAGAGGACGTCAAAAATCTCAGCACTGCCGCACTGCTGCTGGCACTAGCCGAATGTCTTGACTACACACAGAGCGGTCTGGTGACCGATGTCAAAGCTGAAGCCGCGGACGGGTCAGCCATGCTGACGGTCACCGCCCGGGGGGAACCGGCTATGGAACTGCACCAGCTGAACGCCATCATGCCGTGGATCCGCAGAACCCTTGGCTGCCCTGTGACTGTTCTTGTCAAAGCAACCGTGTCTTCTGACGCCGCAGAGTAAGGCCGCTGAAAATGCAGAGAGGGCACCGCGCCGGATGGAATTTCCGGCATGGTGCCCTCTCTGCTTTCAGATCTCCAAGCTTCAGCCCCGCGAAAAAAACTCAGAACAGTTTCTTGATTGTTTCCTTGGCGTTGTTGAGCCCGCCGCGGCCGCCGTCGCTGCCGCTGGTCGGAATGACCGATGTGTAGCGTTCGTCATTGTAGTAGACGAGCTTATGGTGTCTGTTGTCAGACACCACGGTAAAACCGAGATTTTCCAGTTTCTGTTCCGTCCTGCTGTTAAGAGTCCGGTAGCCTCTGAACAGATTCGTCAGCTCCTCGCGCCGTTTTTCGATAACATGCTGATTCTCGTTGTGTTCCAAAATATCCCGCAGCACATCACCCCGCCGCGACCCCCGGATTGCTTCCAGATTTTTTGCTTTCTCCTCGATGGCGTCGAGCAGCATCTCGCGTATTTCGCCGTCGAAAAACTCAGGTTCATCGCCGTAATACAGAACGGCCTTTTTCGACGACTGGTTCAATTCCGTCTTCCGGCTGCCGGACAGTTCAGCGCGCAGCCATCGGTTTTCAGAAGTGAGTTCCTCAACACGTTTTCTGAGCTCCCGCAGGTCTTCCGCCTTGCGCTGCAGCTCTGCGTTTCTTCTGTCCGAATCGGCCAGGAGTTCTTCCGTAGCAGTTCTGTCGCCCTCACTCCGGTCAAGACGTTCAAGCAGAAGCGCACTGCGTACGCCCTGCCAGGTAGAAAGTTCCGGCACGCTCTGAGCGTTCATGTACTGAAAAACGGCATTCGCCGCGCAGTTCAGCAGATTTTCATCGGCACTCTGATCGGAACTCGCGTAAATAAAACGGCGGTGCAGACCGTTAGGGCAGTAAACACCCACATAGCCGTTGTACTCACACAGCCCGCCGCACTCATCGCTGATCCTGCGGCCGAGACGGCGGCTCCCCTGCAGAAACACATGCGCCGCCCCCTTCACGCGGCTGCAGAGCAGATCAACGTTCACAGGATCCCGGTCATAATAGTTCTTGGACACGTAGACCACCGGATAGCGGTAATGAGTCCTGCCGTTGATCACATCCGTCAGAATGCTGACATTGCTGTCCATGATCTGCACCGGCTTCTTCGACACCAGCAGATTTCCGTCATCCGCTGCAAAACCGCCGTCGATCAGCAGCGTGATGAAATGCGGCGTGGAAAAATAAAAGTTCTGCGGCGAAGCGTCTTCCGTATAGCTTCGTTCCAGACGGATGCACATCGTCATGTCGTCAAAATTCATCACGTAGTCCGTGTCCCACACTGAACCGTCATCGCGCCTTTTCTCATACCGGGCGGCAATAATGTTTCTGCTCTTATACTCGGATATTTCAAGCCACAGACGGCTGTTTCCCCAGCGGGCGTTCCGTTCGCCGTGCCACTCCATGCCGGGGATGATGTTTTCTTCATAAGAACTTCCTTGCACCCACTCTACAAGCAGACTGATAAACACGTCAGGCGTCAGCGTATCTCGAATTTTCAGCGTTGTTGAATAGAGAAGCATCTTCTGTATCGCTCCAGTCCTGTTTTTTGCGATATGCCTTCAGAGAAAAGCGTACCGCTCTGTTTATTATAACAGTAATATAATTAAAAAAACACTTCAGACCAGCGCGTTCTCACATATTTTCCGGATACCGGCACCTGGATAAAGGGAACTGCTTTTTCAGGCGCCGCAGCAGTTCTCCATAAAAACAGTGAACTTTTAAATTGTCCGCAGTCCGCTTTTCTATTGAAATTCCCACAGTTTCTGCAAAATTTCTAACCATCGATTTTCCTTCTGCGGTCAGTCTGTACAAAAAGTCTGAAATTTTATCTCCCTGCCTGGTACCTGCCTGAATCTCATCTGCTTTTACAGCCGGCAGCGAATTTTCATATGAAAAATACATTGTTTTTGCGGCGGCTTGCTTCCACAATAAGGAAAAAGGAGGCTGAGATCATGTTCGACCGCCAGGCAGTTCTTGATCATCTGAAGAAAATGGGTATTTCCTTCGAAGAAATCCGCCATCCGGCGGTGTTTACCATAGAGGAAATGGACAGTCTAGGAATCGGGAAGCAGGGAACAGTCTGCAAAAATCTGTTTCTCCGCGATTCCAGGGGAAAAAATTATTACCTTGCCGTGCTCCGCGAGAATAAACTGGCAGATTTGAAGGCCCTGAGCACAAAACTGGGATCCCGTCTGAGTTTCGCTTCGGGAGAGCAGCTCATGAAATATCTCGGTCTCACACAGGGTTCAGTGACGCCGCTGGGCGTACTGAACGACGAAAACTGCGCCGTCACAGTGATTTTTGACGATGACCTGCGCTTTGAAAATCGCCTGGGCGTGCATCCCAACGACAACACCGCGACGGTCTGGATTTCGTTCAAAGACCTGAAGCGCGTTGTCGAGGTACACGGCAATAAAACCGTCATGATGAGTTTGGGCCGGAAATAAGACCGTTCTGCACGAAAATTGCCTGAACGCTCCTGAGAGAAAGGCGGGGCACACAATGGATCGCGCGAATTTCTCATGAGCCTGACGCAGCCGTTCCTGTTCCTCCGGTGCAAACTGATTGCGTTTTGTCACGTCCATGTCAGTGATGCCGAGATATTTCGCTGCCACCTCATAATCATGACGTGTTTCTTCATTAACGGTTTCGGATGTGCCGTCTTCGAAGATCCATTCGAGCATCATGTGTCCCATCTCATGGAGGAACGTACTTTTATCCGCTGATTTGAACAGCGTGATCATTCCTTCACCGTTGGGGCCAATGCTGATCTGACCACGACGGGCTGAATTCTGCAGTTGATAATATTTGTTTCCATATTCTTTTCGCAGCTTGACAAGATCGGCTTCAGTCTTTTTACTTTTTGTAAAAGGACCCTTTGGAGCCAGAGCTTTGGGCAATTGGCGCCCCGAGACGCTACTCCAGCGGGTGCTTTTTTTGTAATAATGTTAAACATCAATCGGGGTAAGGCCGTCATCCCCCTGCCCGTTCTTCTGTCACAATACGAATGTGCGCTGACGCAGATGCCTGAGATTCAGACTGACAATGATTAAGCCCTCCCGCTTCTTGACAAGATCTGCTTCAGTCTTTATTTTAGTAGAAAAGTTCCGTACTGTCGTGCCGCTGGGGAATTGAACCCCAGCCACACGAGACCAGGCGGAACTTTTTTGTGTTTACATAAACGAGATTGCCCAATTTTTCCTGAAACATAAACCATTGGAGATTAGGCTTGACAGGGGTAACTTTTTCGTTTGCCTTGGAATAAGCAGAAGTAAGAGCGTTAATATCAACGTCCGCGTGAGTTTTCTTCCGAACGGGGGGCTTGTATCTGCAGAGGGCTGATAGAACCGATTCCTGATTTCTTTGCGCAGCTTGACAAGATCATTTTCATTTGCTACATTACTATCAAAAGAGTTCTGATGGTCTTCGCCGAAAGGAATTGGACTCGTACGCGAAGAACATTCAGAACTCTTTCATTGTCAAGATACACAATATTGTTTTTATTAACTATTTGATCTTTACCCCAATTAAGATTAAGCCGTTAACGCGTCCTTTTGCATATGTTTTAACATAGCAGCCGACGCAGGACGGGCTTTCAGGGCAGTCAGCTTCACCGACTTAATTTCATCTTCAAGCTCTTCATTTCAGCCTGCGCCTTGTCCTTTCCCTGCTTTGTCGGGTTCGCTCATCTGACCTTCTTTCAGCTTATCCAGTTCCGCTTTGGCGCCTTCAGCGCGTTATCATCAGCGTACTTCTTCTGCTTGCGTGCCGGACAACCCGCAATCATACAGTCAACGTCTGCCTGCGTTAACGTTTTGTCTCCCTTGCCCATATCAGCACCTGATGTGGGAGGTACAGTGTTATTGCTATTAGTGTTATTGCTATTAGCGTTGTTGTTAACGCTTTCTGCCATTGCCTTTTTCTCCTGATTTTTACCGTCTCAGTAACGTATTTTTGTACAAAAAAGCCGCGCTCACAATAAACAGGAGTACGGCTTTCTTTCTGATGCCAATATTTAATTATCTGATTTGCTATTTAGCGCGTTGCAATACTTCTTTAATATCTTTTTCTTCAACTGTCGGCCACAACGTAGGCTTCGCGCCGTTTCTCCCTCATGTCCTCTTTCTCGCTCGTCCTCGGCCGGCTGACCGTCACGCGGACTACTTTCATCTCGCCTTACCTCCCGCCATAAGCATCACTCCTTTCGAGTTTTCGGCACGAAAAAAGCCGCCCTCCTGCGAGGTGCGGCTCTCTTCGCTATTCGACTGCACTACCTAGGCTGCTTCAAACTCATCCAAGTATCTGGATAGATGGAGCCAACGTTCGCTCATCTCGATAAACGCAACGCATGCTTCGCGCTCGTCTTTGCAATAGACATTTTCGCATATGGCGCCGCGGCTCGTGTCTACGATCCGTGCATACCACTTCTGCGCCTTTTTATCGTACCCGATCACGTGAGGCACGCAGGGGCCTCCATACGCCAACCGGTTGTCTTTGTCAAGGATCTGCAGGTCTTTGATTTTATTCTCGTCGCAGATCGCGGCAAGACGTACAAAGTTTTTATTCATCCTCTGTCACATCCTTTTTCAGTTTCAAAGATGACAACATATAAATCGGTTTTTCGGTCTCGTACTGGACTCCGCCGCCGACTTCGCCAAACCACGGCAGCGTGATTCCTTTTTTGCCCCTGGTCGGCTTCACGACTTCATAACAATGGTATTTCCCCCCGGTCAATCCCTCTCGGGAGCGACCGTTCTTCGAGGAGTACGGCTTTCTTTCTGGTTCCAATATTTAATTATCTGATTTGCTATTTAGCGCGCTGCAATACTTCTTTAATATCTTTTTCTTCAACTGTTGGCCACATAGACATATCATCGTCTGTTTCTACCAAAAAGAATTTAGAGTCGTGAGAATCCACGACGGTTCCTTCACGCCCGTCTTTCAGACGTACAAAATCAAGCTCATGAATTTTCACGTTTCTTTGCTCCCTTATCAGTTATATAAATTGTTGTCATTCTAACTTCATTCTCTGCCCGCTTATAAATCCAACCAATTAACACATTTGCTTTTTTACCATATGGGCCTTTTATCTTTACTATCGTCTGGTAAAGATCACCGTATTGATTGTGCCCTCGCAATCCAGCTTCGTAATTTGGCACAGCTTACGAACTGCATGAATTAACTCTTTAAATTACTTGAATAATAACCTAAGGCTTTTCAAGTGCAATCGCCTTGTTTCGCCCTCGTTCACTGTTTATATTAAAAGCATGTTTCGTTAATTTTTCTTCAGGAACTGTTAATCATTCGGGATCATCATACAGTTCTGTAAGATTTCCAGGAATAAATAAACTCGCTTCATGCTGGCAATTCGGATGAAACACTCCGCAGCCTCCGCTTCAGCAAGCGTAGGATAGCCCGGTGTTTTACCAGTTAAACTCAGCACTTTGCTTTTCCATAGCGCACACATATCACCGACTGGGCATGCCAAAACGCGCGCAGCAACATGACTATAGTCTGTTTCGCTGAAAATCAGGAACCAGCAGAAAAGCGGAACGACAGCAATCTGTGTTTCCCCTTTTTCACTGCGTCTGCCTTTAAAAACTGCACCGCCATAACGTGATGTGCCGACTGCGTCCCGGTAAGCGGCGTGCCATAGAGACCGTTGTAATGCAAAATCAGCAGGATATTGTGATTACGCAGTATTTTCTGCGTCATTCAGAGCAGATGTCTTTCCCACAATCATATCTGCCTAATGTGTGCTGAGGTGTTTCGGCCATGGCAGACACATTTCTATGCTCATCTTTTTGACTTTTGCCTTTATGAGTGCAGTATTGCGAGAGCCTTATTTCCCACTGCCTTTTTTGGATACGGTTCTGTGTACGGTTTTTGTTGAGGCTGGGCTATTTGCGTACGGATTAGTTCAGACAGACTGTATCAGAAAACTGGTTGGCGGCTGATACAATAAATCCCCCGGATTTCTCCGGGGGAATAATTTCTGGTGGCGGTAACTGGAGTCGAACCAGTGACACTGCGGGTATGAACCGCATGCTCTAGCCATCTGAGCTATACCGCCTTTTGGTTGCGGGGAGAGGATTCGAACCTCTGACCTTCGGGTTATGAGCCCGACGAGCTACCGGACTGCTCCACCCCGCGATGT
>CAZDXA010000032.1:1768-25503 GCA_964509435.1 uncultured Synergistaceae bacterium | reverse complement strand
ATCTACCAGGCTGCTGCCTAGCGGAGGGTGTCCAACTTGTTATTGCAATTTACGCAAATAAAATGTTATAAAAAATTATTGCATACAAAATGACATCATTTGTTACAAACGATGCTGCAATAAGCCTTCGTTTATATTACAGCGGAAGTTTTCAGGATCTATCAAAAAACTAAAAAGATTATATAAAATAAATTTATCGTTCATTCCGGCAGCCGTTATGCACTGCAGCGTGCAGTAACCGTGTCTGCCGGGACAAAGGCAGAGACGCAGCAGTTCATTCAGACGCTCAATCGTTTTCTGCCCTTCTGTCAGAAAAACTTTTCTTCCTTCCCGCATGCCCGGACGCCGGTCACGCCGGCTGCGCGTCAGAAGATTCCGCTGGCACAGGGGCCCGCTGCGGAGATTTTCTTCCGCATGCCCGCAGGCCTGCCAGGCCGGGGAACGTCTGAAACGGGAAATCTCTGCAGCTGCGCTTATAACAGGCATCTGTCCGGCTGTTTTAGTGTGCCGGGGCATTTCAGAAAACAGCGGCCGGCTGCGGGCGTTATTTTCCGTTCTGACTGCTTCCGCCCGGCCCCGCCATGAATTTTTTTTCTGCTGCCTTATAAATGTTCCACGTGGAACATTTTCACCCGGCCTCTTTTGATGTATTATTAGAGGAGCGGAGCAAAATTTACGGAGGTGTTTGCATGAACATAAAAGAACTCCCGCCCCTTCAGCCCCTGTCCGAGCAGATCTGTGAACGGCTGCGAAGTTACGCCTCCGAACTGCTGAAGCTCAATGAGCGGGTGCGTCTCATCGGCCCCCGTGACATGGAAACTCTGTGGAAGGGGCATATTGAGGACTGTCTTCACGTGCTGCCGCTGCTTCCGCAGTCGGGAACCGTCGTTGACGTGGGAACGGGCGGGGGGCTGCCCGGCGCGGTGCTGGCAGTGTGCCGCCCTGACCTGAAGTTCGTCCTGCTTGACAGTCTGTCCAGAAAGATCAGCGCCCTTTCAGAAATACTCGCAGCGGTGCATATCAGCAATGCCAAGGCAGTCTGCCTCCGGTCGGAGGATTTTGCGTCGCAGCACCGGGAGTGCTTCGACTTTGCGGTTGTCCGCGCCGTCAGCGATTCCGGCGTGATCGCCGAGTACCTTGCGCCGCTGCTGAAAACCGGCGGCTGCGCCGCGGCGATGAAAGGACCGTCTGCCGCATCAGAGCTGGAACCTCTGACAGGACTGTGGGGCAGACTTGGTCTGAACGAGCCGGACCTGTACCGTTACAGTCTCAGCGGGCATGACAGTTTTCTGGCTCTGTGGCACAAAACAGCGCCCTGTCCGCCGGAATACCCGCGCCGGCCCGGACGCGCCGAGAAAAAAGGATGGTGGAAATAAAGATGGCGATGACAGCTATCGCAGTGATCAATCAGAAAGGCGGCGTCGGCAAGACAACCACCTGCGTCAACCTGGCAGCCGAACTGGGCGCGATGGGCAGAAAAGTGCTCGTGGTCGACGCAGATCCGCAGGGAAACGCCTCCGACGGCCTCGGCTATCAGTTCAGCGACGCCACGTCACTTTATGAAGTGCTGATGAACAACGAAGAACCCAAATGGGCCGTGCACACCACCAGCGCGGAAAACGTGTCCCTGATCGCCTCCACCGAGAAGCTCGCTTCAGTTGAAATAGAGCTGGGCAGAACGCCCGGCTGGGAGTTCAGGCTGAAAAACGCTCTTGAAAAAGTGAAAGACCAGTTCAACACGGTCATCATCGACTGCCCCCCGTCGCTCGGAGTGCTGACAGTCAACGCCGTCGCCGCCGCCGACAGAATTCTGGTGCCTGTCCAGTGCGAGTACTACGCCCTGAAGGGCCTTGCCATGCTGGCCAGCACGCTGCAGAACATCAGGCTGCAGGGCATCAGCGAAGGCAAGAAAATTGACGGCGTCCTGCTCACCATGTACAGTTCCAACCAGAAGCTGACGCGGGAGGTAGAAAGCCAGATCCGCGCCTATTACGGCGAATACATGTTCAAAACCGTCATTCCCCGCAACGTCGATCTCGCCGCCGCGCCGGGACAGGGCAAAGCGATCCTGGACTACAAGCGCAGGAGCAGCGGCGGCAAAGCTTATCATGAACTGGCACTGGAGGTTAAAAGACTATGGCTGTAAAGAAGAAAGCCGCAAAGACACAGAGAAAAACGTCAATCATCCCGGAAGGCCGCGGTCTCGGCGCCCTTCTGGCCCGCCAGAATGTGGGGCGCGTGCCGGTTGACAGCGAAATGATCCGCCTTGATGAAATCAGCGCCAACCCCGATCAGCCGCGAAAGAACTTTGACAGGACGGCCCACGAGGAACTGGTCAGGTCAATAAAAAATCACGGCCTCCTTCAGCCGGTCATCGTCACGCCCGCCGCCGGGCCCGACGGGACCAAATACCGCATCATAGCCGGCGAGCGCCGCTTCCGCGCCTGCAGAGAAGCGGGACTCACATCAATTCCGGCACGGGTTGTGCGCGGCGACGCAAAGACCCTCAGCGAGATCGCCCTTGTCGAAAACCTTCAGCGGCGTGACCTTTCGCCGCTGGAAACCGCAGCCGCACTGAAAGCGCTGATGGAGAAGCACGGCCAGACTCAGGAACAGCTGGCTGAACGCATCGGCTGGAGCCGCGCGGCCATCGCCAACAAAATCAGAATTCTGAATCTGCCTGAAAAAGTCCGCAGCCTGATCGAAAACGGAAAGCTGACAGAAGGACACGCCAAGGTGCTTCTCTCGATCGCCGACCCTGAAAAACTCATCAGAACCGCCGAAAGGTGCGCAGAAAACGGCTGGTCAGTCAGAAGACTGGAAGCCAGCCTCGCCGAGACGCCGGAGCCTGTTTACAAACCGTGGAGCCCCGCAGGCGCCCGGCAGACCGCCGGAGCGCTGGGCGTGAAAATCCACGCCTCGGGCAACGGAGAGACAAACCGCCTGACTCTTTCCGGCCTGAGCCGCGGGCAGATCGAACGGCTTCTGAACCTGATGCGCCGCGAAAAGGAATACCTTGTCAGCGGCAGGGAAACGGCAGAATGAAATTCCCCTCATCGCTGAACGACGTCATCATATTCAGCCGCATTGCAGGCGCAGCCCTGCTGGTCTGCGGCTATCTTGTGGCCGGACTTTACCTCGGCCGCTGGTGTCTTGCCCGGGGATGGCCGCAGTGGACGCTGCCGCTCTGCCTCCTGGCGGGACTTGCAGCGGCGCTGCTCAGCGGATGGCATGAAATCCGCGGCATTCTCGCGATGATCCGCAGAAACAGGGAACAGGACGGCAGCAAAGAGTAAAATCCGTGCCGCAGCGCGGCAGGCCAGCAGAACGGCGGCGGAGTTTTCACGCCGCACGGCAGGGCCGGAAAATGCTCCGAAGCTAGTAAATTCAACGCTTTATGACGTTCTTGAGAAAAGTTATCCACAATCTGTCCACTTTTCCACATCACTTAAACACATACTCTCCGTCACTTGACAGAAATAAAATCATTCCGGGCGGAAAGGGCGTCTCAATAATTTTGGCATTTCAAACATTTTCTGCACTGCGGCTGTCCGCTTTTGAATATTTGAATTCCGATTTGAAACAAATTGATATTTTCAGTCAGGCAGTCTCACGGTTCACACGACAAAAATTGCTGGATTGTTAAATCACAGTTTTATCCACATTATGCACAGCCTGACGCAAACTTTGCAGTTCTTTGTCTAAAGCCTTACCTGTCCGTATTGTTATTTGTACTTCTGCATTCAAATGTAAAACCGGAAAAGGACTTTTCCCTTTTACACACAGGTTATCCACTGAAGTTATCCACCAATGTGCATAACCTTCCGGAAAAAATACTCTGAAAAAACATTCTGCATGAAAAGAGGAATTTACATGGAAACTCTGATGGCTCCATGGCGCTATACCTACATCAACTCGACAAAAAGCGGCGGGAAAAAGTGCATCTTCTGCGAATTTCCCGCTGACGGCAGTGACGACAAAAAGCATTTCATCGTCTACCGCGGAAAAACGTGCTTCGTCATTCTCAACGCCTACCCGTACAGTTCGGGACACGTGATGGTCATTCCGTACCGCCACACCACGGATCTCAGCTCGTTCACCGACGAGGAGGCCCTGGAATTTCACCGCCTGATCGCCCGCAGCATCGAGTGTCTGAAAGAGGCGTTTCACCCTGACGGATTCAACGTCGGCATCAATATCGGCGCTGCCGCCGGCGCCGGCATTGACACGCACATTCACTGCCACATTGTGCCGCGCTGGAACGGCGACAGCAATTTCATGGGCGCCATCGGCGACACAAAGGTCGTTCCCATTTCACTGGAAGAAACATGGGAACGCTGCCGCCGGTGCTGGCATTAGGGGTCTGCACGCGGCCGGCCAGCGCGGCTGAGTTCACGCTGAAAGTCAGGCGCAGCGAGTTCATCGCCGCGCTTTTCCCGGCAGCCGATGCTGAAGCGGCGCGGGCTGCTCTCGAGGAGATCAGACGCCGGCACTTCAGCGCGGCGCATCACTGCCCGGCATGGCGCACCGGCTTTCCCGCCACGGAGGAATTCTGCTCCGACGACGGCGAGCCTTCCGGAACGGCCGGACGTCCCATTCTCGGCGAGCTGAAGAAAGTGAATCTCTGCAATGCCGCCGTTGTGGTGACCCGTTATTTCGGGGGCGTGAAGCTCGGCGTCCGGGGCCTGATTGAAGCATATTCCGCGGCGGCGGCGGGAGCCGTCCGCAAAGCTGTTCTGGAAAAATGCGGCCTGTTCAGAGCTCTGACCCTCCGCTGCGGCTATTCCGAACTGAGCGCTGTCAGCCATCTGCTTAAAACCATGGGAATACCCGGCTCGCGGTACCGCGTGCAGTACGGTCAGGACGTGCTCATCTCGGCGCAGGTGGCCGCTTCGCTTGAGGCGTCTGCGGCAGAAAAGCTTTCTGACTTCAGTTCGCGGCAGCTCCTTGCGGCCGACCCGCTCTGGGGCGGCACTGAACTGTTGGTGCTGAAGGACGGGGAATGACATTCAGGCATCAAAAATGAGGCTCTCCCAGAGCGTTCTGGGAAAGCCTCATTATTTTTTTCTGTTTTCTCCGCAGCGGTCAGTTCTTTCTGACTGCCTTCAGGGAATCCTCTATGATCTGCAGCGCCTGGTCGATCTGCGCGGGCGTGTTGAAATAGCCGAGGCTGAGCCGCAGCGCTCCCTGGGGAAAGCAGCCCAGCGTCTTGTGTCCCCACGGGCTGCACTGAAGTCCCGGCCGCGCCTCCAGGCCGCGCTCGCTCATCTCAGCGGCAAGTATTCCGTTGTCAACGCCCTCGAAGTTCACGGCGTAGACAGCAAGACGCTTCTTGTCAGCCACTTCGGGAAGCCCGTAGAGAATCATGCCCGGCATCTGTTTCAGCCCCTCAAGCAGACGGACGCCGAGTTCGTTTTCATGGCGGCGGATAGTATCAATGCCCGTCTCAGAAATCCAGCGGACGGCAGCAGAAAGCCCCGCAATGCCGGGAAGGTTCTGGGTGCCGGCCTCAAAGCGGTCGGGCATGGCCTCCGGCTGAACTTCCACGTGAGAAAAGCTCCCCGTGCCGCCGTCACACAGCGGCGCGCATTTTTTTGCAAACTCAGGGTTCCACACAATGCCGCCGGTTCCCTGCGGCCCCATCAGTCCCTTATGGCCGGTGAAGCACAGCGCAGCCAGCCCGAGCTTCTGCGCGTTCAGCGGCAGCAGCCCTGCCGTCTGGGCTGTATCAATCACCAGCGGCACGCCGGCTGCGCGGCAGATTTCGGCGGCGGATTCAATGTCAAGCACTGAACCGCACACGTTGCTGCAGTGGCTCATGATCACAAGATCAGCAGGCTGCTCCAGCGCCGATTTCAGAAGCTGCATGTCGAGAAAACCCAGCGGATCGCACTTCAGAATCTCCAGTTTCACGCCCTGTGCCTCCAGCCGCCGCAGGGGGCGGATCACGGCGTTATGCTCCATTGAAGAAGTGACCACCCGCATGCCCGGCTTCAGAAAGCCCTTGAGGACAATATTCAGCGATTCTGTGACGCCTGACGTGAACGTCACGTACACCGGCGAGGCGTTCTCATAGCCGCCCAGAAGTTCTGCAATCCGCTCGCGGCACTCAAGCACCGTGTTCATTGTGCTGAGATCGCGCGCCGATGAAGTTCCGCGCCCGAGATTGGCGCCGCCGGACAGCAGGAAACTGCTCATAGCCTGCGCCACGCATTCAGGTTTCGGCCACGTGGTCGCCGCGTTGTTGAAGTAAATCGACATGGAAAAAGGGCCTCCTTCTGTGCACAGAGCTGATATCTATCTCAAAAAGTTTTAATCAGCATAATTAAAAGTTCTGTCATTCCTGCTGCTATTATACAACAAAAAGGCCTTTTTTCCCGGAAACGGCAAAAAGATCTGCAAAAAAACGCGGCAGCCTGACGGAGGCAGACGGCCGTTCCCGGCGCCGGACTGCCCTCTGCGGTTCTGAGGCCGCCGACCGGCTTGGCAGAGTTTTTTTCCTTCAGGGCCGGGAAATGCCGGGCAGACTCAGAAAAACACTCCGGCACCTTATGTGAATAACTATTGTTTTTCGCGCGCTTTTGTGGATAATAAGAGTGGATAATTATACGGAACATGCTTCACAGGTAGGAGTTGTGAACAATGACCAAAGCAGAGGAAGTATGGAATCAGATTCTGGAAAAGGCAGGGCCTCTTCTGCCGCCCCAGACAGTTGATATATGGCTGAAATCCTGTTCTCCTGTTTCTCTTGAGAACGGAAGGCTGGTGCTCGATGCGGGCAACACGTTTGTGGCACAGAAAGTGCAGGATCTTTTTCTGCAGACGCTCGTCCAGGTGATGAACAGCCTCGGATACGGCAAAAACATAGAACTGACAGTCCCCAGTCCCAGGCCCTCTCCAGAGCCGGCAAAGGCCGATCCCATGATTTTTCCGGTTTCCGCCAACGGGCTGAACCGCCAGTATGACTTTGCGTCGTTTGTGGTCGGCAAGTCAAACCGCCTCGCTCACGCCGCAAGCCTTGCCGTGGCCGAACAGCCCGGCACAGGCTACAACCCGCTTTTCATCTGGGGCGGCGTCGGCCTCGGCAAGACCCATCTGATGCACGCCATCGGCAACTACGCCCAGCAGAAAAACCCCAGCATCAGGGTTGTTTATCTGTCATCGGAAAAGTTCACCAATGAGCTGATCTCGGCCATCAGAAACAACCGCACCAACGACTTCAGGGCAAAATACCGCAGCGTTGACATTCTTCTGATTGACGACATTCAGTTTCTTGCCGGCAAGGAAAGCACGCAGGATGAATTCTTCCACACGTTCAACGAGCTGCACACGGCAAAGAAGCAGATTGTCCTCAGCTCAGACCGCTCGCCCAAGGAGCTTGACAATATCGACGAGCGGATTGTGAGCCGTTTTGAGTGGGGCCTTGTCACTGACATCCAGCAGCCCGACTATGAGACGAGAATCGCCATTCTCAAGAAAAAGGCAGAACAGAGGCGCATCCCCATCAACGACGATGTGATCAGCTTCATCGCTGAAAACATTCCCAGCAACATCCGCGAGCTTGAGGGCGCCCTGAACCGCGTCATCGCCAACAGCAGCCTTTCGCAGGAACCCATTACCATTGAAAACACTCAGGAATGGCTGAAAGACGTGATCGGCGACGGCCGCCACGGTCTCCTGACGTTCCAGAGCATCATGGAAATCGTCTCGGCCGAGTTCGGTTTTTCCGTGGCGGACATCTGCGGCAAACGCCGTACCGCCGAAGTCGCGCTGGCGCGCCAGGTGGCCATGTACATCTGCCGGAACCACACAGAGTCAAGCCTTCAGCAGATCGCTCATGACTTCGGCAAAAAAGACCACACCACAGTGCTGCACGCCATCAAGAAGATCGAGATGCTTTCAAAAGAGGATCAGCGCGTAAAAAAGATTGTGGAAGACATCGAGCATAAGCTGTGAATGGAATGTGAATTCGCTGGGGAAGTCTTTGTGGATAACCGCATTGAACTTCAAATTCAGGCTCAGCCTGTGCATAATGTGGATAATTTTCCACAGAACATCCCGGTGTTTTTCCACATGTGGAGAACTTTCAACCATCACGCTTCGGAAGGTTATCCACAGTTTTCACACCGCCTATGACTACGGCTTCTGATTTTTATATTCTGACTGAAGAGCATAAGCATCAACTTCATATAAAAGGAACTAAGAAAGAGAGGAATTTTCTCCGATGAAAATCGAAATCACCCAGAATCCCTTTATGAAATACTGGTCAATGGCAGAGCGCGTCACCGGGCCGAGAACCGGTTCCGTCCCGACGCTGGCAAGCATTCTTGTGGAAGCCGGCGAGGACGGCAGCGTGACTCTGAGCGCGACGAACCTGAAGAACACCATCCGCGTGAATGCCGATGGCGTCAAGGTTCTTGAGCCCGGAAAAGTGATTCTTCCCGTCAAGGTCGTCGGAGAACTGTTCAAGAAAATTCCTGTCTCTCCGTTTACAGTCGAGGTGGCCGATGAAAAGGGAACCATCAGCGCCGGCCGCAGCCATTATAAATTCACTACCTATATTGTCGAGGATTTCCCCGACATGCCGTATCTCCGCAACGCCGAGGAATTTGCCCATGTGACCGCCGGCGAGCTCAGCCGCGTTCTTGTGGAGGGCAGCATCGCCGGAGCGCCCAACGAGGATTTTCCGAAGTACCTGAGCGGCGCCCTGCTTCAGCTCAACGGAACAGAGCTCCGTGTGGTGTCCACCGACGGACGCCGCCTCTCTCTTTCGAAGACGCAGCTTGAAAACCCGGATGAATCCGCTTCCGACAAGGAAATGCTGCTTCCGCTCACCTCGCTGATGGAGTTTCAGCACATTCTCGGAAACTTTGACCCGTCCGCGCAGGTTGATGTTTTCCAGGACGGTTCAGTCACCTATTTCGATATTCCCGGCGTCCGCTTCACCGTGCGCTGCATTGACTCAAAATTCCCCAATTACGAGCGTCTGATCGGCGGAAGCAGCTCAACCCAGATGATCATTGAACGTCAGCCTTTCCTTGAGGCGCTTGACCGCATCAATGTCGTCGTGGGCGATGACAGCCGCGTGGTGCGCCTCACGCTTTCCCCCGGCGCAGAGCTTGACCTGTGCGGGCGCGCCCCCGAAATCGGCGAGGCCAACGAGTCCGTCGACGCCAACGTGAGCGGCGAGCCGCTGAAAGTGGCCTTCAACGTGGGATACCTGATTTCGGGCATCAAGGCGTTCAGGGAAAACGAGGTCAGCCTGGCCTTCAACGGCGCCGAAGGCCAGATGGTCATCACCCGGCCCGGCGGAACCGATTTCATCTATATGCTGATGCCCATTAAAATGAAGGAACTTCCCGAAACACCCGGGAAATCCGAAGAAAACTGAGTGAGTCATGCGGATCGCACAGACGCGGTTCCGCAATTTCCGCAACCTTGAAAACACGCTGATCGACTGGGGCCCGGGGCTGAACGTCCTGACCGGCGCCAACGCGGCCGGAAAGACCAACGTCCTTGAAGCGCTTCATATCCTGACAGGATGGGGAACATTTGCCGGTTCCAGACTTTCTGATACGGTGCAGTGGGACAGCGCCGGCGGCGCGTCGCTTGCCGCGCAGGTTTCCGGCGAACGGGAGGCAGTGATCGACCTCACCATCCGCATGCGGGCCTCGCTTCACCTTGACGGCAAAATCTGCCGCTGGGGCGATCTGAGATCGTGCGTGCAGTCGCTTGCGTTTCTGCCTTCCGACATGGCGCTTCTGGAAGGGTCGCCCGCAGTGCGGCGGCGTTTTCTTGATGTCCTGTGCGCTCTGTATTTTCCGCTGTACGCCTTCAAACTGGGCGAATACCGCAAGATCACGCAGACCCGCCGCTATCTTCTGAGCATCGGCCATTCGGTGCAGGTCACGCAGAACACCATGGCCTCCCTTGCCGCGTGGATCTGGGAGTGCCGCCTTGAAGTCACGGAATCGCTGAAGTCCAGCCTGGAAAACTGGCATGACCTTCTGCCGGCTGATCTGTCGATTGCTCTGCACCGCGGCGGCTCTGCAGGACTTTCCGATCTGCTTCAGGATTTCAGCCGCGCCTGCGAGATGACGGCTGAAAGGGAACGCGCCGCGAAAAGCCCGCTTGTGGGGCCTCACCGTGATGATCTCATTCTTACATGCGGCCCGCGGCCCGCGGCGGCTTCACTGAGCCGCGGACAGAGGCGCCGTTCGGCACTGGCTCTGATCATGGCTGCGGCAACGTCGGTACAGAAAAGGTACCGGCAGACGCCGGTGCTTCTGTTTGACGAAGTGACCTCAGAACTCGACGATGAAGGGCGGAAAGTGCTGATGAACTGCCTTGACCGCAGCGGGTGGCAGGTTTTCGCCGCGACGGCCGAAAACCCTCTGCCGCTGTTTCACGGTACGCTGTGGCGCCTTGAAAAAGGGCGCATTTCGAAAATAGAGAACTGAAAAAACGAAAAGAAGCTGCAGAATGATCCGGAGCAGCTTTCTGATGATGAATTTCCGAGGAGGAATAACAATGAAAAAGATTGTGATTGCGCTGGCCTGTGTCCTCGCTCTGGCTTTCTCTGCCGCGGCAGCGGATTCCGAACAGAATGCTGAGAGCAGGATTGAAGGCGTATGGGGTATGAATTTCGGCATTTCCTGCGAAGAGGCCAATCAGGTCATGACCCAGACCAACGGCGCCTCACTGATCTGCCAGTACAGCTATCTGCCAGGATACAGCGAGGCATTTTACAAGGTGAATTTCTTCGGCAGGGAAGGAAATCTGCTGCTGAGATTTTCGAAGAAAGGCATGTTCCTGGCGCGCTTTGCCTTTGTCCGCACCGACACGCTGAAAAGCGAGACGGCGGCCGCCGAAAGCGCGCCCGAATCCGCGCAGGACGACCAGGTCTTTGACGCGCGTGACATCGGCGGGACAGAAAAAGTTCAGGCAGAGAAAAAACAGAAGCCTGCAGTCGTTGAGCTCAGCGCCAACTTCAGGCAGCTGAACGCCATGCTCACCAAAAAGTACGGCACCCCGGGCGAAACACTGAAGGACAGCGGCGGGACAGCAGGATACCGCTGGAGCGGCGGCGCATTTTACCGCAACAGCATCACGCTTTTTGAGAACCGTTCCCTTTCACGGAATGATACGGTGCTGACCTACGAGGACACGGCCCGCCGTTAGAAAACAGGTGGTACTGTGCAGATTTTTCCCGAAAGCCGTTTTGATGTCATTGTGGTCGGCGGCGGGCACGCCGGCTGCGAGGCCGCCCTTGCCGCGGCAAAAATGGGCGCCAGCACGCTGATGATCGTTCAGGACGTGGACTGCGTCGCCCATATGCCCTGCAATCCTTCGATCGGAGGCCCGGCAAAAGGGCATCTGGTGCGCGAAATTTCCGCACTCGGCGGAGTTCAGGCGCGTGCGGCAGATGCCTCGGCCATGATGATGCGCTGGCTGAACACCTCGAAAGGCCCGGCTGTGCGCGCGCTGCGCGCCCAGTGCGACTGGCACGATTACCACAACTATTACCTCAGAGAGCTGACTCACTGCCCGAACCTGCGCGTTTTTCAGGATCAGGCGGAATCCCTCTGGTTTGAGAACGGCAGGCTGAAAGGCGTAAAAACCCGCTTCCAGCTGGCCTTTGAGGCAAAAAAAGTGATTCTGACCACCGGCACCCATCTCAACGGCCGCGTTCACGTGGGACTTGTGAATTTTCTCTCGGGGCCGATGGGCCAGCAGGCGGCAGTCGGTCTTTCCCAGTCGATGAAAGACCTGGGAATTGTGATGCAGCGCCTGAAAACAGGCACAACGCCGCGGCTTTATCGTGACAGCATCGACTGGGAAGGCATAGAGCGCCAGGAAGGCGAAAAAAATCCCGTCTGCTTCGATTTCTGGGGACAGAAAAAAGTCTTCCGCGAAGTCTGGTGCGGCATGATCCGCACCAACGCCGAAACCCACAGGATCATCCGCGAGAACCTGGACCGCTCCCCGATTGTTCACGGCGAAATCACCGGCGTCGGCCCGCGCTACTGTCCTTCCATTGAATCGAAGGTGATGGCTTTCCCGGAAAAGGACAGCCATCCCATTTTTCTTGAACCCACAGCCCGCGGAAGCGTTGAAATCTATGTGCAGAATTTCTCCACAAGCCTGCCCTATGACGTTCAGATCGCCATGACGCATACCCTTCCGGGCTGTGCGCATGCCGTGATACTGAAACCGGGCTATGCCATCGAGTATGACGCCATTGATCCGCAGCAGCTTTCCCTGTCCCTTGAGATGAAGGACTATCCCGGCCTGTACTGCGCCGGACAGATCAACGGAACGTCAGGCTATGAGGAAGCAGCCTGCCAGGGCCTGCTGGCCGGAATCAACGCCGTTCTGTCACTCCGCGGCGAAGAGCCGCTTGTGCTGGGCCGCCATCAGGCCTATATGGGCGTTCTGGTGGACGACCTCGTCACCAAGGGCACCCATGAGCCGTACCGCATGCTGACCAGCCGCTGCGAACACCGGCTTCTGATGCGCCATGACAACGCCGACCGCCGCCTGGCTCCGATCGGGCACCGGCTCGGCCTGCTCAGCGAGGACCAGTGGAGAAGCCTGAACGAGCGCTGGGAGCGTGAAGACCGCGAAATTGACAGCCTTGACCACACCCGCATTTCGCCCGAAAAAGCCAACGCAGAGCTTGCGGCCGAGGGGCTGCAGCCGATTGACCGCGGCATGACCGCCGCCGATCTTCTGAGACATCCCGAAGTCAGCTATGAAACGCTGCGCCGCATCATTCCCGACGGACGGCTTGACGGCGAGGAAGAATCAAACGTTGAAACTGCCGTGAAGTACCGCGGCTATATCGACCGCCAGCAGCGCGCCGCTGACCGCATGCTGCGCCTTGAGGCAATGAAGATTCCCGCGGATTTCGATTACGGCGAACTTTCAGGCATGCTTGCCGAAAGCCGCGAGAAACTCTCAAAAATCCGGCCCGCCACGCTTGGGCAGGCGGGAAGAATTTCAGGCGTCACGCCGACAGATCTTCAGCATCTGGCACTCTACCTGTCAGAGAGGGCGCGCCGTACTGAAAAACAGTGACAGCAGTGACGGGCGCGGGAAAAACATTCCGCGCCCTGTTTTTCCAGCACAGAAAGGAGGCCTGACAATGGCCCGGAACCGCAGCGAATCGGCTCAGGCGCTCGGATCAGTGATCGCCACCCACCTGCCGCCGGTTTTTCAGATCGCATGCCGCCTGTCCGACATGGAACGCCGCTGGGGCGACGTGGTCGGCCCGCAGCTGGCATCGCGGACAAAGCCCGTGTCTCTTGAGCACAATGTAGTGATCGTGGCGTGCGAAAGCCCGGCGGCGGCCCAGATGATCCGGATGGCAGCCGGCTCAATACTTGTCCGCGTCAGAAAACTGTTCGGCCTCGAGCTTCCGGGGATCAGGGCAGTAGTGCGCCGCATAGAAAAAGAGCGCCGCCGGACACCGCCCCGGCGCAGAGAAATTTATGTTTCCCAGAAGGCCATTGACGAGGCATACGCCGAGGCTTCCGCCTCAATACACGACAGGGATACAGCCATGGCCATGGCCCGCATGCGGGCCGCCGCAGAAGCGAAATACGGCAGAGGCAGAAAGAAATAAGTTATCCACTTATCCACAGAAAAGGCGGTGCATAACCTGTGAATAATGATGCGGAAATGCGCCTTTCCAGAAAAATGGCCCTCATGGGCATCTGTTCCCGGCGCGAAGCTGATGAGTACATCGCCCGCGGTCTGGTGCGCGTCAATGGAAAGACAGCTTCTCTCGGCCAGAAAGTCACAGACAGCGACAGCATCACAGTAAGCCGCGAAGCCCGGGCCGTGCAGTCGCGCCGTGTGACAGTGATCCTTCATAAGCCGCTGGGCTGCGTGTCAGGCCAGGCCGAAGACGGCTATATGCCGGCCCGCGTGCTGATCCGGCCTGAAAACCGCTGGCGGGGCGACCGCTCGCCCGAGAGTTTTTCCCCTTCAATGCTGAAAAACCTCGTGCCGGCAGGCCGCCTTGACATCAACTCCACAGGACTGCTTGTGCTGACGCAGGACGGCCGTGTTGCCCGTGCCATTATCGGCGAGAACAGCAGTATTGACAAAGAATACATTGTGCGCGTTCTCGGCGAGGTGACACAGCAGGCGCTGCAGCTGCTCAATTACGGCCTGTGGCTCGACGGCGAGCCGCTGCTGCCTGCAGAAGTCAGAATCATGGAGCCGGGACTGCTGAATTTTGTGCTTCATCAGGGAAAGAAACGCCAGATCCGCCGCATGTGTGCCGCCGTCGGGCTTGAAGTGGCCGCACTGAAAAGGGTGCGTGTCGGCCGCGTGCGCCTCGGGGCGCTGCCGCAGGGACAGTGGCGTTTTCTCGGCGAGAATGAAAAGTTCTGAGGTTATCAGCAGCAAAAGGAGGCTCCCGGCCGGGAGCCTCCTTTTTTCATGTTCTGCATGACCATGCGGCGCGGCAGTGTTTGCCGTTTCTGAATCGCGCCGCCGTCATTTCCCGTTTGAAAAACGACCCAGACAGGCGCTCAGGCGCCGTATTTTATGATGATCAAGAAACAGCCGCCTGCAGTGCGCGGCCGGACAGAACCGGCCGGTCTGAACACTGCATCTTCAGGAATGTCTCCTTTCACCAGCTGAATAAAGTTTTAATCAGCGTGGTCCCGCAAAAACATTTTATTGCAGGTACAAATAAAGCTCAGTTACCATTGCTTCGGGCGGGGGTTCAATTCCCAACGTCAGGTGTATGGCCTACTGAGCTATATGAAATCAAGGTAACAAATTCTGTGCCGCTTATCAAGTATCAGATGATACCCTCGATGATCAGGACAGAAATTATCGGCAGAGAGATTTTTATGCCAGACTCATTTGCCATTTTCCGGCATCAGTCCGCTTCATTTTTTTTCTGCCGGCCGCAGAAGTGCAGCAGGGAACAGAAAGCCCCATGTCTGAAAAGAACTTGCGGTCCGGGCAAGATAGCGTGCGTAATCATGGCGGCGGTAAAACTCTCAACGCGGCAGCGCGGCCGGATAGAGGCAGCAGAACACACAGAGCCGGCATGTTTGCGCTGGATCCGCTCACGGTTCAGAGTGTTTTCAGCTGCAGCCCTGCGCTGACTGGCCGGGAAAGTCATCCTGATCTGCCGGCAGAAAACATTTATGCGTCAGAAGTGTACCATATAAAGATTATGAAGAAACTGATTTATACTGACTAATGAAAACGGGCTGCCGGAAAATTTCACAGCGGAAATTGAAATTTCCGCGGCGTTTCCATCTTCTTCCTCAAAACTGTGTTTTCAGGGAGCGGTTTTCCGTGCCGCGTATTATAATAGAGGAAAAATAAACAGGGATGAACACGGCGGCTGTCCGGCTGCCGAAAAGGAGGTTCCTGCTATGGGTGTGCTGCGTGAAGAACTGAAACATAACCTGCTGAACGCGGGCGCTGTGCTTGTGGGGTTCGGGACACTGAGAGACAGTTCGCATCTGCCTTATCCGGCCCTGCCGAGGGTCGTGTCCTATGCTGTGAAACTTGAACCGAAGAGCAGCAGCGTCTGGGATTTTGCGAGGGCTTATTTTGAGGCTGAGGAGAAAACGGCGCTTCTTGCCGAGCACGTCAAGGCGACGCTGCGCCGTTACGGCTTCAAGGCCGAGTCTCCGGTGAAAACCGACCTCGATGCCGAAAATCCTGACACTGTGTTTCCCGATCAGGAGGCTGCCGAAGCCGCCGGGCTTGCCGGACGCGATGCCCTCGGTCTGCTTTCCACGGCTCAGTTCGGGCGCAATGTGCGTTTTGGCACGGTGTTCACCGATGCCACGTGGAAAAAGCCTGAAAAAACTGAATAACGTTCTGAAAAGAACCGGACGGGTCCGCGGATGAAGCTTTCCGCGGACTTTTTTTCTGCGTTAAAATTCAAAGACTGGATTTTATTGGTCAGTAAAAGTCATTTCTTTTCAACTCAAAATTTTTACTGAAACAGGACTGAATAGTTCCTGTTTTCTGCCTTGCGGCGCCTCTGCTGTCCGCAAAGGCCGGGATAAGAAAATGATGCAGTCATTTGTCCCTTTTTCTCGGCTCCGTGATAAGATTGTCTCAAAGGATTGCGCGCTGCGGCACGTGATGTTTTCCGGCGCCGCGCGCATCAGGACAGCGTTTCCGGCGTGGAATGAAGCGGTGTTTTGTGAAAATCTTACTCAGCGAGGTGTGAGAAATGGCCTGGATTACGTGTCCCTGCTGCGGGCGCAAAGTTGACGCTTCCCTGAACGAGTGCCCGTACTGCACGGCTCCCGTTGAACGTTCTCCCGCTCCGGCGAAACCAGCAAAGCGCCTGGTGACCAGCGGCTTCATCCCGGCCTGAAGGACGCTCAGCCCAAAGGCCTGCCTGCGAAACTCACGGAGGATTTCATAGAATATGACAATTCAGATCCTTCTTCTGAGAAGAAGCAGGATCCCGGGCAGGTCATTGAGGTTCACATTCACGATCCCTCTGTGATCTGCCATGTGACCCGCGGTGATGACGGCAGGACTGTGGTGAACATTAACAGCAGAGATGAAGGCGGGGACAGCAGCGATTCGGATGGATCCGGCGTCTGGAGTTTTCTGATTAATGTCGGCGCGGGCATCCTCATTTATCTGTTTCTCTGATGTCCGGACGGCATTTAAAAACGGGCGGCACCTGCCTGTGCCGGGCACGGCGGAAACGGCGGCATCTGCGGAGGCTGAAATGAACTATCAGATCAGAGAGCTGCGGAAAAAAGAATACAGAATCCTTGGAGAGTACATCTACAGGGCAATTTACTCCCCGCCGGGAACCCCGCGCCCGCCTGTGAGCATTGTCGGCACGCCTGCAATGCAGGTTTACATTGAAAATTTCGGCTCGCGGAGGGACGATTTTGCCCTGGCGGCGGAGACATCCGGTCTGATTATCGGGGCAGTGTGGGCTCGGATTATGAACGATTTCGGCCACATTGACGACAGAACGCCGTCGCTGGCGCTGGCAGTCCATGAATCCTGCCGCGGCCGGGGCATCGGAACCGCGCTGATGAAAACAATGATTGCGGCGCTGACGAAAAGGGGATACAGCCGTGTTTCGCTTTCCGTGCAGAAATCGAATCCCGCGTTTCGGCTGTACCGGCGTCTCGGTTTTGAAACTGTCGGCCGCACTATGGGCGAAACAGAAGAAGAAATCGTCATGTGCCGCCGGCTGGGGCCGGACTGCGCGTGAAGCGGCGCCGGGCAGTGCCTGCCGCGTGCCGGCTGAAAACTGCGGCCTGCCGGCTGAGGCAGAAAATTTTTCCGGCGCTGAAAGGCAGAAGCAGGCCGGCCCTGAAAACGGCTGTCTCTGCGGCGCCTCATTGCGGCCTGCGAAGAAACTGAAAGGCACCGCATGCTGGGAGAAGCGGAAAATCGCTGCAGTGTTTCTGCTGACAGGCGCTGCCGTTTTAAAGAAGATCTGCGGGCTTGGACGTTCCGGACAGGTCGGGGAAAATTTCTGCCTGAAAATCTGCAAAGACTGATAAACTCTGCAGTCGTTCCGCTCTGCCGGACTGCACAGAAAAATCCGGCTTCGCGGCAGAGGGCTGTTTTCGGTTTACTGCGGTTTTTTTACTAACATTTTGAAAAAATGGAATTTCCCTCTTTTTATGCCGTCATTCCGCCTGCGGCGCAGTGTCGTGCATGACGGAACAGGAACATATAAAATGCCATATAATAAACCCGCCGGCCTGCCTGGCGGGCGGGCCGGCGCGGCATGTGCAGCGGAAGCCGTTCCCGTTTGATTTTGCTGCCGGCTTTGAATATAATTTTTTGTATCAGAATTACGGCGCGGCGCGCCGTTAAGTTTCAGGGAGGCTTCACATGTCAAAGAGAATTATTCTGGCCGGCGGCTGTTTCTGGGGCCTTCAGGCCTATATGAGCGCTCTGCCCGGCGTCATCAGCACTCAGGTGGGATATGCCAACGGGCTGAAATCCCACCCCACCTATGAACAGGTGAAAACGGGAACCACAGGCTTTGCCGAAGCGTGCAACATCGAATACGATCCGGCTGTGATGCCGCTGCGCACGCTGCTGCGCCATTACCTGCGGATCATCGACCCGACCGCTCTGAACCGGCAGGGGCCCGACGTGGGCACTCAGTACCGCACGGCGGTTTTCTACAACAACGACGAAGAACGCCGTCTTGCCGAGGAGCTTCTTGCAAAAGAACAGAAGCACTGGGACCGGCCTGTCGTGACAAAGGTTGAACCGCTTGTGAATTTTTATGCCGCAGAGGAATACCATCAGAATTACCTGAAGAAAAACCCGTGCGGCTACTGTCATGTCAATCTGGCGCTGCTGGACGAGCCTCTGCCGCCGGAAGAAGAAGATTAATTTATTTCTGGGAGGAGAATCATTTTGGAAAGTCTTTTCAGCGGATTTCTTGCGCTTACGTGGCAGCAGATTGTTATGATCGGCGTCGGCTGCCTGCTTATTTATCTGGCCGTGGTGAAGGAATATGAGCCTTCGCTGCTGCTGCCCATGGGGTTCGGCACCATCCTTGTGAACATCCCCATGACCGCCGCGCTGACCCAGGCTGCCGAGGGAACCGTGGTTCCCGGCGCCATCAGCGTTCTGTTTGATGCCGGCATCGCCAATGAGATGTTTCCGCTGCTGATTTTCATCGGCATCGGTGCGATGATGGACTTCTCGCCGATGATCGAGCGGCCGGTGTATGCCGTGTTCGGGCTGACTGCCCAGGCGGGGATTTTCCTCACCATGGGACTGGCCCTGCTGTTCGGCTTCAGCGTGAAAGAAGCGGCCTCCATCGGCATTATCGGCGCTGCCGACGGTCCCACGTCAATCTACGTGTCAAGCCGTTTCGCGCCCCATCTTCTCGGCCCGATTTCGGTGGCGGCCTACTCGTACATGTCGCTGGTGCCCGTGATCCAGCCGCCGGTGATCCGCATGCTGACCACAAAAAAAGAGCGCAGCCTCAACATGCCCGCGGGGGCCGCACGCCGGGTGAGCAAGCGCACGCGCGTCCTTTTCCCGATTATCGTGACGCTGGTGGTGGGAATTTTTGCGCCTTCATCCTCAACGCTGATCGGCTTTCTGATGTTCGGCAACCTGCTGCGCGAAAGCGGCGTGGTGCGCCGGCTTTCGGAAGCGGCGCAGAATGAGCTGGCCAACATTGTGACCATCATGCTCGGACTGGGTATTTCATGCACCATGACCGGCGACCGGTTTCTGCGCCCTGACACGCTGATGATCCTCGGAATGGGACTGGTTGCCTTTGTGCTGGACACGGCGGGCGGCGTGCTGAGCGCCAAGCTCATCAACCTGTTCTCAAGACACAAGATCAACCCCATGATCGGTGCCGCCGGCATTTCGGCGTTTCCCATGGCCTCGCGCACCATTCAGCAGATGGCCTCGAAAGAGCATCCCGGAACGTTCGTGCTGATGCAGGCCTCGGCGGCCAACGTAGCCGGACAGATCGGCTCGGTGGTGTGCGGCGGCATTCTTCTGGCGCTGCTGAGTTAAAAAGATGCAGAAAGAACTTCGTTTCTCGCGGAAGAGAGAAGCGAAGTTCTTTTGTTTCTCCTGCAGACAGATGGTATACTGAAATAAAACGATGCGCGGAGGAAAAACCATGCAGAGAACACACAGCGTCAACAGATATTTAAGACTTTACGGTCTGCCGGGAGGAAAGCTTCCCTGCGGAGCGCGCAACACCATAGCCGATGTGGCGGGGGTGAAAGTCGGCCATGTGACCCTTTCAGACGGCGGAACCCAGACGGGCGTCACCGCCCTGATTCCGGCGTCAGGCAGTCTTTTCCGCGAAAAACTGACGGCCGCGTCGCAGGTGATCAACGGCTTCGGAAAAACGGCCGGCCTCGTGCAGATTGACGAGCTGGGCACGCTGGAGACCCCCATTGTCCTGACCAACACCCTTTCAGTGGGCGACGCGTGGCGCGGCCTGTCATCGTGGATGATTGCCCGCGAACCCGAAATCGGCGGCAGTGCCGGCACCGTGAACCCTGTGGTGTGCGAGTGCAACGACGGTTTTCTGAACGACATCCGGGCCCAGCGCGTGACGCCGGAAATGACCCGTCAGGCTCTTGAATCCGCGTCTGAAGATTTTGACCTCGGAGCTGTCGGCGCCGGGCGCGGCATGAGCTGCTACCAGTTCAAGGGCGGCATCGGCTCGGCGTCGCGCGTCATCAGCGCCGGCGGAAAAAACTACACTGTCGGCAGCCTTGTGCTGAGCAATTTCGGCGAGATGGGCGACTTTACGCTGTGCGGACAGCCGACAGGGCAGGCCGCGCAGGAACTCATCAAGGCGGAAAGCCTGAAAGAACAGGGCTCGTGCATTGTCATCATCGGCACCGATGCGCCGCTCACCGCACGCCAGCTGAAACGGCTGTGCCGCCGTGCCACGGCCGGCATTACGCGCACCGGTTCTATTATCGGCAACGGCAGCGGCGAGATCGCCATTGCCTTCTCAACCGCCCAGCGGATTCCCTTTGACGCTGCGGGCGAGCTGCAGCTGCGCGCTGTGAGCGACACCCACGCCAACGCCTTTTTCAGGGCCGTCATCGAATCTGTAAATGACGCGGTTCTGACTTCAATGCTGGCCGCCGGTGACGTGACAGGGTTCAGGGGGCACAGCCGCCGTTCGCTGGCAGATTTTGCCGGAAAAATTCCCGGCCTGCCGGCGCCTGAAAAAAAATAATGCCGGCTCCGGCCGGAGGTTTTATAAATAACAGATGAAAGGAGCGTTTCATATGACGGGAGAAACAGCACTGAAAGCAGTCAGCGAAAAGGAATCACTGTGGATGGGGCACGCGCGGAAAGTCTGGGAATTTGCCGAAACAGCCTACAACGAGGTGAAAACCTGCGAGGCGACAGCAGAACTGCTGCGCAGCCTCGGCTTTGCAGTCGAAACAGGGCTTTACGGCATGCCGACGTCGCTGAAGGCCGTATGGGGAAGCGGGTCGCCTGTCATCGGTTTTCTCGGCGAGTTTGACGCCCTGCCCGGACTCAGCCAGAAAGTCGGTACCGTCAAGGAGCCCGTGAAAGCCGGCGCCCCCGGTCACGGCTGCGGTCATAACCTGCTGTGCACCGTGCCGCTGGCTGCAGCGTACGGTCTGAAAGAGGAACTGAAGGCCTCCGGCCGCTCAGGCACCGTCGTTTACTACGGCTGCCCCGCCGAAGAAGCCCTGACAGGGAAAGTCTTCATGGCCCGTGGAGGAGCGTTCCGCGATCTCGATATCGCCTTTTCCTGGCACGGAGGCTCCGAGGCGCATGCGTTCTACGGCACCGGCACAGGGCTGAACAGCGCGATTTTCCGCTTCACGGGCCGCACTTCGCATGCCGGCGGCGCACCTGAAAAAGGACGTTCCGCTCTGGATGCCGTTGAGATCATGGACGTGGGCGCAAACTATCTGCGAGAGCATGTCACCATGGACAACCGCATTCATTACACCATAGTCGACGGCGGCATGGCTCCCAATATTGTGCCCGATCACGCCGCCGTGTGGTATTTTGTGCGCTCCATGACCCGCGAGGGCGTTGAGGACACCTACCGCCGCCTCGTGCTGTGCGCCGAAGGCGCCGCGCACATGACCGAAACGAAACTGGACATTGAATTCCTCGGCGGCTGCTACCCGACGCTGGAAAACCACGTGCTTGCCGATCTGCTGGAACAGTGCCTCAATGACGTGGAAAAGCCCGTCTGGACAAAAGAGGAACTCGATTTTGCCGACGCACTGAACCGCTGCAATCCCGGCTATGAGCAGATAAAAAGCCAGCCTGACTACGACGGGCCTCTCAGCGCCCACGTCAGCCCGATCCGCACAGAGAACAGCTACGGCTCCACCGACGTCGGCGACGTGGAGCACATCTGCCCCTGCGCGATGGTCAACACCCCAAGCTGGAACCGTGCGGCACCCGGCCACAGTTGGCAGATCACATCGTGCGCCGGCATGTCCATCGGCGGAAAAGGCATGATGTACGGCGCTAGAACCCTTGCGCTGGCTGCCGCACGCGCCGCCGCCGAGCCGAAAATCATTGAAGACGCTAAAGCTGAGTTTAAAAAGTCCATGAACGGAAAAGAATACGTCTGCCCCATTCCCGCGGATGTTCCCGTTCCCATGCCTGCCGGCAGGTAAACAGCAGAATTTATTGCAGCCGGAACGGCGCAGAAACTCAGTCTGCACCGTTCCGGCCGTTTTTTTGCAGGGAAAAAAGAGCTTTTCTCCCGCCTTCAGCAGAGGGATTATTTCTGTTTTTTCAGGTTTTGCTGATGAAAGAGCTGTTTACTTTTATCCGAAATCGGATTATAATTCAAATCCGGAAAAGAGGTGCAGCAGTGAGTTTTGAGACAGAGCAGCAGATGGCGGAGTTCATCCAGACCTGTAAAGAATTTGTTAAAATAGATCATGATTACGCGCAGGCGCAGGGGCTTTCTGACACCTCCTTTTACATTCTCTATGCTCTGGCCAGACACGGTTCCGCATATTCCCAGCGCACACTCTGCAGCGACTGGTCCCTTCCGCCGCAGACAGTCAACTCAGCGCTGAAAAAAATGGAGAGTCAGGGTTTCATAGAGCTGCATCTGCGTTCCGGCAGCCGGAAAAACAAGGAGATCTGCCTGACCCCTGGAGGCAGGGAACTGATGAAACAGGCCGTGGAACCCTTTATGGAAGCAAAACAGAATTCCTTTTCAAAAATCAGCCCGGAGAACCGCGGAATCATGCTCTCCGCGCTGCATCAGTACCTTGCACTTCTGAAGGAAGAAATGGGGAGGTCCCGCAGGCAGGACACGGAGAAGAAATAAAAGTACAGCTGAATATCTGTCATCGGAGGACTGAGCATCGCAATGCTCGGCCTGCGCAGAACGCAGGCCATGGTCGAACGGAAGATGTCGGGTGCGCCCGGTTATTGAGAAAATAACCGGACGCTTTTTTTTTACCGTAAACTGCCGCTGGTCCGGCAGACAGGAGAGTTTTCATGCTGAATCCCCAGACGGTTAAAGTTATTCGTTACGTGGTTCCCAGTATGCTGAGCAACATCTGTTTTTTCCTCTTCACCGTCGTCGACGGAATCTTTGTGGGAAGAGGCACCGGCACCAACGGGCTGGGTGCTGTGAATATCGTCATGCCGTACGTGATGACGACAGCCGCCGTGTTTCAGATGATCAACATCGGCGGTGCAACGATTTTTGCCGTTTATATCGGTAAAAATGACATAAAAGAGGCCAGACGCGTATTCCGCGGCAGCATGACGCTGCTGATGGCATCGGCCGTCATCCTGAGCGGAGCTGGCGTGTTCTTTACCCGTTCAGTCTGCCGGCTGCTCGGCGCCAGCGACACATTTCTGGAAATGGCGTCTGACTATCTTTTCTGGTATTCCGCGTTTGTCATCCCATCGGGTCTGTCGATGGGTCTGCAGACCTACTGCCGGAATGACAATGCCCCCGGCCTGGTCGGAGCGGCAGTTTTGATTTCAACGGCATTGAACATTTTCGGCGACTGGTATCTGATCTTTCCGCTGAAAATGGGAACAGCAGGTGCAGCGATCGCCACAGGCGTGTCGCAGTCTGCAGGTCTTGCCGCCGTACTGATCCACTATGTGAGGAAACAGGGCATTCTGCGCTTCGGCCGCGCAGAGGCCGATCGCAGACCCTGGAAAGACATCTTGATTCACGGCCTTCCGGAAGGCATTGCCCAACTAGCCACGCCGGC
>CAZDXA010000032.1:0-1668 GCA_964509435.1 uncultured Synergistaceae bacterium | reverse complement strand
AAGACATCTTGATTCACGGCCTTCCGGAAGGCATTGCCCAACTAGCCACGCCGGCATCAACGCTGTGCATGAATCTTGTTCTGATTTCCAGAATCGGCGATATCGGCGTCAATGCTTTTTCAATAATCTCCTATGTCGCCTCATTCACTGTGGCGATTTTCTTCGGCACCAGCGAAGGGCTCCAGCCTCTTTTCGGACAGTGCTATGGTATGAAAGAGCAAAGGGAACTGAAGTTTTTCTTCCGCGTGGGAATCTGGATCAACTTCATCGGCAGCGCTGCCGTGATCGGGCTTCTCATCCTGTTTGACAGAAGAATCTGTCAGATGTTCAAGGCAGACAGCGCGACGCTGGAGTATACTCTGGCAGTGCTGCCAGAGTACGCATCAGGGTTTGTGGTCATGGCGTTCAACGTCATGATCTCTGCCTACCTGTATTCCACAGAACGCTCAAAATACGCGCTGCTGATCAGTTTTCTGCGGAGCCTGGTGATCAGCGTGCTGGTCATTCTCATCCTGCCTGAAATCTTTGGTGCGGGAATTATATGGTACACCTTCGCAATCTATGAAGCCGCAGTCCTGGTCATTGCCGCTGCACTGCTGAGACACTCAGAAAGAAACGGAATCGTCTTCAAATAGCTGGGAGAGTGAAACAAGGCGAGGAACAGACCGCTGCTGATGATGTGGCGCAGCAGGCGCGTTTCTGCCCGTTCCCCCGGCAGAAAGAACCGCGCTATCAGTCCGGAGACTTTTTCGTATCCCGCGTCAGCCGCCGGCGTCCCATGCCGCCTCTCTGTAAAGCCGCTGTAAAAGCTGTGAAAACACTGACGGCGGGCCTGGCATTGAAGTTCACTCCATATGATATACTCAAGCCGAACCGCAGGGTTCCGGCCCGGCGGCGTTTGAGATGGAGGTGGTTGCAGTGAAAAACACCATGAAAAAGATTCTGACACTGGGAGCCGCGTTTCTGATGGCAGCCTGCATGAGCGGGACAGCCGGCGCGGCAGAGAGTAAAATTCTGGTTGCCTATTTCACGCGGGTCGGCAATACCGATTTTCCGGCCGGCACAGATGCCCTGTCATCGGCGAGCCTGAACATCCGGAATGGAAAACTTGCGGGCAATACCGAACTGATCGCAGACATGATCGCAAAACAGACAGGCGGCGATCTGTTCCGCATCACGACGCAGAAAAAATACGCCGCCGATTATGACAGCGTGGTGAACTATGCGCGCAGCGAACCGAAGGAGGACCGCCGCCCCGCTCTGAGCAGCCATGTGGAGAACATGAAGGACTATGATGTCGTGTTCATCGGCTATCCCATCTGGTGGTACACCATGCCCATGGCCGTGTACACCTTTGTCGAGGAATACGACCTCAGCGGCAAAACCGTCGTTCCGTTCTGCACACACGGCGGCAGCCGGCTTTCCGGCACCGTGGAAGAGCTGAGAAAAATGCTGCCCCGGTCCAAAGTCCCTGACGGCTTTGAAGTGTATGCCGACAGGGCAGCCGGCGCCGAGGCCGACGTGTCAGCCTGGATTAAGAGCCTTGGCATAAAATAACCCTGATCAGCAGAGAAAAACCCGCCGGTGCGCAGCTGCGCACCGGCGGGTTCTTTTCTGCTGATTTTCAGCCAGTTCCGCCATGTTTGAAGCAGTCCCTGATCAGAGGCG
>CAZDXA010000031.1:0-26737 GCA_964509435.1 uncultured Synergistaceae bacterium | reverse complement strand
ATGGTGCCAATGTTAAGATGAGGCAGTGTACGTTCAAAATGTTCCTTTGCCATAGTATTTTTTCCTCCCTGATTCAGTTCTCAATGTTATTTCTTGTCCTTGCCCTGATCAGTGCCGGCAGGATTGAGAATCGTATCTGCAACGTTCTTCGGGACAGGGCTGTAGTGGTCAAACTGCATTGTGTAGTTGGCACGGCCGGAAGTTTTGCTTCTCAGGTCCGTCGCGTAGCCGAACATTTCACCGAGCGGCACATAGGCTTTGATGACGCGGGCGTTCGCTCTCATTTCCATGCCCTCCACGTTGCCGCGGCGGGATGAAAGGTCGCCCATAACGTCGCCCACATAGTCCTCGGGAGTCACAACTTCGACTGCCATGATGGGCTCCATCAGCGCGGGTGCGGCTTTCTTCATGGCTTCCTTGAACGCCATGGAGGCAGCGATCTTGAACGCCATTTCAGAAGAGTCGACCTCGTGGTAGCTTCCGTAGACAAGTTCAACCTTCACGCCGATCACGGGGAATCCGCCGAGAACGCCGCTGCCCATGGCTTCTTCAAAGCCCTTCTGGCAGGCGGGAATAAACTCGCGCGGAATCACGCCGCCGACGATGTCGTCTTCAAACACAAAGCCTTCCTGTCCGTCGGGCAGAGGCTCCATATTGATGACGCAGTCTCCGTACTGTCCGTGACCGCCGCTCTGGCGGACGAACTTGCCCTGAACGCGCTCCACTCTCTTTGTAATGGCCTCGCGGTAGGCAACCTGAGGACGGCCCACTTTGACGTGGACGCCGAACTCACGGCGCAGACGGTCGACGATAATGTCAAGATGAAGCTCGCCCATTCCGGAAATGGTGGTCTGTCCGGTTTCCTCGTTATCCTTGACCACAAACGTGGGGTCCTCATCAGCAAGGGCAATAAGTCCCTTGGCCAGCTTGGCCTTGTCGTCGGTTGTCTCCGGCTCGACAGCAAGAGTGATAACCGGCGCGGGGAACGTGAGGCTCTCAAGGACGATGGGATGCGCCTCGTCGCACAGCGTGTCGCCGGTGCGGGTGTTCTTCAGGCTGGGAAGCGCCACAATCATGCCGGCGCTTGCATCGTCAATGTCAATGCGCTTGTTGGAATGCATCAGCAGGATGCGGCCGATACGCTCGCGCTTGCGGCTGGTCGGATTGTAAAGCGTGTCGCCGGTGTGAAGTGTGCCGGAGTAAAGACGGCAGAAAGTCAGACGGCCGACAAAGGGATCGACTGCAATCTTGAAGGCCAGCGCAGCGACAGGCTCGTCAAGTCTGGGATGGCGTTCGACTTTTTTAGTCGCATCGTCAGGGTCTGTTCCCTCAACGGGAGGCAGATCGATGGGGCTGGGCAGGTAATCCACAACGGCGTCAAGGAGCGGCTGGATGCCCTTGTTCTTGAAAGCACTGCCGCAGAGGCAGGGAACAAACTTCAGGGCAATGGTCTGGCGGCGGATCGCCGCTTTGATCTGATCAACGGTCGGTTCCTTGCCGTCCAGGTAAAGAGCCATGATCTCGTCATCAACGTCAGCAAGCTGTTCAATGAGATGTTCGCGGTACATTTTGGCATCGTCAAGCATCTCATCCGGAATGTCGCGGTGCTCAGGATGAGCGCCCATTTCGTCGACGTAGTACAGTTCCTTCATGTGAATCAGGTCAACGATTCCCTTGAAGGAATCCTCTGCGCCGATGGGGAGAACCACCGGAACAGCGCGGGCGCCGAGACGGTCATGAATCTGGTCAACTACATTGAGGAAGTTTGCGCCAACACGGTCCATCTTGTTGACGAACGCAACGCGGGGCACTTTGTACTTATCTGCCTGACGCCACACCGTCTCTGACTGGGGCTCAACGCCGCCGACAGCGCAGAACACAGCAACAGCTCCGTCAAGCACGCGCATGGAGCGCTCGACTTCCACCGTGAAATCCACGTGCCCGGGGGTGTCGATCAGATTGATGAAGCAGTCTCTCCACTTGCAGGTGATGGCCGCGGAAGTGATCGTGATGCCGCGCTCGCGTTCCTGGGCCATCCAGTCCATCGTGGCAGCGCCGTCGTGAACCTCACCGATTTTGTAGTTCACGCCGGTGTAGTACAGAATGCGCTCAGAGGTCGTCGTCTTACCGGCGTCGATGTGAGCCGCAATGCCGATGTTGCGGATTTTTGTCAGGTCGTTAGTCAGCATAATACTTCACCGAACCTGCTGAATTACCAGCGGTAATGGGCAAAGGCTCTGTTGGCCTCGGCCATCTTGTGAGTATCTTCGCGTTTCTTCACGGAACTGCCTTCGTTGTTGTAGGCATCCATCAGCTCGCGGGCAAGACGCTCGGCCATGGGCATTCCCTTCTTGCCGCGCGCAAAGGAGATGATCCAGCGGATTGCCAGAGCCTGCGCGCGTTCGGGGGCAACTTCAACAGGAACCTGATACGTGGCGCCGCCCACACGGCGTGAACGGACTTCCACAGCGGGCTTGACGTTTTCCAGAGCTTTCTCAAAGAGTGCCATGGGCTCGACTTTAAGTTTCTCGGAGGCCTGCTGAAGCGCATTGTACATGATGGCCTCAGCGGTGCTCTTTTTGCCATCGAGCATCAGTGTATTGATGAACTTCGTGATAACAGTGCTGCCGTAGGTAGCGTCGGCAAGCGTCTCACGTTTTTTAATATGCCCTTTTCGCGGCATGAAATTTCCTCCTTAATATAAGTTACTTAGGACGGCGGGCGCCGTACTTTGAACGGCTGCGCTTGCGATCCGCCACTCCGCCGCAGTCAAGTGTTCCGCGGACAATGTGATAACGGACGCCGGGAAGATCCTTGACACGACCACCGCGGACGAGAACCACAGAGTGCTCCTGCAGATTGTGGCCCACACCGGGAATGTAGGACGTAACTTCAATACCATTGGTAAGACGAACACGGGCCACCTTGCGAAGAGCCGAGTTGGGCTTCTTGGGGGTTACCGTGTAAACACGGGTGCAGACTCCGCGGCGAACCGGCGAATTCTGCAGTGCGGGCGACGCGGACTTGTAGGTGGCAGCCACACGCCCCTTGCGCACGAGCTGATTGATTGTTGGCACGTTATTTCCTCCTTCAGAAAAAGATCTATAAATTTTCCGAAGAGCTTTCTTCTCTTCGGGGTCTTCCGTCTCCTGATGCTGTGGTCCGGGATGTCTGGAAAAGTTCCGCACGGGGAAGAAACCAGCCTCTCTCGAGAGCATTCGTTCTCAAGCCCCACGGGCTCGAAACACGGCAGACTGAACCGGTGCTGGCTCAGACGCCCGGCTTTTCCGGAGGGATCGCACACGTCTGGCAGTCCAGCGGTTCCCGATAAAAGGACACAGTTCACCCTCGCACGAAAGACACTCAGCAATCATAGCAACGGGGCGTGTTAAAGTCAAGCATTAACACGCCCCGTATCGTGTAAAAATTACAGGTTTTTTGATAATTTAAAGTTTCATTACAAAAATCAATAATTATTTATCCGCTTCAGCCGATTCAGCCAGCGATTCCGCTGCACCTTCCGCTTCGCTGTCGGCCTCGGCAGAAGCGCCGTTTTCAGATGCTTCAGCGTTTTTGCCTTCCTCGTCCTGATTCTCCGGCAGAGAGAATTTTCCGGCGACATTGATGCTCTGGAAACGCTCGATGCCCGTGCCCGCAGGAATCAGATGGCCGATGATGACATTTTCCTTGAGCCCCATCAGATGATCCACCTGGCTGCGCACTGCTGCGCCCGCAAGGATCTGGGCCGTCTGCTGGAATGACGCTGCGCTCAGGAAGCTCTCCGTCGCGAGAGCCGCCTTGGTGATGCCGTGGATGAACTTCTTGCAGACCGGGGGCATGCGCAGTTTGCGCACATAGGACATGCGGCTGATGAGGACAATCTCATCGGACTGCGCTGAAGAAGGACGCAGGGTCAGGGAAGGCACTCTGTTTTCCGAAAGCAGCGCTGCATGTTCTTCGGTAAGAAGCGTACCGGCGTCGATTTTCTCTCTGCCCTTGCTCTTGCCTGTGTCGATCGTTTCGAGGGTCACTTTGCCTGCCACAGCGTTGGTCAGGGCCTGGGCAAGGAACTCGTCAAGGTTCACCGGCTCGCTGCTCCCGTGAAGCACCATGGTTTTCACGCGGCCTTCAAGAATGGCGCGGATCACAGCGGCATCGACGATTTTTGACATTCCCGAGACCGGATTGCCGTCCGGCCCGAAGGCTGCCGTGAGGAGCCGCCCCCAGTACGTGCTGATCAGCCGCTCGCGCAGGTAATCATTCACGTTGATCTGATGGACGTTTCTCCACACCCTGATGCTCTTCACACTGCGGCTGTTCAGCAGCTTCTCCGCCAGTTCCTCCGTGACAGGATCGTCAGCGCGGGCGATCACCTTTCCATCGTCATCGCTCACGTCTTTGGCGAGGTATGCCACATCCACCAGCTTGCGCAGGCTTGCCACGTTGCGGTAGAGATGGGGTTCTGAAGCGCCGGAAGTGATGTGAGTCAGATCCTGCAGCGTCAGTTCGCCTGTTTCAGGAATGACTGTGCCGTCGCTGCACGTGATGGGATCCACTGGGCGTGCGCCTTTGAGCTGCGCCCTGAACGACGCTTCGCCGATGACAACGGACAGCGGGCCGTTTTCATCAAGAAGATTGAGGCGCGTCATGGACGTGCCGGGTTTGAGAAGCATTTCCACAAGCCCGCGGTCGATGACTGTCTTCTGTCTTGCGGTGATTTCCGGCGTGGGGTGCGCGCCTTCCTGACTGACAAAGGTTTTTCCGCTCAGAGCTGTGACTGCTTCTTCAAGGTTGCGGGCATTTTCCTTTTTCAGTTCGCTGATTTCCTTCTCCACATCGGAAGCCCAGACCAGATCGCCGGCAACCAGCGAGGTGTCGCCTTCGTCCACAACACGCAGGCGGTTGATCGGCGCCACCTTGCGCAGAATGACCTCAATGTGCTTGTTGTTGATCGAGACGCCCTGAGAGCGGTAGACTTCCTGAATGCTGTCCACAAGGTACTTCTGGACAGCCTCCTGTCCTTCAACCTCAAGCAGCTGCTGGGGATCGATGTACCCTTCGGTGAGCAGCGTGCTGGCCTTGACCTCCTGCCCCTCTTCCACAAGAAGCCCCTGAGTCAGAGGAATGCTGTAGGTGATTTTCTGAACAGTATCGCTGCCGTTCGGGGTGCCTTCGATGATGACCTTGCGCTTGCCCTCAAGCTCGCGGATCTCCGCCACTTTGCCGTTGAGTCCGGCAAGGTAGGCGACTTTCTTGGGACGGCGCGCCTCGAAAAGCTGTTCGATGCGCGGAAGACCCTGAGTGATGTCATCACCTGACGTGCGCACGCCGCCGGTATGGAAGGTGCGCATGGTCAGCTGTGTGCCGGGCTCTCCGATTGACTGGGCCGCCACAACACCCACAGCCTCGCCGATGTTGACCATCTTGCGGCTTGAAAGGTCAACACCGTAGCACTTCTGGCATATGCCGTAGGGCGACTCGCAGCTCAGAGGGCTGCGGACCCACAGGTAATCGCGGACTTTTTCGATCTCAAGCGCCTGCTGGGGCGAAATCAGATCGTTTTTGCTCACAATGCGTCTGCCGGTCTTCGGATCGTCAATATCCTCAAGGGTGGTGCGGCCGGAAATGCGTTCGCTCAGCGGAATGACGACCTTATCGTCGCTCTTCATGGGCTCGATCTTGATGCCTTTGTTCGTGTGGCAGTCTTCTTCAAGCACAATGATGTCCTGGGCGACATCCACAAGGCGGCGTGTCAGGTAGCCGGATTTTGCGGTGCGCAGAGCCGTGTCGGCCAGTCCCTTTCTCGCACCGTGCGTGGAAATGAAGTATTCCAGCATGTTCATGCCCTCACGGAAGTTGGTCGTGATGGGATAGTCGATGATGCGGCCCGTGGGATCGGCCATCAGGCCGCGGATGCCGGCCATCTGAGCCAGCTGTCCCTTGCTGCCGCGCGCGCCTGATTCAATCATCATGCGGATGGGGTTTGTCGGCTTCATGTGATCGATGATGGAATCTCCGATGCGCCCGGCCGCGTCAGACCACAGAGCTTCCTTCTGACGCAGATATTCGTCTTCGGTCAGGATACCCATTTCGTACTGATCGTGAATCCGGGTGTCAACCTCCAGCGATTCCTTCACGAGCTGATCCTTCTCAGGGGGAATGATGACCGCCTGCATCTGGAAGCTCAGGCCGCTGATGCACGCCCAGTGGTAGCCGAGGCTCTTGATGGAATCAAGGGTGTCCACCATTTCCATGTGGGACAGATAGTCGTAGGCCTTGTCCAGCATGGAGCTCAGGTCAGACTTGCCGACCTGATAGTTCACAAAGCGCAGGCGGGGGTTCAGGTGCAGATTGAACAGAACGCGCCCGGGCGTCGTGATGAGCCATTTATGGGTTTCCGGGTCAAGGAAGTCTGCATCGCTCATGCCCTTGCTGGTGAGAGGGTGCCACTCGGGGTTCCAGCGCAGGTAAATGCGCGTGTTCACGTGGACCGCCTCGTGATCCAGGGCGGTCATCACGTCGTCAAGGCTGTCGTAGTAAGTGTTTTCACCGGGAAGGCCGGGAAGCATGTTCGTGATGTAATAAATTCCCAGCAGAATATCCTGCGTGGGCGAAACGATGGGTTTGCCGCTTGCGGGCGAAAGCAGGTTGTTCGCTGCAAGCATCAGCATGCGGGCCTCGGTCTGCGCCTCGATTGAAAGCGGCACATGAACAGCCATCTGATCGCCGTCGAAGTCGGCGTTAAAAGCCGTGCATGCCATGGGGTGAAGGCGGATGGCCTTGCCCTCCATCAGAATCGGCTCGTAGGCCTGAATTCCCAGACGGTGCAGCGTAGGCGCGCGGTTCAGCATAACCGGGTGGTCTTTGATGATCTCCTCAAGGATTCCCCAGATCTGCTCATTGCCGCGCTCGATCATGCGCTTACCGTTTTTCACGTTGGTGGCAATGCCGCGCTCCACCATTTTCTGAATCACAAACGGCTTGAACAGTTCGAGCGCCATCTGCTTGGGCAGGCCGCACTGATACAGGCGCAGGAACGGGCCGATGGCAATGACCGAACGGCCTGAATAGTCGACACGCTTACCCAGAAGGTTCTGGCGGAAACGCCCCTTCTTGCCGCGCAGCAGGTCAGTAAGGCTTTTCAGCGGGCGGTTGCCGGCGCCGAGCACTGCTTTGCCGACGCGGCCGTTGTCGATCAGCGCATCCACAGACTCCTGCAGCATGCGCTTTTCGTTGCGGATGATAATTTCAGGCGCCCTGAGTTCCTTCAGCTTGCTCAGGCGGTTGTTGCGGTTGATCACACGGCGGTAAAGGTCGTTCAGGTCTGAAGTGGCAAAACGGCCGCCGTCCAGCTGCACCATGGGGCGCAGATCGGGCGGAATGACGGGAAGCACTTCAAGCACCATGGACTGCGGCGCGCAGTCTCCCTTGCGGAAATCCTCCACCACCTGAAGACGCTTGACGATCTTGCGGCGCTTCTGGCCGGTCGTTTCGGAAAGTTCCTCGCGAAGTTCCTGTGCCAGGTGGTTCAGGTCCATGGCACAGAGTTTTTCGCGCACGCCCTCGGCGCCGATGCCTGCCTTGAACTTGGGGTCGTAGGCAGCGCACAGGCGTTCCTCGCGCTCGATGATGATGTCGCACTCCTTGAAGGGCGAACCGCCCTCGTCAATCACAAGGTAGCACGGGTCTTCGACGATGACGCTCTCAAGCTGGGCGTTGAAGCGCTCGCCGTACTTCTCGCGGAACAGGTTGTATTCAGAGGCCGAAAGCACCTGCCCCTTCTGGAACGGAAGGTAGGTGACCGCAGTGACAATATAGCTGTCCTGCGTACCCGCCTTGCGGCGCTCTGCCTCAACCGTGTCGGTTTCGCGGAGTTTGGCCAGGTCGGTTTCTGAAATGCTGTCGCCGGGCTTCCAGGTTTTCACGCCTTCTTCCGCGGCATTGCTTTCGGGAGATGCGTCTGCAGCGGTCAGAACATCCGGCGTGCCCTCGGTGACACCGTTGAGCGACGTGATTTTATAGGCCGGCTCCACGGTGAACGCATCCTCGCCCCATTCGGCATGGTAACGGCTCATCTGATTCGCGCTGATCACGTCGCCGACTTTCAGCGGCACGTCATCGGTGCTGGTGATGCGGTAGGCTTCCTCTGCCTTGAACTTGGGGTCATAATGGGAATGAACCCGCATTTCGGACTCGGAAATAATGTCGTCTCTGGCCGCCAGGTCAGAACGTCTGCCTTCAATGACCACCTTGTACGCTGCCTCGCGCTTGCGCAGCGGCGCAAAGTACACAACGCGCTCTAGCATCTTGGTGGGCGTGCCGAGCAGCAGGCTCAGGCGGCTCGGAATGCCGCGCAGATACCAGATGTGCACCACAGGCGCGGCCAGTTCAATGTGTCCCATGCGCTCGCGGCGCACGCGGTTGTCGGTAACCTCAACGCCGCAGCGGTCGCAGACTACGCCCTTGAATTTAGGGCCGCTCTTTTTGTACTTTCCACAGGCGCACTCGTAGCTTTTCGTTGGTCCGAAGATGCGCTCGCAGAACAGTCCGTCGCGTTCAGGCCGGAGGGTGCGGTAATTGATCGTTTCCGGTTTCTTGACCTCTCCGTGGGAAAGCGCGCGGATCTGTTCGGGAGTGGCAAGACGCAGACGAATGCCGACGATTTCTTTATTCATAAGGAGAATCACTCCATTTCATATATATAAAGAGGAAACAGGAACCTTTTCAGCGCTCTGCTGAATGTAAACGTCAGTTCTTTCAGGGCCTACTCGTTCAGGTTGGGCATATCCTGTTCTTCAGAGAGATCAGCGCCAGCGCCGGAGTCCAGTTCCTCAGAGGCTTCCTCATCAAGCACCTCAGCCTCATCATCAGACGGGCTGCCGGAAAGCTCCTCAGCCGTCGGCTCTTCATCGGCGGGTTCCTCAGCGGCAGAATCGTCCTCCGCAGTCCCGGCGGCGGGCTGTTCTTCCTCCTGCCGGCTGCCGTGCTGCCCTTCATTGACAAACATGTCACGGGCCGTGATGTTGTCAATGTCGCTCGGACGGCGGGGACCGTCGTCGTCGTCATCGGCAATGAGCGGGCCGGAAGTGCCGTCGCTGTAATCGATCTCAACCGTCAGGCCAAGGCCTTCAAGTTCTTTGACAAGAACCTTGAAGCTCTCGGGAACGCCGGGCTTTGTGAGGTTCTGCCCCTTGATGATCTTCTCGTACGTCTTGAGCCGTCCGCGGATATCATCAGACTTCACGGTGAGCATTTCCTGAAGCACGTGCGCAGCGCCGTAGCCCTGCAGTGCCCAGACTTCCATCTCTCCGAAACGCTGGCCGCCGAACTGCGCCTTTCCGCCCAGAGGCTGCTGGGTGATCAGGCTGTAGGGGCCGACTGAGCGGGCGTGCAGTTTATCGTCAACAAGGTGGTTCAGCTTGAGCATATACATCACGCCGACAGTGCTCGGTTCTGCCATCAGGTCGCCCGTGCGTCCGTCGCGCAGACGGATGGTGCCGCCTGAGGACATTTTGCCCTTCAGGTCAGGATCCTTCGCTGCCGCCTCGGAAAGCATCTTGTAAATCTCATCTTCGCTGGCGCCTTCGAAGACCGGCGTCCCCACGTACCAGCCGTTTTTCATCGCCACAAATCCGAGCAGGACTTCAAGCACCTGTCCAAGGTTCATGCGGCTGGGCACGCCCAGCGGGTTCAGGCACACGTCAACCGGCGTGCCGTCGGGAAGATAGGGCATGTCCTCAACAGGCAGAATGCGCGAAATGACGCCCTTGTTGCCGTGGCGGCCCGACATCTTGTCACCCACGGTGATTTTGCGCCACTGTGCCACATAAACCTTGATGACTTCATTGACTCCGGGGCTGAGAGACTCGGGGTTGTCAATTCTGTTCAGCCGCTTGACTGAGACGACCTTGCCGCGGGTGCCGTGCGGCAGGTGCAGCGACGTGTCGCGGACCTCGCCGGCCTTTTCGCCGAAAATGGCGCGGAGCAGCTTCTCCTCCGGACTGTGGTCGGCTTCGCCCTTGGGCGTCACCTTGCCCACCAGAATATCGCCGGGATTTACTTCGGCGCCGATGCGCACCACGCCGTCCTCGTCAAGGTTGCGGAGCGCATCCTCGCCGACGTTGGGAATGTCGCGGGTGATCTCTTCAGGGCCGAGCTTCGTGTCGCGCGAGTCAATCTCATACTCTTCAATGTGAATGGACGAGAAATAATCTTCCTTTACAAGCTTCTCGCTCAGAAGAATGGCGTCCTCGTAGTTGTATCCTTCCCACGGCACAAACGCAATCAGCACATTGCGGCCGAGAGCAAGCTCGCCGCCCTCGACGGACTGCCCGTCTGCAAGAAGCTCGTCTTTCTCAACCTTCTGTCCCACGTCCACGCGCGGACGCTGATGGATGATCGTGCCCTGGTTGGAACGGCGGAACTTGTCCATGGTGAACTCGTGGCGGCCGCCGTCATTGTCTGTCACTTCAATGCGGTCAGAATCAACATACGTCACTGTGCCGTCGCAGGGAGTATAGATGCAGCAGCCAGAATCGCGCGCAACGCGCTCCTCGATGCCGGTGCCGACCAGGGGAGCCTGCGGCAGCAGCAGCGGAACGGCCTGACGCTGCATGTTGGAACCCATCAGCGAACGGTGGGCGTCGTCATGCTCAAGGAAGGGAATCAGAGCTGCCGAAGCTGAAACGACCTGCTTCGAAGAGACATCAAGGTAGTTGACCAGATCTGGGGAAACTCTGACAATATCGCCTTTATAGCGGGCGTAAACAGAGTCTTCAGTCAGCTTTCCCGTCTTGGGATCGTAAGGGGTGTTGGCACGGCCGACATAGTAGTTGTCCTCCTCGTCGGCGGAAAGGTACACAACTTCCTTGGGATCCATGCTCACAACGCCGTTTTTCACGGGACGGCGCGGCGTCACAAGGAAGCCGTACTCATTCAGCCGCGCGTAAGTTGCCAGTGAAGTGACCAGACCAATGTTGGGGCCTTCAGGCGTCTCAATGGGGCAGATACGGCCATAGTGAGTGTAGTGCACGTCGCGGGCTTCAAACCCGGCGCGCTCACGGCTCAGACCGCCCGGGCCGAGGGCGGACAGACGGCGGCGGTGCGTCAGCTCTGAAAGCGGGTTGTTCTGATCCATGAACTGCGACAGCTGGCCCGAACCGAAGAATTCACGCAGAGACGCGGAAATGGGGCGCACGTTGATCAGATCGCGGGCCATGGCCTTGCTCAGATCCGGAACTGTTGTCATGCGCTCTTTGGCGATGCGTTCCAGACGCAGCATTCCAATGCGGAGCTGGGCCTGAAGAAGCTCGCCGATGGTTCTCACGCGGCGGTTGCCAAGGTGGTCAATGTCGTCGGTGTGTTCTTCGCCGATCTCAGGGAACGTCGGATCATCGCGCTGTTCCTCCGTGTCACGCAGAGCCACAAGTCCCTTGACAATGCGCACCAGATCTTCCAGCGTCAGGAGATACTGATCCTTCGGCAGTGAAAGGCCGAGGCGGCGGTTCATCTTATAGCGTCCCACGCGGCCGAGCGTATAGCCGCGGCTGTTGAGGAACAGCTCATCAAAGTATTCACGGGCGCCCTCAATGCGCACAGGCTCATTGGGCCTCATGCGGCGCAGAATCTCAAGCAGGGCCTCGTCGGTGCTGTTTGTGGGATCTTTTTCAACGGCAGATGCAAAGATCGGCGCTACTTTCCACACCTTGATCTCACTGCGGCCCTTGTCCCACAGTTTTTCCATGATGTCCTTGTCAATGCGGGTGCCTGACTTGAAAAGCACATTGCCGCGCGAGTCCGTGATGGACTCGGCAAGAATGCGCCCCACGCCTTCATCCTTGGTGATATCAAGGTCTTCAATAGTGCCGCCGAACGTCTTGAGAAACTCCTCGTTTGTGCCCAGGCCGAAGGCCTTGAGCAGCAGAGACGCAGGCAGCTTGCGGCGGCTGTCCACATTGACCGACAGCGTTTCGCCGGCCATGATGAACTCAACCCACGCCCCGCGCTCGGGAATGATCTTGGCGGAATAGTTCTGAACGCCTGAAGTGCCGGGTTCAGACTTGAAGTACACGCCGGCGCTGCGCGCAAGCTGGTTGACAACGACTCGCTCGCTGCCGTTGATGATAAATGTTCCGCGCGGCGTCATCACAGGAAAGTCGCCGAGATAAATTTCCTCCTCGCGGACTTCCTGCAGCCGGTCATTGTGGAGACGCACTTTGATGCGCACAGGGCGGTGCCACGTGCAGTCACGGCGTTTAGCCTCGTCCTGCGTCATGGACGGTTCGTCAATCTCATAGCCCATGAATTCAAGGCGGAAACTCCCGTCAAAATTGGAAATGGGAGAAATCTCGTCGAGAAGTTCCTGAAGGCCGACGGACTCGCGGGCTTCAGGCGCAACATCCTCCTGGAAAAAACTGCGGTATGATTCTCTCTGCACTTCCACCATGTCGGGAAGCGGAATCAGATCATGCCCGCCGCCGAATATCAGACGCTGACGCCCCTTGCTCACTGGAACAAATACAGCCATGCAGTGTTCAACCTCCACTGTTTAAAATAAAAAGTCTAACTAGTAAGATAACTGCGTCAATTCAACCAGAACATTTGACAATCAATTAACTTTACTCGTCAATCCGCCAAATAACAGACCGCCAGAACCGGTTACCAAAATTACCGCCCGGCCGGAAAACGTCGCCTGAAGAAAACAAAAAGGGCTGCATAAAGCGCAATCGCTTCATGCAGCCCTCACGTATCGGTGACGTTTCCATCCTGAAAAAAGGATGGTGCCCGAGGGGAGACTCGAACTCCCACAGGCCAGTGCCCACTAGAACCTGAATCTAGCGCGTCTACCAATTCCGCCACCCGGGCGTTGACTGAACAGTTAGATATTATACAATGCTTTTTGCTTTTGACAAGCCCCCAAAATGAAAATTTTGCACTTTTGTCGTTTCATGCCTGCGCCGCAGCGGACGGGGCGGAAAACTGCTCATGCCCTGCGGCCGCGCGCCTGCAGCCGGCAGCGGCTTAGGACAGTCCGGCTGCCCGGGAAATGCGGTCGCGGATAGCGCGCCCCAGCCCTTCAAGGGGCGGCCACTGGGCCACTATGGGAAGTCCGTCTTTTTCAAGGTCGCGCAGCGCAGAGAAAAGCCCATGTGCATACGCTTCGTACGTGTTGAAGCGAATCTGCCGCTCCGGCGTTCTTTCCGGCACGGCCGCGCCCATGTAGGTAAATTTTTCAGGCCAGTCAAACGGCGTGCCTTCTTCCCACACCTTCACAGGCACGGTCGGCGCATAATGGCGGTAGCGGGTGCCCGGAGAACGCTTCAGCTCATTGAGTCCCACGGGGAAAGCAATTTTACAGCCTAAAAACTCCTCCACCAGCTCCATGGGCAGTCCGCCCGGCCGGAGCAGCACAGGAACTGTGTCAGTGACATCGAGCACTGTGGATTCCACACCCACGCGGCATTCGCCCGCGTCAAGAATCATGGACACTGCGCTGCCGAGGTCCTGCGCCACTGTCCGCGCGTTTGTCGGGCTGGGGCGTCCGCTGCGGTTGGCGCTCGGGCCGGCCACGGGCACGCCGCATGCGGCAAAAAACGCCAGCGCCGCCGGATAGTCGGGCATGCGGCAGCCGACTGTCTCAAGGCCGCCGCGGGCTTCTTTTGAAACAACGTCCCGGGCAGGGAGAACCAGCGTCAGCGGTCCCGGCCAGAAATGCTCCATCAGCTTTCTCGCGCGGCTGTCCACATAGGCCGCACGTTCAACCTCCGCGGGATTTGGAAAGTGAAGAATCAGCGGATTATCCGAGGGGCGCCCTTTGGCTGCGTAGATTTTTCTGCACGCAGCGCCGTCAAGCGCGTTGCCGCCCAGTCCGTACACGGTCTCTGTGGGAAACGCGACAAGTTCGCCGTTCCGGATCAGACGGCCCGCGCGGGCCATTACGCCGGGATCAGGGTTCCAGAAATCCACAGGGACGATATTCTCATATTCCGACACAGTATGCGCCGCCTTCGTAATTTTTCATAAATTCCCGACGGTACTCGGGGAAACGTCCTTCGATGATCGCCTGCCGCGCGCCTGCTGCAAGATGCACGAGAAAGTGAATGTTGTGCCATGACAGCAGCCTGACGGCGAGAATTTCACCTGACTTATAGAGATGCCGGATATAGGCGCGCGTGAAATTGCGGCACGCATAGCAGCTGCAGTCCGGGTCCAGAGGCGTGAAATCATCGGAATAGCACTGGTTTTTGATGTTGATCTTCCCTGTCCGCGTGAAAATCGTGCCTGTGCGGCCGTTGCGCGTGGGCAGCACGCAGTCGAACATATCAACGCCGCGCGCGATGCCCTCGATGATGTTGGCCGGGTGCCCCACTCCCATCAGATAGCGCGGCTTGTTTTCCGGCATATGGGGCATCAGACGGTCAAGGCACCGGTACATCTCGGCATGAGATTCTCCCACTGACAGCCCGCCGATGGCATAGCCCGGAAAATCCATGGCCGCCAGTCTGTCGGCGCAGAGCGCGCGCAGGTCGTCAAACAGGCCGCCCTGAACAATGCCGAACAGCGCCTGATCCTCTCTTTTATGAGTTTCCCTGCAGCGCTGCGCCCAGCGCAGCGTGCGCTCCACCGCCGGTTCTGCCTGTTCGCGCGTGCAGGGCAGCTTGACGCACTGGTCAAAGCACATGGCGATATCGCTTCCCAGCTTCTCCTGAACCTGCGTCGCCAGCTCCGGCGTCATGAAATATTTTGTGCCGTCAAGGTGGGACTGAAATTCAACGCCGTCTTCCTTTATTTTATTGATTCCCGCAAGGGAAAACACCTGAAAGCCGCCGCTGTCTGTGAGAATCGGACGGTCCCAGTTCATGAACCTGTGCAGCCCGCCGGCTCTGGCGATCAGCTCAGCGCCGGGGCGCAGAAACAGGTGATAGGTATTGGACAGGATGATTTTTGCGTCAATCTGCTTCAGTTCGTCAGGACTCATGGCCTTCACTGACGCCTGTGTTCCCACGGGCATGAAAACGGGCGTCGGAATCACGCCGTGCGGCGTGACGAACTCGCCGGCGCGCGCGCCTGTTTCGGGGTCCTGTGCGATCAAACGGTATTCAAACACGGGTCTATTCCTCCAGACCGAAAAATTCTATGTTGTTCTGCCATATCTGCTCAGCCAGTTCTTCAGCCGGCAGGCCTTTGATCTCGGCGAGCTTCTGATAGACCAGAGACACGCGGGAAGGCTCGTTCACAGTGCCGCGGTACGGCACGGGTGCCATCCAGGGCGAGTCGGTTTCGCACAGCAGCGACGAAACCGGAAGCTGTTTCACCACGTCGCGGATCTCTCCGGCTTTTTTAAAGGTGATCATGCCTGTGACGCCGAACTTCCAGCCGAGGTCGAGGGCGCGCCGCGCATCATCCGGCGTGCCTGTAAAACAGTGAAGTTCTGCTTTTTCAGGCACTCTCCCGGGCGTCATCAGCGGCCAGAAGTCACTGTAGGCATCGCGCACGTGGAACACCACGGGCTTGTTCAGCGTCTTCGCAGCCTCAAGCTGCACGGCAAGCATCTGAATCTGCATTTCACGGGGCGACAGATCGTAATAGTAATCGAGGCCGATTTCGCCCCACGCTTTTACTTCGGGCAGCTTTTCCAGCTCCATCAGCTCAGGCGCAACTGCGCCGTTCATTTCCTTCACTTCATGGGGATGAATGCCGACAACAGGGAAAAGCCCCTCTGTTCTGTACCGGCGGCAGATGTTCACCGCTTCAAGACTGTCAGCCAGCGTGCTGCCTACAACGGCCATGCGCAGAACACCGGCGGCCTGCGCACGTTCAAGTTCTGCCGGCACTGACTCTCTGAGTTCAGGCGAGTTAAGGTGACAGTGGCTGTCGATGAATTTCATGCAAAACGCTCCTTTTCAGGCTTTGCGGAAGCCGCCGTCAGGCCCTGTCTTCCGCGTTCCTGCCCATTTTAGCCTAATTCATGGAAAAAACAAAGACTCCTGCAGAAGCCGTCCCCGCGGAATAGAGCAGCAAAAAGCCCGAAAAGCGGCAGGGCTTTCCGGGCTTCTGTTTTCCGTCAGATATATCAGTGCACGCGGCTGCCGAGAGGAATGTCTTCTGCGGGGGCAAGGAGCGACAGTTTCTCGCCGGGCGTATGCGGTTCGCCCGCCTCGGCCGCCAGCAGCATGCCGTTGCTGAGCACGCCGCACATCTTCGCCGGTTTCAGGTTGGCAACTACGATGATGCGGCGGCCCTCAAGGTCTTCCGGCTTGTAGAAGGACTTGATGCTCGACACGATCACGCGCTTCTCATAACCGAGATCAACGTCCAGCTTATACAGCGAGCGGGATTTCGGCACGGGCTCCACGTGGACAATCTGCGCCACGCGCAGCTCGATTCGGCTGAAATCGTCGATGGAGATTTCAGGCTCGTGGTTCCCGGGATCGGCGGATTTCGCCGCACCTTTGGCTGCGGCGCGGGCAGCGGCCTGCTTCTTCCATTCCTCAATGTCGATGCGGGGGAACAGCACGCTCTCGCCGCGGGTCACCTTTGCGCCGGGCATGGCGCCCCATGCGTAATCGGCAAAGCGGGCGTTCTTCACTTCGCCCTCCTGCCCGATGGAATTCCAGATCTTCTGCGCCGTCTTGGGCATCACCGGCGCCAGCATCAGCGCGGCGAGCTTCAGCTCTTCGGCAAGCACTGAAAGCACCGTGTCAAGGCGGGCCGAAAGCGATGGGTCCTTGCCGAGCTTCCACGGCATTGTCTCGTCAATGTACTTGTTGGCGCGGCCGATCATGCTCCACAGCGATTTCAGCGCCTCGTCGAACTGATACTCGTTCATGGCCTTCTTGTATTCATCAAAAGCTGAGGCGGCCTGTTCCTTCACATCGGTGTCGAGCGCCTCATAAGCTGAAGGTGCCGGCACGATGCCGCCGCGGTATTTCTCAATCATGGTCGCTGTACGGCTCAGCAGGTTGCCCAGGTCGTTGGCAAGATCGGAGTTGATGCGCTGCACCAGCGCCAGCTCGGAGAAATCGCCGTCAAGGCCGAAAGTCACCTGGCGCAGCAGGAAATAGCGGAACACGTCAGAGCCGTAGAGGCCGACCATCTCGCGCGGATCAACGACGTTGCCGCGCGACTTTGACATCTTCTCACCATCGCGGGTCCACCAGCCGTGGGAATACACGCAGGCAGGCGGCGTCAGACCGAGAGCCAGCAGCATGGTGGGCCAGATGATGCTGTGGAAACGGACAATGTCCTTGCCTACCAGATGATTGACCACGGGCCAGTACTTTTTGAACTTCGCCTCGTCAGTGCCGTAGCCGCAGGCTGTCAGGTAGTTGATCAGCGCCTCGAACCACACGTAAATCGTGAACTTCTCGTCACCCGGCACGGGAATGCCCCACGGCACGCTCTTGCTCAGGCGCGAGATGGACTGGTCTTTCAGCCCCATGCGCAGAAAACTGACGACTTCGTTATAGCGGATTTTCGGTTTGATCGCGTCGGGATGTTCCTCATAGTATTTCAGCAGCTTGTCAGCGTAGGCAGAGCAGCGGAAGAAATAGCTCTCTTCCTCCATCTGAATCAGCGGGCGGTGGCAGTCAGGGCAGGTGTGGTCCGGCCCCTGGCTGGCCTCAGGCACATAGGTCTCACAGGGCACGCAGTACCAGCCCTTGTACTTGGACTTATAGATGTCGCCCTGAGCAAGCAGCTTTTTAAAGACCATCTGCGCCACCTTGATATGGCGCTCCTGCGTGGTGCGGATGAAGTCGTCATTGGTCGCGTCAATGAGCGGCAGCAGATCGCGGAAGTTCTGGGACAGTTCGTCAGTAAGCTGCTGCGGCGTGATGCCTCGTTTTTCAGCGCTCTGGCTGACCTTCAGACCGTGTTCGTCAGTGCCTGTCAGGAAAAACACGTCATAGCCGTCCATGCGCTTGTAGCGCGCCATCGTGTCGGCTGCGATCGTCGTGTAGGCATGCCCGATATGAGGCACGTCATTCACATAATAAATCGGGGTGGTGATGTAAAAATTCTTCTCAGCCATGTTTTCTGCCTCCATGGTTCAGTAAAATACGGCCCGCGGCCGTTTCTGTACGGGAATTAAAAAATTCTGCCGTACCTGTCGCACACGGCAGAATAACTTGTATTGTAACAGCTTTCACCATTTTCCTCAAGAACACGGCTGCACTCCGGAGACAGTGCAGTCCCGCCGGGCGAAAAAACGCGGCATCTTGCGGTTTCCGGACAATAAAAGTATAATACACACTATAAATGTGAGAACGTGCTGAATGCAAAAGAACAAAATATAAACCAGCAGTTCAGGGGACAGAGCCGCAGCAGCGCCGTTCGGACACAGAGAAATGCCGCGCGGCGGACTGTCTCCGGGTGACCTGACAGACAGCACATATCGCGCTGAGGAGGCTTTTTTATGTATGTAAATGAAGGCAAAACCGCGCGCAAGGCAGTGGCCGGAAAAATACAGGCCGGATTCGGGTGGTTCCTGGCAATCACAACACTGCTGGGCACTATTCTTCTGATGTTTGACAAGAACAAAGATCTCACGCTCGGCAGCTACATCGTATACGGCCTGATGATTTTGTTTGGCCTGTGGCTGGTCTGGCTTTCAATGAAAAAGAAGAAGCTTCGCATCATGCTGACGCAGCTGGATCAGTTTTTCATGGCTGACGCTGACGGCATTGTCAGCATGAAAGAGACCGCCGACTGCCTCGGCAAGAATATCAGCGAAACGAAAAGCCTGATCTCGAAGCTGATCGGCGAAAAGTACCTGCAGAACTGCACCATCAAGGGCCCGGCGCAGGATACCATCGTGCTTTTCGGCGCAAGGCCTTCGCAGGATTCAGCCGTCTTTGAGATGAGAACCTGCCCCGGCTGCGGCGCCGCAAGCTCGCAGAGAGTCGGTTATGAGGGTGTCTGCCCTTACTGCGGCAGGCATTTCTAAAGTCTTTCCCGTCCCGCAGATGAATGAAGCAGACTGAAAAACAGAGCGCCGTTTCCCCCTCCGTCACTGACGGCAGAGGAGAAACGGTGCTCTTTTGCATTCAGACCTCAGGAAAGCCGGGCTGTTCAGGCGGCAGTCAGCTGACAGCACGGAACTGCACAGGATCCGCTTTCATCTGCCCCTCAGCGGTCGTCAAACGAAAAGCGCAGCACGTCAGGTCTCGCATAATGCCCGCACACGTCAAGCTCCATCTTTGCCTTTTCCGCAAGGGACATGTCAAGTTCGGCGAAAACAAAGCCTTCGCAGTCCCAGAGCGGCGGCGCCGCATAGTGTCCGAACGGGTCGGCAATGCACGAACCACCGCGGCACACAATATCCGGCAGACCGCTGAGGTCTTCATGAAGCCCTTCCGGATAGCTGCTTTTCCTGAAAAAAAGGTCGGCGTTGATGAAGAAGCAGCGCCCCTCGCGGGCAATGTGACGCACTGCGTCCTGCCACTCGGGATTGTCATTGGTGTTTGCGCTGATATACACTGTGACGCCCTTTTCATACAGCGCCATGCGCGCCAGCGGCATGTAGGACTCCCAGCAGATCAGACAGCCCAGCGGCCCCCACGGTGTTTCCGTCACAGGGAAAAAACCCCGGTCTGCGTCGCCCCATACCACCCTTTCGCTCCCTGTCGGCTTGAGCTTTCGCTTCACCGGCCCCATCGTGCCGTCAGGATTGAAAATCAGGTTTGCGTTGTACAGCGTGCCGTTGACGGCATCGCGCTCTGAAAATCCCATGCTGAGATACAGATGGTGCCTGGACGCCGCGGCAGCCAGCGCCTCAGTTTCCGGGCCGGGGACAACAGCTGAATTTCTGTAGTAGCGCAGCCAGTCAGGGCGGTTTTTATCGTCCCGCGTCCCCACGGAAAAGCCGAAATTCATGCCAAAGGGATAGCCCGGAATGAACAGTTCGGGGAACACCACAAGGTCAGGCCGATATTTTTCAGCCGCCTCGTCAATCAGGCACAGCGCCCTGTCAACGCAGGCCCTTTTGTCAAAAAGCACAGGCTCAGCCTGCACCACTACCGCGCGCAGCGTGTCACGGAGATCTTTCATGCTTTTCACACTCCCTTGAATGGACACCTCAGCATTTCTGTTTTATCATACTACCACAGACGGGCATGAGAATAACAGGTCTGAACCGCAGCAATATAACTGCAGAAACGTGTTTTCAGAATACAGCATCTGCAGGAACGCCGGCGGCCGGCCGAACTGAAAAGGGCGCCCCTGCGCGCCGGAAACGAGCAGCGGGTGCCTGAGAGGTGAATTTCAATGATTCAATACGGACAGAAAGAGATGGAATGTCTTTCCCAGAGGGATGAAACGCTGAAAAAGCTGATTCAGCGGTACGGAAAGCTGGATGGCGGCACAGTCAGCGATATTTACACGGCGCTGGTCTTTCACATTATCAGCCAGATGCTGTCAAACCATGTGGCTGACGTGATTACGGAGCGCTTTGTCAGTCTGGTCGGAAAAGTCACGCCGCAGGCAGTCTGCGCCCGCAGTGCTGACGAAATCAGAAGCACGGGGATCTCGCGGAAGAAGGCAGAATACATTCTGCAGCTTTCACAGGACGTTCTGAGCGGAAAATATGACTTCGCAAAGCTGAAGAACATGTCTGACGACGAAGTCATTGCCTTTCTGATGAAAATAAAAGGCGTCGGCCGCTGGACGGCAGAAATGATCACGGAGTTCACGCTGGGGCGGCTGAACATCTTCAGCTACGATGACATGGCCCTGCAGAACGGCATGAAAAAAGCCTACGGTTTCAAAACATTAAGCCGCACCCGATTTGAAAGGTACCGCAGAAAATTTTCACCCTACTGCTCTGTCGCTTCGCTGTATTTCTACATGGCCAACGACGACCCGGACTGGACAGACCTGGAATAATTTCCCGTAAAACGCCGGGCGTCCCGCTGCGTTCAGGCTGCGGGTTGCGGCGCAGGAGCCCGCAGCAGGCTGACAGCCTTGACCATTCGGCCTGCCGGCTGTCGGAACTGAAACTCTGTTCACAAATGAACCCTCTCTGCCGGTACCCGGCAGGGAGGGTTCATTTATATCACGGATTCTGTTTTTCTTTTCCGGCGCTTTTTCCGTTTTCCGCGGCATCGCCGCTGGAAGGCGTGCCTTCGATTTTATAGATTTCCTCGCCGCTGAACGCCATGTTCAGCTTATCCCGGGCAATCCATGCCTGACCTTCTTCGGTTTTGAAAAACTCAACGCGGTCACGCATGCGGCTCAGCCGGTCCTGTGCCTCTTCAAGTGCCTGGGTCTTCTGCTGAATCAGCTTTTTCAGTTCTGTCTGACGGCTGTACTCCTTGTACATGGTTGTGGCAAACATCGCCGTCATGACTGCAACCGCCGCGGCAAAGGCCACCCAGCGCAGTTTCATGGCTACATCTTTTCCGGCGCGGAAATTCCCAGAAGGTGAAGCGCGTTGGCAAGAACGACGCGTACTGCCTCAACCATCAGAAGATGGGTGTTCTGCTGCGCTCCGCTCTCTTCAAGAATACGGCTGCCGCTGTTGTAATAGGAATGGAAATCGCCGGCAAGTTCGTAAACGTAATTGACAATGCGGTGAGGCTCCAGGTCCTGCGCAGCGCGCCCCACTTCATCAGGGAACTGCGCAATCTTCGTGAGAATGCGCTTCTCTTCAGGCGTGGCGATCTTTTCAGAATCAAAGGCATCAGGCGAAGGAAGCGGGATATTCTTCTCTGCCGCCTTCTGCAGGATGCTGCACACGCGGGCATGGGCGTACTGCACATAATATACGGGATTGTCGGCAGACTGGCTTTTTGCGAGTTCAAGGTCAAAGTCAAGATGGCTGTCGCTGCGGCGCATCAGGAAATAGTAGCGCGCGGCATCGACGCCCACTTCATCAACCACTTCCTGCAGTGGGATAAACTGGCCGCTGCGGGTGGACATTTTGACCTGCTCGCCGTCGCGGAGCAGATTGACAAACTGTATCAGCAGAATGCTGAATTTTGCCGGGTCATAGCCGAGCGCCTCGATGGCGGCTTTCATGCGCGGCACGTATCCGTGATGGTCAGCGCCCCACACATCGACAACACGGTCGAAACCGCGGTCGAACTTCTCCTTGTGATAGGCGATGTCAGAGGTGAAATAGGTCGGCACGCCGTTGGAGCGCATAAGGACACGGTCTTTGTCGTCGCCGTACTCGGTGGTGCGGAACCACAGAGCATTGTCCTGCTCGTACAGATGTCCGCGGTCTTTCAGCGTCTGAATGGCGGCGGGCACCAGTCCGCGGTCGTAGAGCGACTTTTCCGAGAAGAACTTGTCAAATGTGACGCCGAAGGCTTTCAGCTCGTCCTTGATCTGACCGAGAATGCGGTCTGCCGCATAGGTTCTGAAAAACGGAAGGCTCTCCTCAAGCGGCTTGTCAAGAAAATCGCTGCCGTGCTGGTCGATGATTTCCCGGGCTATGTCGTAAATATAATGCCCCTTGTAGGACTCTTCAGGGAAGGGGAACTTCTCGGGGTGTCCCAGCAGCTCGAAATAGCGCGACTGCGTGGAACGGCCGAGGATGTTCATCTGCAGGCCCGCATCGTTGACATAATATTCTTTCTCAACGTTCCAGCCGGCAAACGAGAGAATATTGCCGGTGACGTCGCCGACGGCGGCGCCGCGGCCGTGGCCGACGTGAAGGGGGCCGGTGGGGTTGGCGCTTACAAACTCAACCTGCGCCCTGCGTCCTCTGCCCTGATCAACGCGGCCGTAGTTTTCGCGTGCGGTAAGAACGTCTTTTATGACATCGGCCATCCAGAGGTTTGACAGGTAGAAGTTGATAAATCCGGGGCCGGCAACCTCAATGCTGCGGATGTGGCGGTCAGCGCTCAGGCGCTTTGCTGCAAGCTCAGCAAGCTCGCGGGGCCGGCAACCCATCAGCCGGCTGTACTGCATGGCGGCGTTGGTCGCCCAGTCACCGTGATTCTCCTGCTTGGGACGCTCAAAGTGGACTTCGCCGATTTCAGCGGGATCCACGCCCTTTTCCTCCGCAATGCTCTTCAGCGCTTCACTGACAAGGGCCTTCAGAGCCGTGATGTTATCTGCCATTCGTGTTTTTGCTCCAATCTTCCTGCGGTTTAGTTAATGACGGGTGGGCACCAGAGTCAGGTTTGCGCTTCTCCAGGTTCCCCACATTTCAATGATCCGTTTGAATCCAGGCAGCGCGTCGGCATCAACGCGGATTTCATTCTGAAGCAGCTTTTCGCCGCCCTCAAGATCGTTTTTCCTTGTATTGATGCGGTACTGGCTGCTGTAGCTGCTGACATAGCTGCCCTGGTCCTGCTTGTAGGGCGTGCTCAGAGCACGGTATCCGGACGGCAGGTTTACGCTGTAGTCCTGCGTAACGACAAACGGAAATTTAAGCACTGCACTGCTGCTGATGTCGTGCAGACGGAGCAGCGGCCCGGGAATCACCGAAGGCAGTCCGATCAGCAGGCCGCCCTGCGGGGCCTGTATGCCGGAACGGGCCCGCACGTTCATCACAATGCGGACGCCCTGCCCGCCCAGTGAATCCACTTTCGGCTCCTCGTTCAGGTCAACCCAGCCTTCAAGCCCGTCCAGCAGCGTAAAGACACGATCCTTGTCCCAGGAATCCAGTCCGTCAAACTGGTCAACCCAGCTGTTGCGGATTCTCAGGTCAAGCGTGCCGGAAACGGTGCAGTCAGCGGCGACGTTCAGTTTCCAGAAAATCGAAAGCCGGTTCTTTTCCAGCCGCGAGCCGCCCACAGACCTCTTTCTCAGGCGTTTAGCGCCGGCTGCGTACAGCGCCTTTCCGCGCAGTGTCACAGGAACTTTCCCCGGTTCAACCGGCTGGCCGGGAACAAAATACCACGCTTTTCTCCCTTTCGGCTCGGTCAGCAGCAGGGTCGGCGACTGGAACGCCTCGGGGCATGAAAGGGATTCCTTCGTCTGGGGCGTCACGTGCTGAAACCAGACCTCGGCTTTCCAGCCTCTCTGCTGCAGCCACTGGGCTGCAACATAGGCGGCCTCCCATGTGGTCCAGGGGCCTTCGGCAGGCACCGCATCAGCGCTGCGCCAGATTCCGGCGGCGCGGATGCGCGATTTGCTGCGCCAGAAGCGGGCAACCGTTTTCAGATCGGCTTCAGTGCCGGTTCCCGCTTCAACGTACTCAGCAGGAATAGGCCCCCACTTGCGGGATGCCAGATCATTCATCATGGCGATTTCGGACGCTGGGCCGCGCTGAAGGCTGAACATCACATAAGGATCGGAACTGTCAACCATGCCTCTCATGCCGCGGGTGGCAGGCTGCTTGAAATAGAACCAGCCGTAGCGGCGGAAATTATTGTCAGCGTCAATGGTCGGTTCGGCGTTGGTGCCTGACTCGTAGAGAAGTTCCTGATTCTTGTCAATGCGCACCTGCACGCTGCCCTCCCATGTGGGAAAATCCGCGCTGATCCACGCGATGTCCTCCATCACGTCAGGATCAGGGAATGTCTGGCGGTAGCTCAGTACAAAGACGTACTCGTCAGGCAGCGGCTGAGGCTTCAGCACAATGCGGCCGTGGGTCAGTTCATCCCTGTCGACGGGGATATTCTGAACCAGTTTTGACGTGCCGGGATCGAAAATAGCAGCCTGCTCAAGCTCAACGCTGCCGCCTGCCGGAGCGATCATCTGGCTTTCAAGCCAGTCCAGCTTTGCAGAAGCGCCGCAGAGAATCACATAAGACGTTGTTTTGACAGTCCTTCTGCGGCTGTCCTGCGTGTAAAGCTGCTTGCGGCTCCAGATGACAGCCGGGTCGTTTTTATACTCGTCAAGAGACGGGCATTCCTGAACCATCGCAGCAATATCAGAGGACTCCAGCGGCAGAGCCGCTGCGCAGGCCGGGAAGCACAGCGCCGCGAGAACGCTCAGAACAATTTTTCTCATCAGGACTCCTCCGTTCAGATCAGAGATTTCTGCCGCAGCAGTTTTTGTATTTCTTGCCGCTTCCGCAGGGGCAGGGATCGTTGCGTCCCACTTTCTTAACGTGCACCGGCTGGCGCCGTTCGCCGCTGCCGGAATTGTAATTCGCAAAGTAATTTGCGCCGCCGCGCGACATCTGCGGGTTGAAATACGGCGCTTCCCGGCGCTGCGGAGCAGGCTCAGGCGCGGGCGCTGCACCCGCGCCGCGGTTTTCGCGCAGAGCTGCGGGCGCTGCGCGGCGGATCCGGTCTTCATCGCTGACAATTGCCACGCGGAAGAACAGCTGTGTGATCTGCTCGCGCACATGGGCCATAGTCTCCTGGAACAGGTTATATGACTCAAACTGATATTCCATCAGCGGGTCTTTCTGGCCGACTGCGCGCAGGCCGATGCCCTGACGCAGCACATCCATGCCGAGAAGGTGCTCTTTCCAGGCACCGTCAACCACATGCAGGGCAATGAAGCGGAACAGCCCCTCGGCAATGGCAGGCTCGAGTTTGCTGACGCGTTCGTCGAACTTTTTGGAAATTTCCTCTTTAATGGTCTTCACCGCAGGTTCCACGGCGCGGCGGTCATCAATGCCGGCCAGAGGCTTTTCAATGCCGGGCCAGAAGATCTCACGCAGCTTGGTGGCAGCCAGTGAAGGATTGGCTTCCTTGTCCTCGGGATAGGTCAGGTCGATAATGTCGTCCACGTTGCCGACAGCGATTTCCTTGGCATGGGCAAGAATGTCCGGATCGGTCATGATGGTGCTGCGCTCGGTGTAGACGGCCTCGCGCTGCTGGTTCATCACGTTGTCGTACATCAGGAGCTGGCGGCGCACGTCGTAGTGCATCATTTCAACTTTCTTCTGGGCGTTTTCGATTGCCTTGGTCAGAAGAGGATGCTCGATGGATTCGCCCTGCTCCATACCCAGCTTGTCCAGCATGCCGCCGATGCGGTCAGAGCCGAACAGGCGGAGCAGGTCATCCTCAAGCGACAGGTAGAAGCACGTGCTGCCGGGGTCGCCCTGACGGCCGGCACGTCCGCGCAGCTGATTGTCGATCCGCCGCGATTCGTGGCGCTCTGTTCCCAGAATGCACAGCCCGCCGAGCTTCAGGACCTTTTCCTTTTCATCAGCGCACACGGCCTTCATCTGGGCAAGGATTGCCTCGCACTTCGGCTTGTCAGCTTCGGCCTCAGGGTTCAGGTTTTTGGCGCGGTACTCCTCGCGTGCAAGGAATTCGGGGTTGCCGCCGAGAAGAATATCTGTTCCGCGTCCGGCCATGTTGGTGGCGACGGTGACCGCACCGAAGCGGCCGGCCTGTGCCACAATCAGAGATTCCTTTTCATGGTAGCGCGCGTTCAGCACCTGGTGGGGAATCCGGCGGGCGCGCAGCAGACGGCTGACGTGCTCAGAGACGGCAACCGAAACGGTGCCCACAAGAATGGGCCGTCCGGTGGCGTGGAGCTTTTCAATTTCTTCAACCACTGCGGTGAACTTCTCGTCTTTTGTGCGGTACACCTTGTCGGGCAGGTCTTTGCGGATCACAGGCTTGTTGGTGGGAATCACGACGACGCCGAGGTTGTAGATGTCCTTGAACTCCTCGGCCTCTGTTGCCGCGGTTCCGGTCATGCCGGCGAGCTTGCTGTACATTCTGAAATAATTCTGAATGGTAATGGTGGCAAGGGTCTGGCTCTCGCGCCCGATCTTCACGTGCTCCTTGGCCTCAATGGCCTGATGAAGCCCGTCCGAGTAGCGGCGGCCGAACATCAGGCGGCCCGTGAACTCGTCGACGATGACGATCTCGCCGTC
>CAZDXA010000030.1:0-29764 GCA_964509435.1 uncultured Synergistaceae bacterium | reverse complement strand
TTCTTGACCGTCCGGTGACTCTTTTTGCCGGAAAGGCGCTGATTGAGGAGCCTGAGAAGCTTTCAGCGCAGGAACTCCAGGCACGTCTTGCTGAAAAGGGAGTTCATTATGAAGGAAAAATGCCGCTTGAATCAGGCGAGGGCACCATGGCCCGCCGCATCATTGAAGCTCACAGCACAGATCAGGGCGACGGCCTGCTTCACATCAAGTTTGACGCCCTGACGAGCCATGACATCACTTACGTGGCGGCGCTGCAGACGGCCATCGCCTGCGGCCTGAAGGAGTTCCCCGTGCCCTACGTGCTGACCAACTGCCACAACAGCCTGTGCGCCGTCGGCGGCACCATCAACGAGGACGACCACATGTTCGGCCTCACGGCCGTGCAGAAGTTCGGCGGCATTTTTGTGCCGCGCCATCTGGCCGTCATGCACCAGTACATGCGCGAAACCATGGCAAAGTCCGGCGGCATGATTCTCGGCACCGACAGTCATACTCGCTACGGCGCGCTGGGTACCGTTTCCGTAGGTGAGGGCGGTCCCGAAATGGTCAAGCAGATACTGGGGCGCACGTATGACACGAAGTGGCCCGGCGTCATCGCCGTGTATCTGACAGGCGCGCCGCGTGCCGGCGTCGGGCCTCACGATGTGGCCATCGCACTGGTGGGTGCTGTGTTCAAAAGCGGGTTCGTGAAGAACAAAGCCCTTGAGTTCGTCGGTCCCGGCGTCTCGAATCTGAGCGCCGAGTTCCGCCTCGGCATCGACGTGATGACCACCGAAACCGCATGCTGGACTTCAGTCTGGCGCACCGATGAGACGATTGCGGAGTTCTTCCGCGTGCACGGCCGGGCGCAGGATTACAGAAAAATCGATCCGGCAGAAGCCGCACGCTATGACGGCGCCGTGATTATCGACCTGAGCACAGTTGAACCGATGATCGCCGTGCCGTTCCACCCCAGCAACGCCTATACCATTGCAGATTTTCAGGCCGGCGCCCCCGACATTCTCCACAGGGCAGAGCGCGATGCCCGCGAGCTGATGGACAATCCCGACCTGAAAATCGACATGGCCGGCAAGTTCCGGAACGGCAGGTTCCACGTGGATCAGGGCATCATCTGCGGCTGCGCCGGCGGCAACTTTGAAAACCTCGTGGCCGCCGCCCAGATTCTTGATGGCCGGGACATCGGCAGCGGAGCGTTCAGCCTCAGCGTGTATCCCTCCAGTATGCCCGTCAATGAGGCCCTGATGAACGGCGGCTGGATGCAGAAGCTGATCAATGCAGGCGCCGTCAATTACCCGGCGTTCTGCGGCCCCTGCTTCGGAGCCGGAGAAACCCCGTACAGCAGCGGCTTCAGCATCAGGCATACCACCCGCAACTTCCCCAACCGCGACGGATCCAAGCCCAACAGCGGGCAGTGGGCAGCCGTGGCGCTTATGGACGCCCGATCCATCGCCGCAACCGCAGCCAACGGCGGCGTACTCACCAGCGCGTTCGAATATGCCGATAAACTGAAAGACCACGAACCTTACCGCTTCGACAGCCAGATTTACGCAAAGCGCGTGTACAACGGCTTCGGTCATCCAAAGCCTGAAGTGAAGCTGCAGTACGGGCCGAACATCAAGCCGTGGCCTGAGATCGCACCGCTGCCGGAAAACCAGCTGCTGCTGGTCGCTTCCGTCATCAGCGATCCCGTCACCACCACCGATGAACTGATCCCCTCCGGAGAGACCTCGTCGCTGCGCAGCAACCCGCTGAAGCTGGCGGAGTTTGCCCTGCAGCGCAAAGACCCTCAGTACGTGCCTCACGCGAAGAAAGCCAAAGCCCTTGAGGAAGCACGCGCTGCCGCCGTGAAGAACGGAACGCCGCTTCCCGCCGAAGCGGAGCAGCTTCTGAAAACTGCCGGCGTGAAGGCTGAGGACACGGGATTCGGCAGCCTTGTGTGCGCCGTGAAACCCGGCGACGGCTCGGCGCGCGAGCAGGCCGCCTCAAGCCAGAAAATGCTGGACGGGCAGGCCAACGCCGCCTGCGAATATGCCACAAAACGCTACCGCAGCAACCTCGTGAACTGGGGCATGGCACCGTGGATCGTGACGCCGGAAGACCGCGCGAAGTTCAAAGTGGGACAGTGGCTGTTCATCCCCGGCGTAAGAAAAATGATCGCTTCAGAAGCGGAAACCATTCAAGCGCAGCTGATCGACGGAGACAGAAAGATTCCCGTGACGCTTTCGCTGCCGGGGATCACCCGCGGCGAACGGCAGATGCTGCTTGCCGGATGCCTGATGAATGCCTATCGCAGCGGAAAGTAAAAAGGCAACAGCAAAAAGTTTCTTCCATATACTTCCATATAAATATACATAAAAATTCAGAGCCGGCGCGGCTATCCGTCCGAACAAACAGTTCCGGATGCCGCAAACAAGTACATTTCCTCCCTTCAAAAACTCACAGGTAACTTTACACGCCTAATTTTAAAAACTCACAAATAATCTTACACGCTTAATTTTATGAACAATACCTGTGAAAGCACAATACCCAAATAGGTAATGAGGGAAAAATTTATACGTTTTTAATATATTTAATACGTTGTTAACTAATTTTGAGCTTATAGAAGCGTTCTTTGACTCAAAAAAATCTTCTGAATTCATGTTCTGAAAAAACAGCGGCACTTTTAAAGAACGATCATGCTCTGAAAATCTGACGGAAAAACGGCGCCGGAAAGAAGACTCCTTCATCTTTCCGGCGCCGTTTTTTTTGTACTGCCGGCCGGGAAAACCCGCACCGCCTGCACTTTTGTCCACTGCTCCGCAGAGCAGTACGCCCGCCATAAACAGCCTTAAAGAAAGCGGCGCTCAGGGCTGTCCGGCTCTCTTCCATCTCCGGCGCGTCCGGCGCGAAAAACTGCCTCAGAACGCACTGTTAATCAGTTCTCCCGGCAGGCAATGACTTTCGGGCCTACCTGCCGCTGTTTCCGACGGAAATTGCCAGCGGCGCCGCCAACGGTCTGATGAAACAACGCTGCGGAGAACAGCGGCGCAGCGACAACGCACCGGAACCGGTATTTTGTGCAAACGGCACTTCTTTCTCCCGTGCCCTGGAGCTATAAAAAAAAGACGCGCCGCCGTTTCGGCAGGCGCGTCAGTTTTTGAATGGGAGGAGATGTGAAACGCAGGAGGGCAGTCCGGCCTTTCACAGAACTGTCTCAATTTTATCTGTTTTTTGAAGAACTGCCAATCATAAAAAGGCGGATTCCCGCATCACTGAAAAGATGATCTGCATCCTGCGGATTTCACTCGCCTGAACGGAGTGCTTCTGAACGTTCCACGTGGAACATTCAGGGGCTTTCTCCGGCCTCCATAAATTAAGGAAGGACGCCGCTCCCGTGCAGGACGGCGTCCTCTGAAAAGAGAAATATATGAGATAGAGGAGGATTTAGAAGGTGGTGCCGGGGTTCAGTCCCGTTCCTGTGTACGGGGCGAACTTTCAGAATAACGGCTGTTCTTCGTGGAAGCAAAATGACACGCGGTGCAGCCGGAACTGCCGCTGCAGCCATTGCACCCTGCGCAGCCGCCGCTGCGATGGATTTTTACAAGTGTTCTGATCAGCATGACGGCAAAAACCACGACGCAGATCAGTGCAACCGCTGTAGGAATATTGATGACTTCCGATGACATGTCTTTTCACTCCTTTCGGAAACTGCCGGCAAATGCTGCGGATTTTTTCAATCCGCCTTCAGCTCAGGCTCTCTGGCGGGCAGTGTCAATCAGCTCCCCGCCGTCTTCAGGTTCGGGACGGAAAAGGGCCCAGAGCATCAGAGCCGCCATACCGCAGGCAATTGCCGTCAGATAGGTGAAGCCATTGCCTTCTGCCCATGAACCGAGCTGGAAAATCATAAACGCAACGTAGTAAGCAAAGCAGCACATATAAGTAAAGGCGAACAGCGTCCACTTTCCGTTGTTCATTTCACGGCGGATTGCGCCGACTGCGGCAAAGCAGGGAGCACAGAGAAGGTTGAACGCCATGAACGAGAACGCTGAAAGCCGGGTGAAGTGCTGGGCGATGGGAGCGAGCCCCTCGAACTCGCCGGCGTCAACCATTTCCATGGCATCGCCGGCAACCCCGTAGAGCACGCCGAACACAGCGACAACTTCTTCCTTAGCCACAAGCCCCATGACAGTCGCCACAACGCTCGGCCATGTGCCGAATCCCAGAGGCGCGAACAGCGGCGCAATGGCGCTGCCGATGGAAGCAAGCATGGACTCGTTCATGTCCTCAACCATGTGAAGTCCGCCGGCAAGGCTGAAGCTGCTGACGAACCAGATCAGAATGCTGGAAAGCAGAATGATGGAGCCGGCGCGCTTGATGAAGCTGGAACCGCGCTCCCAGGTGCTGCGCAGCACATTGGTCAGCGAGGGAATGTGATAGGGCGGCAGTTCCATTACAAACGGGGCAGGGTCGCCCTGGAACGGACGGGTTTTCTTGAGGATAATGCCGCTTACGATAACTGCCGCGACGCCGAGGAAATAGGCCGACGGCGCGACCCACGACTGGCCGGGGAAGATGGCTCCGGCGATCAGCGCGATAATGGGCATTTTCGCGCCGCAGGGAATGAACGTGGTGGTCATAATGGTCATGCGCCGGTCGCGCTCGTTCTCAATGGTGCGTGTCGCCATCACGCCGGGCACGCCGCAGCCGGAAGCAATGAGCATGGGAATAAAGCTCTTTCCCGAAAGGCCGAAGCGGCGGAAAATACGATCCATGATGAACGCCACGCGGGCCATGTAGCCGACATCTTCAAGCGCAGCAAGCATCAGGAACAGAACAATCATCTGAGGCACAAAGCCGATGACCGCGCCGACGCCGCCGATGATGCCGTCGACGATCAGACTGCTGAGCCAGCCGGAAACGCCCCATTTCTCAAGAAGAGCCGCCGCGCCGCCCTGCGCCCACTCGCCGACGATCACATCGTTGGTGTAATCAGTCACCCACGTGCCGATTGTCGTAATGGCAATGTAGTACACGCAGTACATGACAGCCGCGAAAATCGGCAGTGCCAGCACGCGGTTCGTGACGATTCTGTCGACCTTGTCCGACAACGTGCCGCCTTCGCGTTCTCTCTTAACCCAGCAGGTCTTCGAGAGTTTGGCAATATATTCATATCGCTGATTGGTGATGATGCTTTCAGAATCATCATCCATTTCCTTCTCGCAGTCTTTGATGTGCCCTTCAATGTGGGCGAGCAGGTCTGCAGGAAGATTCAGAAGATCATACACGCGCCTGTCGCGCTCAAACAGCTTGACGGCGTACCAGCGCAGATTTTCTCCGGGCACCAGATTTTCAATGGATTCCTCAATATGGGCGATGGCATGTTCCGGCGCGCCGTCAAAGCAGTGAAGCGGCTCAATGCCCTTACGCTCTTCAGCCGCTTTGATCGCAGCCTCGGCGGCCTCCATGATGCCTTCCCCCTTCAGGGCCGACATTTCCACAACAATGCAGCCCAGCGACTCAGCAAGACGTTTTTTATCAATCTGACTGCCGCTGCGGCGCACTGCATCGATCATGTTGAGCGCCACGACCATGGGCGTGCCGAGCTCCGCAAGCTGCGTGGTGAGGTACAGGTTGCGCTCAAGGTTGGTGGCATCCACAATGTTGATGATCGCGTCGGGATGGTCGTTCACGAGATAGGTGAAAGAAATGCGTTCTTCCAGCGTATAGGGTGACAGCGAATAGATTCCCGGAAGATCCTGAATGACCACATCTTTATGGCCTTTCAGCCGGCCTTCCTTTTTCTCCACAGTCACGCCGGGCCAGTTGCCCACGTATTGGGCGCTGCCGGTCAGCGCGTTGAACAGCGTCGTTTTGCCGCAGTTAGGATTTCCCGCAAGAGCAATTTTTAACGTCATTGAAATTTTCCCCCTCTGGTAGTTTCAGACGTCTCATTCTGTCTCACTAATTCTGTCTTATTCTGTTTCAATCATTTCACAGTCGCCGCGGCGCAGCGAAAGCTCATAACCGCGCAGCGTCAGCTCCATGGGATCGCCGAGCGGTGCGACTTTGCGCACATAGATCTTAACGCCCTTTACAATCCCCATGTCCATGATGCGGCGCTTGAGAGCGCCCTCACCGTGGATCCTGGAGACTGTCACAGTCTCGCCAACCTTTGCATCCTTCAGTGTTTTCATTCTCTTTCCCCCCTGTCAGAACATTGTCAGATCATGATCCGCAACGCCAGATCCTTGCTCAGAGCCACACGGCTTTCCTTGACCTGGACGATCATATTGCCCTCAATTTCTGTCAGCACCCTGACGTTTTCGCCAAGGACAAACCCCAGTTCAGCCAGATGCCGGCGCACGTCGTCCTTCCCCGTGATCCGCACAATTGCACCTGAATCACCAGGCTTACAAACTGATAACGGCAGCATTCTGTTTTCACCTTCTGTCCTGACGGCTGGCCGCACAAGGCCGGACCGGCAAAGTCAATTAGTTCAATCTAACCCTTAACAAACAAGTTATACATCGCTAACTTTTTTCTGTCAAGAAGGATTTTCTGTTTTTTTGCTGTTTTAAAATGATATTATTTCGTAACCTTCCTACATAAATAATTACAATGAGACAAACTCTGACGGGCGTAATAAAGACCACTGCAGGCTGCAGAGATCTGGAACACTTTGCAGAACGCCCGAAACAGGAATGAGTTTCATAGAGTTAACTGGCAGGCGGCAGTGTCGTTTTCATCGAGCATCTAAAACGATTTTTCAATAAACTGCCGCGGCACAAAAACAAGGCCCCGCTTTGCTGCAGGCGGGGCCAATGATCAGGAGTCAGCTGTGGATCTGAATCGTGTGTTATTTCACCAGAAAGCTGAGGCAGGAAGCAAACGTTCCCTTTGTCACATTGGGGTTGTTCGGGTCGCTGTAGCTGTCTGCGAACAGCTCAAGACCGATGACGTTGAAGTTTGCGCTGCGCACGGTTATGGAGGCCTTGCCTTCGGCGTCAGTCTTCACCCGGCCCTCAGGGTTGGTCACGAAGTCAGGAATGATCTCCGTATCCGCCATGGGTTTCCCGTCGTGGAGCGCCTGAACCACCAGCGTATCGCCGACTTTCAGGGCGGTCGGATCGCTCATGGGGACGATCTGATAGGGAATTCCCTCCACGGGCTTCGGCTCCTTCACAGAGGCAAAGTAGTGCACGTCATACTTCATGTTTGTGATCTGATCCTTTGCCGTCTTCACGTCCTCATCTGACAGTCTCTTCCACTTGCCGTCCGTCACAGTCCAGTAGCCGTAGGAGAAGGCCGTCACCGTCGCAGCCAGGTTCTCAGCGGGCTCAATGGTGATGAACTGCCAGCCGTTCACCGGCTTGACGTCCACCTTTTTGTAGTCCGCGTCGTACCCCTGCACGAAGAGAACCTTCGAGGGGTCATAGGCCCGGTCGTCGGCCCCCTCGCCCAGTATGAGCTGCATTCTGCCCAGTCTCTTTGCAAACCAGACGCCGTGTGCAGAGGCTGCCGCTGTCATGGAGACTGCCGCAAGAACTGCCAGTGATGCCGCCAATACGAACCTACCATTCCTCATTACTATCATCCTTTCCATGAGGATAAAATTACTGCTGATGTCAGCAGCATGGTACCCTCTTGAGATAATCTCTGCCGCGCCCCCGTAACGCGGAGCGCAGATCTGAGGCAGCTATTTCTTCGCGCGGTAGGGGGCGGAGATCTGTCCGGACTTTCCTACAAATTCCCCGTAACCGTAGAAGCCGCCGGCAGGGGACCTGGAACCGGAATAGTACAGGATAGAGGAATCCGGAGCAGAACTCATGGGGCTGATCTTTCCGCCAGCGTCGAGATAGCTCTCATCAGCCCAGACCTTTACAACCTTCAAAACCATCAGGCGATTCGGACGGCCCTCGGTGACAGATATTTCGTCTTCCAGTTCGCACTCGAGGGAGATGGGAAACTCCTCGATCATGGGAGCGTTTACGGCAGAGCCGCGCACCGCTGTCAGCCCGGTGACGGCCAGCTTGTCCTGATAGCCGCCATTTTCCGTAAGCAGCGCCTGATCGCCGGAGAGCGGACGTCCGGAGTATCTGCCAAACAGCATGACATCAGCCATGTGCTTGACGGAGGGCAGATTGATAGTGCAGGCACCTGCCGCTTTCAGGCACTGATAGGTGTAGCTCCTCCCCGTATTGTTGATGCCGAAAACGATACGCAGAGGGGCGCCGTTCTTTCCCGAGGAGGCCACTCCGCCCCGGTGGAATGTGGCGAAGTTCGTTTTTCCCTCGGGCGTATAAACGCCCACCACCATAGCGGGTGACAGCAGGAAGCCGGGCGAACCCGTAAACTTTAGAACCTCCGCCGGAGCAGCCCCGGCACAGAGGGACAACAGAGCCGATGTCAAAAGCGCTGCAGTACAGAATCTTATTTTTCTCATTGACAATCCTCCTTAGTGTCCACGTTTCGGCAAGAGGCCGCCGCCATCGGGATACTTTTCACCATACCGTCTGTCAGCGCGTCCGTATGGCTTGCTGACTTTATAGTAGCCGCTCTTCTCCGAGCCGCCTGCAAAGAAAACAAGCATCTGAGATTTAACCGGGTCAAACTGCGCACCCCCATTGTTTCTGTCGCCGTTCGGATTTGAAGCCTCAACCCGGTAACCGACGACCTCTCCAAAGTACATCCGATGCTTGCCGTCAGCGAAGTCCTGTGTTTTCAGAAGACGGCATTCCAGAACCAGTGGACTTCTGGCAAGAACAGGAGCGTTCACCGCTCCGCTTTTTTCCAGCTCCAGCCCAGTGACGGCAAACTTGTCAAAATACGTGCCGCCAGACGCTGCTGAAACAGAGCCGCAGTAGTCACCCTGCGCCACGATATCCGGGGTCATGATATTCACCGTGAATGCACCGGAAGACTCGATATTCATCGCAGTTTGACGTGAAGGGGCAACTGACACGTAAAATGCCATATTCTGTCCGGCTGCAGTCTCTGCAATGCCAGTTCTGTCAATCACAGCCATATCCGGGCGCCCCAGCGTATCGTAAGTCCCGACCAGCCAGGCAACAGTCGGCAGCAGCCGGGCACCTGTTTCTACGGCAACTTTTGCTGCGTTCAAAGGGCCGGCGCAGCAAAGGACACTCAAACAGACAAGAACGTTTAATACATGTTTTTTCTTCAAGAAAATTCTCCTCTCCCGATTCCGCACAGGATGCGTCCGCAGCGCAGATGCCATGTCACCTTCCGTTCTGCTGACCTGCGGCATCCGCATCTCTGCCGTCTGCTGCAGCAGACGGCAGAGGCGGATTGTTTTTCATCCTGTACAAAGTTAGATCACATAAACGAATTTACCAATTTTAGTTAGATTAAAGTAACTGCCAAAGGCTTCTCTTATCCGCGCTCATGAAAAATGGCAGGATTTCATCACAGACTGTATCGCTGCAGTATAGGGACAAAAGCCGCCTCTTTCCTGACCGATATGCCCATAAGGGAAACAAAAAAGCAAGTGCAGGGGCACGTGTACGCTTTTGCAGATTTTTACCTATGCGCTACGGATACGGGACACATCCCTTCTTACTGTTCACAGAGGTCACGGCACTGCCCGCCCGTCATCACCAGCACGCGGTCCGCAGCCCGGTGCAGGTCTTCTTCGTGAGTCACAAGGAAAACCGCCGCGCCTTCGTCGGCCGCACGTCTCAGCAGACGAAGCACCACCGCGGTGTTCTCATCGTCGAGGTCGCCGGTCGGCTCATCGGCAAAAATCAGTTCCGGCCTGCCGAGCAGTGTCCGCACGATCGCCGCACGGCGGATTTCTCCGCCGGAGAGCTGCGGCGGCAGTTCATTGCCCAGATCGGCAATGCCAAGTTCCCGCATCAGTTCTTCAGCCCGTTCTGTCAAATTGGAATCTGCCCCTCCGCAGTAAAGCGTCTGCGGAAGCAGAATGTTCTCCCGCACAGTCAGGGTATCGAGAAGGGAACGTCCCTGCGGGATAATGCCGATATGTTCATTACGGAACCGTGCCAGCGCTGCTTCCTCCAGCGTGTATATGTCCGTGCCGCCCAGCAGCACCTGACCGCCGCTCGGCCGCAGCAGTCCGCAGAGCATATTGAGCAGCGTGCTCTTGCCGCCGCCCGAACGTCCAGTCAGGGCCGCAAGCTCCCCGGCGTGGAGCGTCAGATCGGTCGGCTGTACCGCCGTGAAGACGTTGCTCCCTGCCTGCTGGCGAAAATACTGTTTTGTCAGACCCTTGGCGATCAAATCCATCTTATGTGCCCTCCCGCAGGATTGTTCCGGCGTCGACTGCGCTCAGACGGCAGGCCGACCAGGCAGAGGCAAGCAGAGCCGTCAGCAGCCCCGCCAGCAGAGTCACTGCCGACAGCAGCAGCAGGCTTCTGCCCTCCGGCAGGATCATCGGCAGCCCGACTGACGTTTCAATCAGGGTGTGAAAGGACAGGAGCACAGCCGCTCCCGCAAGAATGCCGGCAGCACAGCCCGCAGCGCTCAGCAGCAGGATCTCGATCAGGCTGAGGCGGGAGAGCATTCTGCGCGAAGCCCCCAGAACGCGCAGTACGGCAAATTCCCGTTTGCGCGAGTTCATCAGCAGACAGAAGGCTGCCAGCAGGATCAGGAAGGAAAGCAGCCACAGCGCCGCCGTCAGCCAGACGGTCGCCCGCGCCATGCCGCTGAGACTGTCAGAAACACCGCTGAACATTTTTCTGGTCTGTACAGCCTGAACTTTATGCACATAGACGTTGATTTTCCCGGCAGCTGCCTCAACGCTGTACCCGTCCTTAACCTCCACATAGACTGCCGATATGGTCTCAGCGGGATCCCCGCTGATTTTAAGAGGATGCCCCATCCGCTCTGCTGCCTTCAGCAGCATTCTGATTGTCCCCATGCCGGCAAAGAGAGCCGTGTCAAAACCGGTTCCTGTGCTTTCAAGCTTGGCCACGACCGTGCAGGACTCGTTGTAGATGCGGATCACATCACCCACTCCGGCGTTGATCCTGGAGCCGGCCACGACCTCGAGGTCTCCGAGCACACCGTGGTAGCGCCGGGCAATCCACGGCTGCACTACGAAATCAGTGTCCTGATCGATGCCGATCACCTGCAAGGCCATGGAACAGCAGGCCGCCCTGAGCGAGGCCATAAAAATCTGCGCTGAAGCGCGCTCCACGCCCTCCTGTGCCTCAATCTCGCTGAGCACATCATGGCTCATGTAAAAATAACCTGTAGTGCCGTTCAGCAGAAGATTGCTGAGATCGGTCCTGGATCTGGCGCTGGCCGGTACCACGATGATGTCGGCACCGAGGCGTCCTTCCACCTGTTTGAGCCCGCCGCGCATGCCCAGCACCATGGCAGAGCCGCCGAAAATGCTCAGGCTCAGCAGCGCCGTTAAAATGAGCAGAAGCGCCGTACGCCCCGGTTTTCGCGTCAGGTTGCGCCAGGCAAGTCGCGCAATTTCCCTCATCGGCGCAGCCTCCGGGAGAGGATCGCACATTCCGCGGCAAGCGTTATCACGAGAAGTCCGCCGGTCAGCAGCGCTGCAGGACGCATGACAGAAAGGCAGCGCATTGTCTCCACGCAGCAGAGATCGACCAGCGTCCCGGGCACAAGCAGGGTCATGACCGCAACCGGCAGAGAGGCAAGCGCAAGTCCCAGACGGGTTTCATCGCTTCGCAGCAGAAGCTGTGCAAACGCCTGAAGAACAAGCACTGTCCCCAGAGCCACAAGCACGCATCCAGCCCAGTGGCAGCTGCCGAAACTGCCATCCTCATGGATGCAGGGGCGGAAGATCGTGGCGCAGCCGGCGGTCAGTACAAACGCAAGCAGCAGCTGAAGACAGGCAATTATGGGTATGGGATGGCCTTTCATGACTGCCCCCTGATTTAATCCCGGAAGTTCTCATTGGTGACAGCCCGCGCCACGCGTCCGTGTTCAAGCACGACGGTGCGCTGGGCCGCATCGGCCACCTCCGGATCGTGCGTGACGACCACCAGCGTGGTGCCATCGCGATGAAGCTGACGAAACAGGTCAAGCACAATGTTCTCATTGGCTTCGTCGAGATTGCCAGTCGGCTCGTCGGCCAGGATCAGCTCCGGGTGGTTGATCAGCGCGCGCGCCACGCATACGCGCTGCTGCTCGCCGCCGGAAAGCTGGCTCGGCAGATGGTGAGCACGGTCTCGCAGCCCTACGCGTTCCAGCGCTTCCAACGCCTCAGCCTCGTCGGGCATCGAGTGATAATACTGTGCAACCATGATATTTTCCACAGCCGTCAGGTAATTGACCATGTGGAACTGCTGGAAAATCAGGCCGATCTTATCGCGGCGGATATCCGTCAGACGACTGCTGCTCTCACGGGCAATATCGACTCCGTCGAGCAGAACTTCTCCCCGGCTTGGCTTATCCATGCAGCCGATGATATTGATCATGGTGCTCTTGCCTGAGCCTGACGGCCCCATGATGGCAACCCATTCGCCTGTTTCCACTTTCAGCGATACGTTATCAAGCGCTTTGAGTTCCCCATAAATCTTGGAGACATTCTTCAATTCCAAAAGACTCATTGTCGTTTTTCTCCTTTTGTCTTATTCGCCCTTGAGCACCAGCGCCGGATCAATCGCCACAGCGTTCCTGATGGGAAGCAGACAGGACAGCGCCGCAATCACCATCGAGCTCAGAATGGCCAGCGGCAGCAGCGCCGGAACAAACCGGATGGAAGAGCCAAAGACATTGACGCTGACAAACTCCGCGAAAGCAAATCCAAGCAGGCCACCCAACAGACCGCCCAGCAGGCCGAGGAACAGCCCTTCTCCCAAAAATTCCATGCGGATACTGGCGTTTGAGGCCCCCAGTGCCTTGCGAAGTCCGATTTCCCTGCGGCGCTCGGAAACGACAGCAGTCATGGTTGTAGTCACGCAGATCATCGTCAGCAGGAGTACCACAACAGTGACAAGGAAAACAAGAGCCTGAAGCTTGGCCAGCACCGCGGTCTCCGAGCGCGTCACGCGCCGCACCAGTCTTGCCGTGATTCCCTTTCCGTCCTTATTGACCTCAGCACAGCAGGACTCCAGCTCTTCCCTGGCGGCAGAGACGCTCAGCTCCATCACATCCAGAGTCTCATCGTCGCCGGTCAGGGCTGACATATCCGGAAGGGACATGAATACGTAGCTCTCTTCATCTCCGCCCGTTTCCAGCAGCCCCACCACCGTGAAGTTAAGTTTGACAGTCATTTCCCCCGCCGGCTTGCCGTGAGCGGTGTTCAGCGCGTGCAGCAGCGCATCGCCTGTCATGGTGGCACCGCTGATCGCGTCAATATCCTTCGTCTGGACGGGGATGCGTCGGCCGATAAACTGATCCAGCACCTGCTTCTGAGCCCACTGTCCGCCCACTTCGGGCGTCTGGCTGTCAACATTGACATCCAGCGAAGCAATATTGCCCCTGGCGTCAAGACGAACGCTCACACTTACCTCGCCATCGTCCCAGCCGACGCCGTTTCCCTTCAGCACTGCATTGGGAACCAGTTCAGATTCCTGAGTCGGCCCGCTGGTCGGTGTTCTGCTGCGCCTGCAGCTCAACTCAATCACACTGCCCAGGCCGGTGCCGATCGTATCAGCGATCTGCTTTCCCATCAGCACCTCACGGGCATTTTCCGGATAACGCCCCTTAACGCTGAAAAAAGGACTGGTTTTTCGGACTTCGGCAAAATCCGTGCCCGCCGCTATGACAGACTGCTGACGGGAAGCCATATCCAGACGGATATACCGATACGGGGCAGCCCCGACAAGGCTGTTCTGCGGAATTTTCTTCAGCGCGGCCTGCGCCGCGCTCCGGGTCAGACTCCTGTCTTTCCCGCCGAGAAACAGCATATTGGCGCCGTAGCTGCGAAATTGAGCGCCCATCTGGCGCGGAACATCGTAATAGATCGTCAGCATGCCGGACAGTATCGTGGCACCCACAGCAATAGACAACAGCGCAATCAGCATGCGCGAGCGGCGGCGCAGGAGCGCAGCCGTCACCATGCGAAGGAACATTCTTCGTCTGCTCATATCTGCACCTCCGCCTTATGCCCTTGAGCCGTGGAGCACTTCAGCCGGGTCAAGGCGCAGCACCATGCGGATGGCCGGAAGGCTGCCGGCGATGGTCACGACGGCAATCAGCACCGCCACGATGGGCAGCACCATGGCGTTCATCGTGACGCCCGAGTCGAATACCGTCCTGCCGATGATCTGCGCAAAGCCGAAGCCCGCCGCATAACCCACGGCGCCGCCGAGCAGCGCCGTGATCAGAATCTCCGTCATCACAAGCTTGGTGATCGGCCAGTCATGCGCGCCGATAGCCTTGAGCAGTCCGATTTCCCTGGAACGCTCCATAACACTTGCTGTCACGAGGTTGGAAATACCGAGCGCCGACCCAATCAGACTCAGCACGGTGATCAGGATCATCAGCAGCTGCGTTTTGTCAAGGATTGCCCCCTCGGACTCAGCCACGCGGCGGACAGCCGCGGCAACAGAATTACTGATGACTTCCTGAATCTGATAGCAGATGGAGCTGACATAGGCCGTGCAGTACCAGGTTTCATAATCAGCCTTGGAGAGAGCCTTGGGATTCTGTGCCGCACGCCGCGCCAGATCGTTGTCCGGCGTGGTGAGTGCGCTGACTTCAATGGAAGCTACTTTGCCCTCAAGACCGCTGAGGCTCTGAACAAGGTGCAGCGGCGCGTAAATCTGTTCGTCGGCGTCCTCACCGGCATCAAAGATGCCGACGACCTTGACACTAGTCTCAGCGGCTGTCCCCCGCAGCGTCAGCGTGCTGCCGACCGAAATGCCGAGCCGGGCCGCCAGAACCGTGCCGAGCATGACGCTGTTTTCCGCCCCCAGGGCCTGCTCGTCAATCCACTGTCCGGCATGCATATCCCACCAGCTGCGCAGGCTGCGCACACCGGCATCAAGCTCTTCACCCGTGGGCAGATGCAGATGATGGTTGAACCAGGTGCCGACCACTTTGACCCGCTCCCCGTCATTCACAGCCGCCTCTGTCTCCAGGAAGGGGGCAAAGTCGACGATGTTGAAAGCCCAGAAAATCGTCTTCAGGCGTCCCAGTTCATCCTCGCGCAGATAGGCATTGCTGAGCGCATCTCCGTCCTCCTCCAGCGAGTACAGCTCAGAGAGAAGCGAGGCATCTTTATGCTTGACTGTGATATTTGCGCCGTAGGTCTTCAGCTCTTTGTTGACCTTGTCGCCCACATCCAGCATCGTGCTGAGCATCGCGGTGGCAAGTGAAGCGCCGAGCGCGATCGTAAAGGCGATAAGCAGCATTTTGCTCCACTGGCGAAACAACGTGCCCCTGACCATTCGGAAAAACATGCATTTCCACCTCTTATTTGAACTCTTTTTCCCCGGCACGGATATCCTCGAGATCGAAGATCATCTGGCCGCCCATCACAGAATACGCCAGCGGGATCGGGTTGCAGCCGCCCTTGAAACCGATGGTGTTGATGTTCATGACGACATCGCAGCGTTTGCAGATCACCTGCTCCCCGCGCTGGTAATATCCAGCCGAGCCGCAGATCTCACAGGCGTCCAGGCCGACGCCGTAGGACGCTGAATTGGGCTTGCGGATAACAATCCAGCGCACCTTGACTTTGTTCTCTGTCTCATATTCGAAGCGGTGCAGTTTTCCATCATCGACCTGCTTGAGCGCCACGATGACCTTGCCGTTTTGAACGGTATACGGCTCCGGCTCGGAAAGTTCTATTGCCTTGTTATCGTAGGCATAGCCCACCGTCAGGATGAGGATGAAAATCACGCAGCAGGTAAAACTCTTTACGGCAGCGTGCCGCGCCGCACGATTATCCGCTTTAAGACGGCGCAGCTGAGCGGGATTGCTGTAAGCCCTGCTGATGCGCAGATGGCTCAGATACGCGAGCAGAGGGATCAGAAGAGCAGCCCCCATGACAAGACAGACAAAGAACAGCGTGTTATTGGCCACGAACCTTACAACAGGAAATGCCCAGGGATAGCCGCTGCTCGTATAGCGCGGGAAGAAATCCGGCAGGAAACTGGCGTTAGTGACCCAGGGGCGCAGCATCTGTCCGAGGCACCGCAGAGCATTAACGAGCGAAGCCGCCGTCAGGACTGCAAAGCTCCACCCGGGACTGTCAAGCGCACGCAGGCTTCGATAAAGGTTCCTGCAGTAGATCCAGAGCAGAATAAGAGCCGCGATCAGACCTGTAAGACGTACCAGGAACTCTATAGAGAGCACGCCCCGGTCGCCGACCTTGAAGTGCAGCGGATAGGCCAGGACATCGGGCAGCTCATAGAAGATCAACAGCGCCGCCAGAAGTCCGGCCAGCGCAGAGGTCAGGATCGCCCGGCCTTTCCGTTTCCGCGAGATCACTGCCGCCATCAGAAAAAGCAGCGTAGCGAAAAAGGTAAAGGCGAAGATCCAGAAATTCCAGCGGTTGGTGGCGATCTTACTGGTGGTGTTTTTCAATACCGACATGACAACTGAGGCCGCAAGACCTAGCCCCATGCCACTCAGGAGAATCGTCCTGTCAAGCCGCTTCCAGCCATTGACGCACTGGCCATACAGAAGACAGAGCAGCGTCACGGCGATCAGCAGATCCTCCGTAACGACGATCAAATAATGCAGCAATCTTACTTCCTCCTATGCAGGACTTTTGACGGCTCCGGGAAACGCAAAAACTGGCATGCATCCCCCTCGCGGAACGCATGCCAGCATATAACATCAAAAAGAAAAACGGATGCAGCCAGCCGTTCCCTGACTTACCACTCCTGCGGGACGTACTGCCATCCCTTGAAGGTAACGACGATGGGCTCCTTCCAGAACCTGCCATTGACGCCGGTCTCCTTGTCAACGTGAAGGAGATAGCCGTTCTCAGCGGGGCTGTGGAAGGTAAAGGTCAGAGTATAGGTACCGGCGTCCTTAAGCATAATGTTGGCGCCGTAATGAGGGCCGTCGCTCGCGGACATGGGCATGAAATCGCCTTCAAGGACGATTTTGCCCGTCTTCTCATCGGTGATGGCGTAGTTGACAGTCATGTAGGGGATCCAGTCGCCCACGCCGTAGCCGAGATCGTTCTCCAAAGCATGAACATCGCACTCGATGTGAAGGTTGGACTGTTCAACGGTCAGGCCGGCCTGATCCGCGGGCTCCATCTTTACGGGCTGGAAGTAGACGGCGGCGACGTGCAGAACGCCGACATCCTGCTCAGTGCCAATGGGGAATTCCTCAAAACCCGCCTCAGTAGGCGCAGCAAGAGCGCTTCCAGCGCACAGAGCGAATGCCATAGCCACAGCCATCACAGACGCAAGAAACTTTTTCATGAAATATACCTCCTTAAATTTTTTCAACTGCAACATCTTTTACTATGCCGCAGAACTGTCCCCGCGAGGGAAAGGTCAGCCGCGGCAGTCTCAGGCAGAACCCTTAAGACTCTGAATCTCCCGATCCTTAAGGGCAAGCTTGCTGCGGTAGTGGGCCATCATAAAGGTGACCAGCAGAATAACTGCCAGAATCAGCTGCGGAACGAGCGTCTCCAGGTAAGGATAGATACCGAAGATCTGGACGACATCGTTCTCCGGTATGCCGGGAACCCGCAGCACCACATCAAACACGCCGCCTTCCGCCAGCTCCTTAATGCCCGAGCCGAGGAAGGACACACACATAACAGCTATCAGGATACTGGTAGCAGTAAAGAACAGCTTGATTGGTAGCCGAACAGAAAGCTGCGTTATAGCAAAGTAAACAACTACCAACAGCGCGCAGCCCGCACCGAAACCGGCCCAGACCATATTGACATGCCCTTCCTGAAGCATGGGCTGATAGAAGAGCACCACTTCCGCACCCTCACGAAATACCGCCAGAAACGCCGTGAATGCCAGCGCGAACGACGACTTGCGCTCAACCGATGTCTGCACCTTATTATTGATGTAGTTCGACCACGCAGCCGCCTCAGACTTGGAGATCATCCAGTTGCTGACATAAAAGAGGACGCAGACAGCAATCAGCGCCGTAATACCTTCAATGACCTCCTGCGACTGCCCGGCTTCCACCCACATTGATTTTGCCCAGGAGAGCACCGCCGCAGCAATAAAACTGGCAACGATGCCGAGCAGGCCGCCGATATACACATTCTTCAGATTTTTGATGTTGCCGCTTTTGGTCAGATAGGCAATGATTGCCGCAATGACCAGAATAGCCTCAAGCCCTTCACGCACAATAATTCCGAAGGCCGCAATAAAAGTGCCCCAGCCGGCACCGTAAGCAGCGCCTTCTGACGTTTTTGCAGCCTTTGCGGCGGCCTCGGCAGCCCTGGCCGCCTTCGCCTCTTCCGCTTTGACGTCCAGAGCCGCTGCCTTGGACATAACCACATTTTTTAGCTCGCGCAGCTCGCGCTGCACCGTTTTTCGCTGGAACTTATCGCCGCGAATGAGGTTTATCACTTCCCTGAAACGCTCATCAACAGCTTCCCGGTCGGCAGCCGTCAGATCAGTGTAGAACCTGCGGCTGAGTCCAGATGCCTCGTAGACGCCGTAGAAAGCGTTCTGCACACTGTCAAGAGCCGCCGTCATGTCCTTGCCCTTATAGGCAGTAAAGGCCGTATCAAGCAGCTCGCCGACAGCCTCGGCCGCGGCAGCGTTATTGGCGTAATGGACGGCGGCGTTGACATCGCCCGCCAGCTCCGCATAAGGGTCAGCGTCCACCAGGCTGCCGTGAAGGTAATACTTCATCTCCGTCTGAGGCTCGCCGTCCTTAACCGCCAGTTTGTTGGCATCCTCACGGATCATGGTCTTGAGCTTGTTGAGGGTGGTGCGCACCTCACTCTGCACTTCCGTCCCCTCATTGCTCTTTTTCACGGCCGCCTTGCAGGTGGAAAACTGCAGTTCAATCGCGTTTTTGCGCGGGCCTGAAATATAGCTCATCGTCTGTCGCTCAAAGCCAGTGACTTCGTAGATCTTGAAGTAGGCGTTATTGACGGAATTGTACGCAGCACCTGCGTCCCCCGCCAGATACGCCTCAAAGGCCGCGTCGAGGTACTGGTCAATCGCGTCGGCAGCAGCGCCCCAGCGGGTCGTTTCCACGGCAGGCGCGCCACACGGCGAGACAAGCATCATCAGCGCCAGGAAAAACAACAGCACTTTCGAAGCAAATCTTCCGGTTGTTCCATGCATCGTGTTTTTAAGCCTCCTGTTCCCGGGTTACGGGATTTTCTGACCCGAGTTCACGAATATGGATTTTAATTAACAGCAACTAACTGCACTTCGTTGAAGAAACAACGACAATCATTGTAGTTAGTTATATCTAACATCATCAGTATATGTGTCGGTCTTAGTTTTGTCAAGGCCCTTCCTCATCAAACATTAACGCAGGAAAAATTCCTCAATTTTGCCTATGGGACACAAAATTCCGGTCTATGTTCATCAATATGAGCATTTATAATACTTTATCCTCATGTACAGGAGCAGGCGAGATAACATAAAAGCACACAAAAGTTAGTAATAATAAACTAACTTCATCCACTCTCATACTCGCAACTTCTTATTTTTCTCTATGAACAGCACTGCCGCAGGAAATCAGACTGTATATTCAGCCTGAAGATTTCCCGCTCTCCTTTTATTTTCTGTATAATAAGAAGAGAACAGTATGTATCTATGCTCTCAAAAAAATCCAGCCATCAGGAGGGCTGTCATGAAACTTATTTCCCGGAAACTCATGAACTTTCTCAGTGAAGAACTGGCCGCATGGCAGGCTCAATCGCTGATTTCCGCAGAACAGGCGGCGCGCATCAGGGCACAGTACACTGTGGAAAAGCGCAGCTTTGCCGCGGCACTGTTCTGGTTCGGTGCGTTTCTTGCCGGCCTCGGAGTGATCTGCGCCGTAGCGGCCAACTGGGACGCCATTCCCAGAGGAAGCCGCATGGCGCTGATCGTCGGCGGCTACAGCGCGGCGCTGACTGCGTCATGGGGCGTGCAGAAACGGAGCGGCCCGCTTTCGCGCAGTCTGCTGCTTCTTGCGGGCTTCATCTTCGGCGCGGGAATTTTCCTCACAGCGCAGATGTACCATCAGGGCGGGCACTGGTGGGCTGCCATGGGGCTGTGGGCAGCAGGGCTTCTTCCGGCTGCGTGGCTGTTCTGTGACAGCTGGCAGCTTCTGCTGGCTCAGACTCTGGGGCTGTTCTACTGCGGCGGCCTCGAAGCGCTGTTCTGGCTGCACAGCAGGCCGCTCAGTCTGTGGGACTGGTACATTCTGCCGGGCTTTCTCACGGCGGCGCTGTGGTGCGTCTGGAGCCGCACGGGCAGAAAGGAGGCATCGCTTCATTTCAACATTCTCCTGACGCTGATTTACCTGGGCAGCCGCGCAGCCGTCTGGCTGACGGGCGCGCAGGTTCTCATGGCGTTCTTCGCGCTGGGCGTTCTGCTGATGTTCGTTCGCCTGCCGGAAAGGGGAGCGTCTCTGAAATTATGGGGCACGGCGCTGTGCGGTCTGGCGGGCATTGCCCTGTCGGTGCCTGAAATCTGGGATTCCACGCTGGTAAACTTTGAGCCCTCTGACATGAACGACCCGTATCACCTTCTGCAGAAAGCGTGCGCCGGCGCCTCGACCTTTTTCACCGCCACGGCGCTGACAGTCAGCCTGATCCGCGGCAGCGCGGCGGCCGGAATGTTTCTCGTCCTGCTGGTTCTGCGCTATTTCGTTGATCATTTCTTCGGCTACCTGTCAAAAGCCGCAGCGTTCACCGCCATTGGAATTCTGTGTCTCGCCGCCGGGTTCCTGTGGGACCGGCACCGCCGTGCGGCTGCAGGGCGCCGGAAGGAGGGCAGGAACCATGACTGATAAAAACTTTTCACGGAAAACCTATGTGCTGGCGGCCCTTCTCCCGCTGGCAATCCTGTTATTTCTGCCCGTCAGGCCGCTGGTCATCTCGCGGCTGGGAAGCGAAATCCTGCTTGAAATCAGAACCGTTGACCCGCCTGACCACTTCCGCGGCGACTATATCGCTCTTTCGCTGCCGGCCGCGCAGGTGCCGCTGCGCTTTTTTGCCGGCTCCACAGCGCCGGCGCCTTACACCCGCTGGTACATCTCGCTGCAGCAGCAGGGCGCCTGCTGGGTGCCGGCCGCCGCATCGCAGCAGCGGCCGGGCGGCGTTTATCTGGCCGGAACCGTGCTGACACACTCGGCGGACATGGTGCGCATGGACTATGGAACATCGCTGAGCCGCTTTTACGTTTCCGCCGGCAGCGCCGGCAAGAAATATCAGCACATGGCGGAACAGGGAACGCTCCGCGCCCGGGTGAGAGTCTGGCACGGAACCCCCGCGCTCCAGTCCCTCGAGCCGGCAGAAAAATAAGGCCGCCTAATCGGCGGCCTGCTCCTGACTCAGTTCGATGAACCGGCGGCATTCCACCAGCCGGCCGTAACCCAGCATAATTCCTAGGATAAAATCTTCTTCCCGCGTGTACCGGTCAAGACTTTTCGGGCCGATGATCTCCAGCACACGGATGCAGTCAGGATCGCCGAAGAAAACGTTGACATGTCCGTTTTTCAGCGGCGCGAGGCGAAAAGCAATGCCTTCGCTCTTCAGGATGCGGACGATTTCCGGCACATCGCGCGCAGGAGCCGTATGAAGAATCAGGTTCCGCAGGCCTTTTTTGAACTCATAGACATGATGACGGAACACTTCCACAGAATTCACCTTCTTGAAATTAGATATAACTAACTAATTCGGAACCATTTTAAAGCGGCATATTTGCGCTGTCAATCTCAATTTTCAGTAATTTTTCTGCTTCAGGGAAAAATTCTGCAGCGGCCAAATTTGATTCAGGTACTGTCATTTCAACGCTTAACCCGACTTATTATTTTTTCGAGAAATTTTAAATCTGCCGCTTGACAGGAACGAAGTCGTGAATATAATAGTTAGTGTAAGCTAACTATTAAGGCAGTCAGGAGGTGAAAAAATGTCCACAGCAGTGGTTTACGGAAGCACGACCGGCGCAACAGCCGATGCAGCCAGCAGAATCGCAGAGAAGCTTCACGCAGACTGTCTGAACGTTGCCGAGGTTTCACCGGAAAAACTTGAAAAGTATGACGTGCTTGTACTCGGCTCGTCCACCTGGGGCGCAGGCGACCTGCAGGATGACTGGGAGGCGTTTCTTCCAAAATTCCGCGCCCTGAACCTGAAAGGCAAAAAGGCCGCTGTATTCGGAACCGGCGACCACGAAAGCTTTGCTGATACATTCTGTATGGCTCTTGTGACTCTGCGCGATGCCGCAGCTGAATGCGGCGCCGAGATCATCGGTGAAGGCCCTGTCAGCGGCTATGACGCCATCTCCTCAGACGTATGCCGCGGCGGGAAGTTCGCCGGACTCGCGCTTGACGTTCAGAATCAGCCGGAGCTTACCGATTCACGGATTGACAGCTGGTGTGCTGACCTTCTGCAGAAATTGAGCTGATTTCCTGAAACACTGTTTTCTGTTTGTAAAACCTCCCCCTCTTAAAGACGTTTTCGGCCGCGCAGGCCATGCCGCATGTTTCTGTATTTCCCCCCTCGGAACACTGCGGTGCGCGGCATGGAAACGTCTTTTCCTTATAAATACTCAACATAAATACACTTGAAAAAAACATCCTTTAATGGCAGAATATTTAGTACCTGTACTTTTTCAAGAAAGCGAGGGGAGTTCATGGAAATCCATCAGTCTGCGGAAGATTATCTCGAAAAAATTCTTATGCTTCGGGAAAGGCTGGGTTACGCGCGGTCTGTGGACATCGCTGCGGAGATGAACGTGACGAAGCCCAGCGTCAGCATCGCCATGAAACGTCTCCGTGAAAACGGCTATATCGAATTTGACAAGGACAATCGCATCACACTGACTGACAAAGGGCGGGCCATCGCCGAACGCATTTACGACCGGCACAAGGTGCTGACAAAGTTCTTTGAAGACATGGGCGTCAGCCAGAAAACCGCCGCTGAAGATGCATGCCGCATTGAGCACGTCATTTCCGACGAAAGCTACGCCGCTGTCGTGCGCTGCGTACACAGGGCGCTCTGAACTGCCTGTGCCTGCATGACACTGTGCAGAAACGCGCCTCCCGCATGTCAGCGGGAGGCGCTGTGCTTACCACGCCGGCATCGGGAAAATGCACATGACGGCAAGGTGATATAATTTACTGAGTTTATTAATTCTTACGTTCAGAAAGGATTGTTGACATGAAAAAAGCACTCTGTGTTTTTTTACTGATCTGTGCCGGCGTTCTCTGCAGTTTTGCGGCGTCCGCAGCTGAACCGGTTGAGCTGTACGCTTCGCGCAGCGGAAACAGCTTCACAATGACCGACTACAAACTGGAAGACGGAAAAATCACAGTTGTCATCCGGATGGATTTCTCCCCGGAGGAACTGCAGAAAACCATTGCTCTGCTTAAAAAGCAGTACCGGGCAGATGCCCCGGGAGCTGACCCGAACGGACTGAAATACAACGAATTCTGCCTGCGTTATTCCGAGGACGGCTCAAAATACCAGCGGCGCTATGACCGCTACTGCAACGAAAAGGGCGAGATCATCCGTTCTCTGGGGCTCGACCCGGAATACTGGCAGGACACGCCGTCATCAGAAGCCATTCTGCCTGCCAAAGCTCTGCTCGCTGCAGCCAAGAGCCTCGGCATCACCATGTCGCTGCCTGCTCCCCGCGGAAGCTTTGAAACGGCCGATTCGCTGCAGTCGGGATATGCAAGGACGCCGCTTGACGTGGACAGCCTCGCAGCGGTGTATCGTTCAAACCGTACAGTTTTCGAGGCTGATTACGAAAACGCCGTGATTCAGGTCCGCGGCATTGCCGGCGCGCTGGGAAAACAGTTCGGCCTGCCGTCCATGCGCCTTTTTTCCGAAAAAGGCAGCGGCACCGCAATTCTGTGCTGCTTTGACGACACGGCACCCGAAGTGCGCCAGCTCTGCGCCCCCGGCAGCCTTGTGGTGATTGAAGGCGTGTGGCGCAAGGGTGCCGCGCAGAACGCCGTGTTCATCATGGATCGCTGCACCGTACTGCGCAGAATCTCACAGCCCGCGAAAAAAACAGGAGACGGGAAGAAATAACAGCGCATCACTTCCGCACCCTGCTTACGTTCTAAACAAGTCTGTCCTGAAAAACGCCGGGGAGCAGCCGTTATGGCTGCTCCCCGTTTTTTTGCGCGCCAGGCGCACGTGCCGGAAAACAAAAAAACATGCCGTAATAAAAATCAGTACCGCCTCAGCTTGTCCTGGGGCGGTTTTTTTCAGCTCTTTTCTCTGGCTTATAAAACCGGCAGTTTTACTTCACCGCTGAAAGCGGAATTTTCGCCCCGTACGCCTAAAATGCCGAACCGCTGCAGGTCTGGTCTGCCAAAGCGGTACGGCGGAATAAAACTGACTTCTCTCAGTGTCAATTGACTTGAGTAAAAATTGTGATATAGTAAGTTAGTTTAAATCAACTAACCAAAGAAGCTTTTCACATTGCTTCAGAGGCAAAAGGAGGAAGTGCGGGATGGAAAACAAATGGCTTTATTTCGCAGCAGGAATTGTAGTGGGCGCCGGCGCTTATGCGCTCGTACAGAGCGGAGCCGCCAAAAAGGCAGCAGTTGCGGTTGTCAGCAAGGGACTTGACCTACAGGAGAAGGTCGCAGCCATGGCTGAACGCGCCAAGGAATCAGCACAGGATGTGGTTGCTGAAGCAAAAGCGGCAAGAACCGCTTCTGTCAGAAGCTGAGAACGAAAAAAGCGGAGCTGTCCTGCTCCGCTTTCATTTTTTCTGACATGAACTATACAATCGCACATGAACTGCCGGGACGCATCCGCTTCAGAGTATCTGAAGGCGACTCCTTTACCGCCGCTGAAGGGATTGTGATTGCCGAACTGTTGAAAACGCAGCCGGGAATAAGATCTGTTACCACGTGCTGGCGCACCGGCAGCATTCTTGTTTTTTTCGATCCTTCACGGCGCGAAACGCTGCTCCTGACTATAAAGGCACTGACACGGGATTTCTATGCTGATATCGCCGCATCACTGCCGGAAATCGCTGAAAGGGACAACGGCATTGCCGAAATTATTCTCTCGACACTGCGGCGGATTCTGATCCGCTCTTTTTTCCCCATGCCGCTGCGCAATGCGCTGACGTTCTGCCGTGCACTGCCCTTTTTCTGCAGAGCCATAGAAAACCTGTTTGCGGAACACCGTCTCAACGTAGCAGTCCTGGACGGCACAGCTATCGCTTCGTCGCTTCTGCAGAATGACTTTCGCACTGCCTCGGCCGTAATGTACCTTCTCCGCCTCGGCGATGATCTTGAGGAGTGGACGCACCGCCGTTCCCGCGAAAACCTTTCTGAAAGCCTGCAGCTGCACATTGATTCAGTATGGGTGCGCGACGACAGCGGCACAGAACATGAAATTCCAGTAAAACTGCTGAGAAAGGGCGACTGCGTTATTGTCCGACAGGGCAGCATGATCCCCGCTGACGGCATTGTCATAAACGGAGAGGCATCAGTCAACCAGGCCTCAATGACCGGCGAATCAGAACCGGTGCTGCGCCGGAAGGGACAGATTGTTTACGCCGGCACCACACTCGAGGAAGGCGAAATTGCTGTCAGAGTTCTGGCACTTTCAGGCAGCACCCGCATCGATGAGATCGCGAAACTTATCGATGAGTCGGAAAACCGCAAGGCTGCAGTGCAGGCCCGCGCTGAACAGATGGCTGACAAACTGGTGCCCTACAACTTTCTTCTCGCCGGTCTTGTGTGGCTGTTCACGCGCGATGTGCGCCGCGCCTCATCGGCACTGATGGCTGATTATTCATGCGCCATCAAACTGGCAACACCACTGACCATTCTGACTTCCATGTCCGAAGGCGTAAGGCACGGCGTACTGATCAAGGGCGGCAAGTACCTTGAGGCTCTGAGTTCAGTCGACACAATGGTCTTTGACAAAACCGGAACGCTGACAGTTTCCCAGCCGACAGTCCGCAGCGTTCTGCCCATGCCGGGTTTTGAACGGAACCAGGTCCTTAGAATCGCCGCCTGCCTCGAGGAACATTTTCCTCACTCGCTGGCCCGGGCCGTGGTGAAACAAGCTGAAAAAGAAGGGCTGAAACACCGCGAAGAGCACGATGAACTTCAATATGTCGTAGCTCACGGCATCCGTTCCACTCTGCACGGACAGCAGGCCCTGATCGGCAGTGCGCATTTCATCTTTGAGGATGAACATATTCCCTGTACCCCGGGGCTGCTGAAATCTATCGGAGAACAGGCCCGGGGCGGTACGGCGCTTTATCTGGCACTGGGCGAACGGCTGGCAGGAGTCATCTTCATCGAAGATTCACTGCGTCCCGAAGCAGCGGAAGTTATTTCAGGCTTGCGCAAAGAGGGCGTCAGAGACATCATTATGCTGACCGGAGATAACAGACACACCGCGGATTACATCGCCCGGCAGCTGGGCGTCGATCACTGCCGCGCAGAACTGCTGCCCACTGATAAAATCCGCTGCATCAGACAGTTAAAGGCCGACGGCGCAAAAACAGCTATGGTCGGCGACGGCATCAATGACAGCCCTTCACTGGCAGCCGCCGACGTGGGCATTTCAATGAGCAGTGCTACGGACATTGCACAGGAAGTGGCTGATGTTGTGCTGTACCGCGGGATCGGCATGCTGCCCTACGCACGCCGGCTGAGCGTCCTCTCAATGGAGAAAATCAGGCGCAATTACCACGCTGTAGTCGGCGTCAACTCAGCAATTATCATGATGGGAATTTCAGGGTTGCTGAGCCCGGCCGTATCCGCACTGTTTCATAATTCATTCACGCTGGGAATCAGCCTGTACAGCATGATTCCCGTCAGCGCAGAAGAGGAGGAATAATGCAATGAGCATCATTGAAAGTTTTATACCCGGCCGGATCAGGCTGCGCAGTTCCCTCATCAGAAACAGAGAACTGCGGCGGGTCATCCTCAGCGCTTTCCAGGACATCAGGGGAATCAGAGAAGCAGCAGCTAACGGGCTGACAGGAAGCCTGCTGATAACCTACGACCCCGGCGTGCTGACTGCGGAGCGCCTTCTGCCGCTGCTGCCCTGCCTGAACAGTCTGGCTGAAATTGAACAGACCCCCGATTTGCCCGGACAGACAGAAGCTCTCAGAAAAATTCTTACTGCCGTGCAGGAAAAGCTCGCCTGAACTATTTTCCACACGAAAACACTTATCTGCCGGCGCTTGTTTAAATATCTTTATTTTTCTTGAGTTTTATATTATCAGTTTAAGAATTTTTGCTTGATTAGTTAGTATGCACTAACTATAATAAGAATGAGTTAATTAACACTAACTCTTCTGCACACCTGTCCGCGCAGAAAAAATCTGCTCCGCCCAGGGAAGACCACGGTGAGGAAACGTGGAAACTCCCGGCGGGTGTTCTCTGTCCGAAGCAGAAAACTTCAACAAGGAGGAGTTTTCACATGAGCATGAAGAAAATGCTTGCCGTCGTGGCCGCTGCGTCGCTCGTCGCCGTGGCAGCCCCGGCCTTCGCTGCGAACCCGTTCAGCGATGTGCCGATGAACCACTGGGCCTATGACGCCGTCGAAGAGCTGGCGTCGAAGGGCGTTCTTGAAGGTTATCCCAATGGCACCTTCAAGGGCAGCCGCGCTATGACCCGCTATGAAATTGCGACCATGGTGGCCCGCATGATGAACGCGGGACTGACCGGCGCCGATCTTGAGAAGCTGAAGGCACTTGTGGTTGAGTTCCAGCCTGAGCTTGAAGCACTTGGCGTCAAGGTTGACGGATTTGACAGCCGTCTGAGCTATCTTGAGAAGGGCCTTGGCGGATGGAATATCAGCGGCGAAATGCAGTTCGATTACAACAGCTTTGACAAGGATTTTGACAATATTGATGATTCTCACGGATGGGATTTTGACAGTGCCCGACTGTTCCTGCACCGTAACCTTGCAAGCGGCGTTGCCTTTGATGCCGAATATGGCGACGGGGGCTTTGACCGTTTCTATCTGACCGCAGAGGATTTCCTCGGCCTGAAAGGGCTCACCGCCAACATTGGACAGTTTGACATCGACTATGAGGGCGATGACGGACTGTATTACGATCAGAACGAAGATGCCGGGTTCTTCCAGGGTCTGCCGTACCGCGGCGCCCAGCTGACGCAGGATTTCGGCATGTGGCAGATCAGCGGATTTGCCGCGTCCAACGTCGGAGATGACGGCGTGACCGTGTATGAACCCAATGAAAGCGGCGAGTATTACGGCGCCCGCCTGAAGCTCAACTTCAGCGAGAAGGCCTGGCTGAGCGGCAATATGTACATCTCCAAACCCGGCGAAAATGCTCTTGTCGGTGCTGGTGAGTTCAAGTCGTACTGGATCGGTGCAGGATTCAAGTTCGGCAGAGGCTTTGAGGTGAAAGGCGCTTACTACTGGGAGGATATTGACCGCGAGCTTGACGACGATCCCAACGCCTGGAAAGTGATCCTCGCGATCGATCAGGAGGCACTGAAGTTCACCTCCCTGTGGGCAGAGTACGCGAAGTTCGACCAGGGCTTTATCACTGAAAACCTGCCCTATGCGTTCCACGCGAGCACCGCAGATTATGTCGATGAGATCATCGATGCCTACAGCCTCACCGAGCTGCCTGAGATGGACGTGCTGTTCTTCGCCCTGAAGCAGCAGTGGACAGAGAAGTGGAACACCTTTGAACGCTATGTCTACTATGATCCCGACGGATATGACAATGCGTCTGATTTTGCAGTGGGCATCGGCTATCAGTACACGCCCAGCCTGTACTTCGAACTGGCCTGGAACCGTCTTGATACCGGCGACAACCTGCCTGGTGTGTTTGAAAAGGGCGACATCATCCGCTTCCGCACCCTGCTTACGTTCTAAACAAGTCTGTCCTGAAAAACGCCGGGGAGCAGCCGTTATGGCTGCTCCCCGTTTTTTTGCGCGCCAGGTTCTGAACATTCAGCCTTCCTGAGAAAGCCGCTTTCCGCGCGGGACTCACCGCGCAGACCTGCGCCCGCGTGCAGTCCATTTCGCATGAAGAAAGTCGCACAGCACCGCTGACAGCCACAGCCCCAGACCATACATGCACGAAAGAAAAGCACTGCTGAACCTGCGAATCATGGCACCATCTTCCTGATTTTAAAATTAGTTTTACCTAACTATAGTATTATACCCATTTTCCGCCGGCAGCGCCAGCTTCAGGATTCAGGGCAGAACGCCAGCGCCGGGCAGACTGTGCGTCTGAAGCACAAAACAGGGCTCGAATGCAGCAAAGTTTATTCGGGAAATGCCATTATTGGAAGTTTATATAATGGAACTGCAGGCCGCCAGGCCGGAAAACATCCTGAAAGAAAGCGGAGACAGCCCATGGACAACATTCTCAGCAAAAAGCAGATGTCTGAAGAAGACATCAAGCTCCAGTACATCACGCCGGCAATCCAGTCCAGATGGAACACCGGCAGCATCACCATGGAGCAGAGAGTGAAACTCACTGACGGGAAGATCAACATCCGCGGCAATCTGGAAGTCATGGAAAAGCCGAAGTACGCCGATTACATCCTTTATCTGACCAGCAGCACCCCCATTGCCGTTGTCGAGGCAAAGGACAACAGCCGCAGCGTTTCCTACGGCCTGCAGCAGGCCATGACCTACGCCCGCATGATGGACATCCCCTTTGCCTACAGCTCCAACGGCGACGGCTTTGCCGAGCACGATTTTCTCACCGGCAGGGAAAGGGAGCTGTCTCTCAGC
>CAZDXA010000029.1:0-31211 GCA_964509435.1 uncultured Synergistaceae bacterium | reverse complement strand
ATGGTGCCAATGTTAAGATGAGGCAGTGTACGTTCAAAATGTTCCTTTGCCATAGGTGAAACCTCCCAAACGAAAATTTTTGCAGGATTCGCCGTGAATCCCTTTAAAACTGAGCCTGCGCGCTCTCCTGCGACCGCGTCACCAACGACCGTCGCCGACAGCTTTTTTCCGTTCCGCCGGCAACTCCGCCGCGATGCGGGCGGAGAGACCGCAGACGAACGTTCTTTTTTATCGCTCGTCCCAACAAGAGCAAACAGGTCTTAGGGAATTTTACCAAAGCTCGCCCGACTTGTCCACGGGAAAATCTAAAAAAAGAGTGGTTTTTGCAGACTCCGGGCGGACAGATAAAATTCAGTTTCCGTTTTTACGGAATATATCTGTGCGCTCCTGTTTTTATGCATCGTATTATAGCAAAAAGTACGTTCAAGAGAACACAACGCCGCTTCGTTCGATTTTATGGAAAGTATAAAAACAAAATAAATATTTTGAATTCCGGACGCAGGAGAAAAACCGCACCGCACCTGCCCGGCAGAGCGGGAAAAAACCGCTGTCTGAAAACAGCCGACTGCCCGCAGCGAAAAAGCGCGCCGCACAGAAAAACATGAGGGAGCTTTCTTCCTTATAATAAAGTCATGAACAGAGCAGCGCCGGAAATTTTCAGAAAAGCCCGGGGCGCAGTTTCATCGCAGGCGCAGCAATCTTGAAAATGCCAGTTTCAGCAGGTTCAAAGGGCGCCAGTCTGCCGGCACCGCCTCAAAGAATCCGAGCCGCTCTCCTGCCAGATAATAAACCGCAAGGGCGCCCGCAGCGGCAGAAAGCGCTATCAGAGGCCGGCCGTTCAGCAGTGAAATCCCGGCGGCTGCCGCTGTAAAAGCGGCCGACGGGAACAGCACTGCCCGGAACACTCTCACGACAGTGCCGGGGGCCAGAATATGAGCGTACACGAGAGCTGAAACACCCAGCGCAATGCCTGTTGCGGCGCACAGACCGGGAGCCCCGAGAACAGGCGCCAGCATCCAGTCAAGAATTACATTGGCTGCCAGAGCGCCATAGCTGACTGCCAGAATTGTTTTCAGACGGCCGAGGGCCTGCGCGTATCGCGCAAGAAACTGCCCCCAGAGCATCAGCGGAAGCGCCCATGCCGCCGCAGCCATGCACGGCGCTGTCATGGCAACAGCGTCCGCATCAAAGGCCCCGTATCCCAGAAAAACCCTGACTGTCGGGGCGGCAAAAAACACCAGAAACACTGCGGGCGGAAAAATATAAAGCCAGCTCATGCACAGCGCCGGCTCGAGCTTGCCCAGAGAGGCTGTGCGGTCACCGGCAGCCCGGCTGGCGCGGTTGAGATAGATCATCATGGCAGGCGCCAGAATACTCTGCGGCAGCGTGTAAATCAGCCCGGCATAGTAAATGGCCGTGATGCTGCCCACGGCGAGCCCTGAGGCAAAGTACCGGTCAACCAGCTGGTTCAGGCTTGCCGCACCTACGATTCCGACGCACAGAAGGCAGTCTTTCCAGAGACTTCTTATCTGTTCCGCCGGAACATGGGCGCTCTTCACAGGAAAATCGCCTGAAACATGCCAGGTCATTCCGACTGTAATGCACAGCATCACACTGTACATTACAGCGACAGAATATACGCCGATAAAGTATGACGCCGCCCAGACAGCCGGTATCAGCAGCGTATAGCCTGTTACAGACAGGAAAATATTCAGACTGTAGCGCCCGCGGTAATTATTCCATACGCCCAGAAGGGACTGAAGGATCCACGCCAGCGCCCACGGGAAAAGAAGAACAAGCATGTTTGCAGCAAGTTTCAGTCTTCCCGCATCCAGACGGCGGGCAAAAACCCTTACCACTGATGACGGGAAAAGGCACACCAGTGCCGCAAGCCCGGCCGCCGTGAAAAAAACGCACCGCGACACCCGGGCCATTAACGACTCTGCCTCAGAGCCTTTCAGCTTTACCAGCCTCGGGAGCACTGCTGACTCAGCCACGTTCTGGACAACCTGGCAGACCAGCGACAGAATTCCCATGGCCACATACAGGCCGTCCATGCCGGCCGAGGCGCCGAAAAGCCAGGCCAGAAGCAGCGTACGCAGGTAACCCACAGGCTTGGAAAGAACGCCCAGCGTCACAGAGACAAGCGTTCCGGCCCGGGTTTCCTGCTCGCTGCAGAAAAAATCCCTGATTTTTTTTGCTGCGGCCATGGGATTCACCCTCTTTCACGGAATGACATTTTTCGCTGCAGAATTTAAGCATAGCATACCACGGCACATAATGAACGACAGACTTCTTCTTTTGTTTAACCTGCCGGAGCTGTCCGCCCGGTGCAGTTTCACGGCCGGAGCCGGACTGCATGCGCTGCCGTCGTTGAAAAAAGATGAAAATGCCCTCTTTACTGCTCTGTAAAGAGGGGCATCCACCGCGTTTCACTGCGCTTCAGGAGGGGTCTGCCGGCCGTTCATCAGCCAGGCTTTGATCCTGTTTTTCGGCCGGCGGTATTTTTCTGCCAGTTCTTCTGCAATTTTTCTGACAGGTTCACCGTCACTGCGGCGCTGTTCAGCCTCAGTCTGCCATGCGCTGTCATCGTCTGCGGGACGCTCCGGAGCGCCTTCAACGACAAGTGCCAGCTCACCCTTCACGCCGTCCTGAACGCCCTGAAGGATTTCCTCAAGTGTCCCGCGGCGGGTTTCCTGAAAAACTTTGCTTATTTCGCGCACCAGTGCGGCCCGGCGCGGCCCGAGCACAGCAAGAAAATCCTCAAGCTGTCTGGCCGCTTTGTGGGGCGACAGATAGAAAACCATGGTGAAGGGACAGTCTTTCAGGCTTTCAAGCTGGGCGGCGCGCTCTGTCTTCTGATCGGACAGAAAACCGATAAAGGCAAAGGGATGCGGTTTCAGTCCCGAAAGAAGCACGGCAGGGACAAATGCGGTTGCGCCGGGAAGCACATCAACGGGGTATCCGGCATCCACGGCTGCTTTCAGGGCTATCCATCCCGGATCGGACATGCCCGGAGTCCCGGCATCGCTGATGACGGCTACTTTTTCGCCTTTTGCCAGCCTGGCAAGGATTTCACTAATGCGGGACTGCTCGTTGAATTTCTGATAGCTCATCAGCGGCCGTCTGATGCCGTAATGGCTGAGAAGCAGGCCGCTGTGGCGCGTATCCTCGCACGCAATGAGATCAGCGCTTTTCAGCTCTTCAAGGGCGCGCAGAGTAATATCAGCCATGTTGCCTACCGGCGTCGGTATGAGTATAAGCGGCATCGGCGCAGCCTCCTTTGTCTGTTCAGGGCCGCGGTGCCCGCGGCGGTTCAGGTCTGTAATAGCTCATCAGTTCCGGCGTGTAGTGTCCCTCGCCGTCATAGATGAAAAGCGGCGGCAGCACGGTTACCGCGGGACCTCCTGAGCGTCGGGCCTCTGTGAGAAAAACCGAGGCGCTTTTTCCGGGCACGGGGTGCACCATGCGCACTGTTCTCGGCTCAAGACGGTACTTTCTGAGCATTGACAGCGTGTCAGCCAGCCTCAGCGCACGCATGACCATATACAGCCGGCCGCGGTTCTTCAGCAGAAAATGGCACGCAGCGCACACGTCCTCAAGGGTGCAGGTTTCACCCTGCCGTGCCGAACGGTTGACTGCCGAGCGGGAACTGACGCCGTATCCAGGGTCTTCATAAGGCGGATTAACCACAACGGCATCAAAGGTCTGATGACTGTAAAGACGGCGGATTTCCCGCAGATCCCCGGCCCGGAAGGCAGTGTTTTCCGTCAGCCCGTTGCGGCAGGCGTTTTCACGTGCCATTTCAATCAGTTCTGGCTGGATGTCCAGCCCCTCAAAGGAAGTTTCCGGAAATCTTCTGGCCAGAATCAGCGTGATTCCCCCGTGGGCGCAGCCCAGTTCTATAACGCGCTCGCCCGCCTGAGGCCTTGCGAACCCGGCAAGAAGCACGGTGTCCATGTTGATGCGGGGACCTGTCTGCGGCTGAACCATGTGCAGAAAGCCGTACAGGATGTCGTCGCCGTTCTGCCCGGCGTTCTGACGCTCTAGTCCCATTGGTCCACCTTGACGCTGACGATCTGGGACAGGCCCGGCTCGCTCATGGTCACGCCGTACATGACTTCGGCATGCTCCATGGTCTGGCGGCGGTGGGTCATGGCAATTACCTGAAGGTTCTTCGAATAGTCAGCCACCATCTGTCCGAACCGTGTGAGGTTCGCCTCGTCAAGGGCTGCATCAACCTCATCAAGCACAGCCAGAGGCACCTTTGCCACTTCCATGGATGCAAACAGAAGCGACAGAGCGGTCAGCGACTGTTCACCGCCTGAAAGCTGAGCAAGATACAGGGATTTCTTTCCGGGCGGACGGGCAATGATTTCAACCCCGGCGTTCCACAGGTCCATGTTCTCCTGTGCCCGCAGATGAGCTTCGCCGCCGCCGAAAAGCCGCTGGAACAGTTCGTTGAAACGCTTGTCAATTTTCACAAGCGCACTGCCGAACAGGGTTCCTGCCTGTTTGTCCGTGTCGGCAATAATCTGTTTCAGGTCGTCCATGCCGCGCTGCACGTCCTTCAGCTGTGTCCCGAAATACTCAAGCCGTTCGCCCAGAGACTGGTCCTCCGAGAGAACTCCCATGTTGACTTCGCCCAGCTCGCGCAGGCAGCGTTCAAGATAGCGGCAGCTGCCGTCCAGCTTGTCAGCGCTCTCGTTTTCAGCCGGCACAAAACCGGCCGGATAGGGATATTTCTCCTCGTTTGAGGAAATAAGGTCATTCACGCGTTCACGGCACTTTTCCGTTTCTGTGCGGGCCAGCAGTTCTTCCCGGGTCACCTGCTCTGAAACTGTTTGCGCCTGCTGGCTGCGGAGAATAAGGCGTTCCATGCGCCGTGCGGAATCGGCGTTGCGTCTGTCGAGGTCGGCAATGCGCTGTTCCACTGCATCTTTCTCGGCAGTCCGCTGTTCTTTCTCTTTTTGAACCGCGCGGGCACGCTCGGAAAGCTCTGACATTTTCTGTACTGCGGCGCGGCTCTGGCTGTTGTTTTCCGACAGCTGGCGGTTGAGGTCGGACACGGCCCGCACTGCCTTTTCAAGTTCGGCTTTCTTCTGGCTGAGGCGCTCTTCGGCCAGAAGAACCTGAGTGCGGAGATCGCTGAGGCGACCGCTTTCCTCATCGTTTTCGGCGCCGGCGGGCAGCGATTCGATGCTGCTTCTCGCCTCCGCGGCATCTTTTTCGGCTTTGCCGGCAGCCTTCTTGTACTGGGCTGCACGCTCTGCCGCGCTGCTGTCCTCGCGCAGCAGCGCGTTAAGCTCGTCGGTCTGCTCCCTGAGCTCGCGGCGCAGCGCCTCTGTGTCTGACTTTTGCTCTGCCGCCGCAGCACGCTGTTTTTCCAGCCTCTCGGAAATTTCCCGTTCCGCTTTTTCCGCGGCTTCAAGTTTTCCGGCAGCGGCGGTCTGAGCTTTCTTATCTGCCGCGATCTGTTTCTGAAGTTCGTCAATCTGGTTCCGCAGCGTGATGGCACCGGCTGTGCGTGCGTTCTTTCCGCCGCTTACCGTGCCCGCCGGCGAAAAGACTTCGCCGTCCAGCGTCACAATCGGGTAGCGGGCTGACGCGGAAAGCCGCGCGCCCGAGGCGTAATCCTTCACCACGAGCAGTTCGCCGAGAAGGTAGCGCGCCGCGGGAAGCCAGCGTTTTACCGGTTTTACCAGGTCAATGGCCCAGCCAAGCACACCGGCGCCGGAAGGTGCTTTGCCGGCTCTCGGTTCGCGGCAGCGCTCGAGCGGCAGAAATGTCGCCCGGCCGCCTGTGCGTTCTTTCAGCAGCTCTATGCCGGCACGGGCCTGCTCCAGCGTATCCACCAGAAGCCAGTACTGGCGGCCTCCGAGATAGGCTTCAAGGCACGGGGCCAGATCGGCCGTGCAGCTGAAACACTCAACCGCGGGAATGGTCTCTATTTTCAGACGGCCGAGCTTAACCGCCGACAGCACCATCTGCACGGGGCGCGGATAAATTCCTGCTTCTGCGCGCTGAAGCAGCGCATCAAGCTCAGCCTCGCCTCTGACGACAGAACGGCGCAGGCTCTGCGCCTGAATGGCAGCCTGCTGGCTGGCCGACGCAGCTTCGCCCCGCTTCTTTTCAAGGGCGTCAACGCTGTCCTCAAGGCTTTCAAGTTTTTCATCGGATTCGGTCAGCCGGGTTACCAGCTGATCCTTGCGGGCGCGGATATCATTCAGCGCGGCCGCGCGTTCTCTGCCCTGAAGCTCAAGAGTTTCAGCGCGGGCTTTCAGCTGGCGGGCTTCCTCCTGAAGCGATGCTTCCTTTTCAAGCAGTTCCCGGCGCTTCTGCCGCACTTCTTCAAGCTGGGCGCTGCGGCTGGCAATGCGGTCTTCAAGGTCGTGCATTTCGGCGCTCAGTGACGAGGCTTCCTGCGTCATTTTACCTGTCTGGACTGCCAGCTCGCCGCGGAACTTCTCCTGCTCTTTCAGCTGCTTTTCAAGACGCGCGCGGTCCTCGCTGATGCGCCGGGCCGTAAAATCATTTTCGCTTTTCTCAGAATTCAGTTCCATCTCGCGGCGCAGGACGTCGTCAAGGCGCGGGGTGATCTGTTCGAGTTCGTCATTGAGCCGTGCGCGCAGCTGTGTGTATTCGCTGCCGCGCTCCCTGATCTTTTCAAGGGCGCTTTTCCACAGTTCTGCCCAGCGTTTTGAAGAGTCAAGCTTCGCTGCGGCTGCGTCATGACGCTGCGTCAGTTCTGTAAGACGCTTTTCTTCTGTATATCTTCTACTGTGATACAGGACACTCCGCAGATCCTCAAGACGGTCCTGGTATTCCTTTGCCTTCCGTGCGCTTACCAGTTCGGGCGCGATCTCCTCGCGCCGGGAACGGAGCTCGTCCATCAGAGTGTTCAGACGGGTCATCTCGTCAGTTGACTGTTTCAGGTCCTCAAGGGCATTGTCGCGTTTTCTGCGGTACAGGTCTATGCCGAAAAGTTCCTCCAGCTGCAGGCGGCGCTGGAAAGGCTTCTGCAGCACGGCAGCTCCGACTTCACCCTGCCCGATGAAAGCCGAGCTGTCGCCTTCGAGGTGCCACTGCTGCTTGAACTGCGCCAGATCCTGCACGCGGGAGCGGGTACCGTTGATGTACAGCGTGCTGCCTCCGGCATCAAGATGGCGCTTCAGGCTGCCGTGAATCTCATTGTCAGAGAGATCAAGCATTACATCTGTTTCTGTGGCTTCAGAAAGTCCGGCCGAGCCCTGAAAGATCAGGTCGCTCTGGCGGGTAATGCGCAAACGGGCCGCGCCGCTCTCGCCAAGGACCCAGCGAAGCCCATCCAAAATGTTGCTCTTTCCGCTGCCGTTCGGGCCCACAATTGCTGTGAAGCCCGGCGCGAAAGGAAGCTCGTGTGTTCCGCCAAAGCTTTTGAAATTTTTAAGAGTCAGCCGTTCGATAAACAACGCTTGTGTCTCCTCTGTTCCGCATCAGTTCCAGCCGCGCCTCAATGCTGCTCAGCGAGCCCTGAAGGTCAAGGCGGAACTTTTCAAGCGGCATGTTTCTGCAGCCGCGGATGAAAATTCTCCGCCCGAACGTCTCTTCCCAGGCGCTCAGGTAAATTCCGCCCACATAATCCGCCACAGTGTCATTGGCGTCTACAAGCACCGCTTCGGCGCGTCCTGACATGAATACCTTCCTGATAAAGCGTTTCAGCATCAGGGCCAGGGAATCTTCCTTGAGCACTCTCGAAACCGAACCGCACAGCGGACACGGCCGGGTCAGAACTGAACGCAGGTCGGCCCGCGCCCTTTTCCGCGTCATCTCCACAAGTCCGAGCTGCGACAGGCCGTAGACTCGCACGCGGCAGCGGTCTCGTGCGAAGACCTCATTCAGCTTTTCAAGCAGGGCTTTTTTGTCCTCCTCGGGCTCCATGTCGATGAAATCCACCACAACAATCCCGCCGATGGATCTCAGCCGCAGCTGCCAGGCAATTTCTTCGGCCGCCTCAAGGTTTGTAGCCAGCACGGTTTCCCTCAGGCTCCGGCCGCCGGTGTACTTGCCGGTGTTCACATCAATGACAGTCAGCGCCTCGGCCTGGTCGATCACCAGATAGGCCCCGGATTTGAGCCATACTTTGCTGTCAAGTATGGCGCTGATTTCCTTTTCAATGTCATAATACTCAAAAATGGGAATATTGCCCCGGTGAAATGACAGTGCCGGCTTCGCCGCAGCAGCGCTGTACCGCTCAAGATACTGGCTGACGCGGTCGTATTCCTCCTGATTGTCCACTACGATCTGCGACACCTCGGAGTTCAGCTCGTCGCGCAGCACGCGCCCGACAAGCCCCATATCCTTGTACAGCAGACACGGTGCTGTCTGATGCGCAGCGCTGTTCTCAATTTCGTGCCACAGGTCTTTGAGACGCTGCAGATCATCAGCCAGAACATCAGCATCTGCGCCCTCCGAGGCTGTGCGCAGAATCACGCCGTATCCGCTGATATCCATGGCGCGAACTGTCTCTTTGAGTCTGATGCGCTCATCTTCGCGGGAGATGCGCTTTGAAACCCCCACATCGTGCCCGCCCGGAACAAGCACAAGGTAGCGCCCGGGAAGGGAAATCCTCGTTGTCACCCTAGCGCCCTTGTTTTTCCGCGCAGTCTTCACGACCTGAACGAGGACCTCGCCGTTCTGCTGCACTTTGACGCCGCGCGCATCATTCAGGTAGAGAAAACCGTTGCGCCCGTCTCCGAGACCGACGAAAGCGGCGTTCATGCCGGGAAGGACACTCTCCACCCTGGCTTTGTAAATTTCTCCGCTCTTCTGGCACTCCCACATCCGTTCTATGAAAAGTTCCGCAAGGCGGCCGTTTTCAACAATCGCAACGCGGGACTCCTCTGGATCGATGGTATTTGCCAGAATCACTACATCCGGCTGGTTCATTTCCATGCCTCCGAATAAAATCTTTATACTGAACGGCCGCAGCCGCCTCTATAAAAGCGGCATCACTGTGCCGGACTGTGCTTTCCAGCGCCCGACGGCAAGACGCGCGATGCAGACATCCGGCCAGCCGGAGATAATGCCCGCTGCGATGAGCGCCTTGACCAATGCGCCGGGGCCGACCGCTGAAGGATCGTGCATGACAATTTCCATCTCGCCGCCGCTTTGTTTCAGTGAGAGGACAGATTCGGGCAGAGCCGTGCGGAGTGTTTCAGCCGCCGCCCCGTGTTTAGCCGGGTCACGTAGGCAGAGCCAGTAAGAAGCCGCATCGATGCACTTGTTCAGGGACATGGCATCCGCCGGAACCGCTGCTGCCTTAAGAAAACGGAACCCCTCCGGCGACTGGCTGTTCAGGCGTTCGGCCGCCTCGGCGGGGCCGGCGGGACTGTCAAACCAGATTTCGGCCAGTTCATACAGCGAAATGACGCCCACAGGCAGCGCCGGCCCCATCACAATATGAGGATGAGGCGACATGCCCTGCGTCAGTTTCACCTGCAGGCCGGCGCGCCGCGCAATGCGGCCGAAAAGCTGCGGCAGTTCCACATGGCGGACAAAACACGAAAAGCCGCGTTTCTCAAATACAAAACGGATTCTGCTCATGCTTTCACCCCGCTCCACTGACAGCCGCGGTTCTGCCAGCCGCAGGCATGGCATCCGCCGGTGCGGCAGTCAGGCGTAACCTGGGCCTTCTGTGCCCTGTGATATTCCCTCAGCAGGAAATCCCGCGCAACGCCTGTGTCGATGTGATCCCAGGGAAAACATTCATCGTCCGGCCGCACCCGCTGCGCATACCAGGCCGGATCAATGCCGGTATTATGAAATGCCTGGAGCCAGCGGTCGAGGCTGAACGTTTCACTCCAGCTGTCAAAACGCTCTCCGAGACGCCACGCTTCAAGGACGGCACGGCCTACGCGGCGGTCGCCGCGGGCCAGAACGCCTTCGATGAACGACTGGGACGCCTCGTGATATTTGAAGCTGACCGCCCGGGTATGAATCTGTCTTTTCATGAAAGCACCCTTGCGTGCCAGTTCCACGGGAGTATTCTGGGCGCACCACTGAAACGGCGTCTGTCCCTTGGGAACAAAGCCGGCAACAGAAACGTTGATCACGGCGCGCTTTGTGTAGCTGCGTCCGACTGAAGCCGCATGCTCAGCAAGGCTGACAATGCCCTGAAGATCCTCATCTGTTTCGCCGGGCAGTCCCATCATGAAATAGAGCTTGATCTTCTGCCAGCCGTGTTCAAAGGCAGCGTGAAGCGCTTCGTCAAACTGTTCTTCCGAAACGCCCTTGTTGATCACATCACGCATTCTCTGGCTGCCTGCCTCAGGGGCGAGCGTCAGTCCGCCTTTTTTCATGACTTCAAGTCCGGCAGCCAGCTTCACCGAGAAGTTGTCCACGCGCAGGCTCGGCAGGCTGACCTTGATGCCTTCGTCGTGCAGGTCAGACAGCGACTGAAGCAGCCCGGCAATCTGCGGATAATCGCAGCTCGCAAGCGAGACAAGGCTGCACTCTTCCCACCCTGTCCGGGCTATGAGCCTGCGGATGGCCTGCTCAGCGGTTTTCAGGCTGCGCTCGCGCACGGGCCGGTAGATCATCCCCGCCTGGCAGAAGCGGCACCCTCTGGAACACCCGCGGAACAGTTCGACAGCAACACGGTCATGTATGATTCCCGACGCCGGAACAATCATGCTTTCAGGCGCGATCGCATCCATGTCGGAACAGATCAGGCGCCGCCGCGGCAGACTGAACTCAGATGAAAAATGAACCCCTGCCTCATCATAACAGCACGTCACCAGTGAAGGCACATAAGTGCCGTCAAGTTCGGCAGCTGCACGAAGCCGTTCGGCCCGCGGGCGTCCCTTCATCTTCTTCAGCAGCTCAAAAAGCGGCGGGTTGACCACCTCGCCGTCGCCAAGGCAGAAAATGTCGATGAAATCTGCCAGCGGTTCAGGGACGAGAGCCGCAGGACCTCCGGCCATCACAATGGGATCGCTGTCGCCTCTGTCGGCAGCCAGCAGCGGAATGCCGCCGAGATCGAGCATGGTCAGAATATTGGTAAAGCTCATCTCATGCTGAAGCGTAAAGCCGACGGCGTCGAAATCCTTCAGTGCCCTTCCCGACTCAAGCGAGCCAAGAGGACGCCCGGCACGGCGCAGCGCCGCCTCCATGTCCGTCCACGGACAGTACGCACGCTCAGCGTCAATGCCGTCCATGGCCTTGGTGCGCGGATAAAGCAGCTGAAAGCCAAGGTAGCTCATGCCGACTTCATAGACGTCGGGAAAACAGTAGCAGATGCGGAAATCCGCTTTCTCTTTGGGCTTCACATTGCCCCACTCGCAGCAGGCATAGCGCGACGGAAACTTTACTCCGGCAATCAGAGGCCAGCGCGGATCGTCAAACTCTTTAAATCTCAAATTCAATCATCCTCAACTCATCAAGCTGTCGGACGTGCCGGCAGAATTCAGGAACGGCGGATCTGAAAGTTCACTCTGCCTGAAGGAACGTCGTTTTCACGCAGCGCCAGCAGATCGTGGGCTCCCAGGTTCAGCGTCACGGCAATGGCCGTCATCGTCGTCAGCAGCGAACTTCCGCCATAACTCATCAGCGGCAGCGGCAGCCCTGTGACCGGCAGAAGCCCCATGCTCATCCCGATGGATTCCACGCTTTGAAACCATATGGAAGCTGAAAGTGCTGCAATCAGAATTTTCGCGGCCGGGCTGCGTGAACGCAGGGCAATGCCGATCATGCGCCACAGCATGAAGGTCAGCAGCATCAGCAGCAGCAGACAGCCGGCAAGTCCGAATTCCTCGGCATACACGCTGAAAATAAAGTCAGTATGAGGTTCCGGCAGAAAGCGCAGCTTGCTCTGTGCACCCTGCATATACCCTGTCCCGAAAAAATGTCCTGACCCTACGGCAATGCGCGACTGTATCACGTTATAGCCGGCGCCCAGAGGATCAAGTTCCGGGTTGACAAAGACAAGGATCCTTTTTTTCTGATAGTCCTTCAGCAGAAACCACCCTGCCGGGAGCAGCGCCAGCGCACACCCGGCGAGCGACGCCAGGTAGCGTTTCGGCGTGCCCGCCGCCAGCAGCGCCACAAAGATCATTGCCGCGTAGACAAGAGTGCTGCCAAGGTCTGGCTGAAGCAGAACAAGAAACGGCGCAATTCCGCTCAGCGCCAGCGTGCTGAGAAAGTTTCTCAGATTTACGGGGGGATAGTTCATCAGATGGTGCCCCAGCAGAAAAGCGAGCCCGAGTTTGGCAAATTCAGCGGGCTGTATTCTGAAAAAGCCCAGATCGATCCACGACTGCGCTCCCTTGGCGCGGTACCCCAGCAGAAAGAGAAACAGCAGCATGACGCAGCAGAACCCGTACAGCCAGTATGATCTGCTGATGATCAGTTCAAGGTTCAGACGCAGTGTCAGCGCCATGACCGCAAGAGCTCCCGCCCCCCAGAGGATCTGGCGGAGCGCATAATGCCTGCCAAGTCCCGACGGGCCGCCGGCAGCGCTGTAGATAACCGCAGTGCCGATGCAGTAAATGACCAGTGCCGTGATCAGCAGCGGATAATCCAGGGCACCCAGCAGACTGCGCCAGGAAGTTCTGTCGAACATCAGCGGTTTTTGGCCGCCAGACGGTCTTTCACTGCGGAACGGCGCTTCATTCCCTTGACGGGCACGGAGACCTCAAGGGCGGCGACGTTCTCATCGTTGCTCACCCGGCATACGGTGCCTGTGTTGTCAACGTCCATGTATTTGGCAATCACCTCAATGATGTCTTTCTGAAGCGCCTCCATCACTTCCGGCGCAATGTCGCTGCGGTCGTGAAGCAGCACGAACTGAAGGCGCTTTTTGGCGGCATCCTTTGTTCTGCTCCTGTTGAATAAATTGCTGAAGAATCCCATAATCCGTCACCTACCTGCGTCCGAACAGGGCGCTGAGTTTCGCGAAAAAGCCCCTGTCGAGGTGTTCAATGTCAAGGAAAGGCACGTCCTCGCCGAGAATGCGGCGGGCAATGTTCATGAAGGCAGTTGCCGCCGGCGAGCTGGGATCAAGCGTCAGCGGCTCGCCCTTGTTGGAGGATTTGACCACTGCGTCGTCCTCGGGAACAACGCCGATCAGTGAAACGGAGAGGATGTCAAGTACGTCGTCAACGCCGAGCATATCGCCGGAACGCATCATTTTCGGCCTCATGCGGTTGATGATCAGATGAATCTGTTCCTTGCCCTGGGACTCAAGCATGCCGATGATGCGGTCAGCGTCGCGTACCGGCGACACGTCGGGCGTGGTCACCACAAGGGCTTCATCCGCTCCTGCAGATGCGTTGCGGAATCCCGCTTCGATGCCTGCGGGGCAGTCAAAGAGGACAAAGTCAAACTCCTTGCGCAGATCGCTGCTCAGCTGTTTCATCTGCTCTTCAGTGACGCAGTCCTTTTCACGGGTCTGCGCCGTGGGAAGCAGATACAGGCCGTCAACCCGCTTGTCGCGGATCAGAGCTTTCTTCAGGTCGCAGGTGCCTTCAATGACGTCAACAAGATTGTAGACGATGCGGTTTTCAAGCCCCATGATCAGATCGAGGCTGCGGAGTCCCGTATCGCCGTCCACGACGACCACTTTCTTGCCCAGTTTGGCAAGCGCCATGGAAATATTGGCAGTCGTCGTGGTCTTGCCGACGCCGCCTTTGCCTGAAGTTACAACGATTGAGCGTCCCTCCATAGGGGGATTCCTCCTTTGTGATTTCCCTTCCTGATTATTCTTTGCTTCTTTTTTCTTCATCTGAGCGGGATCCTTTTCCGCCGGTTCCGGCGTCTGAACGTGAGTTTCAGCAAGCGGCGCAGGCGCCGCGGTGTTTTCTTTCTTTTCAGCCGCCGCCGGCTGCGCCCCGGCTTCCGCGGCTGCTTTCCCGGCTTCAGCGGGCCGGCCCTGCGGCTTTTCAGCGCCTTCAGGTGCCTGAGCGGCAGCTGCCGCGTCAGATTTTGCTTCCGGTTCCGGCGCCTTTTCCTCTGAATCAGCCGCCTTTTCTTCTGCCGGTGCGGCTGCCGGGCTTTCACTTTCAGCAGATGCCTTTGAAACCGTTTCCACGGCCGCGGCGTCAGCCTGCACCTGCGCGTTCTTCACTTCCGCCTGCACCTGCGCGTCAGTTCCTTCAGCCGGTTCGGGTTCAGGCGCTGCGTGAACGCGTTCCGGCTGACGGGCCGCGAGTCTTGCACGCTCCATCAGAGCCGACTGTTTCTGGCTTTTCGCGTGCGGCACTGCTGTCATTTTCTTTTTGCTCATCTAAAGTGGCCTCCGTGTCTGTTACTTTTCGCGTACAATTTCATCGGCTGTTAAAACGCCGTTCTGAACAAATATCCGCACCGGGCGCCCCCACCACGGGGAAGCCCCCGGTTCCATGGCATTGCTGATCATTGTGCCGATGCGCAGCTGGTTGGTCTGATAGTCCAGAGTGATGACCGAGGCGCTGTTGTCCCCGCCGCAGCCTGCGTGAACCTGTCCAAGCAGCGTGCCAAGAACAATTATAGATCCTGTCGCGTTGATTTCAGCACCCGAATGCAGATTTCCCAGCATCAGGACATCGCCTTCGTGGTTCAGCGCCTGCCCCGAACGGAGCGGCGCCGTAACGATCTTCAGCGTCCCGCGGGTCACCACAGGGTGTTCCGCCCCGTCAATCCGAAACCCGAGGGATTCAAGGACGCCGAGCGTCTTTTCATTGGTTCCGGCCCACTGCGCCACCGAAAGATTCAGCGGGAAAACCACGTCCCGCATCAGGTCAAGAATCCAGCTTCTCGAAACTTCCAGATCCCGGAAATCAAAGACAAGCTGTCTTTCAAGCACTGCGCCGCCGGCATCGCGGATTTCACGCAGCACATCGGGCGTGCCGGGCAGCTCCCGGCCTTCAAATGTCACGCGAAGCGCAGTGCCCCGGCCTCTGAAGCTGAGGTCGCGCTTTTGTGCCAGTTCCATGCAATCCATCCCTTTCAGCAGTTATATATTTATGAATTGCCGCCGTTATTCTGCTTCAGCAGCCATGCAAGCATGCTGCCTGTCAGAGGGCCTGCGGCACGTCCTCCGCTCTCTCCGCCCTCGATGAAGCAGACAGCGGCGTATTTCGGCTTCGATGCCGGCGCATACCCTGCGAACACGGCATGATCTTTTCCCTGAGAGTTCTGAACCGTTCCTGTTTTTCCCGCAATGTCGATTCCGTCCACCACAGCGCGGGCACCTGTACCGCCGGGCGCAGTCACAGCTTTCAGGCCTTCCCTGATTATTCTGAGACAGTCATCGCGGAGCCCTGTTTTTACGGCGGGCACGTCTGCGCCTTTCAGCACGTGAGGGCGCCGGAACACGCCTTTGTCAGCTATTGTCGCATAGACGCTGCACATCTGAAGCGGTGTCATCAGCACAAAACCCTGACCGATAGACATGTTCACAGAATCGCCTTTGTACCACGGCTGGTTCAGTGTTTTTCTTTTCCATTCAGGATCCGGCATGATGCCGGCAGCCTCGCCCGGCAGGTCGATTCCGAGCAGCGCCCCCAGTCCGAACCGGCGCCCCGCTTCGGCATAGTTTCTGACGCCTACAGTCTGGCTTGTCTCGTAAAAAAACACGTCGCACGAGTCGCGCAGCGCCCTTATGATGTTTTCACGCCCGTGCCCTGCGCGGCGCCAGCAGCGGTACGCAAAAGTACCCAGTGTATAGACGCCGCGGCACAGAACCTGCGTGCGGGTGGTCACAGCGCCTGACACAAGCGCTGCATATCCTGTAACCGCCTTGAATATCGACCCGGGCGAATACTGTCCCGCAATTGCCCGGTTCAGCATCGGATGATCCCTGTCTGTGTTCAGCGCAGCCCACTCGGCATCCGAAACGCCCCAGGCGAGAGGATTCGGATCATAAGCCGGCTTGGAACACATGACGATCACTTCGCCGTTGGTCACGTCAATAACAACGATGGCGCCTTTCTGGTCTCCCAGAAGCTGTGATGCGTAGCTCTGCGCTGCAAGATCGATGGTCAGCGTCAGATCCTGGCCGATTCCCGGTTCCTTTCTATCAAGCACCCGCCGGCGCCGGCCGCGCGCGTCCACCTCAACTGCGCTCTCGCCGACAGATCCCCGCAGAAGGCTCTCGTAGTAGGCTTCCACGCCGGCCTTGCCTATGATGTCGCCGCCGATATAGCTTTTTTCAGGAGAAGTTTCTGCGGTCTGCAGCTCTTTCTCAGAAATTTCCCCCACGTAGCCGACTATATGAGAGGTCAGGGGCCCGGCCGGATATGTCCGCCGCCAGACTGGCATGGGAAACAGTTCTTCAGGAAAATCCGGATCTTCCATCAGATTGGTCATCTGAAGCAGTGTCAGATTCGGCACCAGGGAAATAGCACGGTAGGGCGCCCACGTCAGCTGGCGGATCCGCTGGTCCAGCTTCGCGGCATCATGCGGCATTCCCGCCCGTTCCATGGCGCCGAGAAGTTTCTGCTTCACTCCCTCCCGGGCAAGATCCAGAGGGTAGCCCATCACATCGAAGGTCATGACATTCAGCGCCAGAGGCATTCCGCTGCGGTCATAAATCTGCCCGCGTGCCGGCGCCATGCGGACCAGACGGAGGCGGTTCTTCACGGCCAGTCCTACATAACGGTCTGACCACAGCACCTGAAAAAGCACCAGTGCCGCTGCCAGCAGCATGAATGAACCAAGCATCACAAGACGCCAGAAGTTCAGTCGTGTGTCCGAAACGGTGCGCTGGGAGGAGCGGTCAAAGTTCTTCGTCATCATAGGCATAAGACCTCATCAGCGCGAAAACTGTCAGCACCACCGCTGTCAGGAGCCACTGCAGCAGCGCGGCTGAAAGGAATCTTCCGGCAATGACGCTGTGGTCCCAGAAAATCAGCCGCAAAGGAGTCATCAGCATGCACAGGACGCCGCAGATAAACACAAACGGCAGCATCCGTCGGCTTGCGGGAGGGATCTGGTACCACACGAACCTGGCCGCAAACAGGGCCGCAGTGTAAAGGGCGCCGCAGAACCCGGGCACGCCGATCCAGCGGATATCCGTCACCAGCCCGCCGGCAAGTGCCGCGGCAATCCATTTCAGCGAGTTTTCCTCGCCGCGCTGGGTGGCGCACCAGATCAGGGCAATCATGTAAATTTCCGGCGCCAGAAAAGTCTGCGTCATAAAAACCTGAAGCAGATCCTGCGCATACCAGCTCAGAACGAGAATCAGAAAGTTTTTCATGGCTGCAGCGCCCCGGCTGTACCGACATACTGAAGCCTGAAAAGATCGGCGCCGGTTCTGACCCGGTATTCATCGATGCCGGGAGAGATGGAACGCCTCTCATCGGTCAGCTCGCCGACCGGCAGTCCCGCCGGCAGACGTGCCCCCAGCACTGTAAAAATCTTCATGCCGGCCTTGTATCCGCCGTCGGCCGGCAGGTACTTGAGCCAGACGCCGCCCTCGCTGTCTCCGGTTACAACGCCGATTTCACGGGTTTCCTGCACTACAACCGGCACATAGAAATTTTCGCTGGTGATCAGACGGACCCATGCGCTGCGGGATCCTGCAGATTCGACGACGCCGGCCAGGTCCGAACCGTCCAGCACAGCCATGCCCGGTTCTGCCGGTTCGCCTCCCGTGTCAATCCGCAGAGAATCCCACCATTCGCGGGGATCGCGGTATATCACGGGATAACGGCTGCCGGGGCGCGCGTATTTCTTCAGATCCTCTGCCGCCCGGCTGCCGGCCATCAGGCGCAGCGTACGGTTTTCCTCCCGGAGTTCCGCCAGTTCAGCCAGAAGACTCCGGCGTTCTGCGGTCCAGCGGAGAAACAGATCGATTCTGCTCTTTGCAGCGGCTGCCGGTTTTTCTGCCCAGGCAAGCACGTCTGCAGCAGCGTTCATTGCGCTTCTCGTCCATGAACTGCCCGTTGCTGTCAGCGCGAGAATTGTACAGGCGACAATGCAGACCAGCGAAAGAATCAGTTCTTTTTCAAAATTCCGGGGCTGTGGCATCGCGCTGCCTAGAGCTGACTCTTATGAACCGTCGTGAGGATTGTTTTCATGGCGCCGAGGTTCTGCAGCGTCATGCCGACGCCGTTGATCACAGCGTGAATGGGATCCTCCGCCAGAATGACAGGAGCGTTGAGCACCCCCGTCAGTTTTCTGGCAAGGCCGCGCAGCTGTGACGCGCCGCCGGTCAGCACAATGCCGTTGTCCACAATGTCGCGTGAAAGTTCAGGCGGCGTCTGTTCAAGCGCCACTTTAACCATATCCTCAATGCGCGAAACAATGGGCATCAGAGCCTCGCGCACTTCCACCGAGCTGACCCGGCTCACCTTCGGCAGGCCGTCTGCCAGATCGCGGCCCTTGACCTCAATTTCCAGTTCTTTTTTCAGAGGCATCACGGAGCCGATTTCAATTTTGACGTTCTCTGCGGTGCTTTCACCGATCAGAAGTGCGTGTTTCTGCCGGAAAAGGCTGATAATCGCCTCATCCATGCTGTCGCCGGCCACGCGCAGGGAGTTGTTCACCACAAGGCCGCCCAGCGAAATAACTGCCACTTCGCTGGTGCCGGAGCCGATATCAAGGACCATGCTGCCGTCCGGTGCCGCAATGGGCAGCCCGGCACCAAGCGCCGCGGCCAGAGGCTCGTCAATGATATAGGCCTCGCGGGCGCCTGCGCCGAGTGCCGCATCTACAACGGCACGGCGTTCGACTTCAGTAACCTTGGCGGGCACTGAGACGATTACCTGCGGATTGGAAAAACGGCCTGTCTGGCACGCCAGCGTGACAAAATGGCGCAGCACTGCCTCGGTCATGTCAAAGTTGGCGATAACGCCGTCGCGGAGGGGCTTGATCACAGAAACGCCCACCGGCGTTTTTCCGATCATGGACTTGGCTTTATGCCCGTAGGCAATGATCTCCGCCGCGCCCCGCGGCAGTTTGCGCACTGCCACGCACGAAGGCTCGTCATAAATAATGCCTTTATCGCTCTGAAAAACCACGATGTTGGCTGTGCCAAGGTCGATGCCGACGCCAACACCGCCTGATCTGCTGAAAAGAGCCACGCTCGTTCCTCCTTAGCTTTGTTCCGGCGCTGTCCGCCGGAAGCTGTGCTTTGATTTCCCGCTTCAGAATGCCGTCTCTGTTCTCACTGCACTTCTTCTGGAATGCGGACTGTCTTTCCGCCTGCTGCAATGTAATGGCCGTAAAAACCGATATCCAGCACTCTCAGCATCTTTGCCACGCAGCGCGTAAGGTACAGATCATCGCTGCTGGGTTCGGGAACGCCGTTCGGATGGTTGTGCAGAAGCGCCAGAGAAGTGCAGCCGACGCGGACTGCCCGGCGCATCAGATATGGTGCGTCAAGCGACGCACCGTCAGGACCGCCGTACGAAATCCGGTCATCTGCTATCAGGCGGCCGCGGCGGTCAAGATAAATCGCCACAATGAACTCACGCTCTTCGTTCTCAAACTCGCGCGCCCATTTTTCCAGTTCTTCCTCAAATGTCCCAGGCTGTTTCCTGTCAAGCGCAGCCCGCTTTCCCAGCTCAAGTGCCGCCAGAATCTGCACGGCTTTGGCTTTTCCGATTCCCTTGACGGCGTCGCCTTTTTCGCGGTTCGTCAGTTCGGACACTGAGGCTTTTGAAAGGTTTTTCAGGCTGACATATCTGCTCAGCAGTTCCCGGGACATTTTAATCACGTCGACGCCTTTTCTGCCCGTGGCAAAAAGGATTGCCAGAAGTTCCTCGTCCTTGAGCGCCTCAGGCCCGTGCGCGATCAGGCGCTCTCGCGGACGGTCCTGAAGCTGCATTTTCAGGGCGCTCATAGGCGGCTGTCACCGTTCAGGAACGGATTCCATTCTCTCTCTTTCTGGAGCGACGTCTCGGGGCCGTGTCCAGGCAGCACCGGCATGTCGCCGTCGATGGCCCTGAGCCGCTCCAGTGACTGAGCCATTGCCTGCGGATCACCGCCGGTCAGGTCTGTTCTGCCGATGCTGCGGGCAAACAGTGTATCGCCCGAAAGCAGCAGTTTCTGCCCGCCCTGCTCGGCAATGTAGCACGTGCTTCCTCTGGTGTGACCCGGCGTGTGCATGGCAGTGAAGGTGATGTCTGCAGCGGTGAACACGTCGCCGTCGCGCACAATATGATCCGGTCTGACCGGCTTTACTGCATAGCCGAATTCATTGGCGAGGTTCTGATCGGGGTCGATCAGAAGCTGCTGATCGTCCTCAGGCACATAGATTTCAGCCTTTGTCGCGGCAATCAGGTCTGCGGCACCGAGGATGTGGTCCATGTGACAGTGGGTCAGGATAACGGCCTTGAGCTGAAGCTTTTCGCGGCGCAGGTACCCCAGCACATCGGCAGGGTCGCCGCCGACATCAACGCACACTGCGCTGCCGTTTCCGTTGTCGATAATATATGAATTGGTCCAGATCGGACCCAGAGGGATACGCTTATAGTTCATTGTTTCTTCTCCGGTGTGTCAATTATCAGAGTGACAGGGCCGTCGTTGACGATGTTCACTGTCATCATGGTCTGAAAAACGCCTGTTTCCGCATGAATTCCCAGAGAGCGCACGTCTTCCACGAACTTCTCGTAGAGTCTTTCGGCCTGTTCAGGCCGTGCGGCCCCGCTGAACGAAGGACGCCGTCCGTGCCTGCAGTCGCCGTAAAGCGTGAACTGAGACACAATCAGCATCTGACCGTTCACGTCTGTCAGCGAGCGGTTCAGTTTCCCTTCGTCGTCCTCAAAAACCCGCAGGCCGGCTATTTTTTCTGCCAGCCACCGGGCATCCTCTTCAGTATCGCTGTGCGTAACGCCGAGCAGGACGCAGAATCCCTTTCCGATGGAACCGGTTCTGACGCCTTCTGAATCAACGGATGACGAACTCACCCGCTGCACAACTGCTCTCATCGGACTACCCCCTGTAAACGTTGATCACGTCTTTAATCCCGTTCAGCCGTGCGATGACTGCATAAAGCTGCTCAAGATCCTTGACGGTGATGTCCATTTTCATCCGCGAATTGCCGCTCCCCATCTGACTTGCCATGACTGAGGTGATGTTGACGCCGCTGTTCCCGCAGAGCTGCGCCACATCGCCGAAAAGCCCCGGACGGTCCAGCGCGTCGATGATGACGCGCGCGCTGTAGCGTTTCTTTTCTGTATTGCCCCAGTTCACAGGTATCAGCCGGTCAGGGCTGGCCTTTTCTATTCTCGGACAGTTTTCGCGGTGCACCATAATGCCGCGCACTTTTGTTGAATAGCCGACTATGGCGTCTCCCGGGACGGGCTGACAGCAGTGTGCCAGCGTCACGGTGATTCCCGAAGCTCCTTCGACAATGACATCCGCGTCAGTATTGGCAAAACCGTGCGGAGCCTGCTGTGCCACCTCTTCAATGGTCTGAGGCGGCGTGTTGGCAGCCGGCGAGTTCAGTGCCACACAGATTTTCTGCGCAATGCCTGCCTGACCGATTGTGCCGGCCCCGACTGCCGCCAGGACGTCGTCGGCATTATTGCAGCTCACGTCGCGGGCAATGCGGCTGATATAGGGAATCAGGTCATCAATGGGCTTGAAGTTCTCGCCGAGGCGGTTTTTCAGTTCACGTTCCAGAAGTTCGCGGCCGCGCGCGATGTTTTCTGTCTTTTCCTGCGAATCAAGCCGCTTGAAATAGCTTCTGATGCGCGTCTTTGCCTTGCTGCTCTTCACAAAATTTGCCCAGTCGCGCGAGGGCTTGCCCTGCGGCGACGTCAGAATTTTGACAATGTCTCCGTTATGAAGCTCGTAATCGGCTGCTACAATGCGGTTGTTCACCATGGCGCCGACGTACTGCTCGCCCACTTTGCTGTGCACGGCGTAGGCAAAATCAACGGGGCACGAGCCGCGCGGCAGGCTCTTGACGTCTCCTTCGGGTGTGAAAACGAACACATCTGACGTGAGCACGTCGTCCTTCAGGCGCTCCATGAACTCCTGGCTGTTGGTCTCCTGCCCGTTTTCAAGGGCCTTGCGGATCCATTCCAGTTTGTTGTCCAGCTCGTCGATGTGAGCCTGGCCTTCCTTATACCGCCAGTGAGCGGCAACGCCGTATTCGGCCAGCCAGTTCATCTCCCATGTGCGGATCTGCACTTCGAGCGGCTCTCCCTGCGGCCCGATCACGGTTGTGTGCAGCGACTTGTACATGTTGTTCTTGGGATTGGCAATGTAATCGTCAAACTGGCCTGGGATGGGCTTCCACAGCGTATGCACCACGCCGAGCACGGTGTAGCAGGTCGTCACGTCGTTGACGATCACCCGCATGGCCAGAAGGTCGTAAAGCTGCTCCACAGAAAGTTTTTTGCGGTTCATTTTCTCAAAGATGCTGTAGAAGTGCTTGGCGCGGCCTTTGATGCTGGCCTCGATGCCCATGCTTTTCAGGCGCTCGCCGAGAATGATCATGGCCTGGTTGACTATGGCCTCGCGCTCAGGCAGGCGCTTTTTGACACGGCGCTTGATGTCATAGTACATCGCCGGGTCGTAATATTTGAACGCCAGGTCTTCAAGCGTGCGTTTCACCTGGTAGATGCCAAGCCGGTGCGCCAGCGGCGCATAAATTTCAAGGGTTTCCTTGGCAATGCGCTGCTGTTTGTCACGGCGGAGCGCGCCGAGGCTGCGCATGTTGTGCGTACGGTCGGCCAGCTTGATCAGCACGACACGGATATCCTTCGCCATGACAAGGAACATCTTGCGCAGGTTTTCAGCCTGGTAATCCTCAAAGCTCTTGAAATGCAGCTTCCCCAGCTTTGTAACGCCGTCAACGAGCATTTCCACTGTGGGGCCGAATTTAGCCTTCATCTCTTCGGCAGTGACCGGCGTGTCCTCAAGCACGTCATGCAGCAGTCCTGCCTGCAGCGTGGGCAGATCGAGGCGCATATCCGAAAGAATTGACGTTACGTAAATGGGATGGATGATGTACGGCTCCCCGGAAGCGCGCATCTGTTCGCCGTGCGCCTGAGCGGCAAAAACAAGCGTTTCGCCGAGTTTTTTCAGATCATCCATGCTGAGATACCGCGCCGCCTTGCCCCACAGTTCCTGCCACGCAAAGTTCACTGTGACTGAACGCTGCGGTGCAGGCAGACGCCCCATGTAGCTGTCCCGCAGAAGGGACAGTTCCTTTTTGTGCGGACGCCCCTCGCTGCTGTCTCCAGCGCCGGCGGAGGATGCAGATGCAGACGATTCATCGGGCACAGCGGGATTGATGCGCGACACGGCAAACTTAAAAGTTTCAGCTTCCGGGTGGCGGGAAATTTCCGCAGTTCCCTGCTGCACAGGCGCACCGAGGGCTTCGGACACAGACTGTGTCTTGGTTTTCTCAGGGGCTTCGTGCGGGCGTTTTTCTGCCGATGCCATGGCTTTCATCCTCCTTCTGCAGTAATATGAATAACGCGCAGATCAGCGCGTTTTATGCAACCACAATGCCTTCAACGATATACTGAAGGCTCGTTCTTCCCTGCCAGTAGTTCGGTCTCGGCCGGTAAATCCAGCCGCGGATCCCCTCTGTCCGCTCAATCTGTCCGGCGCCGTTGAACGCGATCAGCGAAGCGCCGCCAAAACAGACTTTCGTGTGCAGCCCGCGTTTTCCCAGAGGTTCGAACACTGTGTCCGACTCGAGGGGAACGAAAAAGGACGGCGACGGGTTGCCGGTGCCGAACGGACCGATGCGCTGCACTTCGTTCCATTTGTCGCTCGTGATGCAGCGCGGATCGAACTCAATCACCTCTTCGGGCTGATGCTCCACGCGGATGTTTTTCAGCAGAGCGTCAAGTTCGCGTGAAAGTTTCGGCCACTTGAGCTGATTCACTGAAAACCCGGCGGCACTCTTATGGCCGCCCCAGGCATCAAGCAGACCGTCAAGGCTTTTCAGCAGTTCAACGGCATCTGCTCCTGCGGGAACCCGCAGTGTGCCTCTGATGCCGTTTCCCGACGGAGCGGCAAGAGCAAAGGCTTTGTTGTGTTCGCAGCACAGCCGGCTGGCAATGGCGCTGAGTATTCCCACAGGCCACGTGCCGTCAAAGAGAACCTGTGATGCCGTGCCGCGGCTCAGCTCCGCGTTGATGTCGGCGCAGATGGATGTCGAAAGGTCGCGGCGTCTGCGGTTCAGCGCAAGCAGCTGGCTGACGCTCCGTTCCAGTTCTGTCTGGCTTCCCATGCCCGAAAGCACATTGACTGCCACGTCGGCAACTTCCACACGCCCGGCAGCATTCAGACAGGGAATGACTTTCATCGACAGCTTCTGCTCATCAAGCATCTGCAGCGGGTCATTGGGACAAAGCGCAGACAGGAGTTCGTGAAGGCCGCGCCGCGGAGCGCGGCGCATCAGGCTGATGCCGCCGCGTGTTATCGCGCGGTTGAGCGGGCCGAGAGGCATGCAGTCAGAAACTGTCGCCAGCGCAGCGAGCTGAAGCAGATCCATAAGCCGTTTTTCCGGCAGAATGCCCGCCTGCCATGCCCAGCACCAGAGAACGGCCGCCGCGCACAGCGTTTGTGAGGGTTCATCACCGTCGATATGCGGATTCACGAGGGTGTCCAGCTTCACAATTTCGCCTTCAGCCGCATGATGGTCAAAAATCATCACGTTGATGCCCGCCGCTCTGGCAAGTTCCACAGCTTCAACATCCTTTGAGCCGCAGTCAGTCACAATCAGCGTTTCAAAGCCGTCCGCTATAATGCGGCGCACCGTGTCAGCGTGAAGGCCGTACCCTTCGGTGCGGCGGTCGGGAATGTAATACACCGCAGCCGATGCCCCGCTCTGCTGTACCAGTTCCAGCGCCATCACCGTGGACGAGACGCCGTCCACATCATAGTCGCCGTAGACAAAAACCTTTTTCCCTGGAACAGCACGGGGCCACAGTTCGCGCGCGTAAACGGCGCCGCGGCCCATTTGAAGCTTCTGCAGCTGCTGCTGCAGCGGCAGAGTTTCAAGCATCTCCCGGCACCGCTCCTCCCCGGAGTTCCGGCTGTCAAGCACTGCCGCAGTCAGGTCAGTGCAGGCAAGGCGGCGCGCAAGATCGCGCGTTCTCTCGCCGGGACGATAAATATCAAGATCATTCAGTGAACAAACAGGAATCAACAAAAAACAGTCCTTCCTCAGAGATGACGCCTCCGCGCGGCCATTCCGGAAACCGCGCCGGCGATATTTCACAGAATTTAGAGCGACGTGCCGTTTTCAATGAAGGTGATTTCGTCCTGAGAGGCTCCGGCCGCTTTCATGGCAGCCAGCAGCGCGCTGCGCTCCTTTTCAAGCGCGTCAATGCGGCGGCGGCAGCGTTCAAGCTCCCTGCGGCTGCGGAAACGCGCCTCCCATGAAGCCGCAATGGAAATCACCCACATCAGCACGATTCCGAAGAAAAAGAGAAAGACTTCCCACAGCCCCTGGGGCAGCGCAAAATCCCAGGCTAAAAGGCGCACTGCCAGAATATCCTGATTCTGCATGGCATACGCAGCCGCCAGGATCGCGACAAATCCTAACCCGAGACCATAACTTCTCATCAGGGATGCCTCCTCCGAAATGCGTTTTGCAGGAAAATTTTTGCTCTGAAAAACAGAGCGGATAATGAATAAAATCCTAGGGACATTTTACCAGAAAATCGCTTCTAAAACCGCAATAAATCAAGTTTTCCACATTAAAAAACGAAAAAATGCAGAATGAAATTGCCGGAGGCTGCCGCCGCGTTTCCGCTCCCCTGTCAGCGGTACACGTCCGGCCTGAATCACGCCGGACATATACAGGGTGTGCGGCTGAAGATGCCAGCCGGAAAAATAAAAAAGGCCCCGCCTCAGAAGACGAAGCGGGACCCTGCACTGCATGTCAGTTTTCAGACTATCTTTCAGGAGAACGCATCTGCCACAGGTAAAGAATCGACGTTGTCACGCAGATTGAGCTGTAGCCGCCGACAACGATGCCGGTCATGATGGCAAGCGAGAAGCTGGACAGCGACGGGCCGCCCCAGATGTAGAACGCCAGCACCGGCAGGAATGTGGTCAGAGACGTGTTGATCGTGCGGCCGAGGGTTCTGTTGATTGAAAGGTCAAGCAGAGGCCCCATGCCGAGGGTCTTCAGCTTCGGCCAGTTCTCGCGGACGCGGTCAAGAATGATGATGGTGTTGTTCAGCGAATAGCCGATAGTGGTCAGAATGGCAGCGATAAAGGTCATGCCGATTTCCACGTGAAGCAGGCTGAACAGTCCGAGGGTCAGCAGCGTATCGTGAACCAGCGCAATGACGCTGACCAGCGCAAAGCGGAAACGGAATCTGACGGTTATGTAAATCAGAATGCCGAGCAGGGCGATGGCAGAAGCGAGAATCGCCTGATTGCGCAGTTCAGAACCCACCGTCGGGCCGACCATCTCGAAGTTCAGGAGTTTGACGCTGCCCTTGTGCAGCGCGTCAACGGCGCTCACAATTTCATCGCGCAGCTCGTTGGGCGTGAGGTTGCTGCTGCCCTGAAGACGGATGATCACACCCGTATCGCTGTATGACTGAATCACCGCGGTGCCGTAGCCGACTTTTGCCATGGCAGAACGCACTTCGCCGACTTCAACCTTTTCGGGGAACTCAAGCTGAAGCATGTTGCCGCCGGTAAAATCAATGCCGAGATTGAAGCCACGGGTCAGCACAAGTCCGATGCTCGCGAGAATAAAGAGAACCGCGACGGCAAGGAACAGTTTATAGTGATCCATAAAATGAATATTTGTCTTCATGTTCTTCACCGCCCCTTACCTGCGCACCTGAAAGGTTTTGCTGCCGTAGCTGACCATGTACTGAAGAAGCATGCGGTTGACCACAAGCGCGCTGAAAAGGCTTGCGATGATGCCGAGAGTCAGCGTCATGGCAAAGCCGCGCAGCGGGCCGCTGCCAAAATAGTACAGCACCGCTGCAGCGATAACCGTTGTGATGTTGGAGTCGAGGATCGTGGTCAGTGCGTTGCTGAATCCAGAAGTAAGCGCCGCATGAGGGGTCTTGCCGGCTTCGGTTTCTTCGCGGATGCGCTCAAAAATAAGAATGTTGCTGTCCACGGCCATTCCGATGGTCAGAATGATGCCTGCGATGCCCGGAAGGGTCAGAGTGGCCTTGAATGCCATGAGCAGCGCGAAGAGCACAAGCATGGTGCTGCACAGCGAAATGTCAGCCGTGATGCCCCACAGGCGGTAAAACAGAATCATGAACACGAACACAGCCGCCAGGCCGATCATGCCGGCGTACATGCCGGCCTTGATTGAATCGGCGCCCAGCGACGGGCCGACAGAACGGTTTTCCAGAATGGACACGTTCACAGGGAGCGCTCCGGCACGCAGCATAATCGCCAGACTGCGCGCCTGCTCAACGGTAAAGCGTCCCGTTATCTGGGCTCTTCCGCCGGAAATGCGCTCATTGACGCGCGGTGCCGAGATGACCTCGCCGTCGAGAACCATGGCCAGCTGTCCGCCCACAGTCTGCGCGGTGGCATCTTCGAAGAGTCTGGCGCCTTCGCTGTTGAATTCAAGAGAGACATCCGGCATGCCGAGCTGATCATGTCCGGAAGTTGCGTTGCTCAGTTCGTTTCCGGTCAGCATGGTCTTGCCGAGAAGGTAGATCGACCCGTTTTCGTCGCTGGCAATGACCTGTCCTTCTTCCCCCTTGAACGATTTTGCCTCTTCCAGAGCCTTGGCCTTGTTCTCATCAACCTGTTTCTTGTAATCGTTCCAGCGCTGAACTGCTGCGTTGTATTCCTCATCGCTTGAGTAGTTCTTGCGCTGTGCCTGCGCAGGAAGCGGCGCAGCGCTGTAGAGAGTGCGCACCACCGGACGGAACTCAAGCAGCGCCGTGCTGCCGATCAGTTTCAGGGCAGCCTGCGGGTCTTCAACGCCGGGCAGATCAACGATCATGCGGTCAGTTCCCTGCTTCTGAATCGTAGGTTCAGTCAGACCGTACTGATTGACTCGCTTTTCAAGGACCGTGCGGAGACGGTCAAGACTGTCGGGCGTCAGCGGCACATCCTTTGTACCGCTCGCCTGAAGCACAATATGAGCTCCGCCGCGGAGGTCAAGTCCCAGATTGACCCTGCCTCTGAGAACGACGAAAGCTGAAACTGCGATGACGGCTATCATAAAGATCAGCCGCCAGCGATCCTTTCTCAACATGATTGATTCCTCCAGAAAGTTGTTTTCACCACATCAGTACAAAAGGGGCAGACGTAAACACCATCCGCCCCGTACGGCGCTGCTATTTCTTTTCCCCGTCAGCCGGAGCTGCCTGAGCCGGTTCTTCGGCTTTGGGCGTTTCAGCTTTAGGAGTTTCGCTTTTCGGAGCTTCTGCCTTTTCAGTCTTTGCCGCAGGCTTAGGAGCTTCGGGATTGATTTTTGTTGAGATGGAGCTTTTAAGGATGCGGGCCACAAGTCCCTCGGCAAGTTCAATGATGACGCTGTCATCCTTCACATCACGCACGATGCCGAAGAAGCCGCCGGCCGTAATGACTTTGTCGCCGCGCTGCAGGCCATTCACCAGGCTGTCGTGAGCCTTCTGGCGTTTTTTCTGAGGACGCAGGATGAAGAAATAAAAAATTGCAATGAAAATAATCAGCGGAAGGAACGCCGAGAAGGCGTTGCCCTGAGGCGTGCCGGCCGCAGCCGCGGGTGCATCGGCTGCAAAGGCAGCGGCTGATGAAAGCAGAACTGTAAGTGCAGAAAGTGTAAATTTCATATAACAAACCTCCTTAAAAATTTTTTTCAGGAAAGGATGCGCGGCATATTGTAACACGTACAGCAGTCATGTGACAAATTTTGGTGCCGCAGTTCATGCATGCTGCTTCCGCTTCTGCTCCGAGGCCTTCAGCTTGAACAGCAGCTTTTCCAGTTCAATGAAAATATCCACGTCCTTGATCTGCACTTCAGGCGGCGCAGTGAGCACGGCAGCCGAGAAGTTCAGAACGCCTTCGATGCGCCCCGTTCTGACAGCAGCGTCAAGAATCCCCTGAGCCGCCTGCGGCGGCACTGTAAGAATCAGAACGCTGATGTTCTTTTCATTGATTACCTTCGGCAGGTCGTCGATGTGATAGCACATTTTGCCTGCGTAGGTGTTGCCCACTTTCAGGGGGTTGGAATCAAACACCGCCGTGACTTCATAGTTTTCACTGAGAAACGAACGGTGATTCAGAAGCGCTTCGCCAAGCCGGCCGATGCCGACCAGTCCGATGTGCCACATCTCAAACGGAGCCAGTATGCCCGCGAGGTCTTCAAGAAGACGGCTTACATCGTACCCGACGCCGCGTTTGCCGAATTCACCCAGATAAGACAGATCCTTGCGGACCTGGCTTGACTTGATGCGCAGCATATCGCCGATTTCCTTGGATGAGACGACCGGCACGCCTTCATCCACAAGGCGCATCAGAAGCCGGCGGTAGGCAACAAGACGCCCCACCGTCGGATCGGTGATCCGCTCTTTCTTCGAAGGGATCAGAGAACCCAGATCATTCACGACGGCTACCTGCTGCAGCGGAATGTTGACAGCCCTGCATAAGTGTTTTCGCTGCCGATTGCTTCTTCAATGCGCAGCAGCTGGTTGTACTTCGCGATTCTGTCCATGCGGGCCGGTGCGCCGGTCTTGATCTGCCCTGCGCAGGTCGCCACGGCAAGGTCCGCAATGAAGCTGTCGTCTGTTTCACCGGAACGGTGCGACACAACCCAGCTGTAGCCGGCATCATGAGCCATGGAAATCACGTCAAGCGTTTCGGAAACGGAGCCGATCTGGTTCAGCTTGATGAGAATTGAGTTCGCGGCGCCTGTGCTGATTCCCTTTTCAAGACGCTTCGGGTTGGTGACAAACAGGTCGTCGCCCACCAGCTGGATTCTGCCGCCGAGCTTCCCGGTCAGAAGTTTCCAGCCGTCCCAGTCCTCCTCGTTCATGCCGTCCTCGATGGAAATGATCGGGAAATCCTTTACGAGGCCGGCGTAATAGTCAACAAGCTCTGCGGCCGTGAACTCTGTTCCCTCACCCTTGAAGACGTACTTTCCGTTTCTGTACAGATCGGAAATCGCCACATCGCAGGCAATGGAAATGTCCTTGCCGGGTTCGTAGCCGGCAGCCTCAATGGCCTTCACGAGATATTCAAATCCCATTCTGTTGCTGGAGAAGTTCGGCGCAAAGCCGCCCTCGTCGCCGAGGCCGGTGCTGAAGCCTTCCTTCGACAGAAGTTTCTTCAGCGCGTGGTAGGTTTCTGCGCCCATGCGCAGCGCTTCACCGAACGAAGGCGCTCCGTGGGGAACAATCATGAATTCCTGAATATCAAGGTTGTTGTCGGCGTGCGCGCCGCCGTTGATCACGTTCATCATCGGCGTCGGCAGAACTTTGCGGCCCAGACCGCCGATGTAATCCCACAGCGGCATGTCGTGATTTGCAGCGCCGGCGCGGGCCACCGCCATGGAAACGCCGAGAATCGCGTTAGCGCCCAGCCTGCCCTTGTTCGGCGTCCCGTCGAGCTTGATCATGGCAGCGTCAATTCCGCGGAGATCATCGGCATCCATGCCGCAGACTTCGCGCGCAATGGGGCCGTTGACGTTCTCCACAGCCTTGGTGACGCCTTTGCCGCCGTAGCGGGTTCCGCCGTCGCGGAGTTCTACTGCCTCAAATGTCCCGGTTGAAGCACCGGACGGCACCGCAGCGCGCTCAACTTCACCGGTCTCAAGGGCCACTTCCGCCTCAACGGTGGGATTGCCGCGGGAATCCAGTATTTCTCTTGCGTGTACCCCTACGATTGTACTCATTTCAGGAAAGCTCCTCCCATTTTCTGGTGAAAATGCCTCATGCATTCTCCCATGGATTTTCGTCAGGCTCGACCCTGCGTTCCCCGCGCATCTCGCACGCCACAGTGCCCCGGCGGCGGAGAAGCGCCTCATCATCAACCAGCACCGCCGCGCTGACAACGCGCCGCGGAAAAGCCACTTCGATCAGATCGCCGGCCTTCACGTCGCTGGACGGCTTTACCTGACGCCCGTTGACGCGCACCGCACCGACTTCGATCATTTCCTGTGCAGCAGTGCGCCGCTTCACAAGCTGTGACAGTTTCAGAAACTTATCAAGCCGAATCACTGACATCACCCTGTTCTCTTATTCACAACGACTAATTATAACAGGATTTACCTGAAAAAGCACTTTTTTCACAATCTATATTTTGCTGATTCATGCAAATTTTCTCTGCTGTTTTTTTCGTCACATTGAATAAGCTAA
>CAZDXA010000028.1:24251-32857 GCA_964509435.1 uncultured Synergistaceae bacterium | reverse complement strand
ACATTCCATAACATATATATACTATATATTTACTTACTGTTTTCTTTTACTGACATTTAATTCATTTATGATTATTTCAGTGCTTATATTCATTACATTTTCACATACTCAAGACTTTAAATTAATGGTTATGGACAAATTCACAAATTTTCAGAATATATATTATCAACCGTCACAGCCTTTTCTGTCTGTTGAAAAACGAATCTGGAGGATTTTCTACTTATTATGCGCCTGCCGCTGATGCACTGTCTGCATCCGGCGCGCTGCGGCAGGTTCTCGCCGGATGCTTTCTGCCGGGCTGGACTGTGCGGAAAAACAAGTAATCATTCAGATCCCGTTCTTGATTTTTTAAAGTAGTATTTTCAACGTGTCACGTATGATATTCTCAGATAATGGGATCTGAACCGGCTGTCGGTGTTATACTATCTTGACAAATTCTATCAGTTACATCTCAAGCACTGCCTGAAAAATCTGACCTTAAGATTCTGCGGACAGAACGCACTGCAAGCTCATTTTGACGATGAAAAAAATTTACTTCTTCACTCAGAAGCTCTCCGACGCGGCACAGATGGTACAATGGAGGCAGAAAATTTGTATCAGATGGTCAGAACTTCTGCGACAGGAGGCGGAAATCATGATTTCTGTTGAGATTCCCGAGGGACTGGACAAGGTTCAGCGCTACCGTTTAATTTCGGTCAGGCTGCAGGGCATTGCGGCCTCAGAAAAAGATTCTCTGGCCTGTCTCTGCAACTTCATGGCTTTTCTTTACTGGACAATGGGCGACGTCAGCTGGGTCGGGCTGTACATCAGACGGGGAGGCGATCTGGTGCTCGGGCCGTTCTGCGGAAAGCCTGCCTGTTCCCGCATTGCGATGGGTAAAGGTGTGTGCGGAACGGCAGCGGAAACACAGCGTGTTCAGATTGTACCCGACGTAAGCCGCTTCCCTGGGCACATTGCGTGCGACAGCGCGTCGCGCTCGGAAATTGTCTTTCCGCTGTTTGCAGACGGCCAGCTGTGGGGCGTGCTTGATATTGACAGTCCTGTACTCGGGCGTTTTGATGAGAGCGACAAAAAGGGGCTCGAGCCGGCTGCGGAAATGATCGAAAAACTGGCAGCGGCTCTGGACAAAAAAACGGTCTGATGTGCGTCATTACGGCGCCGGCAGGGACATGCGGCCGGCGCCGTTACGCACTGAAGGGGCGCTGCTTTCTCCCGCGGAACAGCGGGGGTATCAGGAACTGATGCGTGCCGCTGGATTTCTTTTGACAAACCGAAGGTGTCACGCTACACTGAATCATATTTCTTCAAGCGGAGGACACTATGAAGGATCCCAGAAACTACGGCAGCATTGTTTTCGACATGGGGCATGTGCTTTCGGAGTACAGCTCGCGCAAGGCCATTGAGCAGTTCACTGACAGCCGCGAAATCGCCGACGAGGTGCGCGTCGTTGTCTACTGTTCCTATGAATGGGCTTTTCTCGACTGCGGACTGATGAACGAAGATGACGTGCTGCGCTATACTCTGCACCGTCTTAAATCCGACGAAGCCCGTGAAGTGGCGCGGAAGAGCATTGCCTGCTGGGACAGGTACAACCTGTGGCCCAAGCCGGGCATGGAAAGCATTGTGCGCGGTCTCAAGGCCCGCGGGCAGAAGGTGTACGTGCTTTCCAATGCCGGCAGCCGCCTGAAGGACTGCTGGCGGCGCGTTCTGCCGTGCCCTGACCTGTATGACGGCATTGTGTTCTCTGCGCTTGAAAAGTGCATCAAGCCTCAGAAGGAAATCTACCATGTGCTGTTTGACCGCTACGGTCTGGCCCCGGCTGACTGTCTGTTCATCGATGACCTGCCGTGGAACATCAAGGGTGGAGAGGACTGCGGCATGGACGGCTGGTGCTTTGCCTCGGGCGATGTGGGGGAACTGAAAAAATTTCTGCGGCTGGAATAGGCTCCGCACGGGGCACGGCTGCAAAAATACGGGTTCTGGTGAACTGAAAAGTTCATCAGAACCCGTTTGTTTTCAGCTGTCAGCTGTGCCGCGCAGAAAGAAACGGCGCTTTTCTGAGGAAACTGGCTGCCCGGGCGTCCTTTCTCCCCGTGCAGCAGGGGAAATTTTTATCTCCCCTGAAAAACGTACAGACTGCCGGCAGACGAACTCAGACGTCCGCATACTGCCGGCCGTGCCGGAACCTAAAACTGCACCCAGTCCATCAGGCCCAGCACTGAAAGTACCGCAGCGACCACGGGGCAGAAAATTGCCGCAGGAATGAGCTGCTTTGAAAGCTTATCCTGAACTTCGTTGTCAGGACAGCCGGCAATGGTCATGGCACCGCCCGTGGAAAACGGCGAGATCGAGGAAGAAGCTGTGCCGGCAGAGATGCAGGCAAACAGCGTGCCGGCCGGAATGCCCGTGCTCTGGGCAAGAGCCGGAACCAGCGGGAACATCAGGGGCCACACAACGCCTGAACCGCTGGCAAAGAAACTGAGGAACGCGCCGATGATGACAAATGCGGGACGGATAAGCCACACGGGGATGCTGCTGCTGAGGAATTCTCCCATAACGTCCACAAGGCCGGCCTTTCTTGCCACGTTTATAAGCAGCGTAAAGCCCGCGATCATCACAATTGTGCTGATGGGAATACTCTTATAGATCGCTTTCTTATCGCCCAGATTCATCATGCAGGCAGCAAGCGCACTGAACATCATCACGCACTGGGGCTGCACAAAGCGTGCCAGCGTCCTGACGGCTTTGGCCGACGGGAAAATCAGCCGCAGAACCATGGGAACAACCATCACGACACAGGCACCAAGAATCAGTCCCAGTGTTTTTCTCTGCACAGCTGTGAACGGCACAGGCTTTTCAACCTCTATCCGTTTTGTCTTGAATGATCCGCTCGCAATGTAGAAAACCAGCAGGAGCACGGCAAAAAAGACGATCTGCATAAGCGAAATGCTGCCAGCCATGGCATAAGCCTGCTCGCTTGTGTACTTCAGGTCCATCATATAGCTTCTGTTGACGCTCATCTGGCCGGTAAAGACATTGAAAACGCCTGCGATATTGCCGCACAGCAGGGACATCGCACACAGCAGCGGGGAAATTTCCGCTGCTGCCGCCAGAGGGAAGGCCATGGGGCCGACAATGCTCAGCGCGGAAATTCCGGCGCCCATCACAGTTACGATAAATGTCACAAGGGCAAAGGCCCACGGAAGCACCCATGCCCGCCCGCCTACTGCATAGAGAAGCTTCCGCCCGAGGGCCGCCGTAGTGCCGTTCATCGTCGCGAATGAGAAGAAAAGCCCGATGGAAATGAAGAAAAACACAATGTTGTCCGGCCAGTAGCCGATCACCGTTCCGACTGAGTCGCCCTGCAGGAACACGCCGATGAAAAATGCACAGCACGCGCCGATAATGCCGGTGTTGTAGCCCCATTTGTAGCCCGCCGCGATCGAAATGACGATCGCCGCCATGCACAGCGCAAGTACCATTGGTATCACTCTCCAGTGAAAGATCCGCCGGTCAGCGGAAGCCGTCCGGCGCTGCAGACCAGGATAACGCAGTTTCTGCCTTCATTTACAAAACAAGCCATAGAATGGAATGCCGGGCATTCTATGGCTTTTTCAGCAGAACGGAACTGCGTTTTTTTAAGGTAGTGTTCCACGTGGAACACTTTTTTAACCTCTTTTTACAGCTTCACTTCGACGTCCATACTGGCAAAAGTTTTTCTGATCTCATCGTCGCTCATGCCCAGAACATCTCTGAGCACTTCAGCGTTGTGCTCGCCGGGCTGATCGCAGAACGTGTTTTTCGGCATGTCAAAATTGCTGAACTTAAACGGCGTTCCCATGGTGGGATAGGTTCCGTTCAGCGAATCGGTCACATTGATGATGCTGTCGCGCTCCTTGAACTGCGGGTCTGCCACGACCTTATCGATGGTGTTGATCGTGCCGAAGGGGAGCCCGTTCTTCTCAAGGATCTCCGCCACTTCTTTCATGGTGTATTTCGCAAGGACCGGCTCCACGATGTTGTGCACCAGTTCATCGCGGTGTGCCACGCGCTGCGGCCCTGACGAGAAACGGGGGTCAAGCGTGAAGTCGGGCATGTTGAAAGCCTGGCAGAAGCGTTTATGCATAGGCTCGCCGAACATCTGGAGAATAAACGTGGCGTCCTTGCACTTCACGGGCTCGGCGATGCAGTTGGCCGGATGTTTGTTTCCAAGAGGCTTTCTTACGTGTCCGGAGTTCAGGTAGTCGTCGATGGCCACATCGAGAAGCATGCACATGGTATCCATCATGGCCAGGTCGAGGTAGGTTCCTTCGCCTGTGCGGTCTCTGCGGATCACTGCCATGGCCGTTCCCAGTGCCGCCATGATGCCGGCGCTCAGGTCAGAAAGCGAAGGGCCTGCTTTGGTGCATTCCCCGTTTTCAGGGCCTGTGATGCTCATGAAGCCGCTCATGGCCTGAATGACCGTGTCAAACGCGGCGCGGTCGCGGTACGGGCCTGTCTGGCCGAACCCTGAAATTGAAGTGTAAATCACATCGGGACGCAGCTTTTTCACGTCCTCATAGCCGAGGCCGAGCTTTGCCGCAGAACCGGGCTTGCCGTTCTCAACAAAGATATCGCACTTTTTAATCAGCTCGTAAGCCAGCTTTCTGCCGGCAGGATATTTCATGTCGATCTGCACGTTCTTCTTGCCGCGGTGAAGTGAAAAATACTCTGTCGAGGTGTTGTTGAACGAAGGCTTCATCTTTCTCGTGGCGTCTGCCTTGTGCGGATTTTCAATGTCAAACACTTCAGCGCCAAAATCAGCCAGCATCATTGTACAGAACGGCCCTGACTTCGCACCGGTAAAATCAAAAACTCTGTGTCCTTCAAGAGGTTTCTGGCCCATGCTTTCACTCTTCCTTTTCATAATATTCCGCAGCAGGTGCAAAGATGCGGATTTTCAGAATTTATGCCGCTGCGCTCTAACGCGGCGATACAGGATGTTTCTTGTCTCTGTTGGGAACCTGAATCAGCGCGGGGTTTTTGTGTCTCAGCAGCTCAAGCGTTCTGATCAGAACTTTCCTGGTCTGGTTCGGTTCAATGATGTCATCGGCCCACATGTGGGCTGCCATGGCGTAGGGCGTGCGCGCATCGACAAATTCCTTAATGGCGTCGTTGAGAATCTGATCGGCGTGGGCGGGGTCTTTCTGGCGGGCGCTCTTGGTGATGATCTCGCAGGCCGAACGGGGGTTCATGATGCCGTAATCATAGGTCGGCCAGTAAAAGTTGGCATCCAGCGCAAACAGGTTGAAGCCCATGGGCAGGCCGGCGCCGCCCACCATTTTGCGCAGCACGAACTGGATTTTCGGAACTGTGGCGCGGTAAGCCGCTTCAAGAGTTTTGGCGCCGTGGCGGATGATGCCGCCGTGCTCCTGCGCCTTGCCGGGAAGGAACCCGGGCGTATCGGTCAGCGTAACCATCGGAATGTTGTAGGCATCGATCAGATCCACAAACCTGGCGAACTTGTCTGAAGCGTCCAGATCAAAGCATCCGGCCAGGTATTTTGTCTGGTTCGCGATGAAGCCGACTGTCTCGCCCATCACGCGTCCGAAACAGCACACTATGTTTCGCGCCCAGTAGGGCTGGTACTCATAAACGCTGTCTCTGTCCGCGATCAGATTGATGACGTCGTGTGCGTCATAGGCCTTGGACGGAGAATCAGGAATGATATGGTCAAGTTCGGGTATCAGCCGGTCGGGATCATCGCTGTACGGCTGGATCGGCACCCGTTCCTTGCAGTTCTGCGGCATATAGCTGAGGTACTTTTTCACGTGCCAGATGGCTTCCTCATCATTGCGGGCAAACTGTTGGGCGTTGCCGGAGATGGCGTTCTCCGTCCACGCGCCGGCCAGGTCTTCCTCGTTGACCGTCTCGCCTGTCACTTCCCTGATGGCAGTTGGGCCGCACAGGTAGAACTTGCTGGTCTTGTCAACACAGATCATGAAGTCGTTCAGAATGGGGGCGTAGGCTGAACCTCCCGCACAGGGCCCCATGATCACCGACACGGTGGGAATGTAGCCCGAGTTTTTGGACGCCAGCATGGTGCATTTCAGGACGTCTTCAAAATGCGCTTCCTGAATGCGGCCGCCTCCGCCGTCCCAGAAGTAGACGCACGGGCAGCCGTTGCGGGCTGCTTCTTCGCTGGCGCGGTTGATCTTGCGGCAGTGGTTCTCGCCCATGGTTCCGCCGAGAACGGTAAAATCCTGCGCTACAGCCCAGGTCAGCCGTCCGTTGACTTTGCCGAAGCCGGTGATCACGCCGTCGCCCGGGGCATCCATTTTGTCAAGGCCGTGAAGACTCGTGCCGGGCTTGGCGAAAATGCCGTACTCTGTAAATTCGCCGTTGTCAAAAAGAAGCTGCATGCGCTCCCGGGCTGTCAGCTTGCCCCGTTCATGCTGCTTCTGCGCCCGTGCCGGGCCGCCGCCCTGCAGAAGATGAGCCTTGATGTCCCTCAGTTCCTGAAGTTTTTTATCGTTTAATTCACCCATGCAATACCTCCTGCTGCCGGAATGAGATTTTTTCCTGCGCAGTCTGTTTTCCTGAAATAAAAATGCAGATATGGTAAAATACTTGTATATTTAAACTATAGAACATTTCTCCGGAACGCTTCCCTGCACGGAGTTCCGGCGGCAAGTCCTGCAAAGGAGCAGCGCTGAAGATGAATAACTCTCAGATTCAATACTTTTTAACCGTGGTCAAATACATGAATATGAGTTCTGCAGCGAAGGAACTTTTTATCACGCAGCCGGCGCTGAGCCTTTCCATCTCGAAGATGGAAAAAAGCCTCGGGCTGAAGCTCTTTCAGAGGAGCGGCAACAAAATTCTGCTGACCCTCGCGGGGCAGTCTCTGCTTGAGGATTTCCGGGCCATTCAGAAGGACTTTGAAAAACTGTTTTCTGACGCGGACAGCCTCAGCACTGAAAAGTCTGAGACCATCACCATCGGCTTCGCGTGCAGCGCCATGCTGTTTGCCTCTTTTTTCACCAGCAACTTTCTGTCAGAATACCGGGGAACGCCGATTCAGAAGACCTACGCAGGGCGGGCGCAGATTATTTCCATGCTTAAATCACGCCAGATCGACTTTGCCGTGACCTATTACCCGATTCAGGATGCGGCAGTCAGCAACCGCACCATCGCCTACGAGCCCGTCAAACTTGCGGTGTCGTCGCGCCACCCGCTTGCGGGAAGAAAAAGCATCACCCTCGCAGAACTCGGGAAAACGCCCCTTGTGGGTCTTACAAAAAATCACTATTTCCGCCAGATCTGCGACCGGATCTGCGCTAAAAGCCATTTCCAGCCGAATTACGTCACAGAGTGCGAATACACTGATGAAACCCGTCTGATCAGTCAGTGCGCCAACACTGATAAATATGCGTCATTCTGCGCTGAAGGGTCTTTCCGCAGCTATTACGGCAGCGGCTATGTACTGGTTCCCATTGATGACGAGAACATGTACCGTGCGACAACCATCTCATGGCTGACAGAACGGCGCTTTCAGGATACCTGCGCAGGGCTGATCACCCACATTGAAAAAAATTTTCCTGAGCAGTACCAGCGCCACCTGAAGCTGATTGACACGCTCTCTGAATGAGAAATCAGTTCGTGCCCTTTGCGTCGGCGCTCTTGCCGCCCGAATCATAGCTTGTCAGGGCGCTGAGATCTTTCCACTTTTCCGCTTCGTCATATTTTTCCTTATAGGTTTTCTGAACCACTTTCACAGCGTCCGGTCCGAGCAGCAGTCGGAGCGGACGTTCTTCTTTCACAATGGTGTCCACAATCAGCCGGCCGCCCTTGTCAGGATCGCCGAGCTCGTCGTGCTTCAGCACAAGGTTCTCTTTTCTGCGCCTGCTGATCTGCGGCTCATAGTCCGAAATGACATGGGATGTTCCGCCCAGGGCGTCGTAGAAGTTCGTGCGGAACGCTCCCGGTTCGACGATCATCACTTTGATGCCCAGAGGCGCCACTTCATGTGCCAGGGCTTCGGTCACCATCTCAAGCGCTGCCTTTGATGCCGAATAGTAGCCTGAAGCCATGCCGGGCCTCGCTCCCGCTATGGATGAAACACAGACAATCCCGCCGCTGCGCGCTTTTCTCATGGAGGGCAGAACTTTCTTCATCAGCGCAACGGGACCGAAAAAGTTCGTCCTGAACAGCTGATCCACTTCTTTTTCGCCGCCCTCTTCCACCGCGGCACGGTAGCCGTATCCGGCGATGTTCAGCAGGTAGTCAATGTGGCCGTACTTTTCCATGGTCTTATCCACCGCCGCACTGATCTCGTCTTCCCGGCTGACGTCCATGGAAAGGGGAAAGGCGCGGTCAGGATATTTTTCTGCGAATTCCTGCAGCTTTGCCGCATTCCTGGCAGTCACCACCGCAATGTCGCCGCGTTCAAGCACCGCCCTTGCCGCACCTTTGCCGATGCCGCTTGAGCAGCCTGTAATAAGCCATACTTTCATGAAAATCCGTCTCCTCTGTTTTAATCAAAACGAACCGTACCGCGCTTCAGCCGCGCTATCGCGTTTCCCTGATCAGATACTCCGCCTTGTCTCTGCACTGAAGGCACTGGA
>CAZDXA010000028.1:0-24151 GCA_964509435.1 uncultured Synergistaceae bacterium | reverse complement strand
TATCGCGTTTCCCTGATCAGATACTCCGCCTTGTCTCTGCACTGAAGGCACTGGACCGCGACTTTCCGAAAGTCCGAGGGCTTCGTCTTTCCTGAACTGCCCCGCGGCCACTGCCCGCTTTTACCGTAAAAGATATATTTCGGAATCTGAAACCCGGCCAGGTGGGTTTTCATGTAACTGACGATTTCCCCGTGATCTGCCGAATCGCACGGGTCTATAAACGCAACGCCCACCGCGCCGTATCTCTGGTCAGGAACTCCGATCACCTCAACCGCCCGGACGCCGGGACAGCGGGAAATCACGCTGTCGAGGTACTGGGGCGAAACGTTTTCACCGTTGATCTTGTACTCGTCGCTGATGCGCCCCGTATAGACGAGATACCCGTTTTCTGCAATCCGGCCGAGGTCGCCCGTTCTGAACCAGCCGTCGCGGGTAAAGCCTGCGGAGTCGGCTTCGGGATTTTTGTAGTATCCCGGCGTCACAGTGACGCCCCGGCAGCAGATTTCGCCCGTTTCGCCGGCAGGCAGCTCTCTGCCTGTTCCGGGTTCGCAGATCTTTACGCTCAGAAGCCTGCCGCCAAGTTCTGGCATTCCCAGCGCGCCGGCATTTTTGACCTTGCCGTGAAATGATTTGACGTATTCAGGCGGATCGTCAGGCGTCAGCAGTGTGGTTGTAGAGCCGCATTCTGTCATGCCGTAGCCGGTCGTCACGTCGGTGATGCCGAAGCATTTCCGCGCTCTGTCCCACACCCAGGCGGGACACGTGGAAGCCCAGTACCCGGCGTGCAGGTCAGGAAAATCCTCAGGCCGCGGGCGGGTCTGCTCCAGAAGGTGCAGCATGATGAGCGACACGCAGATAATGTCGTTCGCGCGGTGCTTTTTCATGAGATACAGCACATTTTCCGGGTCGAACTTCCTGTCGGAAATGATCACCGTGCCGCCCACGTAAAGCGCCGGCAGAAGCCCTTCGTTGTAGGCGAAGATGTGGTAGAAAGGAATCGGGACCATGATGCGGCGGCCGAACTCCATGCGCCGCATGCAGACTGTTCCGAACGAAGAGCGCAGCAGCATGTCATGGGTCAGAATGACGCCCTTGGGACTGGAAGTGCTGCCCGACGTGAACATGATGTCTGACATGCCCATGGGATTCTGATGTCCGCGGCTGTAAGCCCCGGCCCCTTCTGCAGCGACCGCGTCGCCTTCAGAGATAAAACTGTCCCAGTCACGAAGCAGAACTGTTTCCTTCAGCGAAGGCACATCAAGCTGCTGAGGGCGCTGTGAGCAGAAAAGATAATCCGCGTCGGCCTGTTTCAGAATGTACCGGTATTCGTCGGCCCCCAGCTTAGGGTTGAATGGAATTTTGACGGCGCCGAGCTTGGCAATGGCAAAGGTCAGATAAACGTATTCGGGGCAGTTTTTCAGCGCCACCGCCACGTGGTCGCCCGCACGCACGCCAATAGCATACAGACTGGCAGCCGTGCGGTTCACCTGCTCTTTTACCTCGCCGTAAGTATACGAACGTTCCTGATGAATCAGAAACACTTTATCGGCATAACGGCCGGCGTTTTCGAAAAAGCGCGTCCAGAGCGTGTGCGGCACATATGAGGGATAACGGCGGTGCAGCCCGCGAAGCCTTTCTTCTGACGTTCCTATCATCTTCCGCCCTCCAGTGTTCTGTCCGTGCCTGAGCAGAAACTGTCAGGCTTCCGGAGAAAAGTTTCATCTGCGCCGGCTCTGCCGCGGATTTTCCAAACGCCGGCAGCGGCGCTAACCGATTACTTTCTTCTTGAAACTGTCAGGGTCATGATGCAGCAGGATCTTCGCACCGAGCGCCCTGACCTTCTCGTGGCTCTCGTACCACTCGTTGACGTTGTTCACACTGCCCGTGGGAATGTTTTCGCTGTAATTTTTCATGTTGATGTACAGATCGTTCGGGAAGGCGTAAAGCCCGTCCTTAGTGTCTGCAACTACCGTCTGGCTGCCCGGCGTGTGTCCCGGGGTGGGAAAAACTCTCAGCCCGTCACGAAGCTGAGCAGGGCCGTCAATTGCCCTGATCTGGAGCAGCGCCTTCACCCAGTTCGGACCGCCGATCTGCTTTGTCAGCGCATAGGATTTTCTCGCGTTGGGCGTCGGCGCCAGCGCAAAGGCCAGCTCGCGCTTCTGCACCACAATCTCGGCGTTGGGGAAGTACTGCAGGTTCCACGCGTGATCCCAGTGAAGATGAGTCAGAACAATCAGCTTCACTTTTTCAGGATCAACGCCGATAGCCCTGACCGCATCAATGTATTCGACTGAATCCGCCATTTCGCGCAGGCCGTACCCTTTTTTGCGGATCTCGTCCGCCGAGGGCGCGCCGGTGTCAATCATGATGTATTCGCCGTTCTCGTCCTGCAGGACATAAGCGCCGATGACCATTCTCATCATCTCTCCGGGAGCGTGCCTGAAAATAATCGTTGAAATATCAACATCCCTGCCGCCGAGATAAACCGGATAAATCCTGTAGTTCATGAAACAGCCTCCTTTGTATGCTGTAACAGGTGAAATCCCAAAATTTACTGCTAAAGAATAAGGACTTAAAAGACCAGTGCCGGCCAGGTGTTCGCAAAGAAAATCGTGGCAACGGTGGCGATAAAGGGTATCACAACCGTGATGCCAACCATATACGGATAAGCAGCCTTGTAAGTCTCGCCGCAGAGTGAGTTGATCAGAAGAACGATAACTCCGTTCTGGGGCATCGACTCAAAAACAGTCGCCGATACGCCCATTACACGGGCAACTGCGACAGGGTTTAATCCTCTTTCCACAAAGGTCTTACCCAGTGTGGGGCCGATAATGCTCACCGCAGAAGTGGCTGAAGCAGTGCAGAGGCAGATAACACTCATGGCAATAAACAGCGCGGTGAGAGGTGAGATATTAAGGTGCAGTGCGAAATCAACCATTGTGTTATAGGCAGGCGTCGCCATAATGCTTTTGCCGAACCCTGACATGGCGCAAACTGCGCCGATCATCATGATGGACTTCTCAGCGCCGTCGCCAAGCTGAGCAATGAGCGTCTTAAAATCAGTGTACTTGTACATGCACAGCGGAGTGGCAACGCACCCGAAGAACACAGCGGATTCAACCGACACCATGGGTTTTCCGGCGGGTTTGATGTTAATGAGCAGAATAACAACAATCATGGGGATCAGTGCCAGCAGAAGAGGAGGCTTTTTGCCCTTGAATTCGTTTTTCGCAGAAAGCATGCCCTTGCCGTCATCAAAGAACACTTCGCCGCGGGCCTTTGCCCGGCCTATGATCCAGTAGGTATACAAAATGCCGAGTACAAACATAATCACAGGGCCGACAAGTCCGATATACACGCCAGCCGCAGGGTCAAGACCGACGCTGCGGGTCGCAATGACATTCAGGTTCTGGGCAGATCCGGGAGCGCAGTTCACAAACGTTCCGGTGCCAAAGTAGAACAGTCCTGGAACGAAACGTTTGGGCAGGTCGCATTCCTGAAAAACACGAAGGAAAATCGGAATAGCGACAAACACGGACACGGTCCCTGCCATGCCCGAGTAAGCCATAAGTCCGACTGCACAGGGTAGGGCGATGAGGCTGAATTTTTTACCGCAGACGCGTACAATTCCCTCGGCTACTGAATAGGCAGCGCCGCATTTTTCCATCAGGATGCCAAATATTGCTCCCCACAGATACCGGAAGAAGTATGACGACATAAAGCTGGCAAAGCCGGGCGCGTAGTGTTTCATCAGCGTCTGACCAAGCGGCAGTCCGCTCAGCAGAATGGCAATCGATGCCGCTACAATAGAAGCGATGTAAAGGTTATAGCTTTTCATGCACATATAAGCCATAGCACAGAAAGCTAAGAAAAATCCAATTAGACTCAGTGTCGTCATTGACATTTTTTTCGACTCCTTATTAATTGATCGGCAGGCTGAACTCTATGAAGTCAAAATCGTGGTCGTAGGTGTTCAGATCAAAGGGCTGCGCCTCAGGGCCTTTATCCCGGAAATACATGCGGGTTCCGTTTGCGGGCGCCGTGTAGGGCTTCCAGGCGGGGATCATCTCATTGTTGGGGTCGCCGTTTTTCACGAAGCTCATCCAGGTAGTGTTCATCAGCTTTGAATTAGCGTCGAACTTGTGCCCGTGTCCCCAGATAGGATCCTCTTCAATAGAGGTGCGGAAAATGTACGAAAGCTCTGAAAGGTGAACGGGACCATGGTCGCCGTTGTAATCCCAGCGGTACGCATAGGTTTTCACGCCTCTGCGCGCAAGCATGCAGGCGAAATTCACCGACTGGGTGGCATAGCTGAAGTGAGCGCCCACTTCCTGATAGGCTTCGCCTTCGGCGTTATCCTTCAGCCAGCCGTTGTAAAGTTCGATCACGTGAGCTGAATTCCTGCCGAATCTCTTTCTGATGATGTCGCGGCGCTTTTCCGGATCAATGCTGGGACCGGCCCAGTGGCCGCCGTTCTCGTCGCGGGTGTAGCCGATCAGCACATTCAGTCCGTCGCATCCGCCCCCCGCGATGTACTCCTCGGGGCGTTCGGTGAACACCACGCCGTCAATGGTCGGCCCGAACATATGGGGATATGCTTTGCGGTATTCCATCTGTCTGGCCACAATCTCGTCAGCCGGCATGGTAAGAAGTTTTTCTGCGTCGCGCTCTTTCAGGCCGAGAAGATCAAGGAACTGGCGTGTGACAATTTCTGCAGTAGTGACGTCTCTCAGGCAGTGAGCGCAGCCGCTCACCATGATCGCCTGCTGAAACAGCCCTTTTGCAAGCGGCGAAACCATCAGATTGCCCACAGACTTGGCGCCGCCGGACTGTCCCATGATGGTGACGCGTTTCGGGTCGCCGCCGAACTTCTCAATGTTCTCGTGAATCCACTTCAGTGCCATGATCTTATCCAGCTCCATGGTGGAACCGGAAGTTCTGTACTCAGAGCCGAGCAGATCGGCAAGATACAGGTTTCCGAGGAACCCCAGACGGTAGCTGATGCTTACCTGCACGGCATTGTGCCCGCCCACAAGATGGGGACCGTCCCAGCACGGCACGCTGCACGTTCCTTCGACATTGCCGCCGCCGTGAATCCATACGATCACCGGGCGGCGCTGATCGTCGCAGGCCGGCGTCCAGACGTTCAGGTTCAGCCCCTTGTCTTCGGCAAACTCATACTGATCCATGTGCTCCCACAGAAGACGTGTTTTCTGCGGCTGCACCGGCCCGTATTTCGTGGCGTCAAACTCGCCGGTCCAGGGATCGGGCTCCTCAGGGGGCAGAAAGCGCTTTGTCTTCGCATAGGGGATGCCGAGAAACGCATACATCCCATTTTCAAACTTGCCCCTGACTTTGCCGTATTTCGTCATAACGACATTGTTCATGTGCTGCCTCTCCTTCCTGTATCTGCGGCCGGATCATTCTGCCTGTTTCTTCCCCGTCGGATGACGGAGGATCCTTTTACACATAAAATTTTAGTATAAGCCGGCAGATTATCAATTTTATTTTCTTTATTGAGGCATTAGCGCTGTTTATACTCTTTTTTCAGAGCGCACAGCTGATGAGAAGCTCCCTCTCCGGCCGGGAAAATTGAGCGCAGAAGAAAGCCCGGATGGACAGAGTCCATCCGGGCTTTTAAAAATTATAATTCAGGTTGTTCTAATCAATGATGTCTTGTTTCAAGCGACGCGGCAATGAAGGATCTGAACAGAGGATGGGGCTTGACGGGGCGGGATTTGAACTCGGGATGGAACTGGACGCCCACGAACCAGCGGCACTTTGTGTTTTCCATGATTTCCACCTGGCCGCCGGTGGGGCAGATTCCGGCGACTTTCATGCCTGCGGCCTCATAGCGGTCGCGGTACGCTTCGTTGAACTCAAAGCGGTGGCGGTGACGCTCGCTGATGGCAGGAACGCAGTAAATCTCCTCACGGGCCTTTGACCCTTCGATCAGGTCGCAGGGATAGGCGCCCAGTCTCATGGTGCCGCCGCGCACCTTGACGCCTTTCTGGGCCTCCATCAGGTGAATGACGGGGTTCGGAGTGTCGGGATTGAACTCAAAGCTGTCAGCGTCGCTGATGCCGAGCACGTCGCGGGCAAATTCAATAGCAGCCACCTGCATGCCGAGGCAGATGCCCAAATAGGGGATGTCATGCTCGCGGGCATATCTGGCCGCAAGCACCATGCCGGGTATTCCGCGCTCGCCGAATCCGCCGGGGACGATGATTCCATCGGCAAAATCCAGCTTTTCGGCAGTGTTTTCCAGCGTCATGGTGTCTGAATCAACGGGGATGATCTTTACTTTTGCGCCGTTGGCGACGGCCGCATGAACCAGCGCTTCGTTGACGCTCAGATAGGCATCCTTGTTTTCGGTATATTTGCCGACCAGCGCGATGTTCACAACTTTCTGCGCTGTGTCGCGCAGATGCAGGTAAGTCTCCCAGTCCCTGAGATCGGGCTCTGTGCAGCCGTCCATGCCGAGACAGTGCAGCACGAGGCTGTCGAACTTCTGAGCATGAAGCACTTCGGGCACGCGGTAGATGGTGTCAGCATCCTGTTCTTCGATGACGTTCTCAGAGGGCACTGAGCAGAACAGGCCGATTTTGTCCTTTGTCTCCTGCGTGACGGGCATGGGAGTGCGGCACACAATGATGTCAGGCTGGATTCCGATGCGGCGCAGTTCATTGACGCTGTGCTGCGTCGGCTTGGTCTTGAGCTCGCCTGAAGCCTTGATGTACGGCAGCAGCGTGACATGGCAGTAAACGACGTTGCCCTTGCCGACTACGTTCGGCATCTGCCGGATGGCCTCGAGGAACGGCTGGCCTTCTATGTCGCCCACGGTTCCGCCGATCTCAGAGATCAGCACGTCGCACGCCGAGCCGATGTCTGTGATGCGGCGCAGAATTTCGCCGGTGATGTGCGGGATCACCTGGACGGTATGGCCGTCAAAATCGCCGCGGCGCTCCTGGGTGATGACTGACAGGTAGATTTTCCCTGAGGTGCAGCTGTTGTTCCCGGTCAGCGACTCGTCGATGAAGCGCTCGTAGTGCCCCAGGTCGAGGTCGGTTTCGGCACCGTCGTCGGTGACAAAGACTTCGCCGTGCTGATAGGGACTCATGGTGCCTGCATCGACGTTCAGATAGGGATCCATCTTGAGGATGCTCACTCTGAGACCCCGTTTTTTCAGCAGCACCCCCAGCGATGCGGCTGTAATGCCTTTGCCCAGTGAAGAAACGACACCGCCGGTGACAAACACATATTTAGCCATGGTATCTCTCCTTTGCTCGCGGCACAGAGAAGTCCGCTCTCTGAAAAATTTATGCTGTAAATAAAAATGCTCCCGCGCAGAACGGGAGCGTATCAGCTTTACACGACGCCGAGAATGGCGCGCAGAGCGTCTGCAGCGCTGGAAAAATGAGGAGTGTCGGCGTTCATGGCGCCTCCAATGACAATGAAGTCGCCCTTTCCATACTGTTCCATGAGGTGCAATTCGGCCGGCGCTCCGCCGATGCAGAGCGGCCAGCTGCAGCCTCTGCTGCGGCAGAAAGTTTCTATTCCGTCCGGCGTTGTCTGCCCGAAGAACATCTGCTCGCGGGGGAAATCCTCCCACTCAAGCGTGGTTAATGCAGCTTTGAGGCCGCTTTCAGGACGGGTTGTAAAAATTCCCACGCGCATGGGCAGCTGATCCCAGCGGCGTTTGAAAAGGCGCTTTTCCAGCGCCGCAGCGCCGCCTGAAACTTTGATTCCCTCGGCGTTGAACTTCGCGGGTGCGTTGTAAATCTGCCAGTAAAGGCTGTTGACGGCAATGCGGTCGATAACGGCGCGCGCGGAGAAAAAGCCGCTTTCTGAGGGTTCTGACGCGGTTTTGAGGATCCGTTCCCATGCCTGAACGGACGGCAGCGCTTCCGCCAGGTCGTTCTTTCCGGAAACTGCGGCCACTGCCAGCAGGCCCCACACAACGTCGCCGGCGGAGCTGAGCACAAGGCTTTTTTCAGCCGCAGCGATGTAAGGCGACAGATCAGGCGGCTGGCCGCCGCCGAGTTTCAGCTTCTCATCCCAGCAGAGGGACAGACAGGACGCCGCAGCCGACAGTTCTGCAGCACCTCCGTCCACCAGAACGCCATCTACGCCGAAAACAATGCAGTCTGCGCGGCTTGGGCTCAGCAGCATCTCTGACACATCCCCTCAAAAAGATATCTCGATGATGGTTAAAATGTTCTGTCTTTCCGAAGCAGAACACACATTACAGGCTATATTACCACATTCCCGCAGGTCTGTGGGAGGGGGAAAACGCAAAAAAACTTTTTGTATCCGCCGACGTCCGCCGTTCGGACAGAAGGACGGCCGCAGCGTGCGGAAACAGACGGAATGCGGCCCGGTTCCGCATTTTACGCCGGCACATAAAAAAGCGGGCCTCTCTGCAGGGCGGCCCGCCTGTCTTTCCGGCTCAGAATAAGTTTATTTATTCGTCAGAAGAACCCTCGTACTTTTCGCGCAGCCTGCGGCGCAGAACTTTGCCAAGTGAATTGCGCGGGAAATCGGAGACGATCTCCACATGGCGGGGCACTTTATAGTGCGGCAGCCGCTGGCGGCACCATTCAACAAGCTCTGCGGGCGAAACAGCCTGCCCTTCGCGCAGAATGGCATAGGCCCTCACCATCTGTCCCGTGACTGAACGCGAAACGCCGATGACCGCCGACTCCCTGACGCTGGGATGGGAATTGAGAACGGCCTCGACTTCCTGCGGGTAAACGTTGAAGCCGCCCACAATGATCAGGTCGCTGACGCGCTCTTTGATGAACACGTTGCGCCCCTCGTCAACCCGCACCATGTCTCCGGTGTTGAACCAGCCGTCTTTGAACTTGTCCGCTGTGATCTCAGGGGCGTTGAAATAGCCTGACGCCACGCTGGGCCCTTTCACCCAGAGCACGCCCTCGTCCCCGGTGAGAAGGCTGCCGTCCATGTCGTGCAGCTGGTACTCGATCTCATCAAGCAGCGGGCCGACCGACCCCTCAGGCGAACCGCCGGTGGCCTGCGCCGCAAGAATGGGAGAGCACTCTGTCAGACCATAGCCCTCAATGACATGCGCGCCGAGAAACTCTTCGGTCCGAGCGCGCAGTGCGGGACTCAGACGGTCGCCGCCTGAAACGACGTATTTGACATAGCGGGGCTTCCAGCCCGCTTTTGCGGCAGCACCGCAGAGGAAATGCAGCAGCGTCGGAACGGTAATAAGCAGTGACACGCCGCCTTCGTCAATGGCGCGCATCGTGTTTTCCACGGGCATGAAGCTTGAACGGATCACCTGTCTGATGCCGATAATGAGCGGCATAAATCCGGCGACAATGCATCCCAGCGTGTGAAAATTAGGCAGCACGTTGAGCATGCACTGCTCTTTGATGTCCGGCAGAACCTGGTGCAGCACCTGATTCGTGCAGGAAATGATGTTTTTGTGCGTGATGGGCACGCCCTTGGGCGTGCCGGTAGTTCCGGAAGTATAAAAAATCATCGCCGCATTTTCGTCGGACTTCACTGAAGGAACGGCCTTGAATTCCGGCAGGGCGTTCTTTTCGCCGACAAAAACCGTCGGCACCGGAATCTTTGAGAAAACTTCGGCGGCCGATTTCAGCGCCGGCGACGCCGCAATGACGGCCGGCATGGAATGCCTGATCTGAGCCGCAAGGGCCTGCGGCCCGGCAAGAGCGTTCAGCGTGGCAACCGTGCCGCGGAGTTTCCACGCCGCCATGCAGATCGCAAGAAACGAAGGGCTGTTCGCCAGCATGGTGACTATCCGGTCGCCGGCCGAAAAGCCGGCTTCCTTCAGCCGTTTCACGTTTTCATCTACAAGGCGGAACATGCGCTCGACGCTCCACCACTCGCCCTCAAACCATGCCATAGGCTGGACGGCTGACCATTTTAGGGCAATGGTTTCCTCCAGCCTTAAATTCTCATCCAGATCCATAAAAAACCCCCCTGTAAACTGCAGCCTTTTTCGGTCTTAAGGCCATGGAAGCAGGCCGGCGCCGCGCAGGGCCGCATTCCGCGCCCGGTCGGGCTGTAAAAACTGCGGCCTGAGAAAAAACACGCCGTGCCGCTGTAAAGCACTGTAATAGTGTATCATATACACATTGAAGTGGAACAATTTCAGAAAAAAATTTTTTCGGAATCTGTGATAATATTAACTGGAAAACTTAAAAATTCAACACAGGAGGCTGAATATTTATGTCGGCACCATGGGTATACATTAAAGATCTCAGAGACCATATCGGCGAGGCCGTCTGCGTCAGAGGCTGGATGTACAACAAACGCAGCTCGGGGAAGATTCATTTCCTTCAGATCCGCGACGGAAGCGGCTTCGTCCAGGCCGTCATGGTCAAATCAGAAGTTCCTGACGACCAGTTCACCGCGGCAAAGGCGCTGTGGCTTGAGGCCAGCGTAGAGGTCACGGGAACCGTCCGCGCCGATGACCGCGCCCCTTCAGGCGTTGAACTCACAGTGACAGCTCTGCAGGTCGTCCAGAATCCCACCGAAGAATATCCCATCGGCAAAAAAGACCACGGCATCGACTTCCTTCTGGACAACCGCCACCTGTGGCTGCGCTCCAGCCGCCAGTTTGCGCTGATGCATATCCGCGACGAGATCATCTGGTGCTGGCGCAGATTTTTCCGCGACAACGGGTTCCTCCTGCTTGACAGCCCCATCCTGACCGGTTCCAACGGTGAGGGCGTCGAGGGTCTCTTCTCGCTGGATTACTTTGACCAGACCGCTTACCTCTCCCAGACAGGCCAGCTTTACGCTGAAGCCGGCGCCATGGCATTCGGCAAAGTCTACTGCTTCGGCCCCACCTTCCGCGCCGAAAAGTCGAAAACCCGCCGCCATCTGACCGAGTTCTGGATGTGCGAACCCGAAATGGCCTACTACGACAACAAAATGAACATGCAGGTGCAGGAAGAACTCGTTTCCGCCACGGTGAATCATGTCCTTGAGAACTGCGCCGCCGAGCTGAAAACCCTTGAACGCGACACCGCGCCGCTGGAAAAAGTCATCGCCGGCCCGTTCTATCACCTGAACTACCGCGATGCCGTCAAAAAGCTCAACGAGCTCGGCAGCGACATCAAGTTCGGCGACGACCTCGGCGCCGACGACGAGACCATTCTCACCCAGCAGTACGACCGGCCCATTTTCGTGGAGAATTACCCCCGCGACGTCAAGGCCTTCTACATGAAAGCCAACCCCGAGGATAACGGCGAAACCGTCATCTGCTCCGACCTGCTGGCCCCCGAAGGCTACGGCGAGATCATCGGCGGCTCCCAGCGCGAGGAAAATTACGACGCCCTGCTGAACCGCATGAAAGAGCTCAAAATGAACCCCGAGAACTACGACTGGTACCTTGACCTGCGCAAGTTCGGCAGCGTGCCCCACAGCGGCTTCGGCATCGGCCTTGAGCGCACCATCACCTGGATCTGCGGGCTGCCCCATATCCGCGAAGTCATTCCGTTCCCCAGAACTATTTACCGCCTCAAACCTTAAAATTGCCTGAAAGAGAAGCCCCGTTCCGTGCGGAACGGGGCTTCTCTGCTGCTGCAGCGCACAAAACGGAACAGCCGCCGTACAGCGCGATAACAAACGGAAGCAGGAATTTTGAAATTTCCGCTCCCGCAGCTGAGTTAAAATTTTCAGTTCACCGCGTTCCCATGGCCGCGCAGCAGACGACGCGCCCCGGTGCGAGAACATGCGCAGTACGGGCGTGAAGCTGATCCGCAGAATTTTATCCCAGCCGCGCCGGCAGCGGTTTTCGGCGGAAATATGCCGGGCGCAGACAGACTTCAGACTGCAGGGCTGCCCCGTGCTGCCAACCGCAGACCGCAGCGGAACCCGGCCGGTGTATTTTTCGCGGCTCATTTTTCTTCACACAGACACAAGAGAGCGGGAAGCTTCCTTTAAGGAAAACTGCGGCACGGCCTGACGTTTCTGAATCAGCCCCGCAGACACGGGTCTGCATCATCCGAAAAGCAGGCTGCCGGCGCACCACAGCAGAACAAATGCCATGGCGACATTAAAGGGACGGTAATATTCCCTGAAGGTTTTTCCGAATAAACTTCCGGCAACGCCCCACGTGCAGTAGCCCAGAGCGCCGATGACCGTCAGGATTACGGCGTGCACCATCAGCTGGCACAGGCCGGCGCCCCGCGGCAGGACGTACGCCATGTAAACTGTCATGGCATACAGCACGATTTTCACGTTCAGGAACTCGCCGAGAAAGCTCTTTATGAAGGTTTCAGGAGCACTGGAATTTCCCTCGCCAATGCGGCTTACGGCCACCCGATAGGCAAGCCAGAGAATATAGACGGCGCCGATGTATTCCATGTACTCTGCCGCCTGCGGCACCCGCTTCGCAAGCTGGTAGCAGAACAGCGCGCACAGGATCATCATACACAGAAACCCTGAGGCGATTCCCAGCAGGACATATCTGCTTTTCTTCCAGCCGTGACGGCTGACGGAGCAGATGAAAAGCACATTGTTCAGCCCCGGTGAAAAGGCTGTCGCCAGAGCGTATGGCAGATAAGCGAGAATTGCAGAGCGTAGCATCATGCGTCCCTCCCTGCCTTATTATACATTATCTTTCATAACCATGCACGAAAGTGTTCAATTTTTAAAAAAACATAACCGCTGATTTATCACCGTAAAATTTCGGCATTACAAAAAACTGATGAATTCTGAACCGGATGGAACAGTGACCTTTTCTTTCCGCACGGCTGCCGCGGAATGCAGACGCGGGACTTCTGCCGGTGCAGATAACTTCTGAACTGTACTTTTTCTGCAATTTCCTTTCCGCCCCTGCGCAGTCGGAACCTTTTTCCGCGCCCGCCCGGATATGTGCCTCAGACACGGACATATCGGGACGCACGGACTGACGGTGCCGGTCTTCCACTGCAGGCAGCCGGCATGAAAATAAACTCTTTCCCAGTCATTTTTCACCCGCAGAACCCGGATGCTGAAAAGAACCCGTTCTGCCGTACGATGAAAGTTTATCCACAGGAAGGCTGTGGATAATTGTGTAAAATCCACTGTTACAAAAGCGGTTCTGGTGTGTTTTGCCCTTTTTTCTCAAAATTATCCACTAAAACACGAAGTTATCCACATTAAAATTGTTCATAACTCTGACTGTTTTCTGTCTGCGGCCCGCACTTTTAAATTTAAAAGCAGCTCATTATTTTCTGAGTTACTTTAAATCTCCGGCATAATTTGATACTCTGTTCACGGGCAGAAGATGTGCCAGAGGATATACAGAAAAATCTGCAGACAGTGCCCTGTGCAGGACTTCCCGGAACCGCTCAGCTGCCGCCAGCCGCGGCAGATAAGAGAAGCCCGCCGCAGCTGCCATGCAGACAGGCCGGGCGTTTTCAGGCAGCAGCCGGACGGCACTGCCGTGAAAAGGTGCCGGAAATGTGATGAAAGAAACTGAAAGGAGCTCTCCGCATGAAAAACATAACTTATCGGGAAATCGACGCCGAATCGCTTCAGCTGCTGAGGCCGCTCTGCGATGCGCTGATGAAGCTGCAGGCGTCCCGGGCGTCAAAATACAGGGAAATTCTCGCGTCAATGAACTTTGACAACCGGCTGGCGCCTTCATTTGAAAGCGCCGGCGAGAAGTTCTGTCTGGCAGCGTTTGACGGCAGTCAGCCCGTCGGCTACGTTTTTGCCTCAACGGAAACAGTGACTGAAAAATCATGCGCAGTGCGCCCGGGCTGGGCCGCATCTTTTCCGCCGGACAGTCACTGGCTCTATCCTGACGGCCTGAAGCTGCCCTGCAGAATCGGCGAGCTTGTAAATCTCTATGTTCTGCCGCAGTACCGGGGCATGCACATCGGGCAGCATTTCATGACAGCTGCCATGCAGTGGCTGCACTCGCGCAGGGATTTAAAACGTCTGCTGGTGTATGTCAGCAACGGGAACAATCCCGGCCCGCTCTACGAAAAATACGGATTTCACAGGAGTTTTGAAGTTCTTGACGGAATGATCACCGCCTACGAACAGAACCCCTGAACCGCAAAAGCCGTGCGGCGCGCCGGAACGGCCCTGCAGGCAGGACCTTCCCGGCACGGAAAATCCCCGGTCTGTTCACGTGCCTGCCCGGATAAATGCGCCGGCCGGAACCGTCCGCAAAATGCACAAAAAACACAGCAGGAATGCCGCCTGATGCGGCATTCCTTTTTTATTGTCCTGAAGCGCCTGTTCAGGCAGACGGGCCGCCGGCAGTCAGGCCTGAAGAACGCGCCCGCCGCTGCGCCTCTGCATGTTCAGCCGGGAGAATGTTCTTTAATAAGGCAGGCGCAGCTGCGCACAGAACCCGGCCGGTCCGGGCTTTATCCTTCGGCTGTTCTGACATTCAGCCTGTGCTGCCGCAGAGCATTTGCGCCTTCTGAGACGTTTGCCGCAGCGGCTTTTTTCTGCCGTGCCGGAGGTGTGAATCAGTTTTTTTTCTTATATATGGGGCGACAAAAAAAACAAAAGAATCTGTCCGCATCCCTTAAATTTTTATGTTTTATCAGAAAAAAGTGAACTAATCAGTTCTGCTCGGCCATAATAATTTTATCATCGACTGTTCATTTTGTATATTTTTGTAAAATGCAGATTTCTTTGCCTTAAAAACGTATGCAGTATACTTTTGAAAATCATCTTGATTTGTTTTTAGTTTTCCATTATAAAAAGGGCAGGATCCGATTCGGCGGATCATTCCGCTGCTGGAAATATTGTTTCGGCGGCAAAAGCGGTTTATTTCACGAAGGAGGCAATTACGTGAAAAAATTTTCTCTGTCTCTGTTGGTTGTGACGATTCTGGCTCTTGCCGTTTCGTCCTGTGCATTCGGCAGCGTCACCGGCGCACCTGCTCCTGCAGGCCAGAAACCCATGCTTCTGACAAATGCCGGACAGGGCCCCGGCGGCAAGATGGGGCGTCTGCTGATCCGGCGCGCCAAGGCCATAGACGATTTCACCTACAACGCTGAGCCGAAGCCTGAAGATCTGGTCGCGGGCGGATTCAAGACCATGATTGTGGTCATCGGTTCATCCGCCAAGGGTCTGGGCGCCTCGGGCATCACGATTGACCAGGAAATCGAGCGTCTGGACGCCATGATGGCCAAGGCGAAAGAGCTGGGCATCCAGATCATCGCCGCCCACATTGAGGGCAAGGCACGCCGCGGCAAGCCGGGCAGCGCTGACGAGCGTTCCATCGACGCGATCATTCCGCTGGCCGATCAGATTGTCGTGAACAAGGAAGGCGACGAGGACGGCAAGTTCACCACTCTTGCCAAGGAGAAGAATATCCCGATCACCTATCTTGACAGTGCCATGGATCTGGGCATCTTCGTCAAGAGCATGTACACCAAGTAGCCTGCGGGTCGCGGGGGAAACAGCAGAGCCGTTTCCCCCGCCATTGCTCTGAACGCGTCTTTATTGTGACAGGAGGTTTTGTATGTACGCCGAATCTACAATGGTTCTGGCTGTCATGGTGATTGTCTTTGCCCTTGCCAGCTGGAAACTGAAATCGCCCGAACTCTCCATGGTCGTTGCGGCAGTCGCGGGTGCTCTGGCCGGCGGTCTGGGGTTCCCCGTCCGGCTTCTGGTGGAAGGAACGTTCACTTACTTTGACGTGGCATTTACGTTCCTGACGGCTTCCATTTTCATCAACTTTTACTCTGAAACGGGCGCCATGGACGCGCTGGTGCGCAAAATGGTCAACCGCTTCTATGACAGCAAGTGGGTTCTTTTCTTCCTGCTCGCGGTCATCATGCTGATTCCCGGTGCTCTGACCGGCGCCGGCAGTGTTTCGATGTTCGTCGTCGGCGGCATGGTCGCCACGGTGCTGCGCTTCATGGGCATCGGAGAGAAAAAGATCGTGGCCTTCATCTATGTGACCTCAATGCTGGCCGCAGTTGCACCGCCCATCAACCTGTGGGTCATGCTGATGTGCGCCCAGGCCAACATGCCCTATGTGGGCTTTGATGTTCCCCTGCTGGTGCCCATCGTCGTCATCACCATTTTCACGGTGTTCTATCTTCTCCGCGGCGGAAAGCCCGAGCCGAAGGAGCAGATTCTCCGCGAACTGCCCGAAGTTCCCGCCGGCATGAACTGGTTCAGGATCCTCACGCCGCTTGTGGTGTTCATTGTTCTTCTGATGCTCTCAAAATACGCGGCGTTCAGCATTCCCACTCTGGGCATTCCGCTGATCTTCATCATCAGCACGCTTGTGGCCATGGCCGTTTCTCCCAAAAAGAGCGGTCTGATGCGCTGGTATCAGGTGCTGACTGAAACTTCCGAACAGGTGTTCCCCCTGCTGGCAACGGTCATCAGCGTCGGCGTTCTGGTGAACATCATGACGGCAACGGGTGTCCGCGGCCTGATCGCCATCACATTCATCACACTGCCTGTGATGCTGATCTACGTGGCTGCGCCGTTTGTGCTGCCTCTGGCGCAGGGTTCTCTGAGCTACAGCAGCGGCATCATCCTCGGCACGCCGCTGATCTTCCTGTTCAATTCCATCGGCGTGAACGTCACAATCGTGGCAACGGCGCTGAGCCTGCTTTACCCGCTGGGCGACTGCCTGCCGCCGTCGCGCATCTCAGGCCGTGTGGCCATTGACGTTTCAGGTTATAAAGGCAGTTATATGTCGTTCCTCGGATCGATCATCGTTCCGTGTGTCTTTATGGCCATTGTCGCTGTGCTCATGCTGATTTACGCCAATAAGCTGAGCTGGCTCATCGTCTACTAAAGGAGGATGATTTTTATGGACGAGTTTATGCGCAATGCCAATGAGATCATCCATTATATCTATTTCATCATGGCCGGCATCTGCGGCCTGGTGCTGCTGAGGGGGCTCTTCTTCAGAAAAACGCGGCGCACCATTGTCTATGACATTGTTTACGCCTACGCTCTGATTCCCTTCATTCTTCGCGCGCTGCGCATCAAGTAGGAGGCGGAACCATGGCATTCAACTATGAAAAAGGCGCCTCCGTCCGCAAACTGGCTTTTCTTGCCGTCGCAGGCGTGCTTGCCTGGATGGCCGGCAGGGAATTCCTCGAACTGCGCAATTTCAAGGAAACAGTCGTCGTTTCCGATTCATTCACCGAAAAGAAGATGCTTTCCGACTGGTTCCCTCCCATCAAGGGCACCATGGCGGACACGCCGGTTTACGTGTTTGATTCCGGCGTTCCCGGCGGAAGCATGTTCTACACCGGCGGCGAACATCCCTATGAACCGGCTACTTCCATGTCCGCATACATCATGATGGAAAACATCAAGGTGAAGAAAGGCCGCGTGCTGATCGCGCCTCATGCGAACTACAGCGCTTCCACGGTGGGCATGCTGGGCAACGCCTATCCGAAGTTCTTCCACATCGACACGCCTTTCGGACCGCAGCAGTACCGCATCGGCGACCGCAACACCGCGCCGGTTGACCAGTGGCCCGATCCGTTCACCTACGTGCATTATCCTTCGGGACAGAACCTTGACTACACCGACTCGCGCAACCTGAACCGCTGCTACCCGGGACGCCCGAACGGCAATCTCACAGAACAGATGGCCTATGCGCTGATGGAAGTGAACCGCAAGGAAAACATCACGCTGTACGTCGACTCCCACGAGGCTTCACTGATGTACCCCGTGGTCGCCACTTATGTGGCCCATGACCGGGCGCTCGACATGGCCATGATGGCCTCTATGATCATCAGCGCCAGCGAGTTCCCGATGAAGTGCGAGCAGTCGCCGAAGAACCTTCACGGGCTCAGCCACAGAGACGCAGGCGATTTCTGCAATTCCTACGTGGTGCTGATGGAGACGCCCGAACCGTTCATCGACCGTGTGGCCGGCAGAATCACCGAGCAGCTGATGCTCGACGGCAAGGATGAGTTCCTGCAGACAGCGGCTGAACACGGCCTGCTGTACTGCGACTACGACATCAAGACAGGATATCCGATGTGGGACCGCGTCGGACGTCATCTTTCCGGCGCCATGGAAATGATCAACCAGCTCAACGAAACCGTCGCCGTCGACAACCCTGACAAGGAACTGATCGTTGAGTTCCCGCGCTGGACCGACATCAAGGAAAAGGGCCTCGGCGCGTTCCTTCACGACCCGGCCAAGGCTGACCCGAAAAAGGTCTTTCTGAACTGACGCAATGGTTTTATGAGGCGGCTCTGCGGAGCCGCCCTGAACAGAACTTTCCGGCTGCCGGAAAGAAAGATCTGCAATCATGCAATCAGGAGGGGAAATTTATGAAACTGAACAGCAAGGCTATTCTTGGAACCATGCTCGCTCTTACGTTCACTGCGCAGACAGCGCTTGCCTGCACGGTCATCGCCGTGGGCAAAAACGCCAGCGTTGACGGAAGCGCCATGATCACTCACAATGACGACTCGCGCACCGCCAATTCACGCCTTTACATCGTGCCCGAGGCTGACTGGCCCGAAGGATCCATGCGCCCCATCATCAAAGATCAGCACGGATACCCCGGCGAGCAGCAGAAGCTTGACGAGACGCCTCAGGTGAAGCACACCTACCGCTATTTCGCCTCGCGCTACTCGTTCATGAACGAGAAGGGCGTCGCCATGAGCGAGGCCACCAACGGCGTTGACGACACCGACGAGCGCGCGCTGAAAGTCAAACAGGTGATGGAGAAGGATGCCGTCGGCTCACTCGACGCATGGAGCCTTCAGGACATCGCACTTGAGCGCGCCGCTACAGCCCGTGAGGCCGTGAAGGTCATGGGCGAAATGGTTGAGAAGCACGGCTTCTACGATCTGTGCGAGACCATGCCCATCACCGACGGCAACGAAGTGTGGATTTTCGAAGTGTACGGCAACGGCATCTGGGCCGCCTGGCGCATGCCCGATGATCAGATCTTCGTGGCCGCCAACCGCGCCCGTCTGCGCAACCTGAACCTTGATGACAAGGACAACGTCATGACCTGCCCCGACATCGTCGACTTCGCCGTGAAGAACGGGTTCCTCGATGCCAAGACGGTTGACCGCAAAAACTTCAGCCCCGCCGACGTGTACTGCCCCAGCACCGAACTGTACGCGATGCGCCGCGAGTGGCGTGTGTTCTCGCTTGTGGCTCCCAGCAAAAAATTTGACGCCAACGCCACCGTGCTGCCCATGTCCATTGTGCCCGACAAGAAAGTCAGCGTTCAGGACATCTTCACCATCACCGGAGACTGGTACGAAGGCACTCCCTATGATCTGAGCAAAGGCCCTGCGGCCGGCCCCTGGGGCAACCCCATCCGCTTCGCCAACAGCAGCAAGACAAAGCCCGGTTCAACATGGGAGCGCTCCATCAACATGATGCGCACCTGCTATGTGCACATTGCCCAGGTCCGCGGCGATCTGCCCGAAGAAATCCGCGGCATCAGCTGGTTCGGCTACGGCGCCTCTGACACGACCTACATCACGCCCCTGTGGCCCATCATGAGAAAGCTGCCCGAGTTCTACAACACCGGCGACCGCTTCCACCCCTATGATCCAAAGTCCGGCTGGTGGGTCAACACCCGTGTTCAGGAAATCGCCGGCCTGCATTATCAGGAAGCCCGCAAGGACATCCATGAGGCCCGCGACGAGAAACTCGGACCTCTGTACACTCTGACCCCCATGGTACAGGACAAGGCTGCCGAGCTGATCAAGGCCGGCAAGCGCGACGAGGCTATTTCCCTGATCACCGACTTCGCCTATTCCAACGCTGTTGACTTCAACCAGCGCTGGCTGAGCCTCGGCGACCGCCTTCTTGCCAAGTATGCTCTGGGCTACGTCAACTTCAAGACCACGCCCTATCCGCAGGAGTGGAACGACTTCATCGGATACGGCCCCATCACCCGCCCCGAGCCCAAGAAGTAGCAGAATAAACTGAATCAGGCTTTATACCCGCAAAAACACAAAACAGGTCCGGCATCTCTGCCGGACCTGTTTTTTTCTGTGCACGAACAGCCGACTGCAGGAAAACACGCCCTGCACGGCCCCGCAGGTGCAGAGAAACCCAAGGGCAAACGAAAAGTTCAGAACAACAGCCAGGAAAGAAAAGCGCTATTCCGCGCTGCAGGCCGTTTAAAATTCCGGATCGGGCATTTCCTCGCAGGGCAGCCCCCAGTCGCGGCAGATTCCCGCCGTATAGAGCAGATGAATAACCGGGACGCCGCGCTCAAGAAACTCAGAGATCAGGCCGCCGTCCGGGGCTTCTGCCGCAGACGGGTACGGCATGATCAGGCCGTGAGGCAGTTCCGGCCCGTCGTCGCCGCGCCCCATGCTGGTTTCCGGCCCGCCGCAGCTGACAAAGAGCTTTACGGGCCGCGAAAAGAAAATTTCGCGCCGCGCTTCCATATTCGCCGCAAAACCGCTGTTCAGACGGCGTTCCGGGCGCTGTGCCATCAGTTTCTGTACCAGCGGGCGCCCGTCCTCAAGCAGAACCTCGGACATGCTGTCATCCCTGCCGCCCGGCGAGACCGCGGCAATTTCTGCGCCCAGAAGACCCTCGCCGCGCAGAATGTCGAGCATGACCGGAAAAGTGAATTCAGGCACCGTGCCGCCGTACATGGACGCACCGTACGAACATACCAGCACGGCTTCAAGGCCCATGACCTGCGCCGCGCACAGGGCCGCCAGCGTGAAGCCTGGAAATGAACCGCTGGCATTGATAGCCACAGCGTCGCCGCGGCAGAGCCCCGCCCTCAGGAAATACCCCGATACGGCGCCCGCCATGGAAGGACGCGCGGAAACAACTTTGTCGCGCCAGTGTCCCAGCGTAGTGGTCAGCGGCGTGAATTCAGTTCCGACGAGGCCCGTGTGCTCTGGGTCAAGCCGCACGTCAAAGTCCGGACAGCGTTTCAACTTTTCGCGCCACAGAACTTCTTCACACCGCGCCATCAGACAGACTGCCTCATTCTGCCGCGGGTCTTCAAACGCAGCGGCCTCAGCCTGCACTGCCGCAAAAAGGCAGACAGCCAGAAATGCCGCAGTAAACCGGCAGAAGAGCTTCATTGCGCCTGAAACGGCAGAAAACGCACAGCGGCATCGGGTGCCGCTGCAGCCATCAGCGTCCGGAATACCGGCCTCAGCGGCGCGCTGCCCGATTCAGCCAGGCAGGCTTCAATGACCGGGTCCGCGGCGCCTCCATTCAGCGCACGCAGAGTCATCGCCGTCTGAAAAGCAGATATCGAGGGATTGTATGCCGAACATTCAAGCAGACACCCCGCATAGATTTTTCCAGAACGGCAGAGCAGCGCGGCGCCGCTTTTTGTGCCTGTGTAGGGCGAATAGCTGAGATGCGCAGCCCGCACCGCCGCTTCCGCAGCAGTTTCAGCGTGCAGCGGCGCAGCGCCGGACAACAGGCTTTCGCCGCCCGTGCCGAGAGAAAAACTCTGCGGCAGAAAATCCTCAAGCGGCCGTGCCCGGCCGTTCAGAACCACTGTCAGCGGCGCCATCAGTTCCGTCAGGAACTGCCGGCAGTAGCCGCACGGGGCCGAGGAAACCGCAAGGACAGTCAGCTTTTTTTCGCCATGCGCCCTTGCGTTCACCACAGCAGCCTGTTCGGCATGCACCGTGAAATTCAGCGGCAGGCCGGCAAATTCCTGATTTGCACCGAGATAAACGTTTCCCGATGCCGCCAGTACCGCCGCGCCCACGCGGTAACCGCTTACAGGCACCGAAGCAAGGGCTTTTGCCGGCTCAAGAAAGCCAGAAAGCTCCGCATAAAGTTCTGCAGTGGACACTGCGGGATCACAGAAACCGACAGAGCCGTTTAAAGTTCCATGTTTCACAGAACCGCCTCCAGACCGTCAGAAAATTTCACCGGCGCGCGCCGTTCATGGTAAACTGAGACAAAGGCCGGTGATTCCATGAAAAAAGTGATAACGCCGCAGGCCGTCAGCCTCGAAATCCTCGGCGTTCCTGTGATGATTCTGCGCAAGCCGCAGAAAAACATGTACCTTTCAGTGCGCAGCGACGGCACCGTCCGCGTCACCTGTCCGCCCTCAACAGCTGACCTGGAGATCAGGCAGTTTGTCACATCTCATGTCCGCTGGATTCTCCGCCGGCGAAACGAGACAGCGCAGACGGCAGAAACGGGGCTGCATGAAGGCTCGCTGCTGCCTGTATGGGGAAAATTTCTGCCGCTGAAAATCACAGCTGAGCGGCCGTTCGGCGTTTCCATGCAGCGCGGGGGCCTGACGATGCGCGCGCCGGAAAACAGCACCGGAAAAGAGCGCGCCGCCCTGATGCAGTCGTTCCGCCGCGCAGAAATGAACCGCGCCATTCCGCCCCTGATCCGCCGCTGGGCCCCGCTGCTCGGCGTCAGCCCGTCAGCGTGGCATCTCCGTGAAATGTCAAGCCGATGGGGCAGCTGCAGCATCCGCACCGGACGGCTGTGCTTCAACCTGCGTCTCAGTGAAAAAGACCCGCTGTGCCTGGAGTATGTGGTCGTCCACGAACTCTGCCATCTCCTTGTGCCCGACCACTCCAGAGCCTTCTGGAACTATGTTGCGCACTGCCTTCCGGACTGGCGACAGCGGAGAAAACTCACCAACGCGGCACCTCAGCCTCCCCGGAACTGATCAGACAAAAACCACCGTCGTCAGCCACATCCAGAACAGAGTCGTGCCCATGCACAGCAGCGTTGACGACGCCACAAGCATCGCCGCGTAGTCGCCGTCCATGCCGAAGCCGCGCGCCAGAATGTAGCAGTTGAATGCCGGCGCCACTGCCGTCGCAACCACCGCAGCGCGCATCAGCAGAACGTTTTCCATCGGGAACAGCATCAGCGCCGCCATGATGATCGCCGGATGAATGAACAGCTTCATCAGCATATCGGGCCAGGCTGCCCTGACATCGTTCAGCAGTTTTTCCGGATGCAGCGCCGCACCGATTACAATCAGTGCAAGACCTGTGGAACAGTCGCCGAGCACTTTCATGATCCTCAGAACCCACTGGGGAATCAGAGGCGTCAGGCCGAACGCGCCCGTCAGAATTCCTGCAACGCCGCCGATAAGAATCGGGTTTTTAAAAGTCTTCACGCAGGCTTTCACCACCGACTGCCGGTCAGCGCGGCCGCTCATCGCCACCTGAGCCAGCAGCAGCGGCACAATGTTGAAATAGGGAGTGCACACCGCAATGTACAGAACCTGCGCCTCAGCGCCCGCCTGGCCGAGCCACAGCGTCATCACCGGCAGGCCGATAAAGACCAGATTCGGACGGATGCCCGTCAGAATTGAAACCGCGCGGCGTTTCGGGTCTTTTTTCCCAAGCCCGGAATAAAACCACAGAAAAACCGTGCAGACCACATAGCTGCCCAGAATTACTCCCACATACCGCCAGCCGTGAATCATCGACGCATTGAATCCTATGCCTGACTTGAAAAAGTTGACAGGCATCAGCAGTGAGAACAGCATGGCATTGATGTCCTTCAGCCCCGCGCCGGTCAGAGTGCCGCGCCGTTTCAGCATCCACCCGAGGCCGATTACCACGAAGATCACAAGATTTGTCAGAAAGCCCTGCAATGGGTTCACCCTCTTGACACGAATTTAATGAAAGTCTATCACAAAAGTCTGTCCCGCGGGAACCGGGCTGTGCATAAAAGAGTACCCTCCTGAAAAAACGCACTGTTCGTGAAAAGCACAGAACTTCCGGGCTGCGTGGATCGTTTTTTGAACACAGCTGCATTTTAAAGCCGTACGCACCGCACATGAAAGCAGACCTGGGCGCACGCCGCCGCAGGAAAAAAGCCGTCAGGCGCAGAGGCCCCGCCTCAGCCGGCAAAAAAAGGCTTTCAGCATGACATTCCCGAACCTGCCGCCGCTTTCACCGGAGCGTGACTCAGAAGCCCGGGGAAACAGCCCCCGAACGGCGGACCCATCCGCTTTTTTTCTGAGTTAATCAGTTTTCGGCCTCCGTTTCCGTGCAGGTTCCGTCGTTCAGGTTCCGTGATGCCGATGCCGGCAAGGCAGTGCCGCCGTACGGCGTCTCCATGCAGCGCAGGGTCCTGACGATGCACGCGCCGGAGAAGAGCGCGCCGCCCTGATGCAGTCGTTCCGCCGCACTGAAATGAGCCACGCCGTTCCGCCTCTGATCAGGGACTGCTTCAAACATGGCGGAACTGGCTGAAAATCAGCAGA
>CAZDXA010000027.1:0-33178 GCA_964509435.1 uncultured Synergistaceae bacterium | reverse complement strand
GGTAATATTCAAACAGACGGCAGTTTTGTTTAGCAGTTTTGTATATTTATCTGGTTTATAAGGAGGAAAGAAGAATGAGTAAGTCGGTAAAAATCATAGTGTTGGTTCTTGTTCTGGGTGTTGCTGGGTACTTTGTCAGCAGAATGGGCGGCAATGGGCCTAAGGTGCAGCAGGAAAAGACTGTGTCAACACAGGATAAAGTCAGTCTTGATTCACAGGCCTCCTTTACCATGGGAACTTCATCCTCGGGCGGCACGGTATACGCCGTAGGCGCGGGGCTTTCCAATCTTCTCAAGGAAAAAGTCAATGGACTGACGATTCGCGCTGTATCTACAGGTGGTGCAGTCGATAATATCGGTCTTTTATCGCGCAAAGAAGTTCAATTTGCTCTGAACGCTGCATCAGTGAACTATCAGGCATGCAACGGCCAGCTCCCCGGGATTGAGAAACAGGACAATGTACGTGCCATTGCGTCGCTTTATCCCAGCGTCATTCATTTTCTCGTGTCTAAGAACAGCGGAATTTCCATGCTCGACCTTAATCAGTTGAAAGGTACAAAAGGTGCTGTGGGAGCTGCTGGAAGTGCAAGCGAACGTTATTCTTATGACATTCTGCACAGCATTGGCTGCGACTATAAGGAACGAAAAGATATTGAACCGGTGTTTACCAGTTCTTCAAATGCGGTGGACCTCTTTAAAGATGGACATATTGACTGGGCGTTTTTCCCGCTCGGCGTTCCCGGGGCAAATGTGACAGACCTTTGCATGTCGGGAAAAGTGAATATTCTTCCAATTGACGGGGAACTTCGCGATAAAATCCTGAAAGCACATAATTACTATGTGCCTTACACAATTCCCGGTGGCACTTACAAAGGCTTTGACAAGGATATCGGTACACTGGCATGCACAATTATCCTGACCTGCGACGCGAGTGTGAATGAAGACGTGGTGTATAAAATCACTAAAACTCTGTGGGAAAACCTTGATTCAGTAACGAAAATTGCAAACTCCCTGAAATGGATGAGTAAAGAGACTGCTGCTCAGGGTCTTGGGGCGCCTCTGCATCCCGGCGCAGAAAAATACTACCGTGAAGTAGGATGGATCAAGTAAACATGTCGGAGAAACGCAATGGACGATAATACACACACAAGTTCCCTGCAGGCAGATGAATTTTCAGGACGCATGCGGCGGTTGGAAGGCACTTTCTGGGGGAAAGTGATTACTTTTGCCGCTGTGGCCCTGGCGCTGTTTCACCTTTACACTGCGGGGTTCGGGGCGCTCACCATTGTTAAACAGAGAAGCCTGCATCTTGCCTTTGTTCTGGCATTGATCTATCTGTGCTTTCCGGCAAGCCGCAGGCACACCTCGCGCCTGAAAATGAGCGCTGAAGCGGTTATTCTGGCAGCGCTTGGATTTGCTCTGAACATCTACGTGTTTTTCAGGTTTGACCAGATTGCCATGAATTCCGGCATTCTCAGCACAGCGGACCTGATTGTGGGCGGTCTCCTGATTGTTGTTGTGCTGGAAGCGGCACGGCGGGCATCGGGCTGGGCATTGCCGATATTGATGTCAATTGCCCTGCTGTACTGTTATTTTGGAAATTACTTCCCGTCTTTTTTCAGACACTCTGGTATGACGCTTCACCGCATAATTCAATACATGGTTTGGTCTACTGAGGGAATATACGGTCTGGTGCTCGGCGTTTCCTCGACATATCTGTTTACCTTTATTCTGCTGGGTGCGATTCTTGATGGAACCGGACTTGCGAACGTCATCAACGAGCTTGCCTTGGCAGTGGCCGGGCACGCTCGTGGAGGTCCCGCCAAAGTTTCAATTATTGCCAGCGCATGCATGGGGACGATTTCCGGCAGCGCCGTCGCAAATGTCGCTACAACAGGGACATTTACGATTCCTATGATGAAAGGTCTGGGGTATTCTCCTGTTTTTGCAGCATCGGTTGAAGCGGTAGCCAGTACGGGCGGCATGATCATGCCGCCTATTATGGGAGCCTCAGCGATGATTATGGCTGAGTTTTTAGGGCTGCCTTATGTGACGATCATGAAAGCTGCCCTGCTTCCGGCGATCCTTTACTACACCGCGCTGTGGCTTGTCGTTGATTTTGAGGCCCGCAGGCTCGGCCTGAAGACAATGGAAAAAGGGGAAGTTGAAAGTTTCTGGAAGGTTCTGGCCAGACGGGGTTATATGCTTCTTCCGATCGTTCTGCTCATTGTCCTGATGGTGATGGGCAAAACGCCTCTTTTTTCTTCATTTTACGCCATTGTCGCGACGCTGGTTTTAACCTCACTGCGCAAGGAAAGCCGGCTGACAGTCCATAAGGCTGTGTCTGCCCTGGAGTCCGCCAGTAAACTGGCTTTGCCGGTGGCAAGCAGTTGTGCTTCTGTGGGCATTATGGTTGCCATGACAGGTGCCACCGGTCTGGGAATGGTTCTCGGCGACGGTCTGATTGCCGCGGCACACGGCAATTTCTACCTGACATTGATTTTCACAATGCTGACATGCATTGTCCTGGGAATGGGGCTGCCCACTTCGGCATGTTATATTGTGGTTTCGACGATTGCCGCTCCTGCGCTGCTTAAGTTCGGGATTTCGGGACTGCCGGTCCATATGTTCGCGTTTTATTTCGGAATTTTATCAGTGCTGACGCCGCCTGTATGTACGGCCTCTCTGACAGCAGCCGGCATTGCTGACGCGCAGCCCACAAAAGTGGGATATAAGGCATTTTCGATGGCTGCCGCCGGCTTCATCGTCCCTTATATTTTTATTGTGACGCCTCAGATTTTACTGATTGATGCAACCTGGTCTGATTTGATGACCAAAATTCCCACAGCGTTCTTTGGCATCCTTGGGGTTGCGATGGCTGTTGTCGGATATGTAAGAAGTCCGATGTCCGCACTGGAACGCCTGATTGCGCTGATTGGCGGAATCCTGCTGATGGATGGCGGTATAATGACGGACGTTGCAGGGTTGATTTTGCTGGGCGTCATTCTGGCGTTGAATTTCATGCAGGTCCGTAAAACTGGGACAGGGAATAGGCAGGAGGATAGCAGTCATGAATAATCGCCGCATTTTTTTTAAATGGCCGGAGCTGAATATTGTCGTGCATGCAAGCCTTGCTAACGATAAGAATCCGGAACTCTGCAGGCATGTGTGGGAGGCGCTGCCGTTTCAGAGCATTTTAAATAATGCTGTAGTGACGGACGGTTCAATGTATTGCTGGGTTCCCATGCTGAGCTTTGACCCTGTGCATTACAAGGAACGTATTGATCTGGCACCGGTCGGACGCCTTCGCTATTCGCAGAACACGGGCAATAAGATCATTCTTCAGTATTCTGAGTGCAATGAAAATATCTTCGGCGCGGTTCTCGGGCAGGTGGATGAAAAAGACATTCCACTGCTGCAGCGTGCAGGCGAGGAGGCGCGTAAGGCAATCTTCATGACAAAAAAGCCGCTTCATGTGGTTATTTCGCGGGATGAAGAAGAGCCGCGGCCGTCAGGAAAACAGATTGTGCCACCTCCTGCTTCATGCCGTCCTGAAGTGCTTGATTTAGCCTCAAGACTGTGCAGTCTTGCAGATGAGGCCAGCCGCCGTGAACCTGAAGAACTTATCAGGGTCAGAACGGGCAAAAATTCGGGAATGGGATCCTGCGGGCAGTATTTCAGCACGTGGGAATTTGTGTACAGTCTTCTGAGAGATGTCTCTATGTACACGCTGTATCCTGTCGCGCGCATCTGCAGAGATTCGAGTTTCAGTCTGCAGCAGTTGAAAAAAATTTACATGGAGATCATTCCCACGTACATGAATCTGCTGGGTTCATATGGGTTGAAAACTCTGCATGGCTTAACTGCGGAATTCAGGAAACTGATCGAAAAAGACCTGCTCACAAGAGAGGAATTCTGTTATCTGATTGATGCATTTGTTTTTTACACCAATATGCTGTCACAATGGGCGTATTTCCAGTATCCGTGGGGGATAGGCTCGGCATGTTTTCGTTTTGACGATGAACATTTAAAATATATTCCTGAAGTCTGACTGAAATAAAAATACACCGCGGCTGTTTTACCGCGGTGTATTTTTTATGGTTTATGCATAAAACCTGAACAGTAATTGCGTATGATTGCCGCCAGATTCCTGTCGCATTCCGTAAGCACGCGTCCCTTTCGCCAGGCGAGCACAATTTCATTGTGCGCACCCATAGCCTGCACTGGAAAGGCATTGAGATGATTCTGAGGATAAAGTCTGTTCAGCTGACGAACCGTTGCCAGGTACATCTCCCAGCAAAAACAGGCCGTGTAATCGCGCGCTGCAAGCATTATATGCACGTCAGGCTGGGGAATCTCCAGGAGACAGTTGAGTTTCACGCCATAGGAGCGCAGGCAGAAATCTATTGTCTGACGTGAAATTGAATAAGGCAGGTTTAGCGTTACTGGGAAGTTCTGAAGATCTTTGACAGGGATCCCGGAGCGGTATCTGCTGCGGTAGTCCGGGTACTGCAGGGGCAGGTATTTTTCCAGCATATGATCCGATACGACAAAATAAAGTTTTTCACTGAGCATGGATTGTACTGAGAGGTTTTGGGCGTCTGCTACATATCCGTTCATCAGCGCCATGTCAAGTTCATACTTCAAAAGCTGCTCGTTGAGGCGGAATGAGGAAGCATCGGTAATGTCCAGTCTTACATTCGGGTATTTCCTTTTGAATTCCAGCAGGACATCGGGAAAAATCAGCCTGTAGCGCCCTGCCGGCACGCCGAGTCGAATACTCTGCGGCATGCCCTCGTTTCTGTTCAAATAAAGGTTTTTCAGATTCAGCTCGAGGAGCTCAATGTGGTGGATCGTTTCAAGAAGAGCCTGACCGTCAGCGGTCAGTTTCAGAACGGGTTTTCTTTCAAAAAGAACAATACCGAATTCTTTTTCCAGATCTTTAAGGTATTTGCTTATGCGCTGGTGTGAGATGTTGAGTTTTTCTGCCGCTTCAGAGAGGTTGGATGATTCTGTTAACGTGATAAAGTAATCGTATTTATGCCACATTTTTTTACCTACGAGAAAAGAGAACCACGGATTCCATTGAACATGTGATCCTTTTGTTTTTCCTGATGACTCCAGCTCCACTGTACCAGGCGGGTGTCGAGCATGTCGTCAATGTCGGTGGGTGTAGGCCAGGGCGCGGATGCCGTAAAGGTAATGGCCGTTGTGCTGAGGTGTGTAGGCGCCGGTGTAGATCAGGCGTCCGTGTTCATCGCTGCCTTTCTGCGTCAGTACGAGGATATCGGGTTTTTCAATGAAATTGAAGCCTTCGCTGCGGCCAGCTCATTAACGCGTTAACTGCCGCATAGGCAGCTTAGAAATGCAGGATTTTAATGATTTTTTCAAAACTGCGATGTCAGCCTTGATGGCTGCTTCATCTTCGCCACGGACACGATCTGCCCGTTCCGCCGGCACTTTTTTCTTTGAATTCCTCGTACTGCTTTTTAAATTTCTCTCCCGCTTCGGGGTGAAACTTATAAAACAAAGCGTCGTAGCTGTGATCCCAATGCGGCGAATCAGGCTCCAGCGGTGTCATGTCGTCGCTGCTGTCGTTTAAATCGACTTTGAACTGTTCCCCGGTGGCAGGCTCAATGTAGAAAAATACATGATCCTGCGCCGACTTATCAATTAATCTCATGGGGTGAGATTCATCATGGCGTTCACCTCTTTTACTTTTCTTGCTTATATTTTACCATAAGAATTAAAGACTTCTCCCTGTCACGCTTCAAGAACGTTCGTTCTTCTTTGTTTTCTCGGGCCTGGAAATGGCTTTCATTGTCGATGCATTTTAAAAAGCGCCTGCCGTCTTCCCGTCTTGAGGGAAAGCGGCAGGCGCTTCTGCATTGTTTCACTTATGTCTGCGGTTTTTGGCGCGGCGTTCTCTTTCTGTTTTCTCAGAAGAACGCAGAAACAGGGGAAGGCGCTGTTCCGGCTGTCTCTAGCCCCACTGTATCAGGCGGGTGTCGAGCAGATCATCGAGATCAGGGCTGTAGGCCAGGGCGCGGATGCCGTAAAGGTAATGGCCGTTGTGCTGAGGTGTGTAGGCGCCGGTGTAGATCAGGCGTCCGTGTTCATCGCTGCCTTTCTGCGTCAGTACGAGGATATCGGGTTTTTCGACGAAATCGCGTCCTTCGCTGCGGCCGACGACAAACTGCACCTGAAGTTCCTCGGGCTTCATGGCGCCGGGGATCACGTAGGCTGTAACGGTCAGCTGATCGTCACAGGGAACGGTGTTCTGTTTCAATCCGCGCACTTCAATCTGATCGATGCTGACGCCGGAAAAGCGTGCACCGGCGCTGGACTTCCATTCGCTGAGGCGGCGGGGGAGTAGGCGGTTGTCGGCACGCATTTTCATGTGGCGCTCAGCTGCCGGGCGGTAGCACTCGCTGTAATACTGGCGGACCATGCGGGCGCTGTTGAAAACGGGGGTCAGTGTTGCAATGCTGTTCTTCATGCGCTGAATCCAGCCGTGCGGCAGTCCGTCGCTTCCTCTGCTGAAATACAGCGGCACCACGTCGTTTTCAAGGAGTGTGTAAAGGCTTTCGGCGTCGGCATAGTCGCTCTGTTCAGAAGGGGCGTCGTGGATTGTGGTAACCCGCGGCCCGATGGTCCAGCCGTTTTCGCCGTTGTCGCCCTCGCACCACCAGCCGTCTGAAATGCTCATGTTGAGTACGCCGTTCGGGGCGGCTTTCTGTCCGCTTGTGCCGCTGGCTTCGTAGGGGCGGCGGGGGGTGTTGAGCCACACGTCGCAGCCCTGCACCATGGTTCTTGCGATGTCAAGGTTGTAGTTTGGAATGAAGAAGATGCGGCCTTTCAGTTCAGGGGTGCGGCTGGCCGAGATAACCTGTCGGATCAGCTCTCCGCCCTGTCCGTCTGCGGGATGGGCCTTGCCTGAAAACACGAGGATGACAGGCCGGTCAGGCTGGGAGAGGATTCCGGCAAGACGCTTGAGATCTGCCAGTATGAGGTCGGCGCGCTTGTACGGCGCGAAGCGGCGCGCGAAGCCAATAATAAGCGGCTGTACTTTCCAGTGGACTGAGGCTTCCTGGTAGACACGCGGCGAGGTCTTTTTCAGGAGCGCGAGAAGCCCGGCCTTCTGTCTCTGGCGGGCCTGCCACAATTCGCCGTCCGGAATGGCGGCGACGTTTCTCCACTGCGGGGCATCGGCGGACAGAAACATCCATTTCTTTCCGACTGACTGCGAAAGGAGCGCCGACATGGGGCCTCCGGTGAATGTAGCCGGATGAATGCCGTTTGTGACTGAGCCGATGGGGATTTCCTCGGCGGGTACGCCTTTCCAGTTGAACTGCCACATGGCGCGGGAGACGCCGCCGTGAAGCCGGCTGACGCCGTTGCTGCGCATGGCGTGGTTCAGAGCGAGGAGGGTCATTTCAAAATCGCTGTTCTTGTCGCCGCGGCTTCCGAGCTTCATCAGGTCGTTCCAGCTGATTTTCATCTGGACGCACCAGTCGTCGAAATAACGGTGCATCAGCTCGGCGGAGAAGCGTTCGTTTCCGGCTTCGACCGGCGTGTGAGTGGTGAAAATGCTGTCGCCGCGGACGACCTCGCGCGCCGCTTCGAAGCTGAGTCCGCGCGTAAGGCACAGGTGGCGGATTCTCTCGAGAATCATGAAGGCTGAATGTCCTTCGTTCATGTGGTAAACGTGAGGGTGAATGTCGAGCGCGGCCAGCATGCGCGGCCCGCCGACGCCGAGAAGAATTTCCTGACGGATGCGCGTGTCGCGGTCTGCGACGTACAGCTTTTCAGTGATGCGCCGGTCTTCCTCGGTGTTTTTCGGCGTGTCCGTATCAAGCAGATAGAGGGGGATGCGTCCGACCTGAACGCACCATACGCGGGCGTACAGTGTCCGCCCGGGCAGGCTCAGCGAGATGTACAGGTGTTCGCCGGTTTCCTTGTTTCTGACGCGGGTCATGGGCAGCGTGCGGAAGTTGTTTTCGGGATAGAGGGCGGTCTGCGTGCCGTCCTGTGAAATTTTCTGCTGGAAATATCCGCATTTGTAGAGCAGTCCGACGGCAGCCAGCGGAAGTCTCAGGTCACTGGCAGATTTCAGATGGTCTCCGGAAAGAACGCCGAGTCCGCCGGAATAGATCGGCAGGCACTCGTGAATCCCGTATTCTGTGGAGAAATAGGCGATCGGGCTTTTTGGCGTCAGTTCGGGGACGGTCGTGTCAAACGGCGCGGACATTTCCTCGTCAAACTCGGCAAGCGCACTGTTGTACAGCGCCACATAGGAAGGGTCGCCCGCCATGTCTTCAAGGCGGCTGTGATCGACGTTTTCAATGACTGCCACGGCATTGTGCCCGGAAAGTTCCCAGAGGCGCGGATCAAGAAGCACAAACAGCGGAATGTACTGCGGGTGCCAGGTCCACCACAGGTTCTGTGCGAATTCACTGAGACGCGACAGCTTTTCTGGCAGCTTGACTGTGCTGGTGAAGCCGTGCAGAAGGGGCGTGGCTGACGAGCGGCCGGTAAAGACGCGGGTCAGATTTTCGTCATCCATATTGGAAGCCGGCCGTGTCAGAACGCGGTTAGCCGCGTTCGCGGCGGCAAGCTCATAGGCGCTGTTGTAGAATTTGTAGAAAATTTTCCAGTCTGTCAGCTTTGCGACGCTGCGGGCCGCGCGGCGCGCAGATTCAGCTGCCTTTTCGGGCATGTCTGCCATGGTCTCAATGATTTCGGCGAGTTTTTTCACAACGTCGCCGTACGGCTTGTGGCTGCGCTCAAGGACTGTAGTGCCCTGCAGGTCGGCGCCGCAGGTGCTTACCCACTGGCCGAAACCGGCAAGGTCGCACGTGACTGTGGGGACTGAACAGGCGGCGGCCTCCTGGGGCGTGTAGCCCCACGGTTCGTACCACGACGGGAAAACTCCGCCGTCGCAGGCGCACAGCACGTCAATGTAGTCCATGTTGAGGAATCCGTCGCGGCCGTCAAGCAGCGCCGGGTCAAAAATGACCTGAACGGCGTTTCCGGGATGGTTGTCCAGGCCGAGGCGGGCGCATGAAGTCAGGATCGGGTCATGGGCGCTGTCATAGATCTGGTGCGCGGTGATCCAGTAAGGAGCGTTTTCGGGCTTCTGGGCAGGATCTCCGCTCAGCGCCGCCGCGCTGACGCCGCTGTGCCCGTTCATTACGGCACAGAGCGCGAGAATTGGCGGTTTGTCAGCGCCGCGGCTGCGGTTCAGCTGGGCGAGCGCATCAAGAAATACGTCGATTCCTTTGTTGTGAAACTCATAACGGCCGGAAATCATGAAAAGGCGCGTATTTTCAGGCAGCTTACGGCGAAGCAGGCGCTCTGCCGCGGCAAGTATCTTTTTCTTGTTCTGGCTGGGCACGCTGCGGTCGGCGGTGTAGTCCGGAATTGTCTCAAGGCACAGGCCGTTGGGCGTGATGAGGTCGGGACGGCGCCCGAGAAAGGCAGCGGCCTCGTTGGCGGTCAGGTCGCTGACGGTCGTGAAGCAGTCGGCTTCGCGCGCGGCAGCGCTTTCCATGGAACATTTGGCGACAATATTGCATTTCCGGGCTTCTTCCGCCGCATTGATCTGGTCCATTTCGGCGTAAATATCTCTGCCGCTGCCGGCAAGAGATCTGCCCAGCATTGTTGCATGCGTGGTGAACACGGTCGCAATGGACGGGTCAATATGCTTGAGGTGAAGCAGCCCCGCCCCGCACAGCCATTCATGAAAATGGGCGGCTGTGCAGAGTTCGCCGTCGCTGTCGCCGGCCAGAACTTTGGAAAACGTCGCGATGGCATCTCCGCAGGCAGCGCTGAACATGACCGGCTCGACATAGTCCCACCTGCCGGTCAGCGAGTCAACGCCGTACTCCTGCCACAGATCATAGAGAAGCTGGTTCTGGTTGTAGCGTCCGTTCCAGTCGATGAGAATGACTTTCGGGCGGCCGGGGATGTTCCAGCGGCCGAAACGGCATTTAAGGTTGTGAATTGAGGCGGCGCGGCGGAACCCCTGCCACATCAGATCGTCCGGCGCGCCGGGGACGCATTCCTCGAAACCGGGGTTTTCAGTTCTCTGCGGGCCGAGAAGATAATAGTTTTCGCCGAAGCGGCTGACCGCCTCACGTGCTTTGGTGCTGACGACGGTGTAGATGCCGCCGACTTTGTTGCAGACTTCCCACGAGACTTCAAAAAGCGCTGCGGGAGTACGCTTGAGTTTTGATTTCATCCAATTCTCCTTCGCTGAAGCGCGGCTTTCAGAGGGCACTGGCTGTGCCGTGAGCTGCGCGGTTCTGTCAGGCTTCGAGTGTCATTTTAAAGTCTGACAGGACATTCATGTAGTTGATATAGGCGTCGTAAGGCGTGCCGTACGGGTTGAAGTATTTATGCACGTCTCCGTCGGAGAACCATTTTGTGCACATGTAATAGAAATGGTCTGATGTCTGAAGGCGCCGCCAGGTACGCATGAGTCCCTTGTCTTTTGCAGCGGTGACTTTCCTGTGAAGCGCGTACACTGATTCGATGGCATCGCGTTCCATGTCGTTGCCGATCCATGCGGTGAGATCCCGTTCCACATCGGCCCATGAAATGGCGTTGGGCACGTCGATTTTCGCGGCGGGCTGATAGCGCGCAGCGGCCTCAGACGGCGTGACAAAGTCAAAGTCCGGATTGGCCAGCACGGCTGCCGGCAGAGCTTCCATGAACTGGAAAATCCCGGTTTCGGGCCATTGATGCTCGCCGAATGTTTCGTAGTCCATGAACAGATTGATCAGCTCTCCCGAGCCGTTGACCGCGTGAAGCCACGAAGCGTACTTGTCGGCCATGAGCGGCCATTCGCTCCAGCCTCTGTTGGAAAAGCGGAACGCTATGTCGTCGGACAGCCGGTAGTTTTTCAGCAGCAGCTTGAGCCGCGTGCAGCCCGACGGCTGATACATGAAATTCGGGCTGCGCCAGCCGAGAATATGGTCGGCGCCTTCTGTCAGAATTGCCTTGAACCCCATTTTCTCGATGATGGCCGCAATGTCGTTGCGGTAGATCAGCTCGGTGTTGCGGAACACTTTCGGCTTTACGCCGAAAAGCGAAGATATCATCTCATCGTGGAGCTTTATCTGCGCTCTGAATTCGCGGGCATCGTACAGCGACGCCAGAGAATGGGCATAGGTCTCTGAAAGCAGTTCGACGCAGCCGGTATCCACGAGTTTCCTGAAACTGTCAATCACCTCGGGGCGGAATTCGGCGAACTGGTCGAGCGCCACGCCGGAAATTGAGAAAGAGACTTTAAACCGGCCGTCCCACTGACGTATGAGCTTCAGCAGCAGAGCGTTCATCGGCAGGTAGCACTTCTGCGCCACCTTGTCCATGATGGCGCGGTTCGCATCCGCATCCTCGTAAAAGTGGTCATTTCCGATGTCGAAATAGCTGTAGTGTCTCAGGCGGTAAGGCTGGTGCACCTGAAAATAAAAGCATACCGAGGGCATTTTTCGTCATCTCCTGTCAAGGCAGCTGCGGTAAATTTCACAGAGCTGGTCTGCGGCGGTGGACCATCTGATGCGGCGCAGGTCGTCATGGCTGTTTTTCACCATCGCAGCGGCCAGTTTCGGATACGCCAGAACGGCACAGATTTTGTTGGCAAGTTCCTGGATATCCCAGAAATCGACTTTCAGCGCGTTGTGAACCACCTCGGCAACACCGGACTGACGCGACATGATCACCGGAATGTCGCAGATCATGGCCTCAAGCGGCGCAATGCCGAAAGGTTCTGAAACGCTGGGCATCACGTAGAGGTCACAGCTCGCATACATGCGTTCCACGTTCTCGCCGGACTGAAATCCGGGGAAATGGAACACGGTGCCCATCCGCAGTTCTGCGACGCGGCGCACCATACGGTAGAACATGTCACCGCTGCCTGCCATGACAAAGTGCACGTCAGGCATGACGCTGTGAACGAGCCGGGCTGCTTCCACGAAGTAATCGGGGCCTTTCTGGAATGTGATGCGCCCCATGAACAGCACTCTTTTTCCTCTGTGCGGCAGCTGGGTGATGTGGTAGGTTCTCTGCATCTCGTCGCGGTTCACCGCGTTGTGCACCACTTCAATTTTATCGCCGGGAATCTGGTAGAGCCGCATGATTTCTTTCTTTGTGTACCAGCTGACGGCCACAACGCGGTCGGCAGCTGTCAGCCCCGCCCATTCAATCTGGGCGATCTCGGGGTTGACCGCATCGCCGCTGCGGTCATGCTCCAGAGCATGGACATGGGCAATCAACGGCTTTCCGGTCAGCTGCCTGATCAGGATTCCCGCGGGGTAAGTCATCCAGTCGTGAACGTGGATAATGTCAAAATCCTCGTTCAGCGCGATTTTTGCGGCGGCAAGGCTGTAGCGGTATACCTCGGACATCAGGTCAGGCCCGTAGCCGCCGTGGATTTCCACGGGGCGGAGAAGTTTTCCCGCATCGGCCGGCGTCTCGGCGCTCAGCAGCCGGGAGAAAATTTCCGGAGCGCCCGGCAGGGACGGCCCGTTTTCTCCGGCTGGCCGGGCAGGGACCGAACGGCTGAGACGGCTGACTTCTCCGGCGGCGGCATAGGGGCGCAGCGAAGAGCGTATTCCCCTGATGATCAGGTGCTCGCAGAACTCCCCGATTTTTTCCGGAGGAATCCGGCCGGCCGGAATGTTCTGAAAGGCAGCGCCATTTTCAGTGTCCTGAAGGAACGGACGCATTTCTGCGGCTGCGGGGATCAGCGTTCCGGAAGCGGAACGCAGTTTTACATGCGAGACGGGGTGTTCTTTCAGGTCGGTCTGCGGCATGATGAACAGAACATCCACATTCTTTCTGACCAGGGCCTGAGTGATTCCATAGCAGGCAGTGCCCAGCCCGCCGCTTTTATTTGGGGGAAACTCCCATCCGAGCATGAGCACTCTCATTTCAGACTGCCTCCTCTTTCATCTGTTCTTTTATTTTGCCTTCCCACTGTCTGTAAATCTGCGGAGACGTTTTTCTGATTCTGCACAGCATGCGGCACACTTCTGCAACGCTCCAGGCCTGCGCGGGGCAGCCTGCAGGACGCCAGGGCGCCGATGCGTCAAAAATTTCGGCGATCGAGCCGATTCCGTAAGCGCGCAGGTGTCTGGTGAAAAGCGGCGTGATCTTTTCAAGAAGCGTATGCAGCCGGCGGTCATGCTGCCATGTGGAGTAAATCAGCGCGTCGCAGTAGGCGCCCAGCAGCCAGGGCCACACTGTTCCCTGGTGATAGGCGGAATCCCGCCGTTCCGGTCCGCCCTCATAAAGCGGACAGTAGGCCGGATCAGACGGCGCGAGAGTGCGCAGTCCGTATGGCGTCAGCAGGTTCCGGCGTACCTGGCTGACCATCCGCGCGGCCTGCTCACGGTCCAGAAGAGGTTCTGGCAGCGACGCCGCAAAAAGCTGATTGGGGCGGAAACTCCAGTCTGCATCGGCGGGGCGCCAGACATCGGCAAGAAATCCGCGTTCTTCAGACCAGAAGCGTTTCAGAAATTCAGCCTTCATGGCATCGAGCTTTTCAGCCGGCCATACCGGCGGCTCGCCGAATTTTCCCGCCAGTTTGTCGGCATATGCCAGCGCGTTGTACCACAGCGCGTTGATCTCCACGGGGAACCCGTTTCTGGGCGTTACAGGCCGGCCGCCGACGGCGGCGTCCATCCACGTGAGCTGTGTGTCAGGCGTGCCGACGTTCAGCAGTCCGGCACTGTCGGGTGAAATGCCCGGCGCCCGGCCGCCTGCAATGGCGGCAATGATTTCTTTAATGGCAGGCCAGCACTTGTTTTTCAGAGGCGTAATGCAGCCCGGTGCATTTTCATGCATCTGACGCACAGCCCATATATACCACAGGGAAGCGTCAGCAGAGTTGTAGCTGCATGTGCCGTCGGAACCACAGAAATTGGGCATCAGACCGTTTCTGACAGTTTCTGCAGCACGTGTGAGAATTTCAATGCCGTCCTGCGGCCGGCGGGCAAAAAACGTCAGCCCCGGCACTGAAATCATTGTGTCGCGTCCCCACGAATCAAACCACGGATAGCCGGCAATCACTGATTTTGCACCTTTGCTGTCACGGGTGATGAATCTGGCGCCTTCGTCAGCAAGGTGTCCCTGCGGCGTGCGGGATGTGCGCGCGCTTTTGGCGCGGCGCGCTGTTTCTGTTTCCCACAGACTGAGCGCTTCTCCGGCGGAAAAGGGCTCAAGCGAGGCAGAAAGGAGAACGGGGCGGTCCGGTGCGATGGGGATTTCAAACATGCCGGGGCAGAACAGGTCTTCCTGAAATTCAAAGCCGCGTTCGCGCTCGGCAAGGTACTGGACGTTGTAGTACCAGTCAGGCGAAGGAAGAAATTCAAAACGTCCGTCAACCTGCATAATCATCGGCGGCAGTGCGTCATAAGGCTGAATTTTGAAGCCCTGTTCCTCCGGGTAGGTCCACACACGCAGATCCATGTTGCTGTGCGTCAGCGCATGGAACGAACGGAATGCCAGCAGCGGCTTAATGCGGAGCAGAGTGTCCGGCGTGCCTTTTGAGCATTTCAGAGTGTAGCGGATGAAAACGGCGTGCCGTTTCTGCGGCATGAGAATTTCACGGGTGAGAATCATGTCGCCGATGCGGTATCTGAACTTTGGCCACTCGCCGATGCGCACCTCGCGGAGATATTCGTGTCCTTTCGGATAAAAGCAGCCGGGATGCTGCCGGATGGAAAAGAGAAATTCCGAACTGCCGGCGCAGAGTGACTCCTCAAGGGTTGAAAGCAGAACATAGCGGCCTTCGGGGTGGTCAAGCGCCGCAGTGAAAAGTCCATGGTATTTACGGGTGTTGCAGCCGGTGAGCGTGCTTGAGGCGTAGTCTCCAAGCCCGTTTGTCTCAAGCCATTCAAGACGGAGAGCCTCTCTGAGATTCTGGCAGGTAGCCCTGCGATATACAAAAATCATCAATATCCCTCCCGTCATCGTGAAAATATAGTTTTTCTCAACTACAATTATAGATTTTTCAATGGTCTATGTAAATCAGAAATGCGGCGAAAATACAGAAAAAAACAGGGCAGACCGGACAGAGAGTACATAAAAAATGTGTGAGGTGGAACATGCCCCTCCCTGCAGAGCTTCTGTTTGACAGGCGTCGCGGAAACTGCTAAGCTGACTGAAACAGAAATTCAGGGGCAGCCCGGGGAATCCGTTTGAAAAGGGCGTCAGCGCCCGGAGAGGTGGGGATTTGTTTGGAAATTCTGAAGCTGGGAATCGTGTTTGCCGTCATCACCGCGGTCCTGTGGATGAAAAAGCCGCTCTGCCTTGCAATACTCAGCGGAATCATTGCTGTTGTGCTGCTGTTCCGCATGCCGCTGATTCCCTCCCTTGAGCTTGTTGTGAAAACTGCGGCCGCCAGGGATACGGTCAGCGTGCTGCTCTCATTTTACGTGATCACGGTGCTTCAGCGCATGCTTGAAGAGCGGGACCGCCTGAGCAGGGCACAGCGTTCCTTTGAAGCTGTGTTCGAAAATCCGCGCGTGCATGTTTCCTTTTCCACGTCTATTCTGGGGCTTCTGCCTTCCGCCGCGATCATGAACATCTGCGCCGCCATGGTGGACAAGACCTGCGGAAATTATCTTACAGTGGACGAAAAGATGTTTTCCGCCTGCTTCTGCCGGCATGTGCCGGAAATGTTTCTGCCGACGTTTTCGAGTGTGCTGCTGGCTTTAACCCTGAGCCGCACAAACGCCGGGCTTTTTGTGACAGCCATGGTGCCGATGGCGGCCACAGCCTATCTGCTTGTCTATATTTTCTGCCTGCACAAGCTGCCTGCCCGCTGGGACAAACCGGCCGCAGCAGACGGCCTGACAAAAGGACAGCATGTCCTGAATATCCTGAAAAATCTGTGGTCGCTGATTGCGGTTGTCCTGCTGATAATCATTTTCAACATGCCGGTGTATGCCGCGTCCCTGATTGTAGCTGCCGTTCTGTTCATCACAGACCGTTTCAGATTCAGCGACATTCCGCGGCTGCTGAAGAGCGGCGTCGAGCCTCTGGTCCTTTTCAGCATGTATCTGATCATGGCCTTCAAGGCTGTCATAACGGCCACAGGCGTTGTCGCTCTGCTGCCGGGCTTTTTCTCTCAGTTCCCGATCCCGATGACGCTGTCCTTTTCGCTGATTTTCTTCTTCGGCGCGATCATCAGCGGTTCGCAGGCGATCATTGCCCTGTGCCTGCCCATGGCAATGGCGTCCATCCCGGACGGCGGCGTGCCTCTGCTGGTGATCCTGATGAGCTTCGCCTGGGCGGCGATGCAGATTTCTCCGACGCACGTCTGCGCTTTTATCGCGGCTGAGTATTTTCACCGCACGCTGAAGGACATCATTGTCAAAACACTGCCGGTCAGCGTGGTTTTCTGCGCTGCTGCATATGCCTACGGCACACTGCTTGCATATTTATTCTAGTCCGCCTTTGTATTGAAAGAATCAGAGTATTGAAAGAATCGGAAAAACTTCAGAAAAAACAGGGACAGCCGCTCTATGCGGCTGTCCCTGTTTTTTCAGGTGTCGGCAGTGAAATCTGCTGCTGCCCGTTCTGCCGTGCTGCGCGCTTTAAAGAAGCGCGGCCAGCTCATCTGCAGAGGGAATATCGGTGATCACGCGGCCGTAATGTGCATACGTCACATGCAGGCCGTGGTCCAGAATAAAGGCTGCAGGAAGCTGAAGCTCGTTGCCTTCGTATTCGCCGTGGCGGAGATTTCTGGCAAGCACCCGCTGAAATTTCGCCGTACTGGAGTCGTCTTTCAGTGCTTCTTTTGAGGCAGCTGAAGGAATTTCCAGCATCTGATACAATTTCTGCCCGGGATCGCAGATAATATCGAAAGGCGGCCTCTCTTCAGCAAACTGACGCGCCAGTTTCTGCGGGTCCGACTGCAGAACTGTCAGAAGCTGCCCGTTCTTTGCGGTGATCTTTGAATATTCCTCGGTAAAATCAAGCAGGTCAAGCTGACACATGCGGCAGCCGTAATACCGGAGAAACACGAGTGCCGTTTTTCCGCTGACCCTGCGGACAGTTTCGGAGAGAAGATTCTGTGCGCTGAAAGGCGTGACGTAGGAAAAGTCAGGCATGACAGCGCCCGCGGCAATTCTGCTCATCGCTCTTTTCCCTCAGACCGGCAGCTATTCTGCGTTGAAAACGTACTTGTCCATACGGGCAAAGGCTTCCTTGACGCGACTCAGGGGCAGGGCCAGGTTGATGCGGATGCAGTTTTCGCCGTGGAATTTGCGGCCGTCCTGCCATGCGACTCCCACTTCCCAGCCGGCTTTCTCCACTTCATCAATGGTCTTGCCGTGCTCGCGGCACCAGTCTGTGCAGTTGATGAAGAGCAGGTAGGTTCCCTGCGGTTTCGTGACCTTCACGCCCTTGAAATGAGCGTTGATATAGTCGCAGCCGTAGTTGACGTTTTCAGTCAGCACGTGGCGCAGCTCGTCAACCCATTCGTAGCCTTCGGGCTTATAAGCGCCGATCAGAGCGTGCATTGAAAGCACGTTGGCTTCGTTGTAATGGCACAGTGAGGATTCCTTCGCCATGCGGTCACGGATCCAGTCGTTGTAAACGATGTGATAGCTGCCCACAAGTCCGGCCAGGTTGAACGTCTTTGACGGGGCATAAAGCGCAACAGTGCGCTGACGGGCGTCCTCGCTGACGCTCTGGGTCGGAATGTGCCTGTAGCCTTCCAGAACCAGATCAGACCAGATTTCGTCAGACACGACGAACACATCGTGCTTTCTGTAAATTTCCATGGCCTGGAGAATCTCTTCGCGCTCCCAGACACGTCCGCTGGGATTGTGAGGCGAGCAGAAAATGGCGGCGTGAATGTGATTTTCAACGATTTTGCGCTCCATGTCCTCGTAATCCATGCGCCAGACGCCTTTTGAGTCCTTGCGCAGCGGGCTGAGCACCAGATTGTAGCCGTTGTTGCCCATCGAGCCCGTGAAGCCGATGTAGGTGGGCGAGTGCACAAGAATGTTGTCGCCCTTGGAGCAGAAAACGTTCATGGCTGTGACGAGGCCGCCGAGAACGCCGTTTTCATAGCCGATATGCTTTGCCTCAAGCCCCTTCACGCCGTTGCGCTTCTCCTGCCACTGGATGATCGAATCGAAATAAGCCTTGCTCAGTTCGAAATAACCGTAGGCGGGATGCTTTGCGCGCTCAATCAGCGCTTCAGGAACAGTGGGCACAGTGGGGAAGTTCATGTCGGCGATCCACATGGGGATCACGTCGAAACCGCTTTTCGGAGACACCGGAACATTGGGATGCCTGCCGACGCAGTCGATTGCCAGAGCGTCTTTTCCGCGGCGGTCCATGATGCTTGTGAAATCATACTTCATGCTTTTACCCCTCCTCAGAATTGTTCATCAAACAGTTTATATGTGAAACTATTTCAAATTGTAGCACGTGCAGGGTTGTTTGCAAGGCCGGTTTTATTCTTAATACGTACAAAACCTGCAGAGTTTTCTGCAAGGTCAGCAGCCTGTGAAGCGCGCCGTCTCCATGGAATCACCCTGTCTGTTTTTTCTGCTGTGCAGCGTCTTGTTCACGCGGCGGAACCAGCCGATGCGGTACTGCAGAACTTTGAAAAAACTGTCAATCTCTTCAGGTGTACAGTGCCCGAGAAGGTAATTGACCTGCGACAGCATGCCTTCACGGTCATAATTTCTGTGGGCCTCGCAGGTTTTTTCCCCGAGTTCAGTCAGATAGAGCCGGTATTCTCTTTTGTTTTCCGGATTCACTTCCCGGCGGATCAGCCCGTTTTTTTCAAGCTTAGAGGTGATCTGCGAAATGCTGCTTTTTGTACGGTCAGAAATCTCGGCAAGACGCTTTGAAGTCAGACCCTCTTCCTGCTGAATGGAGTTCAGCGTGTGCGCTTCAACTTCGCTGAGTGTGATACCCGTTCCGTAATCGCGGACCATCAGTGAGTAGCAGTTCATCACCGACTGATACCTGTAGAGCGCGTCTATTTTTTCATCAAGGTTTTTCAGAGCCTTTGAAATCTGCTGCAGCGGAATCATTCTAAAATTATCACCTCTGATGCGTGTCAGTGTTTTTTTCTCATGCCGAATAATGCCATTATATCACGTTTATATAGTTTAACCATTGAACTTAATAAAAAACAGAAATGTATGTCCGTAGCTGATTTTGTGATGATTTTGACAAAAAACGGCACTGACCACTCTGCAATAAACAAACCAGCCCGCGCAGTTCTGCGCGGGCTGGTTTGTACGTTTAAGGAAGGCTGAATTTTGCGCCTGCGGCGCCGGCAGTCAGCATGCACTAGGAGTTTTCGCCGCCGTAATCCTCCACGTCTGAATTGCCGTGGTGACCCTCATAGTCCTCGGGACGGTCATTGCTGTTGTCCATGTTTTCTGCCAGATCGGGGGCCGGCTCGACAGTGTGCCAGTCGTACTCAGGAACCTTGACCAGCGTGCCGTCAGGGTAGCGGAATTCAGTGGCGCCGAAATCAAGCGGTGAATCGTTGTCGCTTGCCATTGCCGGAACTCCCGCTGCAAGAACTGCCGCAGTCATCAGCGCTGCCGCCAGACATGTTTTCTTAAAAAGTTTTTTCATTTAAACGCATCCCCTTCGTTTTTATTTTTGGACCGGGCAGGTTTTTCTTAATTCCTGCTCAGCTCTTGTTTTGACTGATTAAATATTACCCCGTCGCTGGCGCTGCCACATCGGGCAAAAGGCGCATCTGTACATTGGTGTTTTGTACAATTGACTTTTGAAGAGTGTAATAAATCAGTCAGGGACTGCATTCTCAATTATTACACTTTTAAATTTCTGTCCGCGCACTCTGTCAGATCTGTCGGAATTGTATGGACAGCTCTGCCTGAAGTGTTGGAATGCAGACGGGGTATTTGCTTTGGTTTCTAAAATAAAAATGTACCTTAATATGTGGCATCTGCATTAATAACTACGAAAAAACATAAGAAATACAATTTTTCGCGAAATTCAGGCTTCTCAAAGCGAACTTATCCTTTACAAAAATTTGAAAAATAGTATTATTATAGTTATGTATCTCCGGACGGAAGGAGGACAACGCTTATGGACGAATATGTGACGCTTGCGGAAGCCGGAAAGATTCTTACGGAACGGGGAATGCCCATGGATCTTGTATGGCTCAGGCGTAAGGCGGCAGCCGGGCAGATACCAGGGGCTGAAAATGTAGGTAAGAAGATCTGGCTTGTTCCTCGTGTATGGGCGCAGACGTACGTGAAAGTCAAAAGCGGACGTCCGAGGAAAGACAAAAAAAACCTTCGCGAAGCGAGCGGCGGCAGCTTTTAAGGGCACATCCGCTGCGGAACAGCAGTACAAACGGGGCTGCTGCGCGATTGATATGATTCCTCTTCACAGGCAGGCTGTCCTGTTCTGCGGAGAAAATCACATCTGATCGGGCGGCGGCTCTTTTTTTGTTCTGAAAAACTGCGGATGGGCTGCGTGCAGGCCGCTGACAGGTCTGTCAGGTTTACCGTCTTCAGTGCGCGTCCGGCTGCGTCTCTGCACTCGGGCTGAGGCCGGCCCGCGCTGCAGCGGGCTGTACCCGGCGCAGAAAAAGGCAGCAGAAAAGCCGCGGCTTCAGGCTGCAGAAGCCGCGATCTTTTTTGAAACATGCAGGGGCTGAAATTCTGCGGCTGAAAACATGCGCGCACGGCCGGGGGAAGCCGGCTCTCTGCGGTGTCTGCTGAAATAAATGCCGGCACATCCTGCTGCATTTGTCTGCCGTTTCGGAGCAAAAGTCAGGCGCTGTGTGAAGGGATGTTTCCCTTTCACGCGGCTGAAAGGTTCACTCTTTATCAGCGATTCTGTTCCGCAGAATTGCAGTCTGCAGCTGCCGGAATCAGCAGTTTTCACGAGCGTCAGCGGTGAAGAGACTGTGCTGTATGCTGGCGGCCGGGGTGCGCTTTTTCTTCCGCACAGATGATAAAAACTGACAGACTGCAGCAGTTTTGTCTTGTCCTGAATCTCTCTTAAAAGCTGATGTTTCCGGCTGCGGACGCTGTATAAAAGGCGCCTTGCCAATCGCCGGTAACTCGACTAGAATAGTTGTCAATGAATCCGGCCGGCTCACGCCCTCTGATTTTGTCATGGCATGTGGAGCAGGGCGGCCGGCTGTGGTAGAATATCATCTGTATTTTCACTGAAACAGTGGAGGCATAACCCATTTATGATCAGAAAAATAATGCTTGCCCTGACAGTGGCTCTGTTTCTGCTGGCGCAATCCCTGTCGGCGGCAGAAAAGCCCTATGTTGTCCTGGCGCTTTCCGGCGGAGGAATCAAGGGCTATGCGCATATAGGCGTCCTTGAGGAACTGGAGAAGGCCGGCATAGGCGTTGCCGGTGTTGTAGGAACCAGTATGGGTGCCATCATCGGCAGTCTGTACGCAAGCGGCAAAACACCTCAGGAAATGGAGCGCATCGTCAGCGATATCAATCTTTCAGAGCTTGTCACTGCCCGCAGCACCCGCTATTTTAACCTTTCCGATAAAACAAACCGTGACATGAGCATGATCCGCCCTGAGATCCACATGGACCGGCAGCACAGGCCGGCAGGGCCGCTCGGCGTTATACCGGGCACGTCAGTGCTGGAATACATAGCCCGGCTCCTTTCAAATGTAACAGTTACTGATTTCAATGATCTGCCGATTCCCTTTGCGGCGATTGCCACAGACCTGGTGTCGGGCGAGAAGGTCGTTCTGCGCCACGGTTCGCTTGCCAGCGCCGTCCGTGCTTCAATGTCGCTGCCCGGCGTTTTCGATCCGTGGGAAATAGACGGCCGTCTTCTTGTAGACGGCGGCATGGTCAGCAACATGCCTGTTGAGACCGCAAAAGAGCTGTTCCCCGGCTATCCGGTGATTGCGGTGAACCTGACCAGCGAGCTTTCCCCGCGCAGTGCCCTGAACGGCGTGGTCAGCGTGGTCAGCCAGTCAATCACCATTCTGACCATGCAGAATGTGCGCCGTGAAGCCGCTCTGGCTGATTTCGTGATCAACCCGGGGGTCAAGGAATATCCTGTCATCGGCACAAATTCAGCTGCTGAAATAATTCAGCAGGGGCGCGACGCTGCCGAAGAGAACATGCCTGAGCTGATGAAGCTGCTGGAGAAAGCACCGCGGAAACCTATAAGGCCGAAGGTCATGGAACCGGCTGATTCTCCGCGCATCATGGGCGTAAAGATATACGGTCTTCCTTCTCCCTACGCTGAAAAGCTTGAACGCGAACTTCTGAAGCAGTGGCTCGGCCGTCCCGTGAAAATGACCGAAATTGTGGAAGCCAGCTCAGAAATCTCAAAGCGCGAAGATGTTCGCAGCGTCGATTATGATCTGCAGAAAACCGCCCGCGGCGTGGTAGTTCAGTACAAAGTACAGCGCGTGCTGCCGCACATCTACAGACTGGGCGGTTACGCCAGCACGCTGGCCAGCAAGGGATGGCTCAAGGTTGAAAGCCTGAATTACGACGTGCTGACTCCCGGTGACACTCTTCAGACCCGTCTGTACCTGAGTGAATACTGGGGCGCAGACTTCAACTATTACTGGGGTATGGATCTCAAGGGCGATAACTTCTGGGAAGCCGGACTTTCAGCGTCCCACTATAAAATTGACATTGCCGGGGATCCTCTCAAGTGGCAGAAGTACAGTTTCGACCTGCAGCGCCACTTTACAATTCATGACCGCCTGAGGCTTTCTGCCGGCGCCAGTACGGCATTCCTGCGCCACGTGTCAGGAGCAGACAGCACTTCCTATGTCGCGCCGTTCCTTGAAGCCAAGCTCAACATGATGGATAACCCTGACGATCCGGTCAACGGCATTCTTCTCGGAATACGCGCGTCATGGCCGAACGATGCTGACAACATGATCCTGCGGGCGAACCTGATGGGACGCCGCAGGATCAGCGACAAACTGATGGTTGAGATGAACGGCGGCTTCATGGAGGGCGATATGGGCGGCAGCCGGCTTTATGCGGCCTATCTCGGCGCCCAGGAAGAACTGCTGAGTCTGTCTCAGCACCCCATTCCGGCCGAGCGTTTTGCCTGGTGGCGTCTCAAGTTCCGCACGCCTCTGACGCAGACCATGTTCGGCCCGATTATCGCCGAGTTCTTCGGCGGTCAGGGGTATGCGTGGGATCATGACAGCGCTTCGATTGCAAAGCCGTGGGAAGTGGGAATTGCGCTCTGCACACCGCCGAAACTCATCGACGGCAGAGTTTATGCGCTGTACACCGAACGTGACGAATGGAAATTCGGTGTGAGAATCGGCGTTCCTGACTGGGACGTCTTTCATCTGTTCTAAAACCCGGGCACTGCCCGGAGTTTGAAATTTTCAATCCGCACAGGACATCAGGAGGAATCAGGAAACTATGGCTCGCAACATCACACCGAAGGAACAGGACTATTCTCAGTGGTATCTTGACATCATCAAAGTCGCTGAACTGGCCGACTATGCACCGGTCAGAGGCTGCATGGTCATCCGGCCCACCGGCTACGCCGTGTGGGAAAAAATTCAGGCCTACTATGACAGGGCCTTCAAGGAAACAGGACATGTAAACGCCTACTTCCCGCTGCTGATCCCCGCCTCGTTCCTTCAGAAGGAAGCCGAGCACGTGGAAGGCTTTGCTCCCGAATGCGCAGTGGTCACTCATGCCGGCGGCGAGAAACTTGAGGAGCCGCTGATTGTGCGCCCCACTTCGGAAACCATCATCGGCTCGATGTACAGCAAATGGGTGCAGTCATGGCGCGACCTGCCCATTCTGATCAACCAGTGGTGCAACGTCATGCGCTGGGAAAAGCGCCCCCGCCTGTTCCTCCGCACTTCAGAGTTTCTGTGGCAGGAAGGCCACACCGCCCATGCGGCGCGCGAAGAGGCTGAGGCTGAAGCGGTGCGCATGCTGAAAGTCTATGCCCGCGGCATGAAGGAAGAATTGGCGCTTCCCGTGGTAGAAGGCGTGAAATCGGCGGGCGAACGTTTCCCCGGCGCTCTCGAAACGTATACCTGCGAGACCATGGTGAGCGACACCAAGGCTGTGCAGGCCGGCACCAGCCACTTCCTCGGCCAGAATTTCGCAAAGGCCTTCAACATCCAGTTCCAGGATCCCAACGGCGACATGCAGTACGCCTGGACCACCAGCTGGGGACTTTCCACACGTCTGATCGGCGCCGTCATCATGACCCATTCCGACAACGACGGGCTGATCCTGCCGCCTCACATCGCCCCCGTAAAGGCCGTCATTGTGCCGATCTCAAAGGACGAAAGCAGGTTTGCCCAGCTCAATGAAAAGGCTCACGCGCTGGCTGCCGAACTGTGCAAGGTGCTCGGTCCGCTGTCTGTCAAAGTAGATGAACAGAATCATATGCGCCCTGCAGACCGGTTCTTCTACCATCTTCAGAAGGGAGTGCCCCTGCGCCTTGAACTGGGCGAAAAGGACGAGGCAAACCAGACAGTGCGCAGTGTCTGCCGCGACAACGGCGCCAGGGAGGACCTGAAGTGGAGTGAACTGACCGTCCGTGTGCCGGCGCTGCTTGAGGACATTCAGAAGAGCCTGTACGAGCGGGCCTGCGCGTTCCGTGATGCACACACCACAGAGGTTTCCAGCTATGAAGATCTCAAGGCCGCGCTTGCCGCAGGCGGCTGGGTCAAATGCTTCTTTGCGGGCAGCAAGGAAGACGAAAAGAAAATCAAGGAAGAAACCCAGGCCACAGTGCGCTGCTATCCCTTTGCAGACAAGGACCTGACGGGAAAGTGCATCTATACCGGCAAAGACGGCGCCCATCTGGCCATATTTGCCAAGTCTTACTAAAAAAGGAAGGCGGGCCGCTTCTGGCGCCCGCCTTTTTGCGGAGCCTGCCGGACACCGGGGAGAGGAGGCACAATGGAAGAAAATCAGCGGAAAAAAACAGAATTTTACCCGTGGCAGCTTGAAGCCCGGCGCGCTCTTACCGACGATGAAGGACGCCCGCTTTCGTCAGTGCTGTCCGCTCCGACCGGTGCCGGCAAAACACTTGTAGCCTACCTCTGGGCGGGCCTGATCGACAGCGAAGGCCGCCCGATTGCTGACAGAACCGGCTGCGACAAAGTCATCTTCACAGCCCCCATCAAGGCACTGAGCAACGAGCGCTACATGGATCTGCTCAAAATGGGCTTTGATGTGGGCATAGAAACAGGCGACTTCAAGAAAAACGACGGCGCACCCGTGATCTGCTGCACACAGGAGATTTACGACCTTAAATACGCCGGGCAGGACCATATCCGGCTCATCATTGACGAGTTTCACTATATCTTCAGCGAAAACGAACGGAGCCGCGCCTACATCGACGGACTGCGCAAAACCCACCCCGGCGTGCCCATTCTTGTCATGTCAGCCACATTCGGCCAGCCGGACGAAATACGTTCATATCTCGAACGCGTCATGGACCGGCCATTCAGGCTTTATGTGCTCAGCGAGCGCACCACGAAGCTGACGTACCTGAAACACTCCGAGACCGCGCGCGAAATCCATGATGCGCTGGTGTTTGCCTTTTCACAGAAAGGCGTGCATCAGGTCGCCGACCTGATCGCCTCAGAGAGAATGGATATCGATTCAGACCGCAAGTCGCGGCTGCGCGACCTGGCCTGGATTCTGGAAGTCAAAACCATTCAGAGAAACATGTTCAAAGGCGTCGGCGTCTATTACGGCCGCCTGCTGCCGAAGGAAAAGCTTCTCGTCGAACGGGCGTACCGTGAACGCATCATCGACGTGGTCGTCGGCACCGACGCGCTGGCCCTCGGCGTCAACCTGCCTGCCGAAACCGTTGTCTTTGCCCAGACCGTGAAATACTTTGACCGCCGTCCCATCAGCAAGACCAGTTTCAGCCAGATGGCAGGACGGGCGGGGCGCAAGGGACTCTTTGACGAAGGATTTGTTACGTGGCTTGAGGATTCGCCCGTGGAATCGCGCGGCGTCGACATCGGCAGGATGTTCAGGGCCATCGAGCGCATGCCTGACGAAAAAGCCATGATAGAGCTGCGTCCGGATTTCGGTGCCATTCTCAAGAAACACAGCACCGTTGAGAACGAGGCCGAAATCGTCGCTGACTACTCGCTGCCGCAGCTGCGGTATCAGACCGTTCTTTCAGAGATCAGAGAGGCCGTGAAGCAGATTGACAGCAGCCTTGAACTGCTGGCCCCCGGCCAGAAAGACCGCTTCAAGAGCATTCTCGCCGCCGTATGGTACGGCGAGATGGAAATTGACCAGAACCTGGAAATGGCCGAGCTGTTTTTCCGCGGCACAGAAGGCGGCGAAAAAAGCATTCATCCTGACGGCATGACCGCCGCCGAGCTGTTTCAGAAATACGAAAAGAACTTTCTTCAGGCGCTTCTGCGCGTTAAACGCTACAACAACGCGCTGCCCGATGCCTATAAGTTCAGCGGTATGGACCGCGTCGAAGCCGCCATCGAGGAAATTGATCCCACCGTGTTCGGCTTTGAGGACCGCATCCTTGAAATGGACAGCACCGCAGTCAGCCTGCCTGAAGCGCAGGTGCGCCTGGTGCCCGCTGACAGCGAGCGGCTGAAACGGCGCAGAAAGAACTCGGGAAAGCGGCAGATGAAAAAACTGCAGCGCGGCACCTCCATGCAGGCAGCACGGCAGAACAAAAAGCGCAGAATCCGGCGCAGAGACAGAAGAAAACCGCGCGGCGGCTGGGCTGACGACGAAGAGTAACAACAGGGCCCCCGCCTGCGCGGCTTTATGGAATTAAAAGAAATTGAACTTCTGACGCATTCACAGCGCCAAAAGAAAGCCCGCTTGCTATAATAAAGGGCAAAGAAGGGGCTGTGCCCCGCGAACTCTAGTAACGCGAAAGGAGTTTTCCATGGACAACATCGTTATTCTGGACTGCGGTTCCCAGTACACCCAGCTCATTGCCCGCCGGGTCCGCGAACTCAAGGTACACAGCGAAATTCTGCCTTATGACGCAACAATCGAACAGATCACGTCGCGGAAACCCACCGGACTGATTATTTCCGGAGGCCCGCGCAGCGTACTTGAACCTAACTCGCCGCGCCTTGCCGACGGCTTTTTTGACCTGAAAGTACCCATTCTCGGAATCTGCTACGGCATGCAGCTGGCCGCCCTCACCTACGGCGGCATAGTGCGCCGCTCAGCCGCCCGTGAATACGGCAAGGCCATCCTGCAGGTGAAAGACCGTTCCTGTCCGTTCTTCGAAGGAATTCCCGAAAAGTCACAGGTATGGATGAGCCACGGCGATGACGTGGAGAAACTCCCTGATAATTTCATCGAAACCGCTGTTTCAGAAGACGGCGTCGTTGCCGGAATGCGCACCCCCGACAACCATATCAACGCCGTGCAGTTCCATCCGGAAGTGTTCCACACCGAAAAAGGCGCCGAACTGCTCGGCAACTTCCTGTTCAGAATCTGCGGCTGCAAAGGCGACTGGGATCTGGGCAACTGGGCTGAAAAGATGAAAGACGAGATCCGCGCGAAAGTCGGCGGCGCCAAAGTGATCTGCGGACTTTCCGGCGGCGTCGACAGTTCAGTCGCTGCGGCTTTGACTTCCGCCGCCATCGGTGACAGACTTCAGTGCATTTTTGTCAACAACGGCCTGCTCCGCGCCGGAGAGGCCGAGGAAGTCATGAACAGCTACAAGCAGATGAAGCTCAACGTCACCTATGTGGACGCCAGCTCCACCTTCCTGAACAACCTTGTGGGCGTGATCGACCCGGAGAAAAAGCGCAAGATCATCGGCGAGACGTTCATCCGGATTTTCGAGGCAGAAGCCCGCAAGATCAACGGCGCAAAATGGCTGCTTCAGGGAACCCTGTATCCCGATGTCATCGAAAGCGGCCAGCGCAAAGGCGCCGCCGTCATCAAGAGCCATCATAATGTGGGCGGGCTCCCCAAGGACATGAATCTGTCGCTGCTTGAGCCGCTTCGCGAGCTGTTCAAGGACGAAGGCCGCGCCGTCGGCCGCCTACTCGGCGTGCCGGAGAATATCGTGACGCGCCATCCCTTCCCCGGTCCCGGCCTTGCCGTGCGCTGCCTCGGCGACATCACCAGAGAGAAGCTTGAAATTCTCCGCGGCGCCGATAAGATTTTCCTTGAAGAAATCCGCCGCGCCGGACTGTACAACAACATCTGGCAGGCTTTTGCCGTGCTGCTGCCCGTATACACCGTCGGCGTCATGGGCGACGAGCGCACCTATGCGCGTGTGTGCGCCCTGCGTGCCATCACCAGCCGTGACGGCATGACCGCCGAATGGTTCCACATGCCCTTTGAAGTGCTCGAGCGCGTGTCTACAAGAATCTGCAACGAAGTCCGCGGCATCAACCGCGTTGTTTACGACTGCACCAGCAAACCCCCCGCAACAGTGGAGTGGGAATAAAAGCTTTTGTCATCAACGGATTAGATAATCATTGTCATATAATACGTGTTATGGTAAAGTTGCCTTGAGGTCGCAGCCACTTGAGGTCGCAAATTGCGACCTCAAGTTCTAAGAGGACAAAACCATGAATGAAATGAGATCCGATAATGCGCCTGAAATGACTGTCATAAAAAGTGACAATGAAATTCGTCAGATGATATATATTGTCAGAAATCAGCAGGTTATGCTGGATTCTGATCTTGCAGCTCTATATCAGGTGGAAACAAAAAGGCTGAATGAGCGTGTCAAAAGAAATCAGCGCAGATTTCCTGAAAGTTTCTGTTTTCAGCTTACTCGTGATGAATATGACCACTTGAGGTCGCAATTTGCGACCTCAAGTGAATACGGAGGACGCAGGTATCTTCCCTATGTATTTACGGAGAGTGGAATTGCAATGCTATCTGCCGTCCTTAATACAGAGGTTGCGGTGGATGTCAGTGTTCGCATTATGAACTCATTTGTTGAGATGCGTCGTTTCATTGCTAATAATGCAGCCTTATTTGAAAGAATCAGCGCTGTCGAGTTGAAACAGCTGGAATACCAGAAGCAGACGGATGAAAAATTCAATAAGGTATTCGAGTATATCGATGATCATGCAGAATCTGAACAGAAGATTTTTTTCGATGGACAAATCTATGACGCCTTTGAACTTTTGATTTCTCTTATTCGAAAAGCATCGAAAAAGATTGTCCTGATCGACGGATATGTGGATATCGGTACACTGAATATTCTTGCGAAAAAGCAGCCGGGGGTCGATGCTACAATCTATACATTCAGCAACACTCGTCTCAGTAATAGAGATATTGCAGCATTTAATGCGCAGTATCCTGTTCTTACTGTGGAACATATGACAGCCTTTCATGATCGTTTTCTGATTCTGGATGATGTGATTGGCTATCATATTGGTGCTTCTCTTAAAGATGCGGGAAAGAAATGCTTTGGAATTACACAGATACAGGATGAGCAGACAGTGGAAGAAATTCTGAAGCGATTGGTAAGATAACGCATAGCGGGGATATTGATAACATCCCTTGGTAACGTTTTGATAACATTCGTTCGTATACCCTGTAGAAGCAGGATAGCTGGAATCAAAAGAAATCAAATCGTATCGCAGAGCATAACCCGAATGGGTTAGAATCTACATCTCATTTTCGAGCTCGAATAAGGACACATTCTCAGAAAATGGCATGTTTACGCCGTTTGGAAGAGGCAAAACGTTTTTGTGACAGCAATCTGATGATGTAACTTCAGAGCCGGGCTGTTTATTTTAACGGAACGTGCCTGCGGCCAGCAGGTGCGGAGGATTCAAGAGTGGATGAAGTCGGTTGATTTCATCCATTTTTTTGTTAAACGAAAACCACCGGCAGTGTACAGTGCCGGTGGTTATGATTCTATGCGGCCATTGACCGTGATAACGCTGTCGTGATAACGTTTTGCTGAAATATCGCAGGCGCAGGATGGCCGGGCGCCGGAAAGTACATAGCAGCCCGCTGTTCTCAATACCGGGACCAGCGAGCCGCTCCGCCTCGTTTTCAAAAACTTCCCCATCCGGCAGCGGCGCGTTCACAGAACCGCCTGAAAGTTTCCGGCTTATTTTCTCTGCACGGCCGTTTGTGAAAAAAGCGAACCGGGAATAAGAAAACATTTCAGATGAAAGGAGGGCAGCCGCATGCACGACATCTGGAACCCGTGGCACGGGTGCATCAAATGCAGTGAGGGGTGCGCGCACTGTTACATGTATTTTCTGGACAGACTCCGGGATCAGGACGGCAGAGTAATCTATAAGACAAAGGACGGATTCCGCAAGCCCCTGCAGCGGGACCGTCAGGGACATTATAAAATCCGGGGCGGCGAAAAGATCCGGGTCTGCATGACCTCAGACTTTTTTCTGGAGGAAGCCGACCCGTGGCGTGAAGAAGCCTGGGATATGATGAGGGAGCGGAGCGATGTGGTGTTCTTTCTGCTCACCAAAAGGCCGGAACGGGTGAAACGCTGTCTGCCGCGGGACTGGGGGACAGGCTGGCCTCATATTTTCTTCAATGTGACCTGCGAGAACCAGCGCAGAGCGGATGAGCGCATTCCGATTCTGCTTGACCTGCCTTTTCACCACAAGGGGATCATGTGCGCGCCCTTTATCGGACCGGTGAGCATCCGGCCTTATCTGGAATCGGGGCAGATCGAACAGGTAATATGCGGCGGGGAGAATTATGACGGCTCCCGTCCCTGCAATTTTGACTGGGTCACGGCCCTTCGGCAGGAGTGCGCGGACTGCAATGTGACCTTCTGTTTCATTGAGACCGGAACGAACTTCGTCAAGGACGGCAGACTGTACCGCCTTCCGGATAAATGGCTGCAGAGCCGGATGGCGTACAAATCCGGCGTCAGTTTTCAGGGCCGCCCCATCCGCTTCGACCTGCGCGACGCATGGGGGCTGCCGATCCCGCAGGAGGACCGTTATGTGCCGCATTTTCGTGAGCGGTGCCGCGTCTGTGGGCGGCGGCTTATCTGCAACGGCTGCAGCGACTGCGGCAAATGTGAAAAGACAGACCGGATGAGGTGAAACGTGCGGAACGACCCGCTGGCAGCAGACGCTGCGGCAGGATAAGCCCGAAAACCGGGGGCACGTTCACAGCCTTCGCGGCATCACCAAAAAACGGAGATACCTCTGTGTCACCGGGAAAATTTTCCCCGCTGAGATTCCTCATGCTGGCATGGCTGGCGAATGATTCCGGACCGCGCAGCCTGCGGATCAGGCTTCAGACAGTGTGTTTCTGACCCGGCAGCCGCCGGCTTTTGCCTGATTACAGCCAGTGAGGACAGAAAAGGGCTGTGGAGGCCTGATCAGGTCTCCACAGCCCTGTGTCTGACGGATACAGGCAGAAGATTTAAAGCCTGGCTGCCAGTACATCGCCGCATTGGCTGGTGGAAGAACTTCCGCCCAGATCCACAGTCAGCCCTTCCCTGCCGATCAGCATTTCCTGGATGACTTCAATAATGCGGTCGCTCCAGCTGCGGTAGCCGAAGAATTCCAGCATCTGAGCGCCTGACCAGACGGCCGCCATCGGATTGGCAATGCCCTGACCGGCAATATCAGGTGCAGAACCGTGAATCGGTTCAAACATGGAGGGATATTTCCGTTCCGGATTCAGATTGGCACCGGCTGCCAGTCCCATGCCGCCGGAAATGGCGGCGCCCAGATCTGTGAGAATATCGCCGAAAAGATTGGAAGCAACGACAATCTGGAAGCGCTGCGGTTTCTTGACCATGAACATGGACGCGGCGTCCACAAGCAGGGAACTTGTTTCAACATCGGGATATTCCTGGCCGACCTCTTTGAAAATCTGATCCCAGAATACCATGGAATAGTTCAGAGCGTTGCCTTTGGAAATGCTGGTCAGTGTCTTATGTTCCCTGCGGGCGAGCTCATAGGCATAGCGGATGATTCTCTCAGTTCCGTGTCGGGAGAAAACGCCGTCCTGAATGACGACTTCCCGCGGGGTGTGGGGGTACAGCCAGGCTCCCTGACCGCTGTATTCTCCCTCGCTGTTTTCACGGATAAAGACCATATTGATATCCTCAGGCCCGACGTCCTTTAAAGGGCAGGGTGCGCCCTGCAGGAGCCTGACCGGACGCAGATTGACATATTCATCAAAGTCATGACGTATTCTCAGGAGCAGCTCTCTCAGTGAGATGTGATCAGGCACACCGGGATAGCCGACAGCGCCGAGAAGAATGGCATCATAATGGCTCAGAGTCTCAATGCCGTTGTCAGGCATCATCTCATGTTTTTCCAGATAATAGGTGCAGCCCCAGGGGAAAGTGTCAAAGGCAAAGCCGAAGGTGCCGTCCTTTTCAGAGACACGCCTGAGAACCTTGATGCATTCAGCGGTGACTTCCGGTCCGATCCCGTCGCCCGGGATGACGGCAATTTTGTAAGTTTTCATTTTTTTCCTCCTTGTATCGACAGTTGTGTATGGTCACTGTTAATCCACAGAGATGCCACTGTGTTTCAGGACGGTAAATGGGCCCGGCTGTTTTAAAAGCAGCACCTGCACGGTCAATACGGCTGTTCTGAGCAGCCGCACCGTGCCCTTTGAAATACGCCGCTGAAATCGTCTGCCGGTACGTGATAATCAGGTTTCAGACTGCCATCTTTCTTCAGAACTCTGATGCAGAGCTGCCCTGAATTGCTTCTTCCGCAGGCTGCCGGTGACGGGCTTCAGCATCGGTGCAATGGAAATGACAGATAATGCGTTTCATTATTCAGCCACATTTCATTCCCATACGGAAATCACGTTGTACTGCTGCACCTATTTTAACAATGATGAGGACATAATCAAGGGTGTTCCTGTGCGGCAGAGGCAAATTTTTCCTGCCTGTGTTCATTGCCCTGCACTGACTGAGACTTCCGGCAGCCGGCTTGTGAAACATGGATTTAAAATAAAAGGCCGTGGATTTTGTGCTCCACTGTCTTTTCTGTTATCCTGCTGCCAGCCTGATTTTAAACCGGCGCCGGCTGTTTCACGCTGAGGCAGCACCTCTGGTCAGCGGCAGAAGAGAAGTCATGCAAGAGCCCGTTTATTGATCATGAATGTGTCGACTGGCATTGAAAACAGGTACATAGCAGAGGAATGATTCCGTCTGCGCCGTTGCCGGCCGCCGCGTCAAAACTGCCGGAAAAGGGTATACTTAAACCGTAAACGCGGAAA
>CAZDXA010000026.1:0-33353 GCA_964509435.1 uncultured Synergistaceae bacterium | reverse complement strand
GTGCGATGCTTTTCTGAAATTCAACTCCTCTGCTAAAGCAATAAAATATTTCAGATAGTTTATCTGCATACAGATCACCAGCTTTAATTTGACAAATAATTTTTGTTAAAAACTCAAAAAATAACTGTTTGTATATAAAACAAAAATGTAGTACCTTTTAATTGCAAACTGATTTTGCACATATAAAAAACACATTTAATTTATTTTATCAATCAAGCTGACTATTGTAATTACAGTATTTACAAGTTTTCAAACAGTAATTTCAATAATATAGTCACTATATTTCCAATAATACAATTCGTTAATGATAAACATTTAAATTCTGAAGAAAATATTTTTAATGAGAGAGGTTGGTTTAAATGAAGCATCTGATTGGTTTTATTGGTTACGGTGAAGCCGCCTATAATATTTCTCTTGGGCTGGCTTCTGAGGGAATGAAGACAATGGGCGCATTTGATGTGATGCAGAATGACATTCAGCGCGGGGAAAAAATTAAAAGCCACGCTGCAGAAGCCGGAGTAGAACTTGAACCATCCTTAGAATCTCTCTGCAAAAACTCGGATTTTATAATTTCTCTTACAAGCCCGGCAATTTGTATCGAAGTTGCCAAACAGGCTTTCCCGTTCATGACATCCGGTCAGGTTTTCTGCGATTTTAACTCAGCAGATCCTACAGATATGGCAATTATTGACAAGCTGCCGCGCCCTGAGGGGGTGCTTTTTACTGATGTAGCGGTTCTCGGATCTGTTCCCAAGACAAAACATCGCACAAAAATGTATATGTGCGGTGACGGCGCAAAGAAATTTTATGAAATGTTTAAACAATGGAATACTGTATTAAAGCTGATTGACGCCCCCGCTGGCGGTGCTTCCGCAATTAAGATGTTCAAGAGTGTATTCAGCAAGGGGCTGCCCCAGCTTTTTCTGGAAACTTATGTCCCAGCAGCTTCTTACGGTGTATATGAAGAGATTCTGTCACTTACAAAAGATACCTTCAAGAATACTGACATTGAAAAATGGTGCAATGAAAATCTCTTCAGAACGCTGATTCATGCAAAACGCCGCTCTGCTGAAGCCGAGTACTGTGCAAGAACTGTTGAGCGGCTTGGATTCGATGCATCAATGTCAAAGGCGGTTCATCATAAGCTTTGCATGTTAGCTGATCAAAATTACAAGGACAAAATCGGCGATAAGAAGCCCAATATGCGCGAAACAGTGGAAATGGTTATGCAGGATCTGAAGGGGAAAAAATAATACAATTATTTATTATTACGTTTAGGCTCGTTTATTAAGAGGACAAAGCCTGCGTTCTTTGTGAAACTACTTGATATTCTGATACAGACTGCGGCAGGCAATAGGCTGAAACTGCTGAGACATTGGGCTTTTATTTAACGCCGGTCCTGCCCGTCTTCAGTTTTAACTTTACAGAATTGGCTGCGCCGCGAAAAGATCTTAAGCATAAAAATGTACCTGCAGACTGTAAAAAACTAATCAGAAAGAGGTGTATTTTTTTGAGCGATATTGGGAACAGAATCTTTCGCGAAATTAAGCGTCCGGCAAGGGAGCTTGTTGAGGCTTTCAAGGGAATTCCGTCAAGCAACATCAACGATGAAATGAACCGTCTTTTTTGCATGCATGATTATATTAGACTTTTAAATCCTGATCATGCAGTTCAGCTTCTTGGAACAGCATTTACTGTTAAAGCACCCGGCGGAGATAATCTTTATTTTCACCAGGCGCTCGACATGGCGCAGCCTGGCGATGTGATTGTTGTGGACGGTGACAGCTGCAACAACCGTTCTCTTGCAGGGGAAATCATGATGCGTTTTGCTCAGCGCAAAGGCATCGCAGGGATTGTCGTTGACGGCTGTATGCGCGATCTTGATGCGCTTCGTGAAATGAAGATGCCTATTTACGCCGCAGGCATAACTCCTCAGGGACCTTTCAAGAATGGCCCGGGAGAAATCAACACCCCTGTATCCTGCGGCGGACAGGTCGTTCTTCCTGGCGATATTCTGGTCGGTGACATGGACGGCGTCGTCGTGATTCACAAAGAGGACGCTTCGGAAATGGCGGCTGCTGCCCAGAAGAAAAAAGCCTCAGAGGACAAGACATTCGCACTGATGGACAGCGACTGGGAAGCGTACATCGAAAAACATGCAGCTACCACCAGGAAGCGTATGGAAGGGCATACCCCGAAATTTTTCGACAGCTTCGCCGAGAAATACAGTCTGTAGATCGTCTGCTGCCGAGAAAAGCTGAACATTCGGGGGCATAGCCTGGAAAATACCGGACGCCGGCTGAAGAATTCTGTATAAACACTATGGCTGCGCCATCTGTCCGAAAGAATGCGCCACCCGGAGCTTGGAACGAGGATTCAGCATTGATTCTGAAAGATAACCATAAGGGATAGCCAGACAAACAATAAAACTAGGAAAGTTTCGAGACCTCTGTTTAAAACAATGTTCTCTATATTATCGAAATAGATTAAAGGAGGAGCATTATGAAAAAAATACTTTATGTGTTCGTAATTGCCGCACTTTTTGCATTCGGAAATTCCCAGAAAAGCATGGCTGTGGAATACCCTGTCAAAGGCACAATAGGAACATTTTTCATCGGTGGTTCAGTTGGTGCCGGCGGCGATATGAACATGCGCACACTGATCAAATTTCTTGAACCTAAAATGGGAATTAAGCTTGTGCCGCAGAACGTCAGCGGTTCCCGTACTATCTATAACGCTGTCAAATTGATGAACCGCGAACCTGCTGACGGCTATACATTAGCTTATCAGCTTTACCCGCACTGCATTGCTGAGCAGTACAATCCTGCCACAAAAAATAACATGTACACTATTGACGACTATTACACTCTGTGCAACCTTGTGAGCGATCCTGCCGTTATTGCAGTTAATGCCAAAGATACCCGCTTCGACGGCGTCAAAAATTTCGCTGACTTCGTGAAATTTGTCAAAAACAGCGGAAAAACCTACCTGATCAGTTCTTGTTCTATCGGCGGCGATGATGACATTACGGATCACAAGATTATGATGGGAGCCCCGGAAATTGCTCGTCAGCTGATGATCGTTAATGGTGAGTCCGTTTCTGACGGCATTACCAGTCTTCTTGGCGGCACTCTTGATATCTTTACAGGCAATGTGGGCGATGTAGGCACTTTGCTTGCTGATGGAGAAATTCGCGTTCTCTGCGTCTTCGCTGACAAACGCAGTCCACTGCTGCCTGATGTTCCAACAGCTAAGGAGTGCGGGTATGACATTACTAACAGTACCAGCCGCGGAGTTGTAATTCATAAAGATACGCCCAAGGAAATTTGTGACAAAATTCAGAACTATATCGAGCAGGTTGTAAACGACAAAGCGTTCCTTGACGAAATGAACAAACAAGGTTTTGTCGTTGACTATAAAAACCCCGCCGATTATAAGGCTTGGTTGCAGAAAGAATACACTAATTTCGAAGGTATCGCCAAGGCTTACGGCTGGATTAAATAACCAGCCCTCCTGAGGTTCCCCAGCATGAAACGAGTGAGATATATTCATCAAGATCTGTTAATGGCCCTTATCCTGCTTGCATTCGGAGCGGCATTTTTTATCGGCAGTTACTACCTTCCTGACACGGATGTTCCCGTCAACAACGTTCGTGCTTTTCCACAGTTTGCTTCTGGGGCCCTGATTATATTTTCTATTTTCAACATTTTTCATGGATGGCAGGCCACAAAAAAATTGAATGCTGACCTTGAAAACGGCTCTGATAAGGTTCCGGAAATATCCTGGGCAAAACTTAAATATCCCGTTCTCGGTTTTCTTGGCGTTTTGATTTACGCAATTGCTGTTTCCGTCATTGGTTTCTTTGTATCCACAATGTTTTTCATGGTCGCATCGATCTGGCTTCTTGGCTACCGTAAAATATGGGTGATTCTTACAACAACAGCGGGCATCGAACTCTTTATCTATCTGTTGTTTGTGAAATTTCTCTGTACAAGAATGCCAAAAGGCCTATTATTCTAGGAGGAGAACATGGACCAACTTCTGCAGATTTATCAGGCTATGATAAAATCAATTCCTGCCTTCGGCCAGGCAATGCTCTCCATGGAAATGATAATTGCTCTTTTTGTCGGTGTTGTAGGTGGCTTAGTTATTGGAGCGCTGCCCGGTCTGAACGCAACAACAGGAATCGTTCTTCTGATGCCGATCACTTACGCCATGTCGCCGATTCCAGCTTTAACGATGCTGATGGCTATCTACACAGCTGGCATCATGGGAGGTTCGTATTCCTCCATTCTGATTAATACGCCGGGTACATCTTCTTCGGTCGCGACGCTGTTTGACGGATTTCCTCTGGCTAAGAAGGGAGAAGCTCTTAAAGCATTAAATACAAGTATTTTTTCATCAGTCATTGGCGGCATTGTCAGTGCTTTTGCGCTGCTGTTGATTTCTCCGTTTCTTGCACGTGTAGCGCTGTACTTCGATTCACCGGAATACTTTCTGCTCAGCGTATTTGGTTTAAGTCTTGTAGCCAGCCTGTCATCTGAAGGGCTCTTTAAGGGATTCAGCATTGGCTGTCTGGGGATGCTTATCGGATGTGTTGGACTTGCACCGCTGTCGAATCTCGCGCGTTATACCTTTGGCAGCGACCAGCTGTATGATGGGTTCAATACCACAACCGTCATTATAGGCTGCTTCTCTGTTGCCCAGATTATGGTAATGGTTTCTGAAGCCATGACTGAACAAAAAGCAAGCAGCAAGACTGTAAACAAATTGTCGGGGCGCAGTTTTCTTTCATGGCAGGATATTAAACGAATTCTGCCCACCATTTCAATTTCCAGTCTCATCGGCATCTGGATCGGTATTCTTCCGGGGGCAGGTGCTGCAACAGGCTCATACATTGCCTACAGTACCGCTAAGAAATCCTCGAAGCATCCTGAAGAGTTCGGGCATGGAAGCATTGAAGGCATTGCCGCTCCTGAGTCAGCAAACAACGCTGTTACGGGGTCTGCCATGATCCCCCTGCTGACTCTGGGCATCCCCGGCAGTACGGCTGCTTCAGTTCTGCTTGGCGCTCTGATGATTCAGGGACTGCAGCCAGGTTTTAATCTTTTTACAAAACAAGCTGACATTGTTTTTCCTATCATCTTCGGATTCCTTGTCGCCAACATTGTCATGCTGCCGATCGGGATTCTGTTTGCACGCATTGCAGGCAACATCGTCAAGATTCCAAATGCGGTGCTTGCGCCGATTATTGCAGTGCTTGCCGTTCTCGGCGGGTATTGCATTCGGATCAGAGTCTTTGACATCTTTGTTGTCGTAGGTTTTGGCGCACTTGGTTATTTGATGAAAAAATCAAAATACGCTCCAGGAGCATTTACACTTGGATTGATCTTAGGAAGCATGTGTGAAACAGGACTCCGCCGATCATTTGCGCTGGCGATGCGTTTTGACGGAAGCCTATTTAATTATTACCTTTCGCGCCCGCAAAGCATTATTTTAATTCTGCTCATTTTGTTTAACATGTCTGAGCCTTTACGCCGGTTATGGAGAGAAAACAGACGCAAATCAATGAAGAAATAGCCTGAATCACCCTGTAAAAAATTCTGCCCGACATTATGTCCGGGCAGAATTTTTTCTGCGGCAGCATCTGCAGACCAGTCTGCACTTGCCGAAACTGTTAATTTCAACTCTGCGCCGGCACTCGGCACGCACAGTTAAGCAGCTCTTCATGTCTGCCGCTTATTGTACAATTAGCCGAATATATTAGCAGGGTCCATTCATAGGTCTGAGGAACATCAGTTCCGCTTTTCAGTCTCCCCTAGAGAGGCCGATGCAAGTTTTTATAGTATGCTCAGACTCATTTCTGCGAAATTTTTGTTCGTAAGGTCAGGGCCATGCTCGCCGAAGACACTATTCCTGCGCTTCGCAAGCCGCACTCTCCGCACGACAGACATCTCTGCTTTCGCCTATGCCTGCAGGCGGTTCCAGGACCTTCTTCAGCAAGAAACGCATACTGCAAGACGTCCAATCAACAGAGGGAAAAGACCGCCGGAGGCGGTCTTTTCCCTCTGTGATGCTGCTTTTTACTTTTCGCTGATAACCTTGAGCAGATGGTACAGCAGCGACGCGCCGTAGCCTGTTGCTCCCTTGTCGCACCACGGCTGGGCTTCGCCGACATAGGTCACGGGCGCCATGTCAATGTGAAGCCACGGTTTTTTCTCGGCAAATTCGCGCAGGAACAGCGCCGCCAGGATGGCGCCGCCGCCCATGGTGTTGCCGGGCACGGAATTGCGCAGGTCAGCCACATGCGAGTCGACTGTCCCTCTCAGTTCCTCGTCGCAGGGCAGGCGCCAGACTTTTTCGCACGCGAGGCGTGAGGCTTTTTCGACGTCAGCTGCGATGGTTTCATCGTTGGTGAAGTACGCGGCACTGCGGCGTCCCACGGCGCCTCCGGCTGCGCCGGTCAGCGTGGAAATCTCGATCAGCGTGCCGGCGTTCTCGTTTTTCAGCGCGTAGGTCATGGCGTCGGCCAGGGTCAGTCGGCCCTCGGCGTCGGTGCTGAGCACTTCGACGGTGCGGCCTGACATGGAGGTCAGCACGTCGCCGGGAACATAGGAATATTCGCTGACAAGGTTGGCGCACGCCGCAATCACAAGGGTGATGTTAAGCGGCAGTTTCTCAAGCGCCGCGGTGCGGAACGCACCGAGCACGGCTGCTGCGCCGCCCATGTCGTCAAACATGGTGATCATGGAATGTTTCAGGCTGTAGCCGCCGCTGTCATAGCAGATTCCCTTGCCGATCATGGCGATCACGGGGCTGTCACCGCCGCCGCGGTAGCGCAGGGTGATGAGGCGCGGGGGCATGGTTTTGGCTGCGCCTTTGGCGACACCCCAGTAGCAGCCCATGGAAAGGCGCTGAATCTCATCGGGGCCGGAGACGGTGCAGTCCACGGGAAGACCGGCGTCTGCCAGTTCTTTTGCCAGCGCTTCAGCGCGCTCTGCGAGGCGCGCAGGCGGAAGTGTATCAACAGGGGTGTTGGTCAGGTCACGGGCCAGCAGGGTGCCCTCTGCATCGAGACGGGCTTCATCAAGGCACGCCGCCAGATCGGCGCCGCCGATAAACGAAACGGTTTCAAAGCGCGGCGCGGGATCCTTCTTATATGCGTCATAACGGTAATTCACAAGCGCAGGCACTCCTGCGACTTTAACGAAGATCTCAGGCGCTGTCAGTGACGGCGCCCCGTCCAGCACGACTGCAACGCTGCCGGCTTCTGCACGGCGGCAGGCGCGGAACGCTCCGGCCATGGAGAGGAAGACACGGCGGCTTCCGCCGTTTTCCTGCCATCCGGCCACGGAAACGAGGACGCAGGGAATCACTTTTCCGCCTGAAACGGCAGTGTAGGTTTTCATGCCGGGCCTGGCGGGGTCGAAGCCGGCTTTCAGGGCGGCGCTGTAAACGTCATTCAGCACCGGAAAACGGCTGAGTTCCGGACTGACGCAGGAACCGTCAAAAACTGCAATCCATGCGCCGGCCTGTTCTGCTGCACTGGTCACTTCTACTTTCAAGTCTGTCAGCTCCTTAAGGCCGCGGATCAGCCGCGGCGTATTTTTTCACGGTATTTTTCTTCTTCCTCGCTGTTGGCATACACGAAATGACCGGGTTCAATTTCTGCCCAGCGGGGCTTGTCGGTCTCGTAATGATGGCACGACGGATCGTAGACAATCAGTTTTTTCTTTCTTTCCGCAATGGGATCCGGCATGGGAATGGCTGAAAGCAATGCTGTGGTATAGGGATGAAGAGGATGGGAGAACAGCTTCTCTGTTTCGGCCATTTCAACGATCTGCCCTTTGTGAATGACGGCAACCCGGTCAGTGATGAAATGCATGATCGACAGGTCATGGGCAATGAACAGATACGTCAGGCCGCATTCACGCTGAAGCTTTGACATGAGATTGAGCACCTGCGCGCGGATAGACACGTCAAGCGCTGAAATCGGCTCGTCGGCGATGATCAGTTTGGGATTCATGACCAGAGCGCGCGCAATGCCGATTCTCTGGCGCTGGCCGCCTGAGAATTCGTGGGGAAAACGGCTGGCGAACTCGGGCAGCAGGCCGACGGCAAGCAGCGCCTGCGACACAATCTCGCGGCGGTGTTCCTCAGTGCCGTAGTTATTCAGGTTATAGAGGCCTTCCGAAATGATGTACTCAACCTTGGCGCGCTCATTGAGCGATGCCATGGGGTCCTGAAAGATCATCTGGATGTTCTTGATGACCTCGCGGTCCATTTCTTTGCTGATCGGGCCGTTGATCTTCCTGCCTTTAAACAGGATATCGCCCGCACTTGTCTCGTTGATGCGGATGATGGCACGCCCGATGGTGGTTTTACCGGAGCCGGATTCGCCGACGAGGCCGAAGGTTTCACCTTTGAAAATATGAAAGTTCACGTCGTGGACGGCGACAAACTTTTTACGCCCCGATCCGAATTCGACGCGGAGATTCTTTACATCAAGAAGCACTTCGCGGTCAGCCACGGTGCTCTACCTCCTTCCAGCGGTCGCGCAGCCGCTGGATGATCTCCGGCGGCTCAACTTTCGGCGCCCGCGGATCGAGCAGCCAGGTGCGCGCCTTATGTGTGGGCGACACTTCAAAAAACGGCGGGCGGATCAGATGGTCGATCTTCAGCGCGTAAGGATTGCGCGGCGCAAAGGCATCGCCCTTGATGTCCAGAAACAGGCTGGGAGGCGTTCCCGCAATGGAATGAAGGTCCTGGCCGCGCACGCCCAGCTGCGGCAGCGACGAAAGAAGCGCCCAGGTATACGGGTGCTGCGGGTTGTAGAATACTTCCTCGCACAGCCCGGTCTCGATGATGTCGCCGGCATACATGACGGCAATGCGGTCTGCCACGTTGGCTACCACGCCGAGATCATGGGTGATGTAAACCACTGTCAGGCCGTATTTCTTCTGCAGGTCTTTCAGAAGCTGGAGAATCTGCGCCTGAATGGTCACATCAAGCGCTGTCGTCGGCTCGTCGCAGATCAGAATCTTGGGCATGCACGCCACTGCAATGGCTATGACGACGCGCTGGCGCATTCCGCCCGAAAACTCATGGGGATACTGCTTATACCGGCGCTGCGGCTCAGCGATGCCCACATCGGTCAGAATTTCATAGGTTTTTTCCCGTGCAGCGTGCCCGTGCAGGCCCTGATGCAGCTCCACGGTTTCCTGAATCTGCTTTCCGATGGTCTTCAGCGGGTTCAGGCTTGTCATGGGATCCTGAAACACCATGGCAATCTCTTTGCCGCGGATGCCCAGCCACTGTTTCTCTGTCTTGTACTCAGCAAGGTTCTTTCCGTCGTAGATGATTGATCCCTTGTCAATCCAGCCGTTGCTGTCCAGCAGTCCCATGAAGCTCTTGGTGAATACTGACTTTCCCGAGCCGGACTCGCCGACAATGGCAAGGCTTTCTCCTCTGTAAATATCCAGGGAAATGCCGCGGATGGCGGTCAGAACTTTGCCGCGGAGGTTGAACTTGATTACCAGGTCATGCACCGAAAGGATCGGCTCTGCTTTGGAATAATCCATGATGCCGCCTCCTCTACACGTGGTTCTTGGGGTCGGCCGCGTCAGCGAAGGCGTTGCCCATCACATAGAAGGACACCGTCACCGCCGAAAGCACGATTGACGGGAAAAGGAGCTGATACCGCGTGGCGGCGCTCATCATCACGATGCGGCCTTCGTTGATCAGATTGCCAAGTGAGGGAATGCTGATCGGCAGGCCGAGGCCGATGTAGGTAAGGAACACTTCCTGCCCGATTGCGGCCGGAATGGCCAGAGCGATGCGCAGCATGATAACCGACACCAGGTACGGCAGAAGGTTCTTGCGGATCAGGCGGCCTGTAGGCGTGCCAAGGCAGCGCGACGCCAGATTGTACTCGCGGTCACGGATAATCACAATCTGATTGCGCACGAAGCGCGCCATGGGCAGCCAGCCTGTGATGCACATGGCGGCGATCATCGTGGAAACGCTGGGGCGCATGATGTAGCTGGCAAGAATCAGAATAATCGAGTTGGGAATGTTTCGTATGACGTTGTATATGGCTGTCAGCAGCCCGTCGAGGCGCCGCACATAGCCCCACAGCGCGCCCACGGTGATGCCGAAGAGGGCGTTCCACAGGCCGACGGCAAGGCCGATGAGCAGCGATGTGCGTGTGCCGCTCCAGACGCGGGACCACAGGTCCTGCCCGATGGAGTTGGTGCCGAACCAGAATTCGCGGCCGGGGGCATGGTTGCGCTCCTGACGGCCGGTTTCAGCGTTCAGATAGACCTGCGTCGGGCTTTTCTGATTCGGCAGGAACGGCTGAACAAACGTGAATGCCAGCAGGGCAATCAGCAGATACAGAAGCGCCATGGCCACGCGGTTCTTCGTAAACGAACGCCACGTGGAGCGCCAGTAGGCGTAGTTGGAATAGCCGCGGCGCTCTGAATCTTCTTTTGATGTATCGTCAAACTGGAACAGCGCGGGGTCAATGTTTTTGACTTCGTCGCTGATTGACGAAGTAAGTCTGTCAAAGGATTTCATCGTGATGCCGCCTTTCGCGTCAGCTTAATGCGGGGATCGCAGATGGCCATCAGCACATCGCCGAGGAACAGACCGAGAATTCCGATCGACGAGAAAATCAGCACCAGCGCCTGAACCAGCGTGTTGTCCTGGCGCTGTATGGCTGTGACCAGCAGGCCGCCCATGCCGGGGATGGAAAACAGGGACTCCACGTAAATGGAACCTGAAATCGTCAGAAGTATTGACATGGGAATGTACTGAGTGATCGGCACGAAGGCGTTTCTCATCACGTGGCGCCACATGATTCTCGTGTTGCTCAGTCCTTTGGCGCGCGCCAGCTTGACATAATCGCGGTTCAGTTCATCCACCATGTAACGGCGCATCCACATGGCGTAGTAGGCAATGCCGCCCAGAGAAAGGCTGACTGCCGGAAGAACCCAGCTTGCAGGGTTGCCCTCATCAAACAGCATGGGCAGCTTGAATGCCGCAGAGGCATACAGCTGGATGAACAGGTAGTAGACTGCCGCCGGGATCGAGTTGATCAGCACGATGTAACAGGTGCCGAACGAGTCGAAAAACTTCCCCTTGTAACGCGTCATAAAAAGTCCCATCGGAATTCCGATCAGCAGTGCAAGGCCCTCAGCCGCCAGACCGAAGTACAGCGAATAGGGAATCTTAGGCTTCAGAATCCGTGAGATGCGCGCCCGCGGGCGGAAAACGATTGACCGCCCGAGGTCGCCGTGAAGCAGATTTTTATAGAACTTATAAAGCTGGATGTGCAGGGGATCGCGCAGCCCCATCTGGGTCAGGATCGCTTCCTTCTGCACTTCGTCGAGCTTATCGTAGTTTTCGCCGAAGTAGCCTTCCTCGGGCATCAGCCGCAGAAGCAGGAACACTGTTGTGGTGATCACAAGCAGCGTCAGCACCGATTGGACAAAACGTTTGAGAATATAAAGAAGCAAATTCTTCTCTTCCCCTCATACTGAAATAGTTCCGGCGGCAGGACGCCGCCGGATTTTTTTACGGTATTTACTCGTACTTTGCGTTTCTGCGCGCTTCATCACGCTCTTTCAGATACTTCTTTTCAGCTGCGGCAAACTCCTCCATGCCCATGGGCCTGTCGAGGAGCTTCGCTCCCTTCAGCTTGCGTCTGTTGTGGTCCCCCCACTGGGTTGTGTAGCCGGAGAACGGATCAACGTACGAGGCAATATATCCGCCGCCGTGCAGATACAGCGGCACGACAAAGGCATTGTCAAGAAGGAACGTTTCAGCTTTTGCAAACATCTCATACCGCTTCTGCAGATCGAGACATTCTTTTGCCGCGTCTTCCGCCATGGCTTCAAACTCAGGGCGTCCGTCGGGCAGGAAATAGCCGCGCGCCATGTTAATGCGGGTATACCTGCTCGCAAGAGCCGTGGTCATCATCGGATCAAACACGCTCAAAGGATCGACGTAGTCAGGCCCCCAGCGCAGCACAGAGAAGCTGTACTTTCCGGAGTTGCGCGACGCACCGATGTAGCCTGTTGAAGGATAAGGCTCAATGACCACGCGGATGAAATCGGTGCCCAGCAGTTTTTCAAGCTGCTGCTGCATCACCTGGGCCTGGTTCACGTCATCAACCACATCGCTCTTGTAGGTCATGATCACGCTGACAGGGAACTTCACTTTGCCCTTCAGCTCTTCCATGGCTTTCTTTTTATATTCAAGAGCCAGTTCAGGGTTGAAACTTTCGCCCTCAGTATAGGCTTTCAGACCGTTCATCTGCGTATAATCAACGCCGTGATATTGGATGATGCTGGGCGGCGTCAGCGTGCCGACAAGACGGCGCTGCGCGTCATAAGGCGCCAGCGGCAGCAGGGCAGCCGTACGGTCCACGCCGTGGAACAGTGCCTTGCGGAAATTCAGGTTGTTCACAGCCTCAGCCCAGTCTTTCGGGGCGTATTCTTCGCTGTATTTCGGCTCAAAGTTGAAGCCCATGAAATACGTCACTGTAGTCAGCACATCGGGATGAATCAGCTTTTTCTTTTCAGGATCGTTCATCCACTCATCCATGATCGTGCCGGGCAGAGAGACTTCCATAACCTCGCCGCGCTCAAAAAGCGCCGGTCCGTTCGCTGACGCTTCCTTGTTGTACTTGTAAACAATGCGCTTGATATGCGCCGCGTCGCTGTTCCAGTAATGGGGGTTGGCATTCAGCACGCGCTGGTATTCCGGCTCATGCTCGCTCATAATGTACGCGCCGCAGTAAAGGAGGTTGTCGTTGCTGGTGCCGAAGTCCTGCCCGACCTCGTCGAGGAATTTCTGGCACACGGGGTAATAGGAGTTGTAGGCAAAGAGTTTCAGCGCATAGGGCACAGGGTTTATGAAAGTGTACTGCACTGTGTAGTCGTCGGTCACTTTCACGCCGACGCTGTTCCAGTCAGTGTTCCGCCCCTCGAAATAATCACGGGCACCCGCAATGTTGGCATAAACAGTATTTGCCGTGCCGGAAGCGTTCTTTTTGTTCAGCTGCCATTTCATCCCGGCTTCAAAGTCGTGGGCCGTCACAGGCGCATATTCCTCGCCCTCGCAGGTGTACCAGTTCACGCCCCTGCGGATGTGAAATGTGTACGTCCGGCGGTCTTCCGAGATCTCCCAGCTTTCCGCAAGGCTCGGCATAATCAGCCCGTAGCGGTCGAACTCCACCAATCCGTCCTCCACAAGCTGACTGAGGTCAATAACAGCCGCGTTGCTGCTTGTCAGATAGTTCAGTGTGGGCAGTTCCAGCGAATAAACTGTGCGGAATTCCGCTTTCTCCGCAGCTCCGGCAGCAGAAACCGCCATCAGCGTAACGAGACCTGCTGCAGCCAGTTTCTTCACAATGTTTTGCATTTTTCTGCCTTCCTTCTGTTAAAAATCAAACAGCCATTCCGGCAGAGCGTCGGTGCCGCGCCAGACGGCGCAGCGCCGGCGGCGGCTGCCGGAATTCATTATCCTGACGTTTATAACAGCAGATACACACCGATGGAATCTGTTTTACTCGTACTTCGCGTTTTTCTGAGCCTCTTCAAGCTCAGCGTTGAACTTCTTCTCTTCAGCCTCGAACTCTTCCATGCCCATGGGCTTTTCGATGATCCGCGCGCCCTTCAGAATACGGCGCCGCGGCCCCCACTGGTTGGTAAACCCTGAGAACGGATCAAGATACGAAGCCATAAATCCGCCGCCGTTCAGGAACAGAGGCACGATGAACGCGTTGTCAAGCAGGAACGTCTCAGCCTTGGCAAACAGCTCGTAGCGTTTTTTGATGTCAAGGACCTCGGCGTCAGCTTCCTCGGCCATGGCCTCAAACTTGCCTCGTCCGTCCGGCAGCAGATAGTCGCGGGCCAGATACAGACGGCCGTAGCGCGGTGCCGCCGCCGATTTCAGCATCGGCGCAAACGCGCTGATAGGATCAACGTAATCAGGGCCCCAGTTCCAGAGCGCAAACGAATATTTGCCGGGGTTTCTCGCTGCCTGACGGAAGCCTGAACCCGGATAGGCCTGCAGGATAATGTCGATGAAATCAGTGCCGAGAAGTCGCTCCATCTGCTGCTCAATGACCTGGGCGCGATTGGCGTTGTCCACCGTCGCAGTGCTGTAGGGCATGACAACTTTAATGGGGAACGTCACTTTGCCTTTCAGCTCTTCCATGGCTTTCTTCTTGTACTCAAGAGCCAGTTCCGGGTTGTAGCTTTCACCCTCGGTGTAGGCTTTCAGGCCGCCCATCTGCGTGTAATCGACGCCGTGAATCTGCATCAGACCGGGAGCAGTCAGAGTGTTGACCATGCGGCGTTTCGCGTCATAGGGCGCAGTGGTGATCACGGCAGCCACGCGGTCGAGGCCGTGGAACAGCGCCTTGCGGAAGTTCAGGTTGTTGACAGCCTCAAGCCAGTCCTTAGGCGCAAACTCCTCGTCATACTGCGGGTCGAAATTGAACACCATAAAATTGGTCAGCGTGCTGAGCGTGTTGGGATGAATCATGGCCTTCTTTTCAGGGTCTTTCATCCACTCGTCCATGATTGCGCCGGGCAGAAGGAAGTTCATGACTTCGCCGCGCAGGAAAAGCTCGGCGCCGTTGGCAGCCGCTTCCTTGTTGTATTTGTAGACAATGCGCTTGATCGAGATCGCGTCCTTGTTCCAGTAGTTGGGGTTCGCCACAAGCAGGCGCTGGTATTCAGGCTCGAACTCCTTCAGGATATAAGCCCCGCAGGAAAGATACGCGTCATCGCCGGTCCCGAAATCCTCGCCCTCTTCCTCGAGGAATTTCTGGCACAGCGGGGAGAAGCACGCGTAGGCAAACAGCTTCAGCCCGTAGGGAAGGGGCTTGATAAGCGTATAGCTGATGGTGTAATCGTCGATGACTTTGACGCCCACCGTGCTCCAGTCAGTCGTCTTGCCCGTAAAATAATCCTTGGCGCCCTCAATGTTGTCATACACAATGTTTGAAAGCTGTGAAGCGTTCTTTTTGTCCAGCTCCCAGTGGATTCCCGTTTCAAAATCGTGAGCCGTCACAGGTGCGTATGCCTCGCCGTCGGCATTGTACCAGTTCACGCCCTTGCGGATATGGAATGTATACGTCCGATGGTCTTCTGAAATATCCCAGCTTTCAGCCAGACTCGGCGTAACCCTGCCGAAACGGTCAAACTCAATCAGACCGTCAACGGTCAGCTGCCCAAGTTCACTGACCTGAACCGTGCTGTCCTTCAGGTAGTTCAGCGTCGGAAGCTCAGCTGAATACACTGCCTTGTACTCTGCCGTGTCCACTGCACAAGCCGCTGCTGCAGCAAACAGCAGCACTCCTGCCGATACGACGGATGTCACTGTTTTTCTGTACAATATCTTCACCCCACTGTATTTTAAGTTTCGCATACATTGTATGATTTCTAAAGCAAATAAGCAAGGTTATTTTTTTAAAAAGAAAGAATTAGAAAAACAATTCATCGAAACGAACAATTTTGTAATACAGTCAGCAGAATTCTGCCATGTTTTTCAGCAGACCGGCGTCACACTGCCTGCAGTATTCAAAAAAGTCAGGGCAGCAGAGAACAATGCCCCTCCTGCCCTGAACAGGGTTATTTACTCATATTTCGCGTTTCTGCGGGCTTCGTCGCGCTCGGCAAGGTATTTCTTTTCAGCTTCGGCGTACTCTTCCATGCCCATGGGATGGTCAAGCAGCCTTGCGCCTTTCAGCTTGCGGCTGCTGTTATCGCCCCACTGCCACGTGTAGCCCGAGAATGGATCGAGATATGTCGCAACATACCCGCCGTCTGAAAGGTACATAGGAATTACAAATGCGTTATTAATCAAATATGCTTCTGCCTTCGCCAATCCTAAATAGCGCTTTTCAAGATCAATGCCTTCCTTCGCTGCCTCATCGACCATAGCTTCAAACTTGCCTCGTCCGTCCGGCAGAATGTAATCACGGGCCATATAAAGACGAGTCCAGTGATTAGCAATTGCCGATTTCATCCATGGATCAAATACACTGAGCGGATCAACATAATCGGGGCCCCAGTTTAACCGTGTAAAAGAGAACTTTCCCGCATTTCGCATTGACTGATTGTACCCTGAGGCAGGGTACGGCACGAGGATAATATCAATAAAGTCTTTTCCAAGAAGTTTTTCCATCTGCTGCTCAATGATCTGTCCTTGATTGGCATTGTCGACGGAACTGGTACTGTAAGGCATAACAACTTTGATGGGGAATGTTACTTTACCCTTCAGTTCTTCAACAGCCTTTCTCTTGTACTCCAGCGCCAGTTCGGGATTGAAACTCTCACCTTCAGTATATTCCTTCAGGCCGTCCATTGCTGTATAGTCCACGCCGCGATACTGAATCATACCTGGAGGGGTCAGAGTATTAACCATCCGGCGTTGTGCATCATAGGGCGCTATAGGCAGCAGTGCCGCTTCTCGATCAAGACCGTGGAACAGCGCCTTGCGGAAGTTCAGGTTGTTTACCGCTTCGATCCAATCATCTGGCGCGTATTCTCTGCTGTATTGCGGATCAAAGTTAAAACCCATGAAATACGTGAGTGTCGAGAGAGTATTAGGATGAATCAATTTTTTCTTTTCAGGATCTTTCATCCATTCATCCATGATCGCCCCCGGCAGTGCAACCTGCATGATTTCTCCCCGCAGAAAAAGTTCAGGTCCGTTAGCACTGGCCTCCTTATTGTACTTATAGACAATACGTTTAATGTGCGCAGCATCCTTATTCCAATAATGAGGATTCGCTTCAAGAACTCGTTGGTATTCAGGCTCGTATTCTGTCAAAATATAAGCACCGCAATAAAGCATGGTGTCACAGCTTGTTGCGAATTCATCGCCCACTTCGTCAAGAAACTTCTGACACACTGGATAAAACGAACCATAGGCTAATAATTTCAGAGCATACGGCACTGGTTTAATAAATGTGTACTGAATTGTGTAAGCGTCAAGGACCTTCACACCAACGCTGTTCCATGCATTATTTTTGCCGAGATAGTAATCTTTTGCCCCCTCAATGTTATCATACACAGTATTAACAATGCGCGATGCGTTTTTCTTATTCAGCCCCCATTTGAGACCTGCCTCAAAATCATAAGCAGTAACAGGAGCATATTCTTTACCTTCGCAAGTATACCAGTTTACCCCTTTACGTATGTGAAATGTATACGTGCGACGATCATCAGAAACAGTCCAGTCGGTTGCAAGACTTGGCATAATAAGGCCGTACCGGTCAAATTCTATGAGGCCGTCAATGGTATTAAAGCTCAGCCGTATTACTGAAGTAGTGCTGCTTTTCAAGTAGTTCAGCGTAGGCAGTTCCGCCGAATATACAATGCGATATTCTTTTGTTTCAGATGCAGGCAGTGCTGTGAGAGAAGCAAGGACAATAATTACTGACAGCGTCAGAGTTTTCATAAATTTACACATTCAGCTGCCTCCCCTTATTTTATAATTTTTACACAATTCTTCCACGTAATGCAAAAAAAATTTAAATAATAGAAGGCAGCCGACTTTTGCTGCCTTCATGCATTAAAGCATGGCTGTATGCCTACTCGTACTTCGCGTTTCTGCGGGCTTCGTCGCGCTCGGCAAGGTACTTCTTTTCAGCTTCGGCGTACTCTTCCATGCCCATGGGATGGTCAAGCAGCCTGGCGCCTTTCAGCTTGCGGCTGCTGTTATCTCCCCACTGGGTTGTGAACCCGGAAAACGGATCGATGTAAGACGCCTCAAATCCGCCGCCTGACATGTAGAGGGGGATGATAAAGGCGTTGTCAAGAAGAAATGTCTCAGCTTCCGCAAAAAGTTCGTAACGCTTCTTCACATCAATAACCTCTTCAGCGGCTTTGTCTGCCATGGCTTCGAACTTTCCTCTTCCATCCGGCAGCAGGTAGTCACGGGCCAGGTAAATGCGGCTCCACTTCGAAGCGACGCCCGATTTCATCATCGGGTCAAATGCGCTCAGCGGGTCGGCGTAGTCAGGTCCCCAGCCGAAACGGATGATTGAATAGCGTCCGGGATCTCTTACAGTCTGGTTATATCCGCTTGGAGGATATGGAACCAGAACAATATCTATAAAATCTTTCCCCAGCAGTTTTTCCATCTGCTGTTCAATGACCTGCGCCTGATTGGCATTATCCACTGTTCCTGTGTTATACGGGAAAACAACTTTTACAGGAAAGTTCACTCTGCCCTTCAGTTCCTCCATGGCCTTCTTCCTGTATTCGACCGCCAGTTCAGGGTTAAAGCTCTCGCCCTCGGTATAGGCCTTCAAGCCGCCCATCATGGTATAGTCCACGCCGCGGTACTGAACAAGGTTCCGCCGCGTAAGCGTCCCTGTCTTGCGGCGCTGGAAATCATACGGGGCTATCACCATAAGGGCAGCAATGCGGTCCAGGCCGTGAAACAGTGCCTTGCGGAAATTCAGGCTATTGACGGCCTCAAGCCAGTTCTTCGGATCGTATTTCTCGTCATAGTCAGGCTCAAAGTTCAGGCACATGAAGTAGGTTCCGTTCGTGATTACGTGCGGATGAATCAGCTTTTTCTTTTCAGGGTCTTTCATCCAGTCGTCCATGATGGTGCCCGGCAGAACCACTTCCATGACCTCGCCGCGCAAAAACAGTTCAGGACTGTTGGCGCTGGCTTCCTTGTTGTACTTGTAGACAATACGGTCAATGTGAATCTCTTTTCGGTTCCAGTAGTGTTCGTTCACTGTGAGTATCCGCTGATATTCGGGCTCATAGGTGCTCAGGATATAAGCTCCGCAGTACAGCAGCGTGTCGTTGCTGGTGCCGAAATCCTCGCCTGTTTCGTCAAGAAATTTCTGACAGACAGGATAAAATGATCCGTAAGCAAAAAGCCGCAGCGCATACGGCACTGGCTTTACAAAAGTATACTGAATTGTGTAATCGTCAGGCACTTTAACGCCCACTGAGTTCCAGTCGGCGTTTTTACCCAGATAGTAATCTTCAGCGCCTTCAATGTTGTCATACACTGTATTCACTATTGCCGACGCGTTTTTCTTATTGAGCTCCCATTTCAGAGCCGCTTCAAAGTCATGAGCGGTCACGGGCGCATACTCTTTGCCTTCACAGGTGTACCAGTTCACTCCCTTGCGGATGTGGAACGTGTAAGTTCTGTGATCGTCAGAAACAGTCCAGTCTGTGGCAAGGCTGGGCATGATCAGACCATAGCGGTCAAACTCAACCAGCCCGTCTACAATGTTCTGACTCAGCTGAATCACGGGTGTTGTCACGCCTTTCAGGTAATTCAGCGTTGTCAGCTCGTCGGAATAAACTGTCCGGTATTCTTTTGTCTCCGCTGCACAGGAAACAGAGGCCGCCATCGCCGCAAACGCCGCCGCGGCAGCCGCTTTCTTCCAAAATCCGCCCTTCATTTTCACACACCTCCGAAAAATAACTTCAGCACAGGGGAGACGGCATGGAATGCCGCCTCCCGTCTGGAATGAACTGCTATTCGTACTTCGCGTTTCTGCGGGCTTCGTCGCGCTCGGCAAGGTATTTCTTTTCAGCTTCGGCGTACTCTTCCATGTTCATGGGATGTTCGAGCAGCCTTGCGCCTTTCAGCTTGCGCAGGTTATTGTCGCCCCACTGGGTCGTGTAGCCTGAGAACGGGTCCACGTAGGATGCTGTAAATCCGCCGCCCGAACGGTACATAGGCAGCACAAAAGCATTGTCCAGCAGGAACTTTTCAGCGGCGGCGAAAAGTTCGTAGCGCTTTTTCAGATCTTTCACTTCCGCATTGGCTTCATCAACCATGGTTTCAAACTTGCCGCGGCCGTCGGGCTGAATATAATCGCGCGCCATATAAAGCCGCGTCCAGCGTTCAGCCTGGGCAGACCGCATCAGCGGGTCGAAGACGCTCAGCGGATCAACGTAGTCGGGGCCCCAGTTCAGGCGCATGAACGAGTATTTTCCGGGGTTGCGCGTGGCTTTGTTGTAACCTGTGGGCGGCGTGGCTCTCAGGATAATGTCGATGAAATCCGTGCCGAGAACTTTTTCCATCTGCTGTTCAAGCACCTGTGCCTGATTGACGTTGTCAACGCTGCCGGTGTTGTAGGGCATGACGACCTGAATGGGGAACGTGACCTTTCCTTTCAGTTCCTCCATCGCCTTTTTCTTGTACTGGACTGCCAGCACAGGGTCGAACGTATCGCCTTTGCTGTAGGCATCAAGCCCGCTCATGTCGGTGTAATCAACGCCGTGATACTGGACAAGCCCGCGCGCGGTCAGGGTGCCGGTTCTGCGGCGTCTGGCATCGTAGGGAGCAAGGGGCATGATGGCGGCGACGCGATCTACGGCGTGGAAAAGAGCCTTGCGGAAATTCAGGTTATTCACGGCTTCTATCCAGTCTTTGGGCGCAAATTCTTCTTCATAATGGGGATCGAAATTGAATCCCATGAACTGGCTGATGGTTCTCAGAAAATCGGGATGAATCAGCTTTTTCTTGTCCGGATCGTTCCACCACTCATCCATGATGGTGCCGGGCACGATCACCTCGGAGATTTCGCCGCGCAGGAACAGCTCGGGGCCGTTGGATCCTGCCTCCTTGTTGTATTTTGTGATTATGCGTTTGATGTGGGCGGCGTCTTTGTTCCAGTAATGGGGGTTGATGGTCAGAATTCTCTGATACTCGGGCTCGTACTCGCTGAGAATGTAGGCTCCGCAGTAAAGCAGCGTGTCGTTGCTGGTGCCGAAATCCTCGCCTGTTTCGTCGAGGAACTTCTGGCTCACGGGGAAGAACGGGTCGTAGGCCAGGAGCTTCAGTGCGTAAGGCAGCGGACGGATAAAGGTATACTCGATGGTGTAGTCGTCAAGTACCTTAACGCCCACGCTGTTCCAGTCTGTGTTTTTGCCTTCAAAATAGTCCCGGGCGCCGACGATGTTGTCATAGATGATGTTGGCGTTGTTGGACGCGTTGTTTTTATTCAGTCCCCATTTGATTCCCGCTTCAAAGTCGCGCGCTGTCAGGGGGGCGTATTCTTTGCCCTCATGGGTGTACCAGTTCACTCCCCTGCGGATGTGGAACGTATAGGTACGGCGGTCGTCAGATACGGTCCAGTCTGTGGCAAGGCTGGGCATCACCAGGCCGTAGCGGTCAAACTCGATGAGGCCGTCCTCCACAAGGTAGCTGAGCTGGGCAACGCGCCAGTGATCGCTTTTGAGATAGTTCAGCGTGGGAAGTTCCTCCGGGCTGATGGTCAGATACTCTTCCGGCGCAGCTGCAAAGGCCGCAGGAACGAGCATTGCCGCTGCCGCTGCTGTCAATAACGTTCTCCTGATGAAACTGCCTTTCATTTTCGTGGTCGCCTCCGCTTTTTAATGAGATGCCGGTTTCAGCATCAATTTATATAAAATTTTCTGAAAATTTTTCCAGCACTAAGACAGACGGCGGAAAAAATCCGCCGTCTGCTTTTGTGGCTGTTATTCGTACTTTGCGTTTTTGCGGGCTTCCTCAACTTCCTTCAGGTGCTTTTTCTCAGCCTCGGCATACTCTTCCATGTTCATAGGCTTCTCGAGCAGTCTGGCGCCCTTCAGCTTGCGGAGAGTTCCGTCGCCCCACTGCCAGGTGTAGCCGGAGAACGGATCAAGGTAGGTGGCGATATAGCCGCCGTCAGACAGGCAGAGCGGAATGGCAAAGGCGTTGTCCAGAAGAAAAGCCTCAGCCTTTGCAAAACCCATGTAGCGTTTCTCAAGATCAATGCCTTCTTTGGCGGCTTCGTCAACCATGGCCTCAAATTTTCCGCGTCCGTCGGGAAGCAGGTAATCGCGGGCAAGGTAGACGCGCGTCCAGTTCTTGGCGATGGCCGACTTCATCCACGGATCAAACACGCTGAGAGGATCCACATAATCGGGGCCCCATCCGAGGCGAGTAAACGAGAACTTGCCCGAGTTGCGCGATGCCTTGTTGTAGCCGGTGGCCGGATAGGGAACAAGGATGATATCGATGAAATCGCTGCCCAGCAGTTTCTCCATCTGCTGCTCGATGACCTGCGCCTGGTTGGCGTTGTCAACGGAAACTGTGCTGTAGGGGAAAACCACTTTGATGGGGAAGGTGACTTTGCCTTTCAGTTCTTCAACAGCTTTCTTCTTGTACTCAAGGGCCAGCTTCGGGTTGAAGCTCTCGCCCTCGGTATAGGCCTTCAGACCGTCCATCATGGTATAGTCAACGCCCTTGACCTGAACGAGGTTCGGACGGGTCAGCGTGTTGACCATGCGGCGCCTGGCGTCGTAGGGAGCCAGCGGCATCATGGCGGCCACACGATCCATGCCGTGGTACATCGCCTTGCGGAAATTCAGGTTGTTCACTGCCTCAACCCAGTCTTTAGGCGCGTACTCTTCCTCATATTTCGGTTCAAAGTTGAAGCCCATGAAGTAGGTGATGTTGGTCAGGATGTTCGGATGAATCAGATTTTTCTTTTCCGGGTCGTTCATCCAGTCATCCATGATGGTGCCGGGAAGCACTACCTGCATGTTTTCGCCGCGCAGGAAAAGCTCCGGGCCGTTGGCGCCTGCTTCTTTGTTGTATTTGTAGACAATGCGCTTGATGTGCTGGGCATCCTTGTTCCAGTAGTGAGGGTTGGCCTCAAGAACTCTCTGATACTCCGGCTCGTACTTGGTCAGTATGTAAGCGCCGCAGTACAGCAGATTCTCGTTGCTTGTGCCGAAGTCAGGGCCGACCTCGTCAAGGAACTTCTGGCAGACGGGATAGAATGAGCCGTAGGCGAACAGTTTCATCGCGTAGGGCACAGGATGGATGAATGTGTACTGGATTGTGTAGTCGTCAAGCACTTTCACGCCGACGGTGTTCCAGTCGGTTGTCTTGCCGAGGTAAAAATCTTCGGCGCCGGCAATGCTGTCGTATACAGTGTTGACTATGTCGGAAGCGTTTTTCTTGTCAAGCTCCCACTTCATGCCGGCTTCAAAGTCATGAGCGGTCACGGGTGCGTACTCTTTGCCTTCACAGGTATACCAGTTCACTCCCTTGCGGATGTGGAACGTGTAGGTTCTATGATCGTCAGATATGGTCCAGTCGGTGGCAAGGCTGGGCATGATCAGACCGTAGCGGTCAAATTCAACGAGTCCGTCAATGGTGCTGAAGCTCATGCGGATGACTGACGTGGTGCTGCTGTCAAGATAGTTCAGCGTCGGCAGTTCAGCGGAATAAACCGTCCGGTACTCTGTCGGCGGCTCGCCGTGCGCTGCCACGCAGCACGCCAGAACAAACAGTGCTGCCAGAGCTGTTTTTCTCATGGTTTTGTTCATGCCATATTCATCTCCCCGTATTTAAAAATTTCATTACAAAACCTTACGTAAAAAAAGTATAACTTGTGATGTTCTACTTTGCAAGTGTTTTTTAAATAAATGAGTCATGTTGCTCTTATTATGTTAATTACTTCATAAATATCTGAATTTTTAGAACAAACAGACGCAATGCAGCGTCTGTCTCAGAGGACAGAAAGACAGGAATCACAGGCAGATTCCGGCTGTCTGCAGAAAAAGACGGCGCACGGGGTGCGTTCTTTTTCCGCAGAGTTCACATGCCGCAGACAGTGCCGGCGTTTTCAGCCAGCAGGCAAAAAAAGAAGGGCTGCAGGCGGTCCTGCAGCCCTTCTTTCGTTCAAAGCGCTTTTCTCAGTTGTACTGTGCTTTCCTGCGGGCCTCGTCGCGTTCGGCCAGATACTTCTTTTCAGCTTCGGCATACTCTTCCATTCCCATGGGCTTATCAAGCAGCCGTGCGCCTTTCAGGCTGCGCAGGCCGTTGTCGCCTGACTGTCCTGTAAAGCCGGAGAACGGGTCAAGATAGGAAGCGATATAACCGCCGCCTGTCAGGTACAGCGGGATAATAAATGCGTTGTCCAGCAGGAACGTCTCGGCCTTCGCAAAGAGTTCATAACGCCGACTGAGATCCGAAACCTCTTCATTGGCGGCATCCGCCATTGTCTCAAACTTGCCGCGGCCGTCAGGCTGGATATAATCGCGGGCCAGATAGACACGAGTCCAGTTCTTGGCGATGGCAGACTTCATCATCGGGTCAAAGGCGCTCATCGGGTCGCTGTAATCAGGCCCCCATCCCATGCGCATCATGGAATATTTTCCCGGGTTGCGGGTTGCCTTATTAAAGCCGGAGCCGGGATAGGGCTGGATGATGATGTCAATGTAGTCGGCACCCAGCAGACGCTCCATCTGCTGTTCGATGACCTGTGACTGATTGGCGTTGTCTACCCCTGCGGTGCTGTAGGGCATGACGATCTTGATGGGGAACGTCACCTTGCCTTTCAGTTCTTCCATAGCCTTCTTTTTGTACTCAAGGGCCTTTTCAGGGTTGAAGCTCTCGCCCTCGGTATAGGCTTTCAGCCCGTCCATCATGGTGTAGTCCACGCCCTTGATCTGCACAAGGTTGCGGCGCGTCAGCGTGTTTGTCATGCGTCTCTTATAGTCGTAAGGCGCAACTGCCATCAGGGCCGCCACACGATCCATGCCGTGATACAGCGACTTGCGGAAGTTCAGGTTGTTCACCGCTTCGAGCCAGTCTTTGGGCGCGAATTCCTCGTCATAATTCGGTTCAAAGTTGAACCCCATAAAATAAGTGACGTTCGTCAGAATATGGGGGTGGATCATTTTCTTTTTCTCAGGATCATTCATCCACTCGTCCATGATGGTTCCGGGCAGAATAACTTCCGACGTTTCGCCGCGCATGAACAGCTCAGGACCGTTGGCGCTGGCTTCCTTGTTGTACTTGTAGACAATGCGGCCGATGGTGATCTCCTTTTTGTTCCAGTAATGAGGATTGGCAGTCAGAACTCTCTGGTATTCCGGCTCATAATCGGTCATGATATAGGCGCCGCAGTACAGCAGGTTCTCGTTGCTGGTGCCGAAGTCCTCACCGACCTCGTCAAGGAATTTCTGGCTCACAGGGAAAAACGAGCCGTAGGAAAAAATCTTCAACGCGTAGGGAACCGGCTTTATAAAGGTATACTGAATTGTATAATCATCGATAACCTTGACACCCACAGAGTTCCAGTCGGTGTTCTTTTCCATATAATAATCCCGGGCGCCTTCAATGTTTGTATAAACGGTATTCACAATTCCCGAGGCATTTTTCTTATTCAGTCCCCAGCGGATGCCGGCTTCAAAGTCACGGGCCGTGACCGGCGCGTACTCTTCGCCCTCGCAGGTGTACCACTTCACACCCTTGCGGATATGAAACGTATAAGTACGGCGGTCATCGGAAACTTCCCAGCTGTCAGCCAGACCGGGCGAGATCAGGCCGTAGCGGTCGAACCCGACCAGACCGTCAACGATATTGCGGCTCAGCTGAATTACAGCAGTCGTGCTGTCCTTAAGATAGTTAAGCGTCGGAATTTCCGCTGAATAAACAGTCCGGAATTCTTTCACATCTGCCGAAAATGCCGCTGCGGCAGCTGCCAGCGTTATTGCTGCAGCAAACACAAAACTTTTCACGGTGCGGTTCATTCGCTCACATCCCCATCATATGTTTTTTTCCGGCGGCACAGGCCGTCCTTTAGAAAGAATACACCATTTCGGTGCTTTTGACAAGGCAAACCATCTGCACAGAAAGTTTTTAAACATCAGAACCAGCGCCGGCAGGTCTGTCACCGTGGAACCTTCCGTGCCTTCGGGCGTTCCTGCAGGTCTTGTGCCCGTGAGGTGTGCCCGCATTACAGCAATGCGGGCGCGGTCTGATTTCATATTCATAAAAATTCTGCGGCTGCGGCGGCACAGCTGGAGCCAGTTCAATGCCGGCAGTTCCCGCGAGGCGGAATCCCAGCCTGGTACACAGAGCGTTCATCGGCGCGTTTTCAGTCCAGACATTCAGGCGCACTGCGCGGCAGCGGATGCGCACGGCACATTCAAGGGCATAATGGAGCAGCTGCGTTCCAAGAGTCTGCCCCGGCCGCAGCGGCGTGACACAGAGAATTTTCACCGTCAGTACCTCACGGGGAGGCACTCTGAAATTCCACCGCACCGTTTCATATCCGGCAGGCTGCTCACGGCTCAGGCAGACGGCGCCGTATATCTTTCTGCCCTCACCGCAGTCGTCCCACAGCGCATAAAGTTCCTGCTTCGCCGCAGCGCGGCGCAGCAGAGAACGGGACGGGTATACGCCGGAAATCCATCCCGTCACGGCGCCGTGCCGCCGCTCCCATGCAAAAAGTTCCATATAAACCTGTTCCACAGCATCAAGGTCGTGAGCTGCTGCTCTGCGTATCATCCTGGCATCCTCCGCTGCGCTCCACGTCTTTGCTGATGAACCGGCAATGTTCCACGTGGAACATTGCCGGCGGAGCGCCGTAAAATTTTCATTAACAGCAGAAAAGTTCACATGCTGCCGGCTTCCGCAAACCATGCCGAACGAAGCGCGGAAAGCGGAAATTTTTTCCGAATGCGGCAAAACTGAACTTTACCAGCCGTCGGACAATTATTCTCTAAAGCCGGCCGCAGTCTGTCTGCCTCCGCGCCTGCACGGGCACGCCGTTTTCTGCAGCGCGCAGGATCTTCGTGCCTCCCGGCGCACAAACGGACGTTCCGCCGGCCGGAAAATACAGGCAGCACAGCCGGCAGTTAATCTGTGCCGCTTCTGTTTTCAGCGCATGCCGCTGCTTCATTCAGTTCAGGATCTTTTAAAGTTTTCCTTATCTGAATCAGCAGTGAATGCGCCTGAATCATGCAGACAGCCGGTGCCTTCACACAGTGCCTGAAGGGCATTTTCATTCCGGCGGACAGATCCCGCCGTGTTCAGTTTATCATGAAAACGCCGGTGCGCAAGTGCTTTGCCCCTCTGCAGCTGTTCCACGTGGAACACAGGGCTTTCGCCGCATCTGCCGATAGAGTAGAATAGCTGAAAAGGAGGCGGGAGAATTGGATGAAAAAGACTGGCTGCTTCTTGCGGCCCTTGCAGATGAAAAAAGTTTCACTGGCACCGCCCGCAGACTTTACATGACTCAGCCGGCAGTTACACGGAGAATCCGCCAGATAGAATCGGAACTGGGATGCCGCATAGCCGTCAGGACACGCAGCGGCGCCGAACTGACGCCCGAGGGCGAAGACGCCGCAGACTATGCCAGAAGCGAGCTGCGCAGACTTGAGGAGCTGAAAATCTCTCTCGCACAGCAGGGAGCCGAAGTCCGCGGCACAGTCCGTCTTGCCTGTGCCAACGCTTATGCTATCAGCTGCCTGCCTGGGATTCTGAAGGAATTTTCCGGGACATACCCGCTGGTTGATCTTCAGGTTGTCACCGGCAGCAGCAGCGTGACGGCCGAACGTCTGCTGTCAGGCAGCGTGCAGGCAGCCATAATCCGCGGAGACTTTACATGGACTGAAAAAACGCTCCGGCTGAAAGCCGATCCCTGCTATTACGCCGTCATGGCTTCTCCGGTTGATCTCGCCAGGCTGCCTGAACTCCCGCAGATCCGCCTGGTTTCGGACGCACCGCTGCAGGCCTGCCTGGACCGCTGGTGGACCGAGCGCTACCGGACCGCACCCAGGATTGCCGCTGTGGTGGACCGCTCAGACGTGGGCATCGAAATGGTGCGTCAGGGCCTGGGCTACAGTTTCCTTTCCGGCCTGTATCTTCAGGGTTATCCTGAACTCTGCCGCGCAAAGCTTCGTTTCTCCGGCGGTCAGCCGCTGGGACGGATCACCTGCGCGTGCTGCCGGGCTGAGATCCTGAATATCCGCCCGGTAAAGGCGTTCTGGGATTTTCTCGCTGAGCGCGCCGCCGAAAAATAAGACACAGGCGCCGCTGTACAAACATTATGCATAAAAATACTTTATTGTGCTTTTTTCTTTTTATTTAAAACGATGTACATCGAAGTACAGTCAGGCGGCCTCGCCGCGTGTATAATAGTTTCAATGCAGTACATTTGTAAGGAGGGCTGTTCATGCGGATAACCGCTCTGATAGAAAACACCTCGCTCCGGCAGGACTGCGCAGTCGAGCACGGTCTGAGTCTCTATATCGAAACCCGCCGCCACAGAATTCTCTTTGATTCCGGTGCCAGTGCGCGGTTCATCGGCAATGCCGAAAAACTCGGCATTGACCTGCGCAGCGTGGATATTGCGGTTCTTTCACACGGACACTATGACCATGCGGGCGGCATGACCGCTTTTTTCAGGCTCAACAGCCGCGCCAGACTCTATGCCCGTGAAGGCTACGGCCTTTCCCGGTACAGCCGCGACGGCCGCTACATCGGTGTGGAACCGCGCCTGATCGGCAGTCCGCGCGTTTCAGTGATTCAGGACGAACGCCTGCGTCTTGACGGCGAAGTGACTATTGCCGCCTATACCGACCAGCCCTGTGCATGGCCTGTGAACACCTGCGGCATGATGGTTGATGCAGGGGACATGCTGCGCCCTGAGCAGTTCATGCATGAACAGTACCTGCTGGTCAACGAGGACGGCAGAAAGGCCCTCTTTACAGGATGCAGCCACCGGGGCATCCTCAATATCATGTCGTGGGCGTCCCGCGAGGGCGTTCAGACAGTGGTCGGCGGCTTTCACACGAAGGATGTGCCTGACGGAAAATTCAGTACGGTTCTCGCGCCGGCGGCCGAAGAGCTGAAAAAATTCCCCGTAACCTATTACACCTGCCACTGCACAGGGCAGCCGCAGTATGAATATCTCAAAAGTCTTATGGGCGATCAGCTGCAGTATCTTTCAGGCGGCATGACCATCGAAGTGTAGCCGTGCGGCCTTTCCCGGCAGCCCGGCAGTGCTTTTTCCGGTTCCTGCTGAAAACAGCGTCTCTTATTTAAAAACAGCGGCCAGCCTTTATTTTCGCGGCAGAAAATCAGGGCGCCCGTTAAAAACGAAAGGATGAGGCTCTATGAAGAAAAAGTTTCTGGCAGCACTGCTCTGCGTCATGGCACTGTGCGTCCCGGCAATGGCTGCGGACACGGTAAGCGCTTACACAACGCTTGAGGAAGTTTTCGCAAAGGAAATTTTTGACGCGTTCACCGCGGACACCGGCATCAAAGTGGAATGGGTGCGCCTTGCCAGCGGCGAAGCAGTTGCCCGCATCGAGGCTGAAAAGGAAAATCCCCAGGCTTCCATCTGGGTCGGCGGCGTGGGCACACTTCACATCAACGCCAAGAACAAGGGGCTGACGGTTCCGTACCGTTCCCGCGTTGCTGAGAAAAACGTGCCGGGCCGCTTCCGCGACCCTGAAAATTACTGGTCCGGCCTGTACATCGGCTCAATCGCTTTTGCCATGAACAAGGACCGCGCAAAGGAACTGGGGCTGACGATGCCTGTAAAGTGGGCCGACCTGCTGAAGCCCGAATTTGCCAAGCACGTCCGCGTAGCTAATCCGTCAACGTCGGGAACCGGCTACAACGTGGTGACCAATGCCATCCGCATCAACGGCAACGACGAGGACAAAGGATTTGAATTCCTCAGGAAACTCAACACTTCCATCGACCAGTACACCAAGTCCGGCTCCGCCCCCGGCAAATCCTGTGCAATCGGCGAAGTTCCCGTGGCAATCGGATATCTGCACGATCTGGTTAAGCTCGTGATCAACGGTGCGCCGCTTTCGCTGGCAGTGCCTGAAGAAGGCGCCGGCTACGAAACAGCTTCCATGTCCCTGCTGAAAAACGGGCCTCAGCCTGTCGAAGCAAAAAAACTCTACGACTGGATCCTCGGCCCCAAGGGACAGAAGATCATCAGCGGCTGGTACGTCATTCCTCTCGGCGCCGACATGGAAATCCCCGTGCTGGGCAAAAAAGTCAGCGAGCTGAACTTCGTCAATCAGGACGATGTGTGGGACGCCGCCAACAAGGAACGTCTTGTGGCACGCTGGAACGCGGAAGTTCCCGACGCGAAGTAACTGAAAACTGTGACGGGACAAAGCTCATGACTTTGTCCCGTTTTTTTGCGGCAGTCCATGGTTCTGATCCGGAAGTGCCGTTACGGCACCCGCTCTCTGTCTTACGCTGAAGGAAGTGAAAAAATGCTGTACAAAAAAAGACTGCCGGCGCTGTTCTTCTCACTGGCGCTGTTCGGCGCCTGCGCGTGGTGGGTCTGGAGCAGTCTGACCGGCGCGTTTTCGTCGCTGCTGAACGAGCAGCAGAAAAGCGCCATCCAGAGCGCCTCTGCCAGCGTTCCGACCGACCCTTCGCAAATCCCGGGCTGGCTGTCCCGGCTGAAAGAGCAGAAAAGCAGTTTTGATCTGCTTTACGTCTCCCTGGATGACGGCACACAGATGAGCAGTGACCCTGAACTGGAGCGGTTCTACAATGAACAGAAGGACACGCCCCAGTTCCGGCGTGGTTTTGAGTCAGCAGGCTACGAAGAGACGTTCAACGCCGGCCATTATCGGATCGGCGGCAAAGACCGCGAAATTTATTTCGCGCCGTCCTATGACGCCGAAAAATACGTTTCAGGCGTCGTGATGTTCTCGTTTGACGTGCAGAACAGCCTGAAATTTCAGAATCTGATGACGCTGTTCGCCGTCGGCGGATTCTGTCTCTTTGCCGCGCTGCTGTGCGTCGCCAGACTCAGCCGCGATGCGTTTCTGAGCTTTTCCGTGCTCGGACTGGTGCTCATTGCGCTGGTGTTCATTGTTTATCCGCTTTATTCGGCAGTACGCCTCACGTTCACATCGAACGGACATTTCAGCACCGCCGTGTGGAAAGGCATTCTCACCAATCCCAGCTCTCTTGAGGCCCTTTTCGGCTCGCTGAAGCTCGGCGTCTGCACAGCCACGCTTTCCACCGCAGTGGGCTTTCTGTTCGCATTCGTCCTGACCCGCACCCATGTGCGCGGAAAAAACTTTCTGGGGGCCATGGCAACGCTGCCGGTTATTTCGCCGCCTTTTTCCCTTACGCTGTCGATCATGCTGCTTTTCGGCAACAACGGTCTTATCTCAAAAGCCCTCGGATGGACCAGCGTGAGCATTTACGGCCTCGGCGGCCTCACGCTGGTGCAGACCATGGGCATGTTTCCCATTGCCTTTCTCACCCTTTCCGGCGTGCTTGAAGCCATTGACTCAACCCTTGAGGACGTGGCGCTTGACCTGAGCGCCACAAGATGGACCACGTTCCGCACAGTCACGCTGCCCCTTTCAATGCCGGGCATCCTCAGCGCATGGCTGCTTGTGTTCACAAACTCCCTGGCCGATTTTGCCAATCCCATGATCCTCGCGGGAAACCTGAAAGTCCTTTCTGTCGAGGCATACCTGGAAGTGACCGGCATGAACCACCTCGGCGAAGGCGCCGCGCTTTCGCTGCTGCTTCTGCTGCCTACGCTGACGGCATTTCTCGTTCAGCGCTTCTGGGTATCGCGCCGCTCTTACGTCACAGTGACAGGAAAGCCCTCTGGCCGGCTCCGCGAAATCACGTCGCCGGGCTGCAAGCGCGTCCTTGTGACCGCTGTCTGGGCCATTTCCCTGTTTTTGATCGCGCTGTACGGCACCATCGTGGCCGGGTGCTTCGTGAAGAACTGGGGCATCGACTACACTTTCTCACTGTCCAACATCACCGAGGCGCTTTCCAGAGCAAAGGACGCCTTTGCCGACACCATTACGCTGGCAGCCTGCGCAACACCCATCGCAGGGCTTCTTGCCATGCTGGCGGCAGTCATTCTCGTGCGCCGCAGTTTCCACGGCAAACGTCTGCTTGAGGCCCTGCTCATGACGCCGTTCGCGCTGCCCGGAACCCTGGTGGGAATCAGCTACATCCTGGCGTTCAACAAATATCCGCTGCTGCTGGTCGGCACAGGGGCCATCATCGTGATCAACTATGTGGTGCGCGAGCTTCCCGTGGGGATCGAGGGCGGCGTGGCGTCTCTGCGCCAGATCGACCCGTCCATTGAGGAAGCAGCGCAGGACCTCGGCGCCAGCAGCGCCGTGGTGTTCAAAACCATTGTGCTGCCGCTGATCCGCCCTGCGTTCATCTCAAGTTTGTCGTACACCTTCGTGCGTGCCATGACCGCCGTGAGCGCCATCATCTTCCTGATCTCCGCACGCTGGAACCACCTGACAGTGCTGATCCTCAACTTCTCTGAAAATCTGAGGTTCGGATATGCCAGCGTGCTCTCCACGGTGCTGATTATCATCGTCCTCGCGGCCTTCGGGCTGATGCGGCTCATCGTGCGCAAAAACGAAAACCTTGAAAAGAACCTGGTTTAACCGGTTCGTTTGAGCGATAAAAGGAAGGATACCATGAGACGAAGCTCTTCTGTGACTCTTGACGGAGTCTCCAAAATCTTTCACGACACGCAGACGGGCCGCGATGTAACCGCCGTGGCGCCTGCCAGCTTCACCATCGAGCCCGGCGAACTCGTGACGCTGCTCGGCCCGTCAGGCTGCGGAAAGACCACCATTCTGCGCATGATCGGCGGCTTTGAGCTGCCCACGACAGGGCGCATTCTCCTCGGCGGCGCCGACGTGACAGCCCTGCCGCCCAACAAGCGGGACACCGCCATGGTGTTCCAGAGCTACGGTCTGTTCCCGCACATGAACGTCTTCGACAACGTGGCCTATGGCCTGCGTCTGCGCAAAATTCCCGAAGAGGAGATCAGAACCCGCGTGAATCAGTACCTCGATCTTGTCGGGCTCAGCGACCTCGCCCTGAGGCCGCCGTCACGGCTTTCCGGCGGCCAGCAGCAGCGCGTGTCGCTGGCGCGCTCGCTGATCGTCAACCCCGGCGTGCTGCTCCTTGACGAGCCGCTGAGCAACCTTGACGCGCTGCTCCGCGAGCAGATGCGCGTCGAAATCAGACGCATCCAGCGCAGCCTCGGCATCACCGCCATTTATGTCACTCACGACCGTGTTGAAGCCATGAGCCTCTCAGACCGCGTCATCGTCATGAAGAAAGGGCAGATTCAGCAGATCGGTACTCCCTATGACATCTACCTTGACCCTGTCAACGCGTTTGTGGCTGAATTCTGCGGCAAAGTCACGTTTTTCCGCGGCAGCGTCATCGGTATTGCCGACGGCCGCTGCACCGTCAGCCTGTTCGGAAACAAATTCTCGTTCCGCCGCTGTTCAGACCGGCTGAAAGCCGGAGACCCCTGCGTCGTCATGTGCCGCCCGGAATCCATGGCTCTGGCCGATCCCGGGGCCGGACTGACCGACGCCGCCGTCAGCACCAATGTCTACCTCGGCCACAGCATGGAGACCTACCTGAAGGACGACAGCGGGGCAGAGATTCTCGTGCAGATCGACAATCCCCACGCTCATAAGATCTACCAGGAAGGCGAGCGCTGTTCCGTCACGATTTCAGAGGATTCGTCGAAAGTTCTGCCC
>CAZDXA010000025.1:0-35380 GCA_964509435.1 uncultured Synergistaceae bacterium | reverse complement strand
ATAAAACTATTACTGTATACATAAATTATGTATTGATTTTTTTTAGAAATTGATTTATCATCGCGGCTAGAAATAAAAAACTGAAAAATTCGGATGACGGATCCGGGAGAGCCGTTCTTACGGCGCCGAAGGGGCAAACGCGATAAACTCTCAGGTTAAAGAACCGGATTCTGACGAAACTCTGAATTTTATTTTGCAAAACAAACAGCGAATATGTATATGTGCACAACAAATAAATAAACGTATTATACGTTTCATCTAAACGCTGTATATATTGCAGAAAAAAAGACAGAGGCGCAGAGGCTGGATGGCTCTGTGCCTCTGTCTTTTTGATGAATTCCCCGCATTATTTGCCAGCGCAAAGTTATTTTTCAAGGAGGAAGACAGGAATGGACAAAAAAACACCGCTTTATGACACTCACCTGAAGTACGGCGGCAAGATGGTCACCTTCGGCGGCTATCTTCTGCCTGTACAGTATTCCGGCGTCATTGAGGAACATATGGCAGTCCGGACCAGAGCCGGTCTTTTTGACGTTTCTCATATGGGAGAATTTACCTGCAGCGGAACAGGTGCTGCTGAATTTCTGAACCACGTGCTGACGAACAATTACTCGACTCTGAAACCCGGATCAGCCCGCTACAGCCCGATGTGCAATGAGCACGGCGGCACTGTGGACGATCTGATCGTCTACTGCCGCGATGCAGACAGCTATTTCATCGTGGTCAATGCTGCCAACAGAGAGAAAGACTTTAACTGGATGCGTGAACATCTGACGCCGGACTGCACATTGAAAGACGTTTCTGACAGCTTTGCCCAGCTGGCACTGCAGGGCCCCTCAGCCCGCGATATCATGCTGAAGCTGCTTCCGGAGAACAGTCTGCCTGTCAAAGGCTATACTGCTCTTTTCGATGTGAGCCTTTACGGCGTCCCGGCCATCATCTCCAAGACAGGCTATACGGGAGAAGACGGATTTGAGCTGTATATCCCGTCAGACCAGGCAGAAAAAATCTGGGAACTGCTGATGGAGGCCGGGAAAGAATACGGTCTGCTTCCCTGCGGACTCGGCGCCCGCGATACTCTGCGGCTTGAAGCCGGCATGGCTCTGTACGGCCATGAGCTGAGCGACACTATTTCACCGCTCGAGGCGGGGCTGGAACACTTTGTAAAAATGGACAAAACCGATTTCATCGGAAAAACAGCCTTGGAGGCAGAGCCGCCCAAACGGGGCAGAGTCGGACTGAAAATCACAGGCCGCGGCATTCCCCGCGAACACATGGACGTCTACTCCGGCACCAGGCTCGTCGGGCAGACGACTTCAGGAACCTACTGTCCTTTCCTGAAACGCGCTGCCGCAATGGCGCTTCTTGACACAGCCTGCACGGCGCCGGGAACGCCGCTTGATGTCGATGTCAGAGGACGCCGCGTCGCAGTTGAAGTTGAATCTCTGCCTTTTTACAAACGCTCAAAAAAATAAAATACTTTTGCACATCTGTTTAAATTAAGGAGGCCCTTTCCATGACATTTCCAACTGAACTGAAGTATTCAAAAACGCACGAGTGGATCAAGTTTGAAGCAAACGGCACAGCCTCTGTGGGCATTACGGATTACGCGCAGCAGGAACTGGGAGCTCTCGTTTTTGCAAACCTCCCCCAGCCCGACGATCCTGTGACAGCCGGCGTCCCTTTCGGCGACGTTGAATCTGTTAAAGCCGTGTCAGATCTTGTCAGTCCGCTGACTGCCACTGTCTCAGAAGCCAATGAAGAGCTGCTCGACCACCCTGACCTGATCAACAGCGATCCCTACGGCTCATGGTTTATCAAAGTCAGAGACATCACCGGAAGCGAAGATCTGATGGACGCTGCAGAATACGAGGAATTCGTCAAAAAGGAAAAGATGAAGGAAAACTGATCTGAAACTTCAGATGGACAAACAGACTGTTTCCGCATCTCTGAAAGGGATCTCGTCAGAAAGCTCTCCTTTTCAGGCTCACAGCGGAAAGCAAAGGAGCGAAAAGCCATGGGATCCTATATTCCAAACGCTGACGCCGAACGCCGGCAGATGCTGACTGAGGCAGGCTACAAAGATTTCAGCGATCTGTACAGGGACATCCCGGAGAGTGTCAGACTCCGCGGCGGGCTGAAGCTGCCCGCCGGCAAAAGCGAGATGGAAGTAAGAGATATACTGACGGGTTTAGCCGCTGAAAACAAGGTCTACCGTTCAATTTTCAGGGGAGCAGGTTCTTATAACCACTACATTCCGGCCATTGTCAGCAGCGTTGTATCAAAAGAAGAATTTGTGACGGCCTATACGCCTTATCAGCCTGAAATCAGCCAGGGTGTGCTTCAGTACATCTTTGAGTACCAGACCATGATCTGTGATCTGACCGGCATGGATGTGTCCAACGCCTCCATGTACGACGGAGCAGAGGCGACGGCCGAGGCGATTCCAATGTGTACGGAACGAAAACGCGGCAGAGTTCTCATTTCCGCGTCAGTGAACCCCTCCGTGCTCAGCACCGTAAAAACCTACTGCTTCGGCAGCGGGCATGAAGTGACAGTCGTGCCGCTCAATGAAGGACTCACTGACTTTGAAAAGCTGCGCAGCCTTCTGACAGAAGATGCCGCCTGCGTCATTGTACAGCAGCCGAATTATTTCGGCCTCATTGAGGACACTGCTGCTCTCGCAGAGCTCACACACGCCGCCGGCGCCAGATTTGTCCTCAACACATATCCCATGGCGCTTGCGCTGCTGCGCACGCCCGGCAGCATCGGCGCCGATGTTGCCGTCGGTGAAGGACAGCCTCTCGGTCTGCCCATGTCCTTCGGAGGGCCGTATCTTGGCTATATGGCAGCGACAAAGGCCATGATGCGCAGACTGCCAGGGCGCATCGTCGGACAGACTCACGACGAAAAAGGCAGCCGTGTTTTCGTCCTCACCCTGCAGGCCCGCGAACAGCACATCCGCCGCGAAAAAGCAAGTTCAAACATCTGTTCCAATGAGTCGCTCTGCACACTCGCGGCCGGAACGTATCTGAGCGCACTCGGTCCGGACGGTTTCAGGGATGCCGCTTCTCAAAGCGTGTCAAAAGCCCATTATCTGGCAGAACGGCTGCAGGAAGCCGGCCTGAAGCTGAAATATCCCGGAGAGTTTTTCAACGAATTTGTGACCGTCGGCGGCAGCGCTGAAAAAATTCTCGCCCGGCTTGAAGCTGAAGACATTCTGGGCGGCCTGCCTCTTTCTGACGGCAGCATGCTCTGGTGCTGCACTGAAATGTGCTCACGAAGCGAAATGGACAAAGCAGCTGCACTCGTGAAGGAGGCGGCAGAATAATGAAGCTGATCTTTGAACGTTCTGTACCCGGACGAAAACTGACACTTCTTCCTCCGTGCGATGTTCCCGCCTGCGAACTCAAGGCCGAACGCCGGACGGAACCGCTGCATCTGCCGGAAATGTCCGAAACCGGCATCAGCCGCCATTACACAGCGCTTGCCAGACAGACCACCGGCATAAACGACGGATTCTACCCTCTCGGGTCATGCACCATGAAATACAACCCGAAAATCAACGATGAAATGGCATCGCTGCCGGGGTTCCGGCAAATCCATCCCCTTCAGCCTGCTGACAGCGCAAAGGGCGCGCTGGAGCTGATGCTGAAACTGAAAGAGTCGCTCTGCGAGATCGCCGGCATGGACGACGCAACCCTTCAGCCCGCTGCAGGCGCGCACGGCGAATTTACAGGTCTGCTTCTGATAAAAGCCTACCACGCGTCCCGCGGCGATACGGGCAGGACAAAAATCATTGTCCCGGATTCAGCCCACGGCACCAATCCTGCTTCAGCCCGCATGGCCGGTTACGAAGTCGTCAACATCAAATCCGGCAAGGACGGCTGCATCGATCTGGAGACACTGAAAAAGGCCTGCGGCCCCGACACTGCCGGTCTGATGCTGACGAATCCGAACACTGTGGGACTGTTTGACCCCAACATTCTCGAAATCACCAAAATTGTCCACGATGCCGGCGGCCTGTGCTATTACGACGGCGCCAATCTGAACGCCGTCATCGGCATCACCCGCCCCGGAGATATGGGATTTGACTGCATGCACATGAATCTGCACAAGACGTTTTCAACGCCGCACGGCGGCGGCGGTCCCGGGGCCGGACCTGTTGCCTGCAAAGCTTTTCTGAAGGATTTTCTTCCCGGGCCGGTCGTCGAACGCGGCGGCAAAGGCGCAGAGTTTGTTACGCCGTCACATTCCATCGGAACAATGCGCAGCTTTTACGGCAACTTCCTTGTTCTCGTCAGAGCGTATGCCTATATTCTTGAGCTGGGAAAGGAAGGCTTCCCGGAAGCTGCCGAAAATGCGGTTCTGAACGCCAATTATATGCGCGTCAAACTTTCGCGGAAGTACAAAATCGCCTACGACCACACCTGCATGCACGAGTTTGTGCTGAGCCTGGAGCATGAAAAGCACAGCCTGGGCGTTACGGCTATGGATATTGCCAAAGGACTCATTGACTTCGGCATTCATCCTCCGACAATGTATTTCCCGCTCATTGTCCAGGAAGCGCTGATGATCGAGCCTACCGAAACAGAAGGAAAGGAAACGCTTGATCAGTGCATTGATGCCTTCAGCAGGCTCTATGATACGGCCCTGACCGACAGCGCAAAACTCCACGGCGCGCCGTACACATCTCCGGTCGGACGCCCCGATGAAGTTCTTGCCGCACGTTCGCTGGTTCTCAAATATGACTTTAATGACAAACAGTAATCCGGCGGTCACCCTCACAGATCCTGAGCGGAAAAAAACAGGCAGAAAGCCTTATTTTCTCGTGTCAGAGAGCCGTAATCCCTATGACAACCTGGCCATGGAGCGGGTTCTGACGGAAAATGTCTCTCCCGGTTCCCCTGTCCTCTTTCTCTGGCAGAACGAAGATACAGTGGTAATCGGACGCAACCAGGACGCCAGGGCGGAATGCAGAACTGACCGCATGGCCGCGGCGGGAGTCCGCCTGATGCGGCGCTTTTCCGGCGGAGGCGCAGTATGGCACGATTTAGGAAATATCAATTTCTCCTTCTGCTGCAGTGATGACGATTACAACGTGCACAGGCAGACAGAGACAGTGCTGTCCGCCTGCCGCGTTCTCGGCATCAATGCAGTGCAGACCGGGCGCAACGACCTGGAGGCGGAAGGCTGCAAATTTTCAGGAAATGCCTACTACCAGGTTCCGGGCGCCCACTGCCAGCACGGAACTCTGCTCGTGTCGTGCTGCATGGAAAAACTGGGAGAGTATCTGACCGTTTCCCCGGAAAAGCTGAAAAAGCACGCCGTCGTTTCCGTCCGCTCACGCGTCATCAATCTGAGCAGCATAAACCCTTCAGTCACGATCCCCAAAGTCTGCGGCGCCCTGCACAAGGCTTTTGAAAGTGAATACGGAACAGCGGAAAACTGTTTTCCGGCCGACATGGACAGAGTAAAGGCCTGGGCAGACCTGCTCAGGTCAGAAGAATGGATTTTCGGTCGAAAAATTCCTGCGGCGCAGACACTGCGCGGAAATTTCCCGTGGGGACACGTAACGCTGCACCTCGCCGTGAATAAAGGCATCATCACCGACGCGCAGATGACCACTGACATGCTGGACAGCGAAACGCCAGAAAAATTTATCAGCAAACTCAGAGGTACTGCCTGTCTGCCTGCCCCGATCGCTGCGGCAGCGCGGGCTGCCGGAGGAAAAGATTTTGCCGCCGGCATCGAACAACTCGTACAGCAGATCCGGTGATGAAGCAGTTCCGCAGCAAAACGGCGCTGTTTCCGGCAAATATCCAGATAGAAATATGACAGGAGAGCATGATTATGGAACACTATCAGTCAGCTGTTATCGGCGCCGGACCTGGCGGGCTCGCCGCCGCTGTGTATGGAGCCCGCCGCGGCCTGAAAACCGTGATCGTGGAACGCGGGCAGATCGGCGGCACCTGCCTGAACCAGGGATGCATTCCGACAAAAGCGCTTCTCCACGCCGGATCGGAAGGACTGTCTCCGGCTGAAGGAAAATCTGAAGCCGACAAAACCGTCGAACTGCTCCGCAATGGTGCGGCAGATTCCCTGCGCCGGGCGAAGGCTGTGCTTGTCAGTTCCGCCGCTTCAATTCCCGAACCCGGCCATGTCGTCTGTGCAGACGGCACGGAATTTACCGCTGACAGCATTATCATTGCCACAGGCTCACAGCCCAGTATTCCTCCCATCGAAGGCGCCCATATCTCTGAAGCCGTCGATTCCAGCCGTTTTCTGGCGGATTTCGCCTCACTGCCTGCCCGCATTGCCATCATCGGCGGCGGCGTCATCGGCGTGGAATTCGCAGAGCTCTGCGCCCGATGCGGACGCAAAGTCACTGTCATTGAGGCACTGCCCCGCATCCTCGCCAATATGGACCGTGAAATCTCCCAGAGCATCGCCCTGAATCTCAGGAAAGAGGGCGTTGAGTGCTGCACCGGCGCATCAGTGCAGAATATCGCCGAAAGCGGAAACGGCGCTGTCGTCACTTTCACGAAGAACGGTCAGGAAAAGACCGTTGAGGCCGATAAAGTTCTGATCGCCACAGGACGCCGCGCTGTCCTGCCCGAAATCGGCTTCGAACTGAAAAAGGAACGGGGCGCGCTTGTGACAGACCGGAACTGCAGCACATCTGTGCCCGGCATTTACGCCGTCGGCGACTGTACAAAAGGCGTCCAGCTGGCCCATAAGGCTTCTGCCGATGCCGTCAACTGCATCAGGGTACTCTGCGGAGAAAAGCCTCTCTACGACACCTCCCTTGTGCCGGCCTGCGTCTATACCTCGCCGGAGGCTGCCAGCGTCGGAATCGACGCGGACACCGCCAGACAGCTGGGCTACGATGCCGTCGTCAAAAAAGCAATGCTCACCGGAAACGCGCGCACTCTGATTTCCGGATCAGGAAGAGGTTTTGTCAAAGCTGTGGCCGACGCGCAGACCGGCGCTATTCTCGGCGCGCAGATTCTGGCCGACCGGGCATCGGACATGATCGACGAGTTCACCGCCGCCATTGCCAATAAACTTACGCTCGACGACCTGAGCCACGTTATCCGTCCGCATCCTACCTATGTTGAAGCCCTTAATGAACTGTTCATGTAACCTCTGTTTCATGCAGAAGAAAAATCCCGCTGCGCCTCAGGCGCAGCGGGATTTTTCTATGTTCCGGGGCAGAACCGCCCTGCATGAATCAGGCTTTTTCAGAACGCAGAGACACGTGTCCGGCACGGGCAATGCTGCGCTCCATCCAATGACTGTATCTGTAATAAATGATGAACGGTATTGCCGTGATGATCCAGCTGAGCGTGTAGCTCCAGCCCAGCATGGTGACAGTGCGGTGACACGGCAGCACAAACCACACCCAGATGAGGCGGAACGCGCAGATGCCGGTCGCCATCATCAGCGTAGGCACTAAAGTGTCGCCGGTGCCGCGGATGCCGCCGCCGATCGTTTCGATCACCACATAGGTGAAATAATAAGGTACCATGGTTTTCATGATTTCAATGCCGAGGGCCGTCACTTCTGCGTCGTCAGTGAAGATGGCATACAGCGGCCTGACAAAGACTATCATCACGCCGCTGATGAGAAACGTGGCAATAAAGGCAATCACCGTGCACGAACGGATGCTGCCGATCACGCGGTCATACTTGCGCGCACCGAAGTTCTGTCCGCTGAACGTCGCCAGAGCCATTCCGAACGCACCCATGATCTGCCAGTAAAACGCGTCAATCTTGCTCAGAATCGTCCACGCCGCCACGGTGTTGACGCCAAAACTGTTGATGGCCGCCTGAATTACAATGTTGGCAATGGCATACATTGACGACTGAATCCCCGACGGCAGGCCGATGCTGATGATGTTGCGCAGAAGCGGCATTGAAAATCCGAGCCTGCGGAACCGCAGCGAGAAAGGCTCGGGTTCCCGGGCCAGCATAACCCATACGCCGGCCGCCGAAAGGCCGAGGCAGATCACCGTTGCCCATCCCGCGCCCGCGACGCCCCAGCCCATTACAGCGACAAAAAGGACGTCAAAGACAATGTTCATCAGCGTGCAGGCGACCAGCAGATAAAAAGGGCGCTTTGAGTCGCCCCTGGCGCGCAGAATGCTGGAACCCATGTTGTAGACCATGCCGAATGCCGAGCCGTACATGAAAATGCGCAGGTACCGCTCGGCATACGGAAGCACTTCAGGCGGCGTGCCCATCTTTATAAGAGTCCACTCGGCGAGCGAAGCCCCCAGCACGCCGAAAACCGTGCCGACAGCGATGCCCAGTGCCATAGAGGTATGAACCGCGCGGAATGTCTTTTCGCCGTCGCCGGCGCCGTACGCCTGCGCCACAACAACCGTGGCGCCCGTGGTGATGCCCATGGCCAGCCCCACCATCAGAGAGATGATTGTGCCCGTCGGGCCGCCGACAGCCGCCAGCGCGACCTTGCCCACATACTGGCCTACCACAATTGCGTCAACAGTATTGTACAGAACCTGGAAAATTGTCCCGAGCATGAGAGGAAAGAAAAACAGGAGCAGCTGCTTCCAGATCACGCCGTTGACAATCTGATTATCACCCTGTTTCAAGGTTCTCACACTCCCGGGCATAAAATTTTCTGCATACATGCCGATACTGAACTGATTGTACCACGGGGAGAATCCCTTTTTACCGCTGCCCCCGCAGGAAAAACTTTATACAGTATAAAAAGCGGACCTTTCCGCGCTGCTGCAGCAGAGCGCCAAAAAAGCCGCGTCAATGCTGCTGTTCCGCCGTGACAGGCAGACGCTGCGGCACCGCCTTAATTCAGGCACTCGTTTCACTTTGCTGAAATCACGCCATATAAAAACTGCAGGGGCTGTCCCGCCGCTTCCGGAACAGCCCCGATGCAGGACAGAACGTTTTCTGCCCGGTTATTCTTTTTTCCTGTTTCTGTGCCCTGCGCGGACGACGCTGCGCTCCATCCATTTACCCCAGCGGTCGTAGATCAGGAAAAGGGTCGATGTCAGTATCCAGCTGACAGGATAACTCAGAAACACCACGGTCAGCGTGCGGCGGAAAGGCACCACAAACCAGATCCAGCACACTCTGAAGACGCACACTCCCAGCGCCGTGATCGCTGTCGGCATCACCGAATCGCCGGTGCCTCTCATGCCGCCGGCCAGCGCGTCGACCGGCACGTAGGTAAAATACCACGGAGCCATAAGCCACATAATTTTCATGCCCAGCGAGATCACATATTCGTCGTCAGTGAAAATCCTGTACAGCAGAGGCCCCCAGTAGACATAGGCAAAGCCGAAAAAGACGGAAAACCCAAGCGCCAGCCAGGCCGTCACGTGAATGCTTTTATAGACCCTGCTGTATTTTCGCGCGCCGAAGTTCTGCCCGCTGAACGTAGAAACCGCAACACCAAGGGCTGACAGAATCATCCAGTATAGATGGTCGATTTTGCCGTAAGTCGCCCATGCCGCCGCAAGGTTCACGCCGAAGCCGTTGATCGTCGTCTGAATCACCAGATTTGACAGCGAGAACATGTCAGACTGCAGTCCTGTGGGCAGACCGATGCGGATGATGTTGTCCATGATGGGCCGGTTCCAGCGCCAGAGCCCGCTCAGCGTCAGCCTGAAAGGACCTTCTTCGCGCGCCAGGAAACAGCAGACGCCCGCCGCGCTGACCAACTGTGAAAAAACAGTGGCGTAAGCCGCGCCGGCCACTCCCATTTTCAGCTTCACAACCAAAAGCAGATCGCCGAAAATATTGACAACAGTTGCCAGAACCAGCATGTAGAACGGCCGCTTTGAATCGCCTTTGGCGCGGAGAACGCTTGAGCCCATGTTGTAAACGAACATGAAAATCATGCCGCCGTAGAAAATCTTCAGATAATCCGAGGCCAGCGGCAGAACCTCGGGCGGCGAGTTAAGCAGCCGCAGCGCCCATGGAGCCGCCGCGATTCCAACGGCCGACAGCACCACCCCTGCCGCAATTGACAGGAACATCGACGTGTGCACCGCCTGCGACGTCCGTTCAGGGTCACCCGAGCCGAAGTACTGAGCGATCACTACTGTTGCACCCGACGTCAGCCCCACAAAGAAATTTACAAGGAAGTTCACCAGGTAGCCCGTCGCGCCGCCCACGGCGGCCAATGCCGCCTTGCCAAGGGCGCGGCCGACGATAATCGCGTCCACAGTGTTGTACAGCTGCTGAAAAAATGTGCCCAGAAGGATCGGAAAAAAGAAGATCAGCAGTTCCTTCCAGATCACGCCTTCGATGATCTGCCGGTTTTCGCCCCTCATAAAATCACCTGATTCCGCGGTATTGAATACAATCCGCTGAAAATCCATATGTGGATTTTAGCAGAAATCGGGAAAATTTCTACAGCTGTACCTTCAGACGAAAAAAAACTACGGCGCCGGCGGATATTCACTGCACAGAAGACGGTACGGCGCCTCATCCTCCGTGACGGCAGGAAAGCGCGGCAGTTCGTCCAGAAAGCGGTTATCCGTTTTATCATCGTTGCAGCGCGAAACCTCGCCGAGGAGCACCGGCCCCGTGCCTTTCACAGCATGAAATTCGTGGTACTGATGGGGCTTCAGCGTGATGCTCTGTCCCGGTTCAAGGGCCACAAACGCTCCCGCCGGAACAGAATACGCCCTGCCGTCCGAACTGACGGTCACGTCAGAATCCGCCAGGCCGCCCTGTCCGTCATCGTTCCAGAGGCGGATCTTCAGCATACCGCCCGAACGGTTGATAATGTCCTCCATCTTGAACCAGTGAAAATGGCACGGCGACTTCATGCCGTCCCGCAGGTACAGCAGTTTTTCAGCGTACACCTTGGGATAGCGCGGATCGCGCTGACTGCCCGTGCGCAGCGTGATCAGGCCGAACCCCCATTCGCTGAAGTTTCCGAGGCCGTAGTCCGTCACGTCCCAGCCGAGCATGTTGTCGCGTATTTCGTCGTATTCGTGCCCCCTGTTTTTCCACTCAGCGGGTGTCCAGCCGCAGAACGGCGGCAGATGAAAGCCGCACGACGAGATGAACTGCTCCATTTCGCGGATAATCCCGTTGATCTCAGAACGCTTCATGTTATCCTGCTCCTTCCCTGCGGGGAAATGCCTTTTCCTGGCCGCGCACTTCACCTGCCCGCAGAGGCCGGCAAACAGCCCGTCCTCCGGGACTTTCAGCAGATTAAGCGTCAGGTCTGCCGTTCCCTGCAGGTCTATTTTAGCAGAAGAGCCGCTGATACGAAAAACACCCCTGCCTTTTCAGACCCGAAAAGGCAGGAGCGGCAAAAAAGACGCATTTCAGGGGCCGTGTTTTTGGCGGCTCTTCTGCTTCAGCCGGCGCACGGCGCATTTCCGGCTTTCAGCTCTGTGTCAGAACTGAAGGCTGACGCCCGCCGTCAGCGTATACGTGTCGTCCAGATCATTTCCGGCTGCGTACTCAAAGTCGATGAAAACATAGGAGTCTTTCTCAATCCGGCTTGAAAAACCGAGTCCGAAAGTGCCCCAGGTGCCGCTCTGGCTGCCGCGGACTGTATATACGCCCGTTTCATAATTGTACAGCCCGAAGGACTCAGTGGTGACATCGGCGCCGTCAAGAAACTCGTGCAGAAGCGAGGCTTTCAGGTAGAGGCGGCTGTCATTTTTCTCGTCGAGCACGTCAACCAGATCAAAACCCAGCCTTCCCACAAGGCTCCAGCTGCTGTCAGCCTTTGTATAAAGCCCCTGCGAATCCGTATAGCTGTAATTTCCAAGCCAGCTGAGCTGCAGCTGCGCCTGCGGCACCCAGTAAACCCTGCGCGAAAGAGGCAGTTTTGCGCCGTACTCGGTGCTGAGGCTGACGACGCTCTGATGGTAATCGCCGTCAAATTCCGCGTCAGTGCTGTGATCTCTGATGATGTACTCGTTTTTCGCCCGGTGAACCTTCAGATAGCTGTCCCAGTAGCGGAAACGGTCTCTTTTCCACTGCGGCAGATTTTCCGCATTCACGGCGTCATAATAAATGTGTGTATCGTACAGAGCCCCGTATATGTCAGTGAACTTCAGGCTGCTGGAATAGCCGTCGAGGTGTCCTGTCTGACGCGACCAGGCAGCCGCAATACCTGTTTTGTGAAGATGCTCCGGCGCGCCGCTCAGAATTCTGCCCCAGCCGAGCTCGTAGAAATTGCCCGAGATCGTGCCCACATCTTCGACGCCGAATTTTTTATGCCCGGCTCTGAACCATGAGTCGTTTTCCACGCCTGTGCTGAAATAACCGGCCTGGCTCTGACGCTTTGTGAATGTGTCAAGATCAGTGACATAGCGGTGCATCAGGTCCTGCATTCTGCCGGAAGTTTTTGCGCCGTCGTTGATGGATTTCGGCGGCGTGGGAGGAACATCGTCGCTGCTGATGTCATTGCTGCTGACGACGTTTTTATACAGATAGACGTTGCTGGCGCTGCTGCCGCCGTAAAGCGCTTCAACGTCAGTGCTTGCTGGCTTCCTTGTGCCGTCGCCGTCGTACTGGTCGGCGCTGTCCGGATCGGTGCTGACGCTGCGGTAGGCAACAATGTAATTGTTGTTGTAAATTCCGCTGCTCACGACAGCCGCTACGCTTCCGTCGACAAATTCGTTCTGCGGATCTGCCACGCGGGCAAACCGCACAGCGTCGCCGTCGCTCATTTCACTGTCGAGCACTGCGAGATTCTTTACAGTGATTGTCTGCGGGGCGCTGGTGCCGTTGACGATGTAGATCATGTCGCTCCGGTCGTGGTCCGCATAGGACAGGTCAAGAGCAAAATTGTGCGACCCCGTCAGACTGACGATCTCAAGGGCATCGCCGCCGTCGTGAAAATAAACGGTGCCGCCGTTCCCTGACAGGCTGGTGACGCTTGAATGGCCGGTTAAAGTCCAGAGACTGCCGTTGCCCATTGAAATATTAACAGTGCCTTCGCGGTCTGTGCCGCGATCCGCAGCGAGATTTGCGGCCGCTGCGGCTGAACCTGTGAATGTGCTGTCGTCAGTCAGGTCGAGATCGACGGTGCCGCCCACGTAGTCTGATTGCGGCGCGGCGCCACCGGATGCATCGGCATCCTGAAAGCTGGCGATGATGTCGCCGGAAATGTCGATCTTCCTGCTCCCGAAAGGAGAGTCTGCTCTCGGCGCGATAACCGTCCTGCTGTGGTTGTACGCCATGATGCTGCCCGTGACAGCGCTGTTTCCGTCATAATTCAGGCTGACCAGCGAGGCTTCGGAGGCGTCGGTTTCTCCGTTGGAAAGCAAGGCTATATCACCGGAAATCACGGTCTGCCCTGTGATGGCTGTGCTGCCGCCGCCATAAGACGTCACTGCCTGTGCAGAGTCGATTCTGTTGGTTCCTGTCCGTGTTGCAACCTCAATGGAGGCTCCTGTGCTGGCGTACAGCCCGAGTTCCGCCGCCGTAATTTCATTGCCGCCGTTCGGCGCGTCAAGCGATAAAACAGCGCTGTCGATCATGGCGCCGTAATTCTTGGCGCTGATAATGTTGCGGCCGCTTTCAGCAGAAACATACAGCTGTGCGCCGCGGTCAACCCAGATGCCGGTTCCGCTTTTATCAGCCGCAGCCGTCGTGCCGGTGATTTTATTGTCTCCGCCGAGGGACCGCAGGTTCATCGTAACATTGTTGTTCAGGTCAATGGCCCAGGCGTTATAAACGTTTGTCGTCGAGGCCGTCGTTATGATGTTGTCCCGCCCGGCCGTGATATCGATGCTGATGTGGTCGTTATTGTCGTAATCATAGCGGTGCGCATCGGAATAAACGGCTATGTAATCGGCATTGATGATATTGTCCTGGCCGGCATACAGAAACGCGTTGCTGCCGCAGCGGACTCCCATTCCGTAGTCCTTGATGCCCAGCCCCGTGATTTCGTTGTTGACGCTGGCTTCAAGACGGAGCGTAGACCATTTGTGCACGTCGATGCCCCACCAGCGCTCGTTGTTCGGCGCATCGTCGCTGGCGTAATTGCTGCCCTGCGTTGCCTTGATGTAAACCAGCTTCGTGTAGTCGTTGAGTCTGATGGCAACTTTTTGTCTATAGTCCGCCTGCGTCTCGTCCAGTTTGAAGACATTTTCTGCGTCTGTTATATAAACTTCTTCCGTTGAGGGGTACATCGACCAGTATGCATTGGTCTTGACAATCGCAAGTGCCATGCTGCCTGAAAAAGTCAGGCAGGTTCCCGTTTCTACTGTCAGCAGCAGTACTTTTAAGGCCGCTCTGACACTATGCCCTGAATGCCGTCTGTAAAATCTCATTTTTTCCTCCCCATGTGAATTCAGATGCTCCTGCAGATCCTCCGCCCCCGCGGACTGCTTTCCCCTTTTCAGCAGTTCCTGAGAAAGGCTGAAACGCAGCGTCGTCTGTTTCAGGCAGTGCTGCTGAATATATATTTCTATGCAGACTCAAAAACAAACCGCTCTTGTAGAATTATAGCATACGCTTTTATACTGTATTTTGTAAAATAAACAATTGAAAAATTATTCAATTTATGGTTTCCCGGCTGGTCCAGCCCGGCGATTCAGCGGCCGGTGCATTATAAAAAGCACAGGACGCCGGCAACGTCCTGTGCTTTGAAGTTTCTGTTTCTTTTCTGTTCCTATCTCGCCTGAACCCATGCAGCGATAACCGCAGCGCCGGCAGGCAGGCAGTTTTCATCGGGGTAGAATCTCGGGCTGTGCAGCGGCTCAAAGGGCTGGCCCTGTCCGCGGCAGCCCAGTTCGGCATAGCAGCCGGGCACTTTTTCGGCAATATAGGCAAAGTCGTCAACGCCCATTTTCGGAAAACCGGGCACAAACACGTACTCGGCCCCAAGTTCGGCTGCGGCGGACTTTTTCAGAAATTCTGTCTCCGCAGGGTTGTTGATCACCGGCGGATAGCTTGGAATCACAGTAATTTCCGCCTCCATGCGCAGGGCTTTGGCCATATCTGTCACAATCTCCCTGAACCGCGCACGGCACCGTTCGCGGGACTCGGGCGTCAGGGTTCGGATAATGCCGTCAAGGCGGGCTGTGTCGGGAATCACATTGCGGGCCCGGCCTGCTTCAAAATGACCGACTGTAAGCACGACAGAATCAAGCGGGTCGGTTTCGCGGCTCACAAGGGTCTGCAGGGCGCTGACAATCTGCGCGCCGCCGGCCACGGTGTCAATTCCCAGGTGCGGATAAGCGCCGTGGCAGCCGCGGCCGCGCAGCGTCACAGAAAACATGTCGCTTGACGCCCGCGCCCTGCCGGAAATGGCCGCCACGGAACCGACGGGGTACTCTGACGACACATGCAGTCCCAGAGCGGCGATGACGCCGTCAAGAGCGCCGTCGTCAATCATGGGCTTCGCGCCGCCGTCGCCTTCTTCATCGGGCTGAAACAGCACGCGCAGCGACACTGCCCGGTCTGCCTCTCCGGCCAGCAGCTTCAGCGCGCCGAGGGCGCAGGTGGTGTGAGCGTCGTGGCCGCAGGCGTGCATTTTCTCCGCATGGCATGATTTCCACGGCAGGCCCGTCTGTTCGTCAACGGGCAGCGCGTCCATGTCAGCGCGCAGGGCAGCGACAGGTTTTCCGTCTCCGGCGGAAAGTTCGGCCAGAATGCCGCCAGCACAGCGGCGGTGCGGTACGTTCATCTCGTCAAGCTGTTTTTCCACAAACGCCGTGGTTTCAGGCAGATCTCTCCCTGTCTCCGGAATTTTATGCAGCGAGCGGTAAATGCCGCTGAGCCACGGCATCAGGGCTTTTGCTTTCTCATAGTACATCGTTTTTTTCGCTCCTTGAAATCCGCGCCGGAAGCGGGCGGGATCAGTTTTTCTCCTTCAGTCCGAATTCGTCCATCAGTGCATTGACCGCCCGGTCGCGCTGCCGGCGCGGAACAAGGACGGCAATCTTTATTTCTGATGTGGTGGTGCCGAGCACGGAAATTCCGGCTCTCTCAAGCGCACCGAAAAACCTTCCCGCCACGCCTGAGGCAGACTGCATTCCCACGCCGATGGCCGAAACTTTTGCCACGTCAGCGTCGGTGCTCACGCTCCAGCCGCCGATGCCTGACAGCGCTTCGTCCAGTGCAGGCTGCAGCTGATCCATGTCGCCGCTGACCACCGAAAACGTTATGGCCGCCTCGTTTCCGCCGGAAACAATGGTGATCATGTCCAGATTGATATAGTGGGCCGCAAGGCTGTTGAATACTTTCGTATAAAGACTTACGTTCTCCGGCAGGCCGCGGAGATTGACTTTTATCTGGTCAGCCGCGGCCACGCCGGTGACCACTGGCTGTTCAAGCCACTCGGGGAGTTTTTTCACGACTCGTGTCCCTCTTTCATCGGAGAAAGTTTTGCCGCAGTACAGTTCCACTTCCTGTTTCGCGGCAATTTCGACGCCGCGGGAGTGAAGCACCTTCGCGCCTGACGACGCCATTTCAAGCATTTCCTCGTAAGTGATGAAATCCAGTTTCTTCGCCTCAGGCACAATGCGCGGATCGCAGGTGTAAACGCCGGCAACGTCGCTGTAGATTTCGCAGGGACAGCCGAGCGCCGCTGCAATGGCGATGGCTGATGTGTCACTGCCGCCGCGTCCCAGCGTTGTGAGGTCGCCGATGGAAGTAATGCCCTGAAATCCCGTGACAACCACAACGCCGCGCTTTTCAAGCTCGTCATTGAGCCGCTGTGTGTCAATGTCGCGGATCCGCGCGCTGGTGTGCGCATCCGTGGTGATCATGCCGATCTGATAGGCGTTCATGGACAGGGCGTCAATGCCAAGATCGCGCAGAGCCATGGCCATGAGGGCCGCGGAAACCTGCTCTCCCGTGGCAAGAAGCATGTCCATTTCTCGCTTGTATTTTTCACTGTTGGGAGATACGCTGCCTGCCAGTTCAATCAGGTGATTGGTGGTTTTTCCCATGGCTGAAACGACAACTGTCAGTTTTTCGCCGCCCGCGCGGCGTTCTGCTATTTTTGCCGCAATCGCGCGGATTTTCTCCGCATCGGCCACTGAAGATCCGCCGAATTTCAGGACGGCTGTGCCTGCTGAGGCTTTTACCGGTGCCGGCATTTTCTACAGCTCCCTCAGCGCCTGCACAATGGCTGTTCTGCCTTCGGTGCGCGCATCCACCTTCTTGATGATCCGCGCCGGCGTTCCCGCAACGACAACCCCCTCCGGCACATCCTCCGTCACAACAGCGCCCGCGGCAACCACTGAACCGCTGCCGACGCGAACTCCTTCAAGCACGACTGCATTGGCGCCGACAAGAACGTTGTCGCCGATCACTACGGGCTGGGCGCTGGCCGGTTCCACAACGCCGGCGATCACGGCGCCGGCGCCGATATGGCAGCCGGCACCGACCTGTGCACGGCCGCCGAGCACGGCGTTCATGTCAATCATGGTTCTCTCGCCGATGCACGCACCGATGTTGATCACCGCTCCCATCATGACGACGGCGTTTTTCCCGATCTCCACCATGTCGCGGATCACGGCACCCGGCTCGATGCGGGCTTCGTATTTTGTCAGATCGGCCAGAGGCACGGCGCTGTTGCGGGCTGTCACCTCAACTTCACAGTCTTCAATGCGCTCGCCGTTTTTCTCAAGAACTTTCAGAATGTCTTCAAGGCTGCCTCTGACTGTGCCGAAATCGGCGCCTCCCACAAAGTGCAGCGCGCCCCATTCGATGTTCTTCAGGTCGCCCGATATAAACGCCCTCGCCAGCGTTCTCTTCTTTGACTCTCTGATAAGCCGGATGACTTCTTCTGTGTTCATCAGATCACTCCTCCGCCGGGGACGCAGTCAGAAAGCGCAGGGCGTCTTCAAAAGTATAAAGGCCGTTCTTCTTTGTCAGCACAAACTGCGCAGCCTTCATGGCGCCGATGGCAAACACGCTGCGGCTGATGGCATGGTGGCAGATGGTCAGTGTCTCGCCCTCATTGCCGAAAACTGCCAGATGATCGCCGGGCAGGCCGCCGAGACGGAAGCTGTGAACCGGCACCTGCCGGCCGAGGGCTTTCCCAAGCATCAGCGCAGTGCCCGAGGGCGCGTCTTTCTTGTGGATATGATGCGCTTCGGCAATCTCGGCGTCCCAGTCGGAAAGGAGCGCGCCGTACTGGCGCAGGATCATCGCCATGACAGCAATGCCGACTGAATAGTTTGAGCTCTGCACGACAGGCACTTCCTGAGAAAGGGCGCGGATCAGCGCATAGTGCTCTTCCTTCAGCGCCGTCGTGCCGAGCACCAGCGCGCTCCGGTATTTCCGGCACAGCTCCGCGGTGCGGGGCAGCGCCGACGCCGATGAAAAATCGAAAATCACGCGCGGGGAACCGCTGCACTGCTCTCCGTCAATCCAGACGCGCAGACAGGGCGCCGCCCCTGCCGCCGCCTCAAGTTCATGCCCCATGCGCCCCGTATATCCCACAATGCCGTAAGGAACACCCAGACTCATTGATTGTCCTCCAGAACGCCAAGTTCGAGCAGATCGGCCCGCACCAGCTCGCGGGTCTTTTCAGAAGCTTGCACAAGCGGCAGGCGCAGTTCGTTGGCGCACAGCCCCATGAGGCTGGCAGCGTATTTGACAGGAATGGGATTCGACTCGGCAAACAGATCCTTCATCAGCGGCAGCATGGACAGATGCAGCTTCCGCGCTCCTGCCAGGTCGCCGTTCAGCGCAGCGCTGATCATCGCCGCTGTCTGCGCCGGCAGAATGTTTGAAAGCACTGAGACGACGCCGTCTCCGCCGCCGCAGACCAGATGAAACGCCTGGTCGTCGTTGCCGGAGAACACGCGGAAATCAGGCCGCGCCACGGCCAGAGCACGGATCAGTCTGTCGCACTGGTACTGATTTCCGCTTGCCTCCTTGACTGCCTCGATATTGGAGACATCATTGGCAAGCCGCAGCACCGTTTCGGGCAGCAGATTGACGCCCGTGCGGCCCGGCACATTGTAAAGCACCATGGGAATGGAAACTGACTCGGCCACGGCGCGGAAGTGCTGATACAGCCCGTCCTGCGTGGGCTTGTTGTAAAACGGCGTCACCACAAGAATGCCGTCAGCTCCAAGTTCTTCAGCACGCCGGGAAAGCTCAATGGAGGCCGCTGTGTTATTTGTTCCGGTGCCGATAATCACCGGAATGCGTCTGTTTACCTCGCGCAGCGAAAACGAAATCACCTCATCGCGCTCGGCGGGCGTCATGGTCGCCGCCTCGCCGGTTGTGCCAAGCACGACAAGTGCGTTCACGCCGTTTTCAACCTGAAAATCAAGAAGCGTCCCCAGAGCGTCATAATCCACAGCGCCGTTTCTGAAGGGCGTAATCAAAGCTGTTGCAGTTCCTCTGAACATATCAGACACCTCATTCTGAAAAAGATCATCCCGCGCTTCAGGCGCGGCGTTTTCAACGGATTCCGTTCAGGCGCGCGTGCATCAGCAGAATGCGGACGGCGTTGGTCGCAGCGCCGACGCGCACGTTGTCTGCCACGTTCCACTGCAGGAAATGCCGACTGTCGAAGCTGCGCACACGGCTGACAAACACCGTGTCAGTGCCCGCAGCGTCGCAGAGCGCCGTCACAACGGGCCTGCTGCTGACTGTCACATGTTCCTGAGTGCGCATCACGTCAAGAAGGTTCTCAATGGTGCCGAAGGGCTCGCGGGTTTCGACAAACACCGACTCGCTGTGGCCGTAAAGCACCGGTACGCGCACTGTCGTGGGCCAGCTGGCGATGTCCGGGTCGCGCAGTATTTTGCGCGGCTCGTCGACCATCTTCATTTCTTCCTTCGTGAAGCCGCCGGGAAGAAAATCATCAATCTGCGGCACCACATTGCGGTGAATCGGCGCGGCAAACTTGCTGAATTCCGTACTGCCCTGCTCCTGCGCCAGCAGTTCGCTGATGCCTCTGCGGCCGGCGCCGCTGACTGCCTGATAAGTGCTCACCACAATAGTCCTGATGCCCCATTTCTCGTGCACCTTGTAAAAACCAAGAACCATCTGAATGGTTGAACAGTTCGGGTTGGCGACAATGCCTCTGTATCCTTTCAGCAGATCGCCGTTGATCTCAGGCACCACCAGCAGCTTGTCCGGATCCATGCGCCAGCACGAACTGTTGTCGATCACCACGGCGCCGCGTTCCGCGGCAACGGGCGCGAACCATCTGGACAGAGAAGCTCCCGCGGACATGATAACATAATCAAACGTCCCGGCGGGAACCCACCCGGGCGTCAGCTCCTCAACAGCGATGTTCCGCCCTTCAAAGGGCAGAACCGTACCGGCGCTGCGTTTCGAAGCAAAGAAACGGATCGTTTCAGGGCGTACGCCCTGTTCTTCAAGAACCCGCACCATGGTGCGCCCCACTTCGCCGGTTGCTCCGACCACTGCTATTTTCATTTTAATCGACTCCTTCTCCGAAAAAAAGCTTTTTGTCACTTTCGTTCCGAACATTAAATGATCAGAAAATTCAATTACTTCCTGCTTTCCCCTGCATCAAAAAGAGCGCGCCTCCGTGCGTTCTTTCAGCCGCCATAAGAACACACAGGGACGCGCCCGGATATTTCAGCACGCGGTACCACCCTGCTTGAACGGAAAAACGCCGCCGGTGCCGCTTTATAAAAAAACCCGTCCCCACTGACGTAGGGACGAGTTGAAATGACTCGCGGTACCACCCTGCTTGGACGCGTTCTTCGCGTTCCGCTCGGATTCCTTTAACGGAGAATCACTCCGGGAAATGTACTCCGGCCCATGGCCTTTCCATTCCGGCTCGCCGGGCCTTGCCCGTTTCAGAACGCGCTTTGAAAACCCTTTCAGCCTGCGGGGTTTTCTCTCTGTGAAAAGCGGGGAAACACTCAAACGGGATCCGGTTCACTGCCTTTAGCACTATTTGTTTATGCGGAACATTATAATTCACATTTCCGCCCTGTCAAGAGGAAATTCTGATGCCTTTTCCGCGCGTGTCCGTCCCATGCGTGATATGATGAAGAAAATACAGTTCTGCGAGGTGAAACCATGTATTATCAGATTCGCGAAACTCTTACAGAATGTCCGGCTGCGGTGACTGCTGACAGCCGCTTCAGTTTCGCCGCGGCTGTCACGCCGGAAGAATGGCCGGCGCTCCGGGCAGAGCTCGGCCTCAGCGCCGAGGACGGCCCCGAGCTGAACGAAAAGCTCGGAACACGTGCCGATGCCGGCCTGAACGCCCTGACAGGCTGTTTTTCAATTCCCGACCCGATGCACCCTGAAGTGCCGCCCCGTAATTTTTCATTCGCCGTCACAGGACACGGCGTCGTTTTTATCGACAGGGACGGCTTTGCCGCCGCCGTGCTTGACAGGATCGCCCGGACAAAAAAATGGAAAGATCCCTGTCTGGAACGTTTTCTCTACGATTTTCTTGAAATTCTCATCGACGGCAGCCGGACGGCCCTTGAAAAATACGATGAAACACTGAACGCGCTTGAGGAAAGCGCCATGAAAGGCCGCACGGGGCACGCCGTCCGCCTTTACGGCATCCGGCGCAGACTGCTGCGCCTGCGCCGTCATTACGTACAGCTCACTGATCTGGCCCAGGAATTTCTGGAAAACGAGAACAGTCTGTTTCAGCAGAAAAACCTGCGCTACTTCCGTCTCTTCATCGAACGCGTTTCGCGGCTCAGAGAAGCCGTCCAGAACCTGGCCGACACCGCTTCGAGGATCAGCAGTCTGATTCAGTCCCAGCTGGACGCCCGGCAGAACAGCATCATGACAGTTCTCACCGTCGTCACGGCCGTTTTTGCGCCCCTTACCCTGATCACCGGCTGGTACGGCATGAACTTCAGGCATATGCCGGAACTTGAATGGAGCTGGGGCTACCCCGCGGTGTTCGTTCTCTGCGCCGTCATTGCCGTCGGCTGCCTTGTGTGGTTCAGAAAGAAAAAATGGCTGTAGAAGCCTGATTTTTCCCCCGCCCAGCTGCGGCTGTCCGCGCCAGTGCGCGCAGTATCGGACCGTCCGTGCCGGAGGACAGGCGCCGCCGGATTCCCGTTCAGCACACAGCCTGATTCCCGGCATATAAAAAGCTCCTGCCGCTTCGGCGGCGGGAGCTTTTTTTCATTCAACGGAACACAGGCAGCCATTAAAAAACATGGCCGCCGTCCCCTTGCGGGGAGTTATTTTCTAATCATCGCCAATAAAATTAATTTCCCATTGCACTGCTGGCATGCCGGCGGTCCGGAAAGAACTTTATGACGGCTGAAACGGGGAAGGCTGCTGTTTGTATCCGCTTCTGTCAATACAGGGGCCGGCGGGAAAATCCGTCTCTCTCAGATGCCGGGGCCTCTGTCCGGCGGCGGAAGATGGGACATTTTACTGACTTGGATTTGCCGCGTCTCTGCCTTATAATTTCTGGTGTATGCAGTGAATCATCTTGCAAAGGAGCCAGAAAATGAAAAAATACCTCTTCGCGGCTGCAGCCCTGCTTCTTGTGCTCACCCGTCAGAGCTGCGCAGTAGACGCTGTGTCGCTGGTCACTGAAAGTCTGACCGGCAGCGTCGAAAATGCGGCCGCCGCTTCAAAGGACACTACACCTCAGCCCTTTGCGCCCTCGGCGTCCGACGCAAAGGCAAACTCAAAACGTCTTGACGAAATCAACGGCCTGCTGAACCAGTGGAGCGCCGTTTCCACAGAGGAAGCCGCCGCGCGCTTCGGCGTGACGACCGATGCGGTGACGCAGCGCATTGAAGTGCTGACTTCGCTGAAAAACATCTACCCGCGCATTGAAAGCGCCATCACCCAGAAACAGCAGGACGACGCTGAACTGAAAAAACAGAACTCGAACACGGCTTCGCCTGAACTCGATCTCAAGGAAAAACCGCCCTACACGCTTGAATACTACGAGGATTTCAACGAAAGCATTGACGAGCTCCGCAAACAGAGCGACGCCGCGCAGGATGCGCTGACTCTTTCCACGGAGTACGTGACAAATTCGCAGCTTCAGGTTGATTCTGCAGAGGCAGCCTGGCGTCTGGCGCGGGACAATCTGCAGAAACAGCACAGCCAGACCAACCAGTGGAATCTTCAGAGCGCGGCCCTGGCTGTTGAGGTAGACCGGGCGCAGCTTATCCTCGACACGTTCAGCAAGGAACACGCTGCTGCCACGGCTGAGCTCTACAAACTGCAGATCAGGCAGCGCAGCAGCCTTCACGAGTATATCTGGAACAACCTCAGTCTCAGCGAAAAGGACTTTACGGCGCAGATTTCCAATCTGAACGACCAGGTCAAGGCGCTGGAAGAACAGCAGACCACGCTCACGCGCCAGATGCGTCAGGCTGAAAACGCCCTCGCCGCAGCAGAACAGAAAAACAGCGCAGCCAAGGAGGGCGATGCAAAATCCGCCGCCGCGGCCGAAGTGAGCTACCGTACCGCCGAGCGCGACCGCTGCCGGCTTGCCATTGAGCACCTTCAGGAAACACTGGTGCTGATGGCGACGCGCAAGCGCATGTGGATGATTATTTACGACCTGCGCAACAACGCTCTTGACAAGCATGACGTGCCCGACACAGTCAAAAAGATCAGCTCTGACACTGACGCGCTGAACGTAAAAATCGGCACGGCCCAGAAAAGCCTGCTGTCACTGCAGGCTCGACTTTCAGACGTTGACAAGCAGATCAGCGACGAAAATAACAGCAAGGCGCTGCTCTCCACGCTGAAAAAACACCGCAGCGCAGTTCAGTCGGCCATTCAGAACAGCCTTGACTACATCACGACGCTGGGATCCATTGTCACCCTTGAGAATCAGGTTTCGCAGATGCTTCAGCAGGCTTACAAGACTGTCGGACTTGCGAAAAAGACTTTTGACACATGGAAGAAAAAGGCCGCTGCGGCGCTGAACACTGAACTGTGGCAGAGCGGCGGCTACGCCGTGCGTCTGAAGGAATTCCTCATCGCTCTGGCCATCATCCTCTTCGGCACATGGGGCGCCCGGCGTCTGGTTCACATGTTCTCATGGGCTGTGGCAAAATATTTCAAGTTCGATGAGACAAGCCGGCGGACGTTTGACCGCTTTGTTTTCTGCATCGCATCCATTGTCATATTCCTGACGGCGCTCCACATTGTCGGCATTCCGCTGACGGCCTTCGCGTTTCTCGGCGGCGCCGTTGCCATCGCCATTGGATTCGGCGCCCAGAACATGTTCAAGAACATCATGGGCGGCATTCTGCTGACGGTCAACCGCCCCTTCAGAATCGGCGACATCATTGAAGTGGCCGGCGTGTGCGGCACGGTGACTGACCTGGGAGTGCGTTCCACGCTGATCCGGACGTTCGACGAAAAAGAAGTCGTGGTGCCCAACAGTCAGCTGATGGACAACCAGCTGATCAACTGGAGTCTTTCCGATTCGCTTCTGCGGGTCACTGTCAGCTTCGGCGTCGAGTACGGCACGCCGGCAAAAAAAGTGCGTGAAGTGGTGCTGAAGATCGTTGACGAGAACCCGAAAATCCTTAAAAAGCCTGAACCGTGGGTGTACTTCGCCGATTTCGGCGACAGCGACCTGGATTTCACGCTGTACTTCTGGATCAACCAGAAAATTGCCAGCTCGCTGCGCGTCAGCAGCGAAATCCGCGAGGCCATTCAGAGCAGATTTGACGAGGAGAACATTCAGATGGCGTATCCTCACATGGATGTGAATCTCCTGAATTCGGAGCCCGCCCAGGCTGCTCCGTTCAAAGGCCCCGAAGAGCCGACTCAGAACACTGCCAGCGCGCGGAACTGAAAAACGCCAGCGGCCGGAACCCGCGGCGTTCCTGACAGCGCAGGAAGATTTACAAAAACACCTTTTCAGGATAAAATTGCGCTGCGCCGTAAGGCAAATTCTGAATAAAGGAGTAACAGAAAATGAAAAAACTGATTCTTTGGATCGTCGTTATTGCAGCTGTTGTTCTTGGCTACTGCTATTATCAGGGAGTTGGCCCTTTTGCCAAGCCGACGGAACAGCCGGCAGTGGAACAGCCTGCCGCATCCGCCGATAAGCCGGCGGCAAAGACGGAAACACCCGCTGAGAAGCCTGCCGCAAAGACAGAAACTCCCGCTGAGAAACCGGCTGCCCAGGCCCCCGCTTCTCCTGACGCTCAGCCTGCTTCAGCCGACAAGGCTGAGGATCTGAAGGCAAAGGCAGAGGAAAAAGCCGAGGAAGTCAAGGAAAAAGTTGAAGAAGCAGCCGCCGACGTGAAAGAAAAAGTCGACGAGCTGAAACAGAACGTTTCCGACAAGGCTGCAGAAATCAAGGAAAACATCACTGCCAGCGCAGATGAGGCCGCCGGTGCCGCCGCAAGCGCGGACAAGGCTGCCAAAGAAGCTGAAAGCGCTGCAAAGAGCGCAGACGCGGCAAAGTAGTTTTCAACGCCGTCAGGGAGTCCCGCACACGTGCGGGACTCCCTTTTTTTATCTGCGGCTTACAGCGGCCGCTTTCTGCCGCGCAGCCCGCAGAACAGTTCTGCATCTGTCCGGCACAGAAAGGCCGTATTCCGGCGCCCCGCTGTTTATTTTTCAGAACACTGCCGGCGCCGGACAAAACGTTTCAAAAGGTTGCGGTCCTGCAGTTAAAATGTTTAAATAAAAGAGGTTTTAATTCCGACACCGCGAACGGAGCGTGAACACAGTGGGTGAAATTACAGGTCTCATCACAAACGGCACGGCAGCATTTCCCGGCGTGATCCGCTGGAACAGCCGCGGGCTCATCACTGACATAGAGCCGCTTGCGGCCCTGCCTGAAGACGCTCCCGCCGTCATGGCGGGAAAGTTCAATGCCCACTCGCATCCGGAACAGTCCATTTATACAGGGCTTGTGGACAAAAACTGGGATCTGGGCACCTGGTGCCGTCATACAATTTACAGGTATTCCACAGCCATGACGCCGCGGCGCGTGCGCCTTGCCTGCCTCCATGCGTTTGCCGGAATGCTGCTCTGCGGCACAGCCAGCGTGATGGTCAGCTATTACCTTCACGGCCGCGCCGGAAACAGACTTGACCGCGAGGTGATTGCCGCGGCGCGAAGTGTCGGAATCCGGCTTGTATTCGGCCGCATGAACTATGACCTGACTGATCCGCTTGCCAGCCCGGCAAAGCTGGAATCCCAGAGGTTCTACTATGAATCACCTGACGAAGCGGAACAAAACCTGCGCTCGCTCATGAGCCTTGAGGATGACAGCACCATGATATGCCCGGCACTGCACAGCTTTCACGCCTCGTCGCCGGAGGCCATTATACGCGGCATCAGACTTGGCGCGGAACTGAACAGGCCGGTGCAGCTTCATCTTTCAGAAGACCGCGGCGACGTAGAACGCTGCCTGAAAGAACACGGCTGCCGTCCTGTTGAATATCTTGTGCAGCTGCAGAACAGCGGGGAGATACCGCCGCTTTCCGGCGTCATTCTGTCCGACTGCTGCTGGCTCAACGACCGTGAACGGGCGCTGATCGCCGAAAACGGCATGCGCGTGGTGCTCAACCCGCGGATGAACGCGCGCGTCAAAACCGGCTTTCCGGACGTGGCAGCCCTGACGGCCGCCGGAATTCCCCTGTGGTGCGGAACAGACGGCGAAGCCAGCAACGACAGTCTTGACGTGGAAGACGAACGGACGTTTCTGAAAAAACGCCTTGCCGGAACCGTCCCTGATTCGGTCATTGACAGCTTCGGCTGCCAGAAATTCGCTTTCGGCGCAGGGTGGATCGGCCGCCTTGGAACAGGTGCATGGGCCGATCTGAGAGTGTACCGCAGAGGGAGACTGTCCGACGTGTATGTAGGCGGGCGCCTGACAGTCAGGGACGGGAAACTGGTGCATCTCGACCGGGAGCGCGACATTGAAATTCCGCTGAAAGCTGAGGCTGCCGCGATGACAGCGCAGATCTGAGTTTCAGAAACATTTTTCATAAAACCATATGCCGAAGGCAAAGGAGAATCGTCCATGTCCGTACTGATTGAATGTGTGCCGAACTTCAGCGAAGGGCGCCGCAAAGACGTCATTGAAGCTATTGTTGCGCCTTTCAGAAACCGCAGGGGCTGCTATCTTTTTGACTACCGCGCTGACCCTGATCACAACAGGCTTGTTGTGTCGCTGTGCGGAGAACCCGACGCGATCTGCGATGCGCTGATGGAGGCAAGCCGCACCGCCGTCGAAAAAATTGACCTCAACAGGCATCAGGGCGCGCATCCGCGCATCGGCGCCGTTGACGTCATTCCCTTCACGCCCGTCAGGGGCATCACCATGGACGAATGCGTGGAAATGTCCCGCCGCTTTGCAGAGCGTTTTTACAGCGAGCTGAAAGTGCCCGTGTTCTATTACGAGGCATCTGCGGTGCGCCCTGACCGTACCCGTCTTGAACAGGTACGCAAAGGCCAGTACGAGGAACTCAAAGAAGTCGTCAGAACTGACCCTTCCCGTGCACCCGACGTCGGCGAGCCGCAGCTGCACCCCACGGCAGGGGGAACGGCCATCGGCGCGCGCAAGTTCCTTGTGGCGTTCAACGTCAATCTGAACACCGAAAATCTGGAAATTGCCAAAATCATCGCAAAGAGAGTCCGCGCCTCAGGCGGCGGCTTTGTCTGCGTCAAAGGCATGGCAGTTGCCCTGCCTGAAAAGCACATGGTGCAGGTATCCATGAATCTGGTGGACTACGAAAGAACAGCCATGTACCGCGTGCTTGAGTTTGTCCGCATGGAAGCGGCCCGCTGGGGCGTCACGGTGAACGGAACTGAAGTGTACGGCATGATTCCCGCCGCCGCCATGCTCGACAGCGCCGCCTATTACATGCAGATCGACGACTTTCATAACGACCAGGTGCTTGAGCTGAAACTGCTTGACCTGATGCAGCAGGACTGAACGGAGGAAAAAATGGAACTGCATAAAATGTCACTTCCTGACTTTACCGCTGAACTCGCTTCCGGCTCGCCGGCGCCGGGCGGCGGCAGCGTTGCCGCGCTCGGCGGCGCTCTGGCGGCCGGGCTTGCCTCCATGGTCGGCGAACTGACCCGCGGCCGCGAAAAATACGCCGCCGTGCAGGGAGATATGGAGCAGCTGTGCGTCCGCGGCAAAGAACTGGCCCGGCAGCTTCTTGAGCTGATCGACAAGGACACAGCCGCGTTTGCCGCCTATCTGGCCGCCCTGAAACTGCCAAAGGAAACAGCAGAGGACAAGTCCGTGAGGCGGGCCGCCATGCAGGCCGCCGCAAAAAAGACCGTTGAAGTGCCCCTGCACACTCTTGAGCTGTGCGCCGAAGCCGGAGAACTTGCGCTGACCGCAATCAGAGAGGGCAACGCCAACGCCGTTTCCGACGCCGCCGCCGCAGGGCAGTTTGCCCACGCCGCTGCCGTCAGCGCCGCCTACAACGTGAGAATCAACCTTCCCGGCGTCAAAGACCCCGCGTTCGTCAGTGAAAAACTTGCTGCCTGCAGGGCCGCACTGGAAAGGAGCGGCCGCACACTTGGCAGAATCGAGGAAGCCATTGAAAGCGCACTGAAGGCATAACTGCCGGAGGACAAAAAAGCAGAACGGACATTCCGCCGCACGGGACGCGGAATTTTCCGTTCTGCTTTGTCCGCTCAGCGCCGCCTTTAAAACATATAATTTTCGCCGCAGCGCTTTCTGAAAGTCTAAAAAACTGATAGAGTAAAAGCAGCTTCATGCAGCACAGCCCACTGAAAGGTCGGAAAGCCATGGCAGAAAACGGGATCACCACACTGAAGCGCATCATCAGACTGGCACTGCCGGCAATTTTTGAAAACGTCATGGCCACGCTGGCTAATATCGTAGACGTCGCCATGGTCGGCAGCCTCGGAGCCGCCGCAACGGCGGCCGCCGCGCTCAACGCTCAGCCGCTGTGGCTTGCAAATTCCACAAGCATGCTTGTGGCAGGCGGTGCCATGGTGCTGACAGCGCGGTGCTGCGGCGCGCGCGATGAAGAACGGGGCCGCGTTTATGCTGAACACGCCGTCTGGATGGCTCTCTGTCTTGGCAGCCTGCTGACCTGCGCCGCCTGGCTGGCGTCCGGCCCTTACGCGTCGCTGATGCACGCAGCCCCAAACGTGGCTCCCGACGCAAAAGCCTACATGCGCATTGTCGGCTCCGCCCTGGTCTTTCTCACTCTCTCCCGCACGCTCGCGGGCGTAATTCAGGGCAGCGGAAACACTGTGACGCCGATGAAGATCTCGCTGTTTGCCAACCTGTGCAACGTCGTCGGAAATTACCTTCTGATTTACCCTCCGCGGACTGCTGAACTGGGCAGCCTGCGCTTGCCCATGTGGGGGGCCGGCTGGGGCGTGCGCGGCGCCGCCGTGTCAACCGCATTCTCGCTGGTCATCACAGGAGTTCTGCTGATGCACGCCCTGATCAGGCAGAACAGCGCGTTCAGAGTCTCCTTCCGCCGCCTGTCAGCGCTTTCACGCCGTCGCGCATGGGACATTCTGAGCGTCGGCATCCCCATTGCGTCAGAGCGCATCGTCATGTCGACCGGACAGATCTTTTACATGGGCATCATCTCCACGCTGGGAACTGTGTCAGTGTCAGCCCATTACCTTGCCGTCACCGTTGAAGGCATCTGCTACAATCCCGCCTTCGGAGTCTCTGTTGCCGCCACAGCGCTGGTAGGACAGGCGCTGGGAGCGGGACACGAACCGCAGGCCGAACGCGACGGCCGTTTCAGCATCGGCTTCTGTTTCGCCGTCATGGTGCTGGTCAGCGCATGCCTGTACATCTTCGCAGAACCGCTGATCCGGCTTTTTACAAATGATGCTGCCGTTGCAGCCCAGGGAGCCGCCGCGCTGCGCATCGTCTCCTTCGCCGAACCCTTCCTCGGCGTCGCCCTGACAGCCGCCGGCGCTCTGCGCGGTGCTGGCGACACCGTTTTTCCGCTGTGGCTCGGCATCTTCACAATGTACTTTGTACGCCTCATCTCAGCGCGGGTGTTTGTGCTGCACATGGGGCTCGGCCTGGCCGGCGCGTGGTATGCAATGGATCTCGACATGGCCCTGCGGGGCCTCGCACTGTGGGCCTATTTCCTTTCCGGACGCTGGAAAAACCGCAGCCGCCGCCTTTCCGCGCGGACTACGGGCTAAGGACAATAACTGTTCCTGATAACGTGAAATAACGGCGCACAAATTACGAAACCCCTCATAACAGAAGGAGAGTGCTTTCCGATGATCTACGATTTCGACAAAAAGACTGACCGCCTCGGCACTGACTGCAACAAATGGGACGGGCTGAAGGAACGCTTCGGCGTCGAGGACGCTCTGCCGATGTGGATAGCCGATATGGATTTTCCTTCTCCTGAACCGGTGGTCAGGGCCATTGCGGAACGCGCTGCCCATCCTGTTTACGGCTACCCGACACGCCCAGAAGACTACTACGACAGCTTCATCGCCTGGGAAAAACGCCATAACGGCTGGGACGTGAAACGTGAATGGTGCCTCTATACTCCCGGCGTTGTCAACGGCATCGCTTCAGCCATTATGGGCTTTACGGCTCCGGGCGACGGGGTGCTGATCATGCCGCCGTGCTACCATCCGTTCCGCAACACCATAACTGCGCTGGGGCGCCGTGTGGTCAACAGCCCGATGAAGCTGTACAACGGACGCTACGAGGCTGATTTCGATGACCTTGCCGCCCGGGCCTCTCAGTGCCGGATGCTGCTGCTGTGCAGCCCTCATAATCCGACAGGCCGCTGCTTTACGCACGATGAGCTTATGAAAATCGAAGAAATCTGCCGCAGCAACGGTCTGCTGGTTGTCAGCGATGAAATTCACAGCGACCTTGTCTTTTCAGGCCATCAGCACATTCCGTTTGCTTCTCTTTCCGACTGGGCACGCGAGCACACAGTCACAATGATGGCTCCCAGCAAAACATTCAACATCGCCGGTCTGACCACGTCGATCTGCATTGTTTCCAATCCTCAGCTGCGCAGTCAGATGAATCACATCGTGAGCGGATGGCTGCACATCGGCGGCGGCAATATATTCGGCCTTACAGCCGCCCGCGCGGCCTATGCGGAGGGGGAAGAATGGTACCGGCAGATGATGAAGTATCTTGAAGGCAACAGGGATTATCTTGACGAACAGCTGAAAAAGAGGGTGCCCCGCGTAAAACTCATTGTACCGGAAGCAACCTATATTCCTCTGCTTGACTGCCGCGAACTTGAATTCAGCCCGGAAGAGCTTCAGCAGTTCATGCTGGTCAGCGTAAAGGCCGCCCTGAATGAGGGAACTCTGTTCGGCGAAGAGGGCGCAGGGTTCTGCCGCATCAACATCGGCACTCAGCGCGCCAATCTTGAGGAATTCGTTTCCCGCCTCGAAAAGGCCGTTGCCGGACTGAGGCTTGACGCCTAGCCTCTGTCTGAAATATGATAAAGCCGGATTGTCCGCCTGTGCGGAACAGTCCGGCTTTCTGCTGCTGATTTTTAAAAAAAAGGAACATCACTGCCATGCATCCTGTGCTTCATTTCAAAACCATCACGCACCATAAGTTTCTTGTAATGAAATACTGCTTCCGCCTCGGGCTGTACCGGCAGGGACTGCTGCATGACCTGTCAAAGTACTCTCCTTCCGAATTCTGGGTCGGCGCGAAATACTACCAGGGAACCTGCAGCCCCAACAACGCCGAACGCCGTGCCACGGGGTGCAGTACGGCGTGGCTTCATCACAAGGGGCGCAACAAGCACCATTTTGAATACTGGATTGACTACTCTCTTAACAGCAGCGAGCGCATGTGCGGCATGGAAATGCCCCGGCGCTACGTGGCTGAGATGTTCTGCGACCGCGTGGCTGCCTGCAGGGTATATCTCGGCAGCGCCTATACTGATGCGTCTGCCTATGATTATTATGAAAAGTCAAAGCACCGCTACATCATTCACCCCCGGACCGCGGAGCTTCTGGAAAGCGCACTGCGCGTGCTCAGCGAGCAGGGCGAGGAAGCAGCGTTCCAGTGGGTCAGAAAAAACATCCTTATGAAATAGCTTCGCACACGTGAGATGAAATATATATCCGCCTGCATCTTTCAAAGTGTTATAACTTTGAAGCTGCAGGCGGACACTTGTTATAGTCTTTTAATATATATAATTTTCAGAAATTGTATTATACTGGAGTAAGAAGAGGGACAGCATTGTTCCGGCGCGGCCGCGCGGGTGATGACCCTGCTTCAAATTACGGAAAGGAAGACGATCTGCGATGAGAAATTACAGGAAACTGACAGCGTGTGTGTTCGGCGTGCTGTTTTCGGCAGCGGTGCTTTTTGCAGGAACTGCAGCGGCACGGGATCTTGACGGCGTTGAACTGAAACTGCTTTTCAAACCTGAAATCTATACCGATCGTCAGACAGGATTCAGCCTGATGTGGGAGCGTTTCAAAAAGGCAGCCGAGGCTGAAGGGCTGACTACCAGCGTCGATGACGAATGCAACAAGGACAAGGTTCAGCGGGTGCGTTATCCTGATACGGCTGACAACAAGCTTGCCGCAATGCATTACAACCTTCGTCAGCGCGTCACTGTCAAAGAGGGTCAGCCCGAAACAGGAGATCTCACACTGAAGTACAGAACCGAACTGGGACAGCCGATTCCTGAAGAAGAAATTCTGAAGGACACAAAGTTCAAGCCGAAGTATGAAGGCGACAAACCCGGCTACATGAACGGACACGTCGGCGAAAGCAAGACTTTCGCCTCGCTGAGCGTCACCCAGAAAAACACGCCCGTGCTTCAGAACACTGAGACGCTGGAGTTTTTCGCGCAGTATTTCCCGGTTATGAAAACCTGGGGAATCCCGCTTGACACGCCGCTCACATGGCCCGAGCGCCGTGAAGTCATCCAGCACAGCACCGTTCTCGGCTACGTTGAGTGCGGCGGCGAAAAAATTGAAATCGAAGCCTGCACATGGAACAATTACGCCAGCGGAAAGTTTGTCGTCGGCGAAATGTCATGGCGCTATGAGTTCGCCAAAAAAGAGCAGGTTGAGGCCATGGAGAAAGTCTTCAACCGCATGCAGAAGGACTGCACCGATATTCTCATGCCCGGCAAAACCAAGGTTGCAGTGATCACTGAATAACGTGCAGAAACAGCCCTGTTTCCGCGCTTCTGTCTGCCCCCGCAGGGCGCAGAACACGGACAGGACAGACAAGGCCGCGTCAGCATTGACAGCGGCCTTTTTTGCTTTCAGGAGGATGCGTCAATGAAACATCTTAATAACCACGCCGCTTTTGTATTTGCATTGATGACTGCAGTTTATTTCTGCTGTTCCGAAACCGCTTCTGCTTCACCAAAAGGCATTTTTGAAAAAGACGGCTGCACCGTCCGCGCTTTCGACCTGGAAATTCCGGAGAGTGAATATCTGCCTTACGGGGGAGTTTCGGCAAAGCTGTTTCCCCGCGGCATTCCGATCGGCGTCGGATCAGGTCTGACTTATTTGGAAACCCGGCCGGACGGCACGCTTCTGTTTTATACCGTGTCGGACCGCGGCCCCAACACCAACACGCCCGTGTTTGTCAGCAGCGACGGCAGCAGGTTCGCCACAAAAGCGTTCCTGATTCCCGACAACACGCCCAGAATCGGGGTTATCGCTGTCAGCAGCGACGCAGTTCTTCTGAACGGCACAAAACCACTGACAGACCTGTCAGGCAGGAAAATAACCGGCCTGCCGCGAGTGCCCGGAACAGTCGGCTATACCGGCGAAAAAGCGCTGAGTGAAACTCTGCACGTTCTGGACTACGACCCGGAGGGGCTGGACCCTGAGGGAATTGACATTGATAAATCGGGCAGCCTCTGGCTCTGCGATGAAAGCGGCCCGTTCATTGTAAATGTCGACGCGGCCTCAGGAAAAGTTCTGAAAACGATTGCTCCGGGAAAAGAGCTGCCCGAAATTCTGACAAAACGGACCCCCAACCGCGGCTTTGAAGGCATTGCGGTCACTCCTTCAGGGAAAATTTTAGCAGCAGTGCAGAGCATCCTTGACGTGGACGGCAGCGTGAAGAAAAGCCCGGCTTCATTTATCCGGCTGGTTTTATTCAACCCCGGGGACAATTCCGTAAAAACATTTGCCTACCCGCATGATCAGGAGGCATACAAGAGAAACAGCGACGCAAAGATCGGAGACCTGGCAGCCATTGATGAATCCCGTTTTCTGGTTGTCGAACAGGGCAAGGGGAAAGACAAGAAAATGCGCAACCTCGTCTACGAAATCGACATCAGCGGTGCGGACGACATAACAAATCTCACCGCAAAGGACGGGAAACTCCCTGAAATGCTCATAAAAGATGATATCAGGGCGCTCGGCACAGCATTTGTCTCAAAAAAACTCGTCGCTGACCTGCGGAAGCTGGGCTGGACCGCTGAGAAAGCCGAAGGACTCGCCGTCATTGACAAAGCGACAATAGCAGTTTGTTCAGACAACGATTTCGGCGTTGCGGCCTCTCTGAGCGAGGACCTTATGGACGCATGCGAACTGCATGAGGACGGCAGAATCTACAAAGACGGAAAAATCGTCACTGACGCCTATTCTGCCCTGCCCCTGAATGAAAAATCCGCCCTGTGGATTATCAAGCTTCCCGAAAATCTGTAAGACACTGCGCAGACACTTTCAGCGCGCAGAAAAACTTCAGGGCGCACGCTGAAAAAGGTTCTGTTGTCATAAATTTTACTGGAGCAGTATCCGGTTTTGACGCGCCGGCAGTATCCTTTTTTCTGGAAAGAGTTTCGGACGCGGCGGCGGCAGGATTCCGCCGCGGGACTCTTTCGGATTGAAAGTTCCCGGCAGCGTGCTGCTGTCATTAAAGCAGAACAGGGGGCAGCGGCAGAAAACAGCCGCATGCCCCCTGTTTTTTTGCAGCCTCCGGTGTCTGAACGGCAAAAGAAAGCTGTTTTGCAAATATCCGATGTCAGGGCAATTTCACTGTCTCCGCAGGCGCAGGGCGGTTTCGGCCGGAAGAATGGGCTCCCCTGTCAGTTTCGGGAAAAATAATTTACGGCACGCGCCCCTGAGCGTAAAACCCTGTACTCCCCGTCCGCCGGGGCCCTGCTGCTGGAAAAGGCACTGCAGCGCGCCCGCTGCTCTGTCTGTTTTTCAGCACATGATACATATTATCATCAGGCAGCAGACAGGCTGTCCCGGCAGTTCCGGGACAGCCTGCTTCATTTTCCGCGATGTCTGCAAATGACGTCACGCAGGCTGGCTGCTTATTTCAAGTTTATAAATCTTAGTATTATCAGTAAAATCATACAACTTTTCACCAGTCCTCTTCTGCCGCATTCTCTTCAGGCTAAGAAAACACGGGGATAATGCCATAAAGCGAACTGCAAACTTATCTTTTTTTACTATTGACTCATGAATCTTTTTCGTGATATAAAGTTCTATGGTATAAAAAATTTAATTTCACAATGTAAAATAAAAATTTC
>CAZDXA010000024.1:0-35689 GCA_964509435.1 uncultured Synergistaceae bacterium | reverse complement strand
TGCCCTGCACAGCGCCGGGCCTGACGCGGAAACAGGGGGAAAACTGTCTGCCCTGGCAGCAGCCAAAGCAGTCTCTGTTTTTTAATGAATCTGTTTGCGGGGGAATTTAAACTGAAAAGAGCGCCGCTTTTCCGTGTCTGCTGTTGCAGATGCGTGAAAGGCGGCGCTCTCTTTATTTTTTGCCGGTTCTGTGTTTTTGCGGTGTGCTGCCGGCTCCTTTTCCTGCTGCCCGGTGGGTTATTTCTCGTTGACGTGCTTGCCGGTGATGTGTTCGGGGCGCAGTTCGAGAATGCAGATGTGACTGAGGTGTCTCTGTATCATGTTTTCCACGGTTTGGGGGTCGGGGTAATACTTGCCGCCGATTGCGCGCAGGACTTTTTCCTTAACCGGCGTTTCTTCGACGATGCGGATGCGGCCGAACACGATCACGCTGTTGAACTGCATCCACCATTCGTCCTTTCCCTGCCAGCCTTCGCTCAGGACGTTGAACGACGCCTTGCCGCAGCGTCTGATTGCGTCGACCTTGTGGCCTTCGCCGGCGCCGTGAAAGTAAAGGCAGTTCTGTTTGCGGCTGTACCAGTAGTTGACGGGAACGGCGTAGGGATAGGCGTCGTCGCCGAGCAGGGCGAGGGTGCCGCGGCGGCCTGTTTCGAGGATCTGCAGGCATTCTTCTTCGGAAAGCTGCTGTCCGATTCTTCTCATTTCACGAAACATTTCTGTGCCTCCTTTAACTTTCTGCATTCCGGGGATCATCCGGGCAATACAGGGTGTTTAAGAGATGTTTTCCTGTTTCTGTTCTGAAAACCCGGTCTCTGAACGTGCGGATGGCTTCCGGTTTCAGGGCTGATTCATCGGCGTTGACGAGAAAGTCGGCTTCGATCAGGATCTGATAATCCAGTCCGTCCACGGCGCTGTACGTGTGGTGGTGTGCCACGAGAAAGCAGATTCGGTGAAGCTGCTTTTCTGGAAGTCTGAACTCTTCATAAAAACGGCGTGCCATCGGCGCCCCTTCGCGTTCCTGATAAGGGCCGGCAGTGCTGCCGTATTTTTCACGGCAGAGCGGGCAGGCAATGTCGTGAACAACGGCAGCCAGCTCAAGCGTTTCCTGCGCTTCAGCGCCGAGTTTTTCGGCAAGGCCGATAGTGCGGGCAAAGCCCCAGACTTTCATGAAATGGCTGATGTCATGCATTTTCACGCTGGCATTTTTATCGTGGGAATAAAAACGGGCCATTTTCATAATGGCAGGTGACACTTTGTCGTACATGGCTTATTCCTCCTCTGAATTTCTGTGCGCTCTGGCAGTGTGATTCAAGGCTGAAACAGCGGCGGACAGAACGGAACTGCCTGCACGGACGGGCAGAAGCTGGGCTGCCGGCGCAGACTGTCTCTGGCCATGCGTTTGCTCTGCTGTTTTGCGGCGCCCTGTCAGGATCACGAGGGCGTGAACAGAAAGCGACGGTAGCTTTCAGGCAATGCAATGCCGAAAACGTTTTTCAGCAGTTCCGCTGCTTCAGCGTCTGTCCTCAGTTCGCGCCGCTCTGCAACCCGGGCGCCGCGGTAGACTTTGAACGTATTGCCCACAACGGTCAGGTCGCTGTCCGGAGTGAAAAGTGATATTTTCATGAATTTATTGAACGTGGAACAGGGGTGCTTTTCACAGTAAAAGGCAGGCATGACATAATCGTCGTCGATCTGCGGCTCTTCTGTAAAGCCGAGAATGTCCTTCCACGGCTTTCCAGTTTCCTTCTGCCTCAGAACCCAGCCGTAAAAGGGATCTTTTCTGAAGCAGTACGCGCTGATTCCGTCGCTCTGGACGAGACCTTCGGCAAGCTCCAGCGGACGGCGGGAAGATTCGCTGCGGACGCCCACGTCGCAGTAATATCTTCTGTCGTCCAGGTCAATCACGAGGATCCTGTGGCGGCGCATCTGCACGGTTCCCGGTTCGTCCATGAAACGGCCTGCGTACTGAGTCACTGAGAATCCCATGCTTTTCAGCAGAAAGCAGAACACGCCCTGAAGCTCGAAGCAGAACCCGCCGCGCCGGTTCATGATGATTTTTCTGAACAGATCGTCAGGAGTCAGGGACAGCGGCACGCCGTTGAGCAGGTCAAGGTTTTCATAGGGCACTGACAGCAGGTGCAGCCGCTGCAGTTCAGTGAGACAGGGCAGGGTGAGCTCTGTCCTGTCTCGCCAGCCGATGCGGTCAAGATACTGAATGATCTGGCGGTCAGTAAATATTTTTTCCATGACGCGCCCCCTTCTCTGCGGCAGAAACGACTGTACTTCAAAAACACTTTATACCAAAACTGTCTTTATGGTAAGGGACACTTCTGATATTTCTGAAGGGGACGGTTGAAATGTAAATTTTTTTCACCGGCAGAAGCAGAACGGCCTGCTTTCACCGTTATGCTGCCGTCAGCCGCCGAACCAGGCTTTTTTCAGCCTGTCCACAGCGGGCACAATGTCGTCCGCACTGATTCTGCCGTAGCCGAGCAGGACGGCGCTGTTCCGCCGGCTGTCTCTGCTGAGCCAGAACGGCGACGTGGGAAAAACACGAACGCCCTGAAGCATTGCCTGGCGAAGCAGGTCAGATTCGCTCCGGCCGTCGGGAAATTCAAGCAGAAGATGAAGCCCTGCGTTCTGGCCGGAGATTCTGACGCGGCCGCCCATAGAGCGCTCAAGCGCTGCGACAAGCAGATCGTGTTTCTTCTTATGGGCAGTGCAGATTCTGCGGAGCTGTTTTTCCCAATGACCGTCTGCCATGAACCGGGCGAGAATTTTCTGTTCCAGCAGCGGGACAGCGCAGGTATACCCGCTGAATTTCCTCAGGTACGTCTGAAGGAGCTGTCGCGGCAGTACAAAGTAGGCTGTCCGCAGGCCTGCGGACAGAACCTTTGAAAACGTGCCGACGTAAACGACCTGTCCGTATGAATCAATGGACTGCAGCGAGGGAACGGGCTGCCCGTTGTAGCGGTATTCGCTGTCATAGTCATCTTCAATGATGGTCATGTTTTTCCGGCGGGCCATGCTCAGAAGTTCAAGGCGGTTATGAATCGGCATCACGGCTCCGGTCGGAAACTGGTGCGAAGGCGAAATATAGGCCAGCGGCGCATCTGTGCCGGCAAGACGCTGAATATCAATGCCGTTTTTCCCGACGGGCACGGGGAGAATCCTGACCCCGCTGTTTTCAAATACGGCGCGTGCGCCGTCGTAGCACGGGTTTTCCATGGCCGCCGCGCCGGCGCGGGGAAGCACTCTGAGAACTGCTTCCAGTGCCGCCTGCGTTCCGCCGCAGACAATAATCTGTTCTGCGCCGCAGCGGACGCCGCGGCTGCGGTAAAGATACCGCCTGATTTCCTCCCGCAGGGATTCGTCGCCGCGCACATCACAGAGGCTGTGCACGGACTGTGCATCCGGCGCTTCCAAGAGTTCGGCTGTATATTTTTTCCAGAGCTTCACGGGAAAATATTCCGCGCCGAGGACGCCGTACTGAAAACTGTACTTTGCCTCCGGCGCGCCGGCTGTCCTGCCTGATTCCGGCGGTTTTGCGCGCCCCGCTTCCGGCATGGGGCAGGGCTCCGCGTCAATTTTGTTGACAACACAGCCCGAACCCGGAACGCTGGTGATGTATCCCTCCAGGACAAGCTGTCCGTAAGCGCTTTCCACTGTGTTTCTTGCCACACGGAGCTCGCCGGCCAGCGTGCGGATTGAGGGCAGGCGGAAGTTCTCCGGCATACTGCCTGACAGAATGCTGTTTCTGATCTGTTCATAAATCTGCTGGTAAATCGGGATGCTGTCTTTTCGGCTGACTGTAATCATTTTACATTCCTCGCTGTACGGACGCGGAAATTTTCCGGAACCTGCCGGCAGATATGCACGGACAGACATTCCATTCAGTCTGAGTTCATGCGTACCTTAAAGAATTATACCCGCTTCAGCGCTGCGCTGCACGCCGGCAGAGAGTGCAGCGGCAGAAACAAAAAGCGGCGCGGGCAGAAAAATCCTGTTTCTGTCCGCCTGTTTTCAGCCGGCCGCTCATGTATAATGAAGTTGGACGGAAAATACTGATGTTTTTACACTACAGAAAGGGATGTGTGAAAATGCTGTATCCCCGCAGACTGCGCCGCGGAGACCGCGCGGCGGTGGTGAGCCTGTCAAACGGCATGCTCGGCGACGCGAAGTACGCCCATTTTCAGGCGCTCGGCGCAGCCAGCCTGAAAAGTTTCGGCCTTGAGCCTGTTTTCATGCCGAACGCGCTGAAAGGCAGCGAATACCTGAAACGCCACCCGGAGGCCCGTGCCGCGGACCTGAAGAGCGCCTTCACTGATAACCGCATCGGCGCCGTTGTCTGCGCCATCGGCGGCAGCGACACCTATCTGACTCTGCCGTACCTGATGGAAGACGCCGCGTTCTGCCGGGCGGTGCGGGAGCATCCGAAAATCTTCACGGGCTTTTCTGATTCAACGGTGAACCATCTCATGTTTTACCGGCTCGGGCTGACAACGTTCTACGGCCCGAACTTCATCAACGACCTGGCCGAGATGGACGGCAGCATGCTGCCCTATACCCGCGCCGCGTTCAGCGTTTTTCTGGAGGACTGTGCGGACGGCGGAAAGCCGCTTGTCATAGAAAGCAGCCCGGTCTGGTACGACGAACGGCCGGACTTTTCCGCGGCGGCAGTCGGAACCCGCCGCGCAGCTCATGAAGAGCGCCGCGGTTTCGAGCCCCTCGGTGATTTTCACGATTTCAGCGGAACGCTGTGGGGAGGCTGCCTTGAATCTCTTGTCAGGCTGCTGGACGGAGAGAAAGACCGGCAGGCTGTCTGTAAAAAATACAGCCTGCTGCTGAACCGGGACGAGCGGCAGGGAAAGATTGTCTTTCTTGAAACATCGGAGGAACGCCCGGCGCCGGAACTGCTGCGGCGCGAACTGGGGGTGCTGGACGGCGCGGGCTTTTTTGAGGGAATCAGCGGTCTGATTGTCGGCAAGCCGCAGAACGAGTGCTGGTATGCGGAATCGCGGCGGATTTTCGATGACTTCGGCCGCTCGCACCACCTGCCGGTGCTTTATAACGTCAACATCGGGCACGCCTATCCGCGCGCGGTGCTGCCCTGCGGCGCAGCGGCCGAGGTGTCTGAAAAGCGCATCACTGTGCCCGCGGCGCCTTTTGCCGGCTCAGCTGACTTATGAAACGGAACGGAAACGTAGCTGCACGGCCTTGTCTTTTCTGCGCCTGACAGGCGCCGTTTTATGCCGTGCAGCCGGCAGCGCATTTTTTAGAAGACCTTTTCAGCAGGCGTACGCAGCTGTCCGGAAAATGGTTGTTCCGCAAAAAGGCTGTTTTCCTCTGTCCCGGCGGCGGATAAGCTCACTTTCTGCCGGCTCTGCGGTAATCCCGCGGCGAGAGCCCTGTTTTTTCCCTGAAGCATTTGCCGAAATGGCTCATCTGCTGAAAGCCCACGTCTGCGCAGATATCCCCGATGGACATGTCTGTGTTCTTTAAAAGCTGGGCAGCCTTCGAGAGTCTGTACACAAGAAGATACTGGTAAGGCGTCGTGCCAAGGCACTGCCTGAAGCATCTGGTACATTCAGAACGGCTGATGCTGGCGCTTTCTGACAGATCTGAAAGTGTGAGTTCCTCTGCATAATGCTGGTCAATATAACGAAGTACTTTCTGCACGCGGAGGCTTGCCGCGTCGCCCTCCAGACCGGAAGGAATCTTCATGTTCATGCACATGGTGAGCCAGATGCAGGAAAGATTCACCAGAACTTCATACGTGTAGGAGAAAGCCGTTTTGTCCTTTTCGAGTGCCGCAAGCCTTCTCAGAGCGGCGAGTATTTTTTTCTGCCATTCCGACTCAGGTGCAATGCGGAGAATTGTAATTTTTTCATTGGCGGTTACATTGTCCACCAGTGAGCCGGCCGGGCTTCCGTCGTAAAATTTCAGGAAAAATGCCGGAAAGATAAAACTGTTGTAATGACAGGAACCGACCCGCTGCACGCAGTGCACCACATTGTTGTTGATAAAAACGGCCTCTCCCTGACTGAGTTTTTCAGTTTCACGCAGCGTCCTGATTTTGACGGCACCTCCGGCAACATATATAAACTGAAGATCCTCATGCCAGTGCATCACTCTGAAGCCCGGATTTCTTCGTGACGGCGTGTCGTCGACGACATCCAGCACAAGGTAGGGAAAAACGGTCCGGCTGTTCAGGTTGACTGAGTTGATATAACTGCGTTTCTCCTCATCCATAAGCGCTGCCTCCCCGCACAGAATGGGTATTTTATTATAATAGCAGAAAATATAGTGATAGATATATCGTTTTTACAACAATAAAATAATAATACAGCGGGGTACGATTATGCAATTGCCGGGATGCTGAGGAAAAACGTTCTGTGTATGCGGTGCCGGGCTGCAGGACGTGTCCGGCGGTGATACAGAGCTGAACTGCCCCGCAGAATATGAAAGGCGGTTTTTGCTGAACGCTGCAGGGAGGCAGACATCATGGGTGAAGTGATTGTTTTGTTCGAAGTGAAGATACGGGAAGGGAAAATGCAGGATTACAAGAAAAGGTCAGCGCTCGTGAGGACGGCTTTGAGTAAAACGCCCGGGTTCATCCGTTCAGAAGGTTTTTCATCACTTTCGCAGGAAAGAAAACAGCTGGGCATGTCAGTCTGGAAAGATGAAGAAAGCGTGCGGAAGTGGCGGAATACGCCTGTACATCGCGTGAGTCAGAAGATGATGAGAGAAGAGTTCTGCGAGGAGTACCGGATCACCGTTGTCACTCCGCTCCGCAGTTATACGCTGGAAGACCGTGCGGAGGCACCGGCTGACTCAAACCAGTATTTCGGCACAGAGGGCGCGCGGAAACAGTAAACCGCAAAGAATGCCGGCTCTCAGGCTGCAGTCCGGCATCAGGCGGTGTTTTGCCGTCTGACGCAGGACGGGTTTTCTTGTATATATTGGGCCGTCCGCAGCGCTGTGATTGTGAATAAAGGAGCAGAAATTGAGTTCTTATTTTTATTACGATTCCACAGCTGTGGATTATCTGAAGAAAAAAGATAAAAGGCTCGGCAGCGTCATTGATCAGGTGGGGCACATTTACCGCCCTGCCGAGGATGACCTGTTCGCTTCGGTCATACACCACATCATCGGGCAGCAGATTTCCTCAAAAGCGCAGGCAACAGTCTGGCAGCGCATGAACGAGGGGCTTGGAACAGTCAGCGCCGAGACCGTATCAGCTGCCGGCGCGGACAGAATACAGGCGTTCGGCACGACTTTCAGAAAAGCAGAATACATATGCCGTTTTGCCGAAAAAGTGAAGAAAGGTGAATTTTCGCCGGACGCAGTCAGAACCATGAGCGACAGCGACGCAGCTGCGGCGCTGACAGCGCTTGACGGCATCGGAATGTGGACGGCGGAGATGATTCTTCTGTTCTGCCTTCAGAGGCAGGATGTGCTGAGCTGGGGCGATCTGGGCATCCGGCGCGGACTCCGCATGGTCTACCGCCGCAGATCCATCTCCCGTGAAGACTTTGAGAAATACCGCCGGCGTTACAGTCCCTGCGGAAGCGTCGCCAGTCTGTACCTGTGGGCTGCTTCGTGCGGTGCAGTGCCGGGGCTGAAGGATCCCGCGGCAGAAGAGACAAAACACGGCGCAGGCCGCAGAAAAACAGCCCCGTCCGCCGGATAAAGACTGCGGCATGCTGTCTTCATGCTGCCGGTTCTGCACCGGGGCCGGCTGCAGTGCCGCAGACCTCCGCGGTGCCTTATGAAGTGCGCCTTCCGGCTTTTTACTGCCGGTTCGGCAGGGTCCGCACTGCAGCAGTTCATGGTATAATGAATATAGGCAGAAATCCAAAATAAATTCAGCGGTTTTGCTGAGCCTCAGAAACATGAAATTCTTTCAGGGAGGAATTTTTATGGATGTGCGTCTTGAAGAGCAGATACGGCAGATCGTCATCAGCAAAATCGCAGAACTGAAGCGTCCGGATCTGTTCCGCGAGCCGCTTACAGGCTATTCGCGGGCTGATGATCCGCGTTATGAGGAACTGAAGCACTGGGTCGGCGAATGGGTTAAAACGCCCCGCGAACTGTTTTCGTCGGCAGTATCGGTGATCAGCATCTTTGTTCCCTTTACGGGGACGACAGCCCGTTCACCGCGCTACCGCACCCACGGTACGCCGGAGTGGGGCGAGGCCTATGTCGTGATCAACGACTGCTTTGACCTGATCGGAAAGGCGCTGCAGCAGCACCTTGAGCGCGCCGGCTATAAAAGTTATCTGATTGCCGCCACGCACACCTATAACGAGGCAGACATGAAATCCATGTGGTCGCACCGCAGCGCCGCCGTTGCCGCAGGACTCGGCGAGTTCGGCGCCAACCGCATGGTCATTACGCCGAAGGGTTCGGCAGGGCGGTTCTGCTCAGTCATCACAGAGGCACCGCTGGAGCCGACCCATTCCGACGGCGTGGAACGGTGCGGTTACCTGCGCAATGGCAGCTGCGGCCTCTGCTTCAAGGTCTGTCCGGTCGGGGCGCTTCAGCCCGGTTCAATCAACCGCAAAGCCTGTCAGGCCGAAACGAGGAAAAACGAGAAGCTGCTTGCCGAACGCGAGGGCATTCTGGGTGCCGATACGTGCGGGCGCTGCATCAGCGTCTGCCCTGCGGCCTATATCGAATAACCCGGCTGCGGCAGAGAAAGGGGCTTTTTTATGGATGAGAACCTGCTGATCCGCTTTACGAAGGATCATCCCTGCTGGACCAGAGAGCTTCTTGAGCAGGCGGGGGAAAATGTTTCGGATCTGGATAATCTTCAGAAGAGCGGCCTTCTTCTGTGCAGCAGCGGAATTTACTCTCTGACCGCCGAAGGCAGCAGAGTTTTTGAAAAGCTTTCAGCGGAACTGTTTATGTACGAACAGCCCGGCAGAATGCCGAAATCCCCGCGGCGCTCAGTGATGGCCACGCGGCTGTGGCTTGAACTTGAGCGCACCAACATGCAGCACCGCGGTCTGAAGCGCTATCTGTTCAGGCCGCAGCTGCCTGCCCGGCCGCGCCTGCCGCGCGAAAAAGTCTGGCGCGCTGACGGCAGCACGCTGAAATGGCTTTACCCGGACGATCCTGTTTTCAAGGCCGCCATGGATGCTCACCCTCCTGTGCCTGCCCGGTTCAGGACGCTTGAAATGCCGAAGGACGCCGAGGCGTGGGAAAAACTGCCGGCTGACATCTTTTCGCCGGATCTGTTTTATATCACAAATTATGATTTCGAGGAGTATCAGGACTTTCACGGCCACCCCGGCGACCGCTGGAAACTGATCAACACAGATCGGTTTGCATTTTCTGCCGCAGCAGACACGGCGGAGCAGCTTGACGTGCTCGGCGCCATGCAGCGCTGGCTTCTGTCACTGCGCCGCATTGAGATACCAGGATGGTATGACATGGACAGTCAGGAACAGAACAGCTGCACATGGCTGTTTTTCTTTTCTGAAACGCAGAAAGAAGCAGAACGGATCTGCAGTGAACTGAAAAAATACGGCCCGGCTCTGACCGGGCCGGCAGAGCCCATGGAAGTCTGGACAATTTCCCTTGAGAATCTGCATAAGTGCCCTGACCATCAGGAAGTGATCTGGGATGTTCTGCCGGAGTACGGCATGCCGGCAAGTCTGGCGAGATAGGCTCGGAAAGCGGCCGGCTGCCTGCCGGATTATAGAAGGGAGCTGATCCTGGTGAAGAAAAAGGCGTTTGTTCTGGCTGCCGCAGTGCTGATGATGTCAGCTGCAGCAGCGTCGGCGTGTTTTACGGCTGCTGTGGGAAAGGGCATTTCTCCCACGGGCTTTGTGATCATCGGCCATAACGAGGACGACGGCGGACGAGTTACTGTGCGCCACGGGTATGTACCTGCGGCTTCCCACAGCGAGGGCGAAACGCTGCCTGCCGAGAAAGGCTGTGCCGCCATTCCGCAGGTGCCGCACACCTACGGTTTTTACTGGAGCGAGGCAAAAAGCGCCGAAGGCGGACTGACCGCGGCCGATGCGATGTACAACGATCAGGGAGTGGTGGTTGTCAGCAACAGCTGTGCCCGTTCCCGGGAAGACACGTCAGATCCTTCCCGGCTGACTGAGGGCGGCATCGGCTACAATCTGCGCCGCATTATTGCGGAGCGCGCCGCGAGCGCCCGCGAAGGCGTGAAGATTGCCGCTGAGATGATAGAGCATTACGGCTATGCGCCTTCAGGACGCACGTACACCATTGCCGACAGAAACGAAGCATGGCTTCTGCAGGTTGTCAGCGGCCGGCATTACGCGGCCCGGCGCGTGCGCGACGATGAAATCGCACTGATGCCCAACCACTACACGATTCACGAGATCAGCCCTGACGACCCCGACATTATCGCGTCACCCGACCTGGTCTCCTATGCCCAGAAACGCGGCTGGTACAATCCCGCCGAAGGACCTTTTGATTTTGCGAAGGCTTATCAGGCCGAAAAAAGCTACGGGCGCTCATATAACATCCTGCGCCAGAGCGCCGCGGCGGAAATGATTCTCGGCCGCCCATGCGGAAAACTGGATTTTTCTGTGAAACCCGAAAGCCCTGTATCAGTTGATCTGATCAAGGCCATTCTGAGAACCCACTATGAGGGCACATTGAACGATGCGCCCTGGCTGCGCGCGCAGTTCCCCGGCGCTGCGCCGCATGACACGCAGGTACGCCGCGTCTGCACCGGCACAACCATTGAAAGCACTGTATGGCAGATGGGCAGCCGGCCAGAAACCACAACCGTGTGGACGGCCTTCGGGCGCCCGTGCGAACTGCCGTACATTCCACTGCATCCTCTGGCAGGCATCCCTGACGGGCTTGCGCCGACCGACGGCGCAGCCGCGCTGAAAGATCACCTGAAAGAAGAACCGGCCGCGGCGGCGTGGCGCGAAGACCAGTGGCAGAAATTCCGCGACTATGAAAGCCTGCTTGAACTGGTTTACAGCGAAAACTATGAGTTCAGCTCGCGCCGTCTGTGGAGCGTCGAGCATTTTATGGCCCGGCGCAATGATGCAGCTGTGGCCGCTGCTGAAGCAGCCTTTGACGGCGGCAGAAAAGATGAAGCCCTGAAAATTCTGAAAGATCAGGACGAACAGGAACTGAACCGCGCCGCTGACGCGTCGGCGCAGTGGTATGATGCGCTGAATCCCGTGAGCGTATCCGTGCAGGACGATGCTGCGCGCAAAGTGTTTGAGGGCGAGCCTCTGTCTGTGACGTTCCAGATGGATTCAGGGCGCACGCCGTCAGAACAGACCCTGCTGTTCGGTCTGGGATTCAGCAATGCGCGCACCAGATGGGCGTCTGCTGAGCCGGGAACTCTGAAAGACCTCGGCGAGGGCAGATGGTCTGTCCAGTTTAACGCGGAGAAGCTCTTTGAGTCGCTTGGTTCCGGCGAAGGACGCTTTGACTGCTGGCTCGGCGGCCGCGACAAGACAGGACATTCCTTCGGCGGCAGATGTTTTTTTGATACTGCAAAATAAACCTTGAGGACAAACAGAAACAGCACGCAAAAATCCGCCGGAAACGCCTGCAGAGGCGTTTCCGGCGGATTTCTGCTTCGGTGCAGATTATATACAGATGCTAGCGGATGAAGTTGGTGTAGATGTGTTCTTCCTTCGGCGCGAGGCTGACGATGCCGGATTTCCTTGCGCTGTCCATGGATTTCAGCATCAGCGCCATGTTGGTGCCCAGCGTGCGCATGGTCTGCAGACCCTCAAGATCCTGTTCCACCTCGGCCGGCGAGTTGCCGTGAACCTGGTTCCAGTACTGGGATGACACAACGGGCATGGATGATATCGTATAGAACATGTTCAGGCGCGCGAACGTTTCAGTTGAACCGCCGCGGCGGCATGAGACCACAGTGGCTGCCGGCTTGCCGCGCAGCACCTGGCTGCCGCTGAAGAACGCCCTTTCCATAAACGAGCAGATATTTCCGCACGGGCCGGCAAAGTAAACCGGCGTGCCGAAAACAAAACCGTCTGCGCCGCGGGCCTTCGCAAGAAATTCTTCCACAGAATCACCCGTGAAAACGCAGTGTCCCAGTTCACGGCAGCGGTAACAGGCGATGCAGCCCTGAACTTTGGTGCCGATCCAGAAGATCTCAGAATCGACCTGTTCTTTTGCGAGCTGTGCGCGCACTTCCTCAAGAGCGCGGCAGACGCAGCCGTTCCTGTGAGGTGAACCGTTTACAAGCAGCACTTTCATTGAAACATTCCCCCTGATTGAATCTGAAAAGAAATTAACGGTTCATGGCGCGGCGGAAATAGTTTGTGAGAAAATCAAGGAAAAGCCGCGTCTGATCGTTCAGTTTACTGCGTTCCTGACTGGTTACATAGATATTGCGGTGGCACAGCGGATCTGAAATGTGAACCAGTTTTGCCAGGTCGGTGGAAAGTTTTCCCCAGGTCACTTCCGGCCACATGGAAATGCCCAGCCCGGCGCACACCAGCCCGCGGATTGTGCCGGGATTGTCGCTTTCAAAACCCACATGAGGCGTGAAAGAAGCCTGATCAAAGAAATAATCGCTGATCTCACGCATGGGGCTGCGCTTTCCCAGAGTGATGAACGTTTCGTTGTGCAGATCACGGAGACGCACTGATTCTTTCAGCGCAAGATGGGATGTCATCGGCACAGCGAGCATGATTTCCTCAGTCATCACAAGGCGGCTGTTTTCGGGCGTTGTGCCGGGAAGCGCGGTGCGGATGCTCAGATCGCATTTGCTGGTGCGGGCGTTCTGGATGATTTGAAAGTCAATGAACGGATGTCCCTGCTTGAATTCCACAAGCAGCTCGGGAAGCAGCGACGAGGCGGCAAGCACATTGAGCACAATGGTGGACTGTGAGTGTCCTGCCACGAGTTTCAGGTCCTTGGGAAGGTTGTCCAGAATGCTCATGATCGGCTCCAGCTTGCGCTTGAGCGCCAGTCCCGTTTCGCTGAGCTGAACCCGCTTTCCGTGGCGGACAAAGAGCTGTACGCCCAGTTCCTTTTCGAGAGAAAGAACTGCCTTGCTGATGGAGGGCTGTGAAATGTACAGTTCGTCTGCAGCACGCGAAAAGTTCTCATATTTTGCGACGGTCATGAAATATCGGAGATGGAAGAGTTCCATAACAGAGCCTTCTTTAATAGCTGTAATCTATAACGCTTATATTCTACACTACAAACTGCGCGGAAGCAATTGGCTATAATTTTTCAGCAGCCATGAAAAAGTCGGAAAACGGGGTATGGACATCGATAATTCTGCTTTGTTTTAAAGTAAAAACATGAATTTCAGCGGCGCAGAAAATCCTTGACTTCCATCAGGTCATGAAGCATAAGATCCCACGGCGAACCGGGAGTTCTCACGGGATTGCGCAGCAGGTAGGCGGGGTGGAAAAGAGGGCGCAGAGTCACGCGCCGGCCGCCGGCTTCAATGGTGTGAAAACTGCCGCGCAGCGACTTGATTCCGGTTTTAACGCCCAGAAGTGTCTGCGTCGGCACGTTGCCGACAGTGAGAAGGACGTCAGGCCGGATCAGACTGAGCTGTTCGTACAGCCATGGCATACAGGCCCTGATTTCGGGCCTGAGCGGCGTGCGGTTCTGCGGCGGACGGCATTTGCAGACGCTGGTCACAAAGGCGGCACTGCGGTCAAGGCCTGCGGCTGTGAGAATTTCAGTGAGAAGGCGTCCGGAACGGCCGATGAACGGCCGTCCGGTGCGATCTTCTTCGGCTCCCGGCGCCTCGCCGATAATGACGATGCGGGCATTTTCGGGGCCTTCGCCGGGGACGTGGTATGAAACAGTGCCGTCGGGCTGCAGCCCTTCGGGGCGTCCGAGCGGGCAGTTCAGACAGGCACAGATTTTGCTGCTGAGTTCTGAAAGCTGTGACACAGAATAACCTCCTTTTTGTTCTGCCGGACGTTCAGCCGCGGATCAATGCGGCAAGCTCATTCAGGCTGAGCGTGACCGGCTGCGCCGTTCCCTCAAGAAGACTTTCGGCAAGACGGCGTTTGGCGCGGTGAAGTTCGACGATTTTTTCCTCAACGGTGTTCCTCGCGATCAGACGGTACACCGTGACGGGGCGTGTCTGGCCGATGCGGTAGGCCCGGTCGGAAGCCTGGTCTTCAACGGCGGGATTCCACCACGGGTCCATGTGAATCACGCAGTCGGCGCCTGTCAGGTTCAGGCCTGTTCCTCCGGCACGCAGGCTGATGAGAAAACAGTCGCCGCGTCCTGACTGAAATGAGCGCACCAGTTCGCTTCTCTGCGCCGCAGGAGTCGAACCGTCGAGATACAGACAGTCGAAGCCCTGTTCCTCAAGCGCAGTGCGGATGAGCTTCAGGTGGTCGACGAACTGGCTGAAGATCAGCGCGCGGTGGCCGTTTTCACGCATCTGAAGCGCCAGCGTCAGCAGGGCTGAGAGCTTTGACGAATCAACCGCGCCGCCGACCGCCTTTGACACGAGTGAAACAGCGCAGCAGCAGCGGCGGAGTTTCATAAGCTGGGCGAAAATGATGAAACGGCGGTCCTCATCGGGCAGAGAACCGGCGGCGTCAACGGCTTCGGCTGCGGACTGGCGCAGCGCCTCGTAAAAAGAGCGTTCCTGTTCACTGAGGTCGATCTTCAGCGTTACCTCGGTGCGTTCCGGCAGGTCATCGAGCACCTGTTCCTTGGTACGCCGCAGGATGAACGGCGCGATGATCTTCTGCAGGCGCACGCGGGCGCTGCTGTCGCCCTCAGCGGCCGGGGCTGCGAAACGGTGCGTGAATGACGCCAGTGAACCGAGCAGGCCGGGGTTGATGAAGCGGAACAGGTTCCACAGCTCGCTCAGATGATTTTCAATGGGCGTTCCCGTCATGATCATTCTGAAACTTCCGTTCAGTGCCATGACAGCTTCGGAGCGCTTTGTTCCCATGTTCTTTACAGCCTGGGCCTCGTCGAGGATGATGGTGCTCCAGTGCACGGCGGCAAAAAGTTCGGAGTGTGTCTGAAGCATTCCGTAGGAGGTAAGCGCGGCGCTGAACGGCCCAATGTCCTGCAGGGCTTTTTCTGTTTCTGCCCCGCGGCAGTTTCTGAAATTCAGCGTCGGCGCAAACTTTGCCGCTTCGTCGAGCCAGTTGCCGCATACTGACGTGGGAGCCACGACCAGGGCGGGGCCTTCCGCAGCGCGGTAGAGGAGCAGCGCAAGAGCCTGTACGGTTTTTCCGAGTCCCATATCGTCGGCCAGACAGGCGCCGGCGCCCCAGTGAGCAAGCCGTGCCAGCCATTTGAAGCCTTCGGTCTGGTAAGGACGCAGATGCGCGCGCAGCGTGCGCGGCACTTCCGGGGCAAGGTTCTGCGCTTCGCTGAAACGTGAGCACAGACTGTCCCATTTTTTGTCGCCGGCCAGGGCGCTGCCGAAAATTCCGGCGACTGCCGGGGCGGAAAGCGGGGACACTTCAAGCTTCCCGTTCTTTTCTGCAGTCAGCGAGGCGAGCGTCTCGAGCCGCTTTCTGAATTCCATGGTCAGTGCGGCGAACTGTCCTTCGCCGACGGGAATAAAGCGGCTTTTTGTCTGTTTCAGAAGGCTGAGCAGCTGTTTCAGCGAGAGGGTCAGGTCCCTGTCAATCCTGACGGTGCCGCTCAGGGCAAACCAGTCTGTGCCGCTGCTCTGGACCGCACCCAGCAGCGCGGAACTGTCAACTTCAGCGCGTACAGAGGCTGCGCCTCCGCGCGGCCACTCGATGATCAGATCAGGCAGGGCACGAAGCTGCAGCAGCAGTTCGAGGCACTGTTCCGGATCAGCAATCTGCCAGCGGTTTTCGCAGATCTGTTCGCCGCTGTTCAGCGCCGGGCAGGCTTCTGCTGCGTCACGGAAAGCCTTTTCCTCAGCGCCCAGATCCCGTTTCACCTGAACGCGCTTTGCGCTGCCGTGCCCGTCCGGAACCGTGCCGTAAAGCGAGGCGCCTCCGCGCCCCGGGCTGCAGGATATGCTTCCTCCGTCAAACGGACGCACTGTGAATTCCACATTCAGTCCTGCCCCCAGCGGCGAGAGCTGCACTCTCAGGCGGCCGTCGGCTTTCACCGCCTCCGTGTCCGTGCCGGAAAGCTCAGACTGGACCGTGACCGCCGAACCGAGCCGCGAAAGCACCTTCAGCGCGCGGTTTTCCGCTTCGGCGGGAATCAGAACGCCTTCAGTTCCCAGAATGGCGCAGAGGTTCTTCTGAGTCTGCGAAAAGGGGACGACGCGCAGCCTGACCGGGCTTTCGGGTTTTACAACGATGTCAAGCCCGCCGGGATTCGCCGGCGTCATGCGCAGGCGGCAGCCCCCGGCTTCAGCCGACACGTCAAGCTGAGGCGTGCCGCTGATGATTTCCATCGGTTCCAGCGTGTCAGCTCTGACGACATTCGCACAGCCGGCCAGAATGAGCAGGGCCTTTGCCCCGTCGAGTTCATAGCGAGGAGCGCCGAAAACATGCCGTTCCGTCACGGCATCGGCGACGCGGCGTTCCTGTTCGGTGAGCCCGGAAATCCGGTCAAGCCCCTTTGCAACGCTGCTCAGAGCAATTTCGCGGCCGCGGCTCCAGCGACCGCCGGCCTGGCGCGTCTGTTCAAGAGGCGTGACTGAGACAAGCGCATATGCTCCGTGCTGTTCAGGTGTGCTGACTTCACTGAAGTCTACCAGCCAGAGGACACGCCGCGTGCCGCGTTTATCGTCTGCAGCGCCGGGGGCGCCGCCTGCAAGGGACTCCAGCGCATCGAGAGAACGCGCCCACTGCGGCTTCATTCTGATCAAGTCGCGGAGAGGGTGCCATCCGCCGCTGCCGTGCCCCGTCAGGTCTTCGCAGCAGGCGTTCAGCTCACTGGCGAAAAAGGACATTCCTTTTTCTGACAGACGCAGCGCCAGCGGCCCGCAGACCGGCGCCCAGCGCCGCGCTGTCGCGGGCGCCGTCCAGCGGGCGAGAAAGATCAGAAATGTCAGAGTCAGCAGATCCATGACGCCTGAAAGTTCATGCTCAAGCGCCGAAACAAGCTGTTCCGCCGGCAGATCCGAGTTGTGGCTCAGCACTTTCCGCACGGCAGCATCTGCGGCCAGGACAGATTTTTTTCCGAGAAATGCGGCTGCCTGTGACGGCGAGCCGTTCAGCGCGAGAGTTTCCGCAGCGTCCCATGCCTGGCCGCCGCGCTCCCAGTCAGTGCGGGCTGCCCCGCGTTCGGCGGCCCGCCGTATCCTGTCAGGCGGTTCGTTGAGCGCTGCCAGCAGCGGCACGTAAAAAAGCTCCCACGGATCAGCCGCAGGCAGCGGGATTCCGCTGCGCTTCCGCGGCAGCCTCATCAGTCTGTCAAAATGTTTTTTTGCCTCGGCGTTCCGGCCCCGGACAAGACAGTCCGCGGCCGCGAACCGGTCAAGCCCTTCACTGTCAAGGAGCGGGCGCAGCGACGCGGCTTTTTCAAAACGCCCCATGCAGCAGAGCCGCTGCGCCAGCCTGCCGGCATAGAAGGAATTACCCGTCTCACGGCAGAGTTTTTCAGCCGCGGCGAGCACATTTTCACGGCGGGCGCCGGCGGCAGACAGGTCCCAGAGCGCTTCCAGAAGCATCCATCTCATTTCGGCGGGGAAACAGTCCAGACTGCTGTCAGTCAGGCTGCCGTGCAGCAGACTTTCCGAGGCAAAAGCCCTGAGACAGACTCTCCACAGCGCACCGTCAGAGAATACTGCATTCTGTAATTTTTTCAGACCGTCAGCGTCGCGCAGGTAATAATATTTTCTGAGAAAGTACAGCGCCCGCGGCAGGCTTTCAAATATCCGCGTTCCGCGTGCCGTAAGAGGAGGCAGTTTCCTGTGTGATTCCACGGCTGCGCAGCAGTGTCTGAGAGTCCCCTCTGCAGCAAGGCGGCACATCAGATTTTCAGCAAAAGCAGGGGCGGCGCTCCACAAAAAAATGCCGCCTGGCTGCTCTGTTCTCTGCGCAAGCCCTGCTTTCTCCCAGCCCTGCAGGGCGTCAGACAGACTGAACTGTTTCAGTGCGGGACACATTTTGAGGGCGGCTCCCGAACTCAGCATCCGCGACAGGGCGTTTTCGCTCAGAGAACCTCCTGAGACGGCAAGAATGCAGTACGCCGCACGTCCGGCATCGGTCAGCCTTTCATAGAGTTCTGTCAGAGGGCCGGAATCGACTTCTGGCATTTTTCCCACCGTCCTTTCAATATCACTCTATTATAACGGCACTGCATTGAAAAGGGCAGAATCCCGCATAAGAAAAGTTGTTAATTTCAACAATACAGAAAAAGTACCTGCTGATGTACACTAGTGTACAAAAGAAACAAATTTAATCATACGAGGTGAATTGTATGAACAGCAGATTAATTGTGCTCAGCACAGCTGCGTTCTTTTTCATAAAATCTGCGGCGGCCTGCGCGGGACAGCAGATGACGCTGGGGCAGTGCATTGCCAAAGCAATCGAATTGCATCCCAGCCTGACCGCGGCCGAGGGAACCATTGAATCTGACCGCGCGAAGGCATCGCAGCAGGCGGTGAACAGCCGTCTGTCTGCTTCGGTGAGAAGCGGCTATACCCGCTCAGGTTCAACGAAGGGCGTGAACAGCGGGAGCAATGACGGCGACTGGAGCACAGGCGTCACGCTGTCACAGTTGGTCTATGACTGGGGCAAAACCGGAACAGCCGTTAAAAGTGCAAAGCTGACTACGCAGGCGGCGGAGAAAACGGCGGCAAGAACACGCGAAACCGTGATAGCCGGAGTCCGTGATGCCTATTATGCGCTCAACAAGGCAGTCCGCGATGTTGAAGTGCAGCAGGAGCAGGTGCACAATTACGAGCAGCGTCTTGAATGGGCGAAAACCTATTATTCAGTAGGCACCAAGGCTAAAATTGAAGTGACAAAGGCTGAAACAGATCTGGCAAATGCCCGGCTTGCGCTGATCAAAGCGGAATCCGCGGCCGAACAGGCCAAGGCGCAGCTAGCCTCGGCCATAGGCGATCCAGCGCTGATAATTGACAGCGTGAAGGACGAGCTTGAGTTTGCGGACTGGAGCATTGAGCTGGAGGAAGCACTGAAACGCGCGCAGGCCAACCGTCCTGACCTTGCAGCGGAGGAACTGCTTGTAAAAAAAGCGGAAATGGACTTAAAATCGGCAAAACTGACCAATGCCCCCAGCGTTTCAGCGTCAGCCGGCTATAATTTCGGCGGCACCGGCTATTATGATGACGACCAGTGGACCACAGGACTTACGCTGTCAGTGCCTGTCGGTGACGGCGGCGAAACGAAAGCGCGGACGGCTCAGGCAAAGGCAGATCTCAAGGTTGCTTCTGCAAACAGAGACAAGCTGCTGCAGGACGTCGTGCTTGATGTGCGGACGGCGTGGCAGAGCCTGAGAGAAAGCGCCGCTTCAATTACGGCGGCGCGGGCCGCTGAAAAGCAGGCCAGAGAAAATCTGGACCTTGCACTCGGCCGTTACCGCGCAGGCGTGGGCGACAGCCTTGAAGTGTCAGACGCGGTGGATTCCTACGCGTCAGCTCGCAGTACGGTGATTGCAAGTCTGTACGACCATAAGGAAGCCAGACTTAACCTTGAAAAAGCTATGGGAGAGGTGTCAGAGTTATGAGATACGCAGGCCTGAAAAAAATTGCAGTAAGTGCACTTATCGTGGCAGCTGCCGGCGCAGGCATATATCAGTATCGCAGTACCAGCTCAGCATCCTCTTCTGTGGGCTACCGCACGGCAGCAGTCAGACGCGGTTCGCTGCGCAGCGTGATCCAGGCAACAGGCTCCCTGAGCGCTGAGGAGACTGTGGATGTCGGAACTCAGATTTCGGGCAAGATCAATGACATTTTTGTGGACTACAACGACAAGGTTACTCAGGGCGAACTTCTTGCCGAGATGGACAGCCGCACGCAGCAGGCTGAAGTTGACGTGGCTAAGGCCAATGTGCTGGCTGCGCGGGCCGATCTGGCAAAGGCGAAGGCGACGCTTCTGAAGGCGAACCGCGATCTGAAGCGCACGCGCGAGCTGATTAAGAAAGATCTGATTGCGCACAGCGATCTTGACGCCGATGTTGAGGCCCAGGCGACGGCGGAGGCAGACGTAAAAGCGGCTGAAGCGTCGGTGGCTCAGACCGAGGCCGCGCTCCGCAAGGCAGAAATCAACCTGGGATACACGAAAATCTACTCGCCGGTCGACGGCGTCATTGTGAGCAAGAACGTCGAAAAAGGGCAGACCGTGGCCGCCAGCTATCAGACGCCCAGCATCGTGGAAATCGCGCGCAATTTAAAGCAGATGCAGGTAGAAGTCAACGTTGACGAAGCTGACGTCGGCAGCGTCAAAGTCGGGCAGAAGACAGAATTCACCGTTGACGCCTACCCGGATGTGACCTTCCACGGCAGCGTGACGCAGGTGAGAATATCGCCGACCAGCAGCGACAACGTTGTGAGCTACACCGTGATTGTCAAGGTGAACAACGACGATGAAAAGCTGATGCCGGGCATGACGGCCAATGTAAGCCTTGTGGTCAGCGAAAAGAACGATATTCTGCTGGTGCCCAACAGCGCGCTGCGTTTCCGTCCTGTTGCCGCCTCCGCACAGACGCAGGGCGGCCCCCCTTCGCGCAAACCCACCATTGCAGCGGCGGAAACGCCGGGCGTGTATGTGCTGCGCGACGGTGTCCCCGTGAAAGTTGATGTCACAAAGGGCATCACTGACGGACAGAACACAGAAATCCTTACTGGCATCGACGAGGGGACGCAGGTGCTTGTGGGCTTCGATCTGAAGTCAGAAAAGAAGTAACCCGAAATGCCTTTTGTCGAGCTTAAGAACATCAAAAAAAGCTTCAGCCTCGGCGGTGAGCAGATTGAAATACTCCACGGCATCAATCTGACTGTGGAGAAGGGCGAGTTTGTGGCCATGATGGGGCCGTCAGGGTCCGGCAAATCGACGACGATGAACATTTTAGGCTGTCTCGACACGCCCACTTCGGGCCAGTATTTCCTTGAAGGCCGCGATGTGTCAAAACTGAACCGGGACCAGCTTGCTGTGATCCGCAACACAACAATAGGCTTTGTATTCCAGGGATTCAACCTTCTGCAGCGTACCAGCGCGCTGGAAAATGTGGAACTTCCCATGCTTTATGCGGGGGTGCACGCAAAAGAACGCCGCAGAAGAGCTGAACAGGCACTGGTCAGCATGGGGCTGGGCGAGCGCCTCAACCATGAGCCGAGCCAGCTTTCAGGCGGCCAGCAGCAGCGCGTGGCCATCGCGCGCGGAATTGTCAACAACGCGCCCATCCTGATGGCCGACGAACCGACGGGAAACCTGGATTCAAAGACCAGTGACGAGATCATGAGGCTTTTTCAGAAACTCAACCGCGAAAAGGGCATCACGATCATCCTTGTCACCCACGAACCTGACGTGGCGGCTTTTGCAAAAAGAGAGCTTCTCTTCAGGGACGGCAGAATTCTTGAGGACAAGCCGAACGAACACCAGCGGACATGACAGACAGGAGCGGTGATAACTCATGATTTCTCTTGCTGAGATTATACATACGGCGTTCCGGGCACTGTGGCGCAACAAAACGCGTTCATTCCTCACCACGCTGGGCATCATCATCGGCGTCGGCGCCGTAATTGCGGCGTTCGCCGTAGGCGCCGGAGCCAATAAGGTGATTGACGAGCAGATCTCTTCGCTCGGCACGAATTCTGTGACGGTAATGAGAGAACGCAACGCCCAGTCAACGGGCGACAACGCAAAATACCTGACCACCAGTGACGCTGAGGCCATCGCTGCCAATGTCTCCGGCGTGGAAGCCGTTGCGCCGCTTGTGGGAACTACGGTTCAGGTCGTGTACGGCAACACAAACTGGTCGACGACAGTTTACGGAAGCACCACATCCTACGCAGACGTGCAGGGCTATACCATCGAAAAGGGACGCAATCTGACAGAGTCTGACCAGCGTACCGGCACCAAGGTCGCTGTAATCGGCAACACAGTGGCAGAAAAGCTTTTTCCCCATGAAGACCCTCTTGGAAAGTCGCTGAGAATCGCGAAAGTGCCTTTTACCGTTGTGGGCGTGTTTGCTGAAAAAGGACAGTCAACAGGCGGCTTCACCGATCAGGACGATCTGGTTCTCGTGCCGCTGAAGACAGCCCAGAGCCGCCTTGTCAAATGGAACAATTCCCCGGGCCGTGTCAGCTTTATTCAGGTAAAGGGCGTTTCCATGGAGTCGCTGAGCTATATCACGAGTGAAATCACCCAGCTCATGCGCGAGCGCCACAAGATTCGCCCCGGGCACGCCGATGACTTTGCCGTGCGCAGCCTCTCCCAGATGCTGGAAGCGCGCCGCAAGACCACGAACGTCACGTCCATGCTGCTTGCCTCAATCGCTGTGATTTCACTGGTCGTCGGCGGCATCGGCATCATGAATATCATGCTCGTGTCCGTGACGGAGCGCACACGCGAAATCGGCATCCGTATGGCAGTGGGCGCAAAAAGCGGCAATATCAAGATACAGTTTCTGATCGAGTCAGTGACGCTTTCGCTGATTGGCGGGGCCATCGGCATCTGCGCCGGCATCGGCGCCGGCTACGCGCTGGCTTCGTTCACACAGGCGCCGCCGGTGTTCACGCTGAGCTCCATCGCCCTGGCGTTTCTGTTTTCTGCGGCAGTCGGCGTGGGATTCGGATATTATCCGGCCGCCAAGGCATCGATGCTGAACCCGATTGACGCCCTGAAATACGAATAGAAGTTTCTGCAGCTGCAGGCCGCGGCTCTCCAGGTGAGAGTCCGCGGCCTGCATTTGTTACAGCTCCGCCTGAATGCCTCTGCAGCCGCGCTGAAGCATTTAAAGGCAGTAATCTTATATTCCGCTTTTCATTTACTTTGATATGCCTTGCAGATCGGACAGGACGACACTATAATGCGTTTTCAAATGAATACTGTATACACGAAATCCGCAAAATACTTTGCAGTCTGACTGAGAATCGAGGTTCTGTAAATGCTGAAAAATACATCTGTTGATCTGACGGAGGGAAGCATTCTCGGCGGGATCGTTGCCTACGCCCTGCCGGTTATTGCCGGCAATATGCTGCAGCAGCTTTATAACGTGGCTGACACGCTGATTGTCGGCAAGACGCTGGGAGTGGTCCGTCTGGCGGCGGTAGGAGCAACAGGTTCCATGAACTTTCTCATGATGGGCTTTGTGATGGGCATGACGGGCGGCTGCGCTGTCCTCACCTCGCAGGCCCGGGGAGCCGGAAACGAAACCGGCGTGCGCCGCACTGCGGCAGCCCATATGGCCATTGCTGCGGCGCTGACGGCGGTGATGACCGCGGTTTTTCTGCTGTCCGCGGAGCCGCTGCTGAGGATCATGAATACCACGCAGGATATCTTCAGCTATGCCGACTCGTACATTACGATAATTTACGCCGGCATCGGCGCATCCATGCTGTATAATTTACTCTCCGCGACGCTGAGCGCCATCGGCGACAGCCGCACCCCGCTGATGTTTCTGCTGTTTTCCTCTCTGCTCAACATCGCCCTTGACCTGGTTTTCATCATCTCGTTCGGCTGGGACGTTGAGGGTGCCGCCGCGGCGACAGTTGTGTCGCAGCTCGTTTCCGGCCTGCTGTGTCTGTGGTACGTGTGCCGCCGTGAGCCGCAGCTGATTCCCCACAGGGAGGACTGGCACGGGCTGATGCCGGTCATACGCCGCGAGCTGCGGGTCGGGATTCCCATGGGATTCCAATTCACAATCATTGCTCTTGGCATGATGGTTCTGCAGTCTGTGCTGAACGGCTTCGGCGCGGAAGCCGTGGCTGCGTATACTGTGGGCGGCAAAATACATGAGCTGATGCAGAATCCGCTGGCGGCCATGAGCGTTGTCATGGCAACGTTTGCAGGGCAGAACATGGGTGCCTGCAAATACGGCCGGATTGTGGAGGGAGTTCAGAAGTGCGCAGTGCTGTCATTTCTGACAGCCTGCCTGATCGGCGGCGGTGTCTTCCTTGTGCGCGATCAGGCCGTGTCACTCTTCCTACCCGGCGAGGAACCGGCTGTCAGCGCGTATGCTCATCAGTTCATGAACTGGGAGTGCCCGACTCTGTCGACACTCGGACTTCTGTTTGTGTACCGCGGAGCCATTCAGGGGCTTGGCGACGGAATGACAGTCATGCTGGGCGGCGTTTTTGAGCTTGCCATGCGCACAGTTATTCCGATTCTGACCAGCGGGGTTCTGGGATTCCTGTCTGTCTGCGTGGCCGGCCCGGCTGCGTGGACTTCAAGCGCAGTGCTGATGATCGCTGTTTTTTATTACCGCCTGAGCCGGCTGCGCGCACCGGAAAGGAACATCTGACCGTGCGGCGCGTCTTTCCCGGACTTCTGGTACAATAAAGGGGGAAAAATATTACATCTCTGGAGGCCGCGTGATGTTTCAGGGAAAGAGAGTCGTGATTTTCGATATGGACGGAATGCTGATTGATTCGGTCGGCGTCTGGAACGAGGTAGATAAAGAACTTGTGCGCCGTATCGGCGGCGGCGAGCAGGACGGAGACGCACTTCAGCATCAGCGTGATGAGATTCTGCGCCGGTATGCTGCCGACAGCGACCCTTACGGAAAATACTGCCAGTACCTGAAGGCAGAATACGGCGCAGAACAGAGCGCAGAGGATATTTACAGCCTGCGGTACAGCATTGCGCAGCACTATCTGATCAATGTGGTGGACTATAAACCCGGTGCCGAACTTTTTCTCAGAGAGCTGAGGGCGCGCGGTTTCCGCCTGAGCGTAGCCACGACGACACGCCGCCGCACGGTTGACATTTACCGTACCCGCAACAGAAATATTCTTGGCAAGGCACCGATAGACGAGTTTTTCAGCCCAGTTTATGCGCGCGAGGATGTCAGCCGCATGAAGCCTGATCCTGAAGTTTACTTCCGCGTGATGAGCGAAACCGGTGCTGCCCCTGAGGAGTGCCTGATCTTCGAGGATTCTCTGATCGGCATCGAGTCGGCGAAAAACGCCGGCATCCAGGCCGCCGCGGTGTACGACCGTTATTCTGACGGCGAAAGGGCCGAAATCAATCGTCTGGCAGACTGGCACATTGATGACTACGCGCAGGCGCTGGAGATGCTCTGCAGCGAGATGGCGTGATTTTTCCGGGAAAAACGAAAAATAATCTGAAACGACTTTTTGTTTTATTTTAAAAGAAAATTCCTGCCCGAAACAGTCGACATTCCGGCGCTTTTCGGAGCAGGAATTTTTGGTATCAGACAACGGTGCTTCGTCCTTTTGTCTTGCAAGAATAATACAGAAAAACTCCTGAAGCGGTTTATTTCCATGAAATGTGATATATTCTTTGAAAGGAATATTACAATTTAAAAACGTTGTAATGATTGTTCGCCGTATTCTAGCTTCATCAGTGATCAATGAACTATAAATGTACTGCTGCGGTAAGACTGGCGTTCTAATATAGGCAGAGATATGTTATTTCGGGGCTTGGATAAGTACACTCATTAATATAATGATTTTAATGAGTTCAGTTAGACGAATCGAGTTGAGAATGAATGGTGTTCAAGCAGCCTGCATTAACGCATGTCTGCATGTGGAAAGAAAATAAATGGGTAAAAACGACTGCCGAAGAAGTCTCTAAATTAAATTCAGGAGAGACTATTTCGGCAGCAAGCGGCTTGCTTATGTGCGAATTGTGCGGACAGTATGTAACATTGACCCGCGAAAATATCCGTGGTCCTTATTTTAAACATTCGTCAGAAGAGCAGTCAAAAGATTGTCCCGAACGAACATCCAGTAATCCTGCTGAAAGTTATCGTCCGGAAGAACCGCGCCCGCTTCCTTTAAAGCTTGTTATTCATTCGCCGCAGTCAGCAGAATTTCAGATAGGGTTTGTCTATAAAACTTCCGTCTCTGCTCCAAAGGCGGGTATGGGAAAAATTGAGATACAGGCCGAAGAATTCGGTTCTAAACCATATCGCTGTTATTCAATTGCTGACAGATTGATTCCTGGTACAATCACATATTTATCAGTCGGCAGTGTCCCTGCAGAAAAATATCAACTAACTTACCCCGACGCAGAAAATACTGCAAAAACACTCTTCTGGCCGAAGGAACTGGACGGAGTATCGAAAGAAGGCACTTTTTTCGATTTTGAGACAGGTAAAAAATTACCTGTAGACGCTGATGTAGTTATCAAACATCCATATTTGTTAGTGAATAAATGTCGATTTTTATTGCCGCGGTGTAATCTTAAGATAGAAAAAGTATGTGACTTAAAAGGATGGTATATACATAAAATCACTGCTGAACGATGTGACGAAAATATTGCACGTTTTTTTCTGAACTATCATCTGCGGCTGACTGATGCTCCGGCAAAATTATATCCGATATGGCCGGTTTATCTTGAAACTCCATGCAGAATACTGAGTAATGGGTGGAATGTGTATTTTTTTATGACAGGTGAAGGAATCGATCCCATAGTATTTCCGCATGCGCTTGTTCAAAGGGATGAAATTTCGTCTTTTGCGTCTTTATTGAAAATTGCAAGTAATGAACGGCAGCAGATTGTCTGTGCCGGACGCCTGAAAAACGTGCTCGCTTATACGTACCTCTGGCGGGCTGATCTCAGTAAAGCGGCTAATTCTGCCGATTTAAAGGTCAATGTACATGTATCTGATAATGCAGATAACGAAATAGCGTCTGGGGAACACGGTAAACTGCCGCGTAAAGAGTGTCTGTGGGTGTCTCTGAACTTTGACGGAACTGCCGAACTTGTTGATTTTAAAGGCAGTATTATAAACAAGTACAAAATTAAAGCTGGCAGAAAAATCTGCATTGCCGTGGTCCAGTTTAATTGCGAAATCCGGATTTACTGCGGGCTCGATTGTGTATGGAGTGCAGTTTATAAGAGACCCGCTGCTGAAAAGGCCGGCACAGATAAGGAGTTTTTATTGAAAATATCCGCATATAAAGGTGATTTGATTCCGGTTCCGCACGCACTTGGCAGTATTGCCAATAAATTCATTGATTGCCCTGAGCTCTGCTGCTGGCTGAGGACTCGGATTCGCCAGGGAGCAATTTCCCACAAAGCTCTGAATGCGCTGAAAGACAAAATAATGGAGGACAAGAGCAATGCCTGATGAAAATGAGTATCATGAAATCACTTCAATCTGCGAAGTTTATCACGATGATAAACAAAAAGTAAGGTTATTGAGGCTTGCTGATGTCGATCAGCATGGCAAAATTGTCAAATTTGAAATTGATATGAACCACGAAAAGAGATTCGGAAACAGAGATCGCCTTTTTGTTAATTATTCACTCCCTGAAAAAGATGGGATAGTCGGTGTATGGAAATGGACACCTGAGCCGAATAAAAATGATCCAGAAAAGGATTATATGGATCCCCAAAAAGATGGCACCAGAAAACCAATTGAAATAATCGTTGTCGAAGATGCTGACACTGTAGAAAAATTGGCTGAATGGGTTCGTGGTGAAATATCAAATTTGTCAAGCAATTTGGATACGTTGATTTGCTGTGGGACCCAGGGAGGATTTTATAAAGGGCTGTTTTGTAAAAAGACTGCAAGGGAAAAGGTAAGTTCAAAAGAAATTGTCAGTCTTCCGTACTATGAAATATCTTCAGAGCAGATTGTTGAGACAAAAGGATACAATAATCAGCCGCGCTGGTTTTATAACCAATTTTCTTTAGAAGAACAATCGCGGAAATTGGTCCTGATCTATCCTCCGGAGGAAATTTTAAAAAGCATAATTATCACTCGTTCATCATGGAACAAAATGAAAGCAGGATTCACTAGAGATGAATCTCAGAAATTTAAAAAATACATAAATACTTTTCGGAGCGAAGATGTCTGCCAAGAGCTTGCAAAGAAATGCAGCTTTTCAGAAGATGAAGCTGAAAGTTATATTAATGAATTTATCAAAAATTTTGATGCTCAGCTGTATGGAACGGATTGCGACACAATCTTATTCAGCCGTATGGTTCAAAATAATGTTTTATTGCGGGAGAAATATAAAGAAAAAATAAAAGACGAATGGGAGGTAGAACATTCCAGGGAGATCAGCGAAAAACATGCCGAACTGGAGAAACTGCAAAAAGAAAATGACGAAGCTGATAAAATCCTGAAAAACGTACAGAGCGAAATAAACGGCGCACAATCAGAACTTGAAAAAATCAGGCGTGAAATCGGTGAAAAGCAGAAACTGGCTGTTGACGTCAATAACGAGATGCAGCAGTTGATTGCAGATTCAAAAAATAAGGCGTCCGAAGCGATAGCGAAAATGTTGTTTGTGCAGGCAGCAGCCTCAAAAACGTCGTTGCCCTCAAACAAAGCGTTTAGAACAGATTCAGCTTCGTCAGACGCAATGAAAGTTCAGTTTCTGAAGGGCTGTGAGTTAACTTCCGATGCAGTTGAGTATTCGGTCTCGGAAGATATGATCGTAACGTTAGAAGACAATCTTCAGAGTGCCGGCGTGGATGTAAATATGAAAAATGGCCTGGCAGCCCTGTTTTACGCAGCATATCAGAACAATGTTCCTCTTCTGCTTGCCGGGCCAAATGCCGCTGAAATCGTCGATGCCTTTTCAGCTGCGCGCTGGGGAAAATTGTCAGACCGGCTGGAATGCGCTGGAAACTACCAGTCTGATGCTGCAGATCTGCTGAACTCCAGCGATTTTGTAATGGTTAACGGCCTTTTCAGCGCGAACTGGGTTGACCACATTGAAAGCTTTGTCAGCAGGAAGCCCTATTGTGTGTTTACAAATCCTTTTGTGGAAGACCTTTTGATTGAGCCTAAAGGGCTTTATAACTACATGGTGCCTGTTTTTACCGATCTCTATGTCACCGGACTGCCAAAAGTTGCGAGTAATTTATTTGCACGAGGGTGCCCGGCACCGGATTGCAGTCCGGATAGCGGCCCTGATTCTGCGCCGGAAGATTCTAGACGGTATGAGAGGTATTTGACCAAAATCGGTGCGAGCAGAATGTACAGGTACAATATTGTAAGCATTTTAAAAACACTTCAGTCACTGCCCGACCATAGCGCGGATTGGGATTTATACGCAATTACACCCTATGTAAGTGTGACAGGGAACAGAGATTCTTTTGTTGACTTTATGGGTGATCCAAACATTAAAGTATCGCGGAAATGCCTTGACACAATCCGCCAGTACCTCGGAGCTGAGCAATGAACCTGTCCAGTGACTTCCTCGAGCTGACGGCTTCAGAACTGGGCATCAAAAAAGGAGCAGAAGAGTCTGAGCAGGAGTGGAAAGCGCGGATTATATACAGCATGGCCGGCAGAGTTGCGCTGGCCTCGCTCAGGGATGAACGCGAAGACGAACAGCCATGCATCACAGATGAGCACTTTAAAGGGCGGATCAAGCGCGAACTGGAGGCTCTTTTCAAAATTGCCCCTGAGAAATACTTGGCAGACTGCGCTCCCAAAGAGAACAAAGGTAGTACAGTATTTGAAGATGAAATTTATGATATTTACCTGAAATGCGGCTTCTTCTACCATGCTTCCGGCTGTCTCAGCCCAGTGCCTGAGAGAATTGTAAAAAGCGGGGGGATTTCGCTGATCCGTGGCTGCGGCCTGCAGGGTTACTGTAAAATGTGCGGTCTCGGTTTATATCTTAACAGCTGCGAGCCAATGGAAAATTATTCTGATAGGCAAAGCGTTGAAGAAATGTACCATTTACAGATGGTTCCCTATTGGAAACATATTGAAAGGCTGATAGAAAGCACGGAATGGCAGCCATTGATGCCGGCAGATAATATAGAGTATTTGAGAATCCGCCCTCCTTTTTCTTATGGTTACTGGATGAAAAATGCAGATGCTGCGAATGGAGTTTCCTTGTTGAGGTACAAGGACAGAAAACTTTACTATTTTTATAAGCTGGAGGGACAGAGGTGTCTTGTAAGTCAGCAGATACCGGATTGGCTCGTGGAGGACTCAGAATATCGCATTATTGCAAACTGGCTGCTGATGCAGCATAAAACGCTGCCCGCTTCTTCATACAGAATTGACGGGGAAAGAGCGATTTTTTCAATCAATTACTTATACCCGCCTGAAATTCAGTATTTCATTAAACTTTACAGCTGGCCAGAGTCAATGAGGAGTAATTCTTTTGAATTCAAGAGAGTCTCGAATGTAACTTTCTTCCAGATCATTCGTCAGGTTCTTGAGCCTATGGGGTATCAGTTTAGTGAGGAGCCATAAACAACATGTCAAACGGCGGAGCTAACTCAATTCATGCACGTTTAAGGACAGAACTGAAAAATTACTTAAAGTCGCAGTATTTCGGAAAATCTGAAATTCTGCTGTCAGTCATTGATAAAAAACTGGATGAAGAAGGAACCCTATATCGTGAGCCGTATATTGAGTCGTCTCCTGCATACAAAACTGTGGATCACGGCATCTTAAAATCATCAAGGCTGCCAGAGTGGCTGAAACAGTTTTTTTCAAAACTTGCCGATGCGGGTCTTGGCGTTTATCCTGCGCCCTTTAAACATCAGATTGAAGCTCTTGAGAGCGCTTTTTCCGGAAAAGACGTTTTTGTCTCAACTGGCACCGGTTCAGGCAAAACTGAGTGCTTTATGTGGCCGCTGCTGGCAAAGCTGGCGGACGAAGCGCGAAATGAAGAGACATGGGCGCAGCGCGGTGTAAGAGTGGTTATCATGTACCCTATGAACGCGCTTGTTTCGGACCAGATCAGCCGTCTGAGAAAACTGATCGGTGATCCTGCTGAAAAGTTTGTACAGATTTTTCGTGAAAACTGTAGAGGGAAGGTGCGCAGACCTCAATTTGGAATGTACACCGGCCGTACTCCCTATCCCGGAGAAGAACCAAGCAGAGAACAGGATCGGCAGCTGGAGAAAACCCTTGAAAGGATGGTTCCTTCGGACGGCGATGAAAAGAAGAATCAATATCTCAAACATCTGCTGGAAGAGGGAAAAGTTCCTGTTAAGAAGAATCTTCTTGAATTTCTGAAAGGCCTGCAAGAGAGCAGGCATGTTCCTGATGTTGAAGATGCGGAGTTGATTACTCGATTTGAAATGCAGCAGTATTGTCCTGATATTCTTATTACAAACTATTCCATGCTTGAGTACATGCTGCTCAGACCAAGGGAAAGAAAAATATGGGAATCAACGCGCAGCTGGCTTCGGGCGGCACCAGAGAATAAGCTGCTTTTTATCATTGATGAAGCCCATATGTATCGCGGTTCGTCGGGAGGAGAAGTTGCCCTGCTGATCCACAGGCTGTTTCGTAAGCTCGGAATTGACAGAAAACGTGTACAGTTTATCCTGACAACGGCCAGCATGCCTGATAGAGACGAAGAAGACCGCCAGGCTGTCATGAAATTTGCCTGTAACCTCACTGCTGCTGAGGAGGGGCATAAGTTCATATATCTCTCAGGCGAGCGAGAAGAGATCGAGGGGCTTTGCAAATATGACATTCCTGTTGATCATTTCACTGCCTGTAAGCCGGAAGAATATGAAAACGAAGATACCCGTTTAGAAGCGCTGAATGCTTTTTGGCGCGACATAGAGGAAAGCGGAGCCCCTTTCAGCACGACAGAAGCTGCGGCTGAATGGATGTACCATCATCTTGTCTGTTACCGCCCTTTTTATGAGCTGATGCTTCGCTGCCGTGGAAAGGCTTCATCGCTTGATGAACTGGCAGGCGGTATTTTCAGCAATGTCCCGAAAGATCAGGCCCTTCAGGCAATAAGTGTTTTACTGGCGATTGCGCCGATTGCCAGGAATAGCAAAGGAGCCGTTCTGTTTCCTGCACGAATGCACATGCTGTTCAGGGGGATTAAGGGCGTCTATGCATGCACAAATCCAAAGTGCAAACACGCACATACTGATGGCAAGCTGACGCTGGGTGAAATTTTTTTATCTGACGGCAATTTTGTCTGTCCCGAATGCCAAAGTACGGTCTATGAATTGTACAACGACCGAAGATGTGGGGCGTTATTTTTTAAGGGATATGTTTTTGAAGATGCATTTGAAAGAGAAGGCCGTACCTATCTCTGGCGCTATCCGGGGCAGCTTCTTGACCGCAGAATGAAAGAAATTCACCTCTATATACCGCCGGCAAACTATCGTCTTCCTCCGAAACAGAGGAAGAATGCCATCAGGCCGTGTTATCTTGATATTCAAAGCGGTTATGTTGATTTTAGAGATGACAGTCTGGATGGCCATCCCGGCATACGAAAACTCTATTATTGCAATTATTCCGTTAAAGGACGGCCGGATGTCATTACTTTTCCTACCTGTCCACACTGCCGGCATACTTTGGGTAGCTTGCAGCTTACGTCGTTCAGCACCCGGGGCAATCAATCGTTTTCTAATTTGATTAAGGCGCAGTTTCAGGTTGAGCCGCCAGTGCCCGGGAAAGATAAAGATCGTTTCCCCAATGAAGGCAGAAAGGTGCTTATTTTTTCAGACAGCCGGCAGCGCGCGGCTAAACTGGCACGGGATATGTCAGAGGCATCCGACATGGAGGCAGCGCGTCAGCTTTTTGTGCTGGCAGTTCGGCGAATGGAACAGCAAAATAAAAACAATGTAGAAAGTTCGCTGGATGATTTATATGACTATATTTGTCTTGAATCAGCTTTACGACATGTTCAGATTTTTCATGATCCTGAACGTGAAGAATTTGTCAAAAACTGCGCGCGTGCGTTGAATAATTTAAAAAGATGCCAGGATCAGAAACGTGTTTATACACCCAGAATTAAAATTAGCAACACTCCTTTGACGAAGCAAATGCAGAAATTTATTCTCAGACTCTTTTGCGGCGGATACAATACCCTTTATGATGCGGCTTTGTGTTGGATTGAGCCAGCGAATTGTGACCTGTGTGATGGATTGTACGACCTTGAAGAGCAGGGAGTCTCCGTTTCTCAAGCTGATTTTTTGGAAGTCTTCAACGCATGGACCATGCGGATCAACGATCAATATACTGCTCTAGGACACGTTATCTCTGATGACATTCGGGAGGAAGTCAGGCCGAAGTTCGACAGTTTCGGTCTGGCGCCAGATTGGGATTTTCCAAATGTCATTATTGACGCCATGGATTGGAAGAAAAACCCTGAAGAAAAAGAAAAATGGAAGAAAATTTTTTTTGATCATTTCCTTGAGAAGAATGATAACGGTAAATACTATATAAACCTTGCCCGTGTAAAACCAAGGTATGACGCCGGGCATCGCTGGTATCAATGCGAACAATGTTCAGGGATCACCCCGTTTATGCTGAGAGGAAAGTGTCCTTTCTGCGGGGCTTCAGATATCCATGAATTAAGCGAGAGCGAAAAAAACGCACTTGCCTTCTGGCGTAAGCCGATAGACGATGCTATCAACGGACAAGGCATTCATGTTATCGACACGGAAGAACATACAGCCCAACTGTCTCACAAGGATCAGAGGGATGATTTATGGTCAAAGACAGAAAAATATGAACTGCGCTTTCAGGATTTGATACAGGGCAGTGAAACGCCAGTGGATATCCTGAGCTGTACGACAACTATGGAGGTGGGCATTGATATTGGTTCTCTTGTAGCTGTCGGGCTCAGAAATGTTCCGCCAACGAGAGAAAATTATCAGCAGAGAGCAGGGCGTGCGGGCAGGCGCGGATCCAGCATATCCACTATTGTGACGTTTTGTGAAGACGGACCGCACGATACGCTGTATTTTAACGATCCTGTTCCAATGTTCAGAGGAGATCCGAGACGCCCGTGGATTGATGTACAGAGTGAAAAACTGCTTCAGCGACATGTCAGTATGATTGTGTTCCAAGAATATCTGGCGAAAATTAACTGCAGTCTGGATAAAATACCCGCTGCCGAATTCCTGAATAATTACGTACCGTCTTTTATGGACTATTTGCGCGGCTGTGACTTTAAACAATATTCTGGATTACTGCCGGCTTCAGCGGAATTTGACATATCAGCTTTCTGCAGTTCACTGCAGGAATCACTGAATCGCATGAAAAACAGTTTAAGGCTGCATCCGGAGTTGTTTGGCGTGTCTGAGGATAATCAGATCGGGAAAAATTACAAGACGTTACTTGATGCTCTCTATGAGGAAGGCATTATTCCGACCTTTTCTTTCCCTAAAAACGTTGTCAGCACTTATATTTCTGATCAGTATGGAAAAGTGCAGTATCAGGTAGAGCGCGGCCTGGACGTCGCTATTGGTGAATATGCACCAGGACGGGCTATCGTTGTCGATAAGCAGACGTATCAGGTCGGCGGAATATATTATCCGGGCAGCGAACGAGGGAAAGGCAAGGCTTCTATTCCTGCTGAAGCTTTTATAGCAGACCCGAATTACTTAAAAGAAATTCTCAGTTGTCCGGATTGCGGCTGGTTTGGTTTATCAACAGACAACGTGAAAAAATGCCCCTTCTGCGGCAATACTCATCTGGAGCCGATGAGAAAAATGCTGAGGCCATGGGGATTTGCGCCCAAAAATGCAAGGGCAGTGCTTGATGCGCAGCTTAAAGAGGAATATTCTGCGGTACAGCAGCCTCTGTACTCCACGCTTCCGGAGTCGGACGAGATGAGTGCTATTCCTGGCACCAAGCACATACGAATTGCAGCGAGAACAAATCAGAGAATCATCATGCTGAACAAGGGAATCGATGACCGCGGATTTATGGTTTGTCCGGAGTGCGGCGCTGCAATGCCTGGGGATGAGGTAAGTGTTCTTAAGGATGTTGCGCGTCCATATAGTTCCAATTTTACAAAGGGAAAGTGCAGGCACGCAAACGCTATAAACGTTAATCTGGGGTATGACTTTGTAACTGATATGCTTGTATTGGAGTTTGCCCTGGATGACTCACTGATTGCGACACAGCGTCAGAATAATCTGTGGTTAGGTCATGCTGCACAGTCGCTTGCAGAAGGACTTCGGCTAGTAGCAAGCAAAGAACTTGATGTTGAGTTTACTGAACTGGTGACAGGCTACCGGTTGAGAACCGGTATATCAGGAGCATTTGTAGATGTCTATTTATATGACAGCCTGTCCAGCGGTGCAGGCTATGCAGTAAGTATTGCGGGCAGCATCAGACAGATGCTCGACGGAGTTAAGGAACTGCTTAATGGCTGTGACTGTGAAAGTGCCTGCTATAAATGCCTGAAACACTATCGAAATCAGCATATACATGGAATGCTGGATCGTTTTGCGGCCTTGGATCTTCTGAAATGGGGGATTGAGGGGGTAAGAGCCGACAAACTGGATCTTGATGCACAACAAAAATTGATCAGACCACTGGCTGGAATTCTGAAACTTTCCGACTGCCAGATCAGTAAAAAGCCTGATGTTTTGGAAATCGAAAAGAACGGAGTTCATAAAAAACTGGTAATATATCCGGCCATGTGGAAAAAACCTGAAGAATCAGGTACGATCTTTATAAGTGAAGCATTTCTAAAGTTCGCCAGACCATATGCTGTCGAGGAGATTTTGAAACAACTTTGACAGATTGAGATTAATGGGGCGTAAAACGAGAAGCACGACGGCAGTGCGCAAAAAACAGCTGTAATAAAACAGCAGCGGGGGAGAAAAAGTCTCCACCTGTCGCTCATGATGTTCGGAAAATAACAAAATTTTCAGCTGAACAGCACGCCAAGAGCTTTCTCGATGTCCTCCCGGGATGC
>CAZDXA010000023.1:0-36976 GCA_964509435.1 uncultured Synergistaceae bacterium | reverse complement strand
CCCAGAGGTTTTGACCTTGACCGGCATTCTAAGGAGTGCCGGTTTTAAGCGCACGTTTTCCGCGCTTAAAACGCGCGAGTCCAGCGCAGGCGGATAAAGAGCTGAGGTGAGCCGCAGGCGAACTTCGAAGCTCCCGCCGAAGCGACAGAGCGCGAGGCACGACGCAGCTTGCCGGTGTCTTTTCTCTTGGTTCGTTCTCTTTTTGACAGGCAAAAGAGAATGAACATTCAAATAAAGCATAATAAGCAGTACGGCATCGGTCGAACGTCCCAAAACAACCATTCAGCCCACCGCACGTGGTCTAAAACTCCCGGCTCACACCGCCCTCACGGTAAAATCCCGCCGGCTCAGACAGCCGCAAGCGGCCGCACGGCAAAAAAAATTCTGACAGGCTCTGCAGCTGCCTGTCAGAATTATTCTCTGCCTTATTGATTCGGAGCCGTCTACTTGCCGATGCAGAAGGTGCTGAAAATTTCGTTGATGAGATCTTCGTCACGCTCACCGCCGAGGATGCGGGTCAGCGACTTTCTCGCGTCGCTCACGCAGCCTGACACAAGCGCCTGATCAAGTCCGTCGTTCAGCGCTTTCAGCCCTGTATCAACCGAACTGATGGCGGCGCGCAGCTCTTCTACCTGACGGCTGCTGGCGTTCAGGCCGGTATCAAGGGCACCGGTGCCGCTCACCATTCCGACGATGGACTCCTTGAGTTCTTCAAGGCGGGTTCCCTTCTTCGCGGAAACGGGGATCACGGTGCTGGCGGGAATCAGCGCTGTCAGCGACGCCTGGCTTATTTTCTGGGGCAGGTCGGCCTTGCTGATCACGACGATGTGGGGGGTGTCCTCAATGTCGCGCACGCGGTCGACGTCTTCCTGATGGAGCGGCTCGCTGCCGTCGATGACCCAGATGCGTACGTCGGCTTCTTTCATGGCGCTGCGGGCGCGTTCGACGCCGAGAGCTTCCACCTCGTCATGATAGTTCTCGGTGATGCCCGCGGTGTCAACGAGGCGCAGGGGCACGCCGCGGAAGGTCAGCACGGCCTCGATGATGTCGCGCGTGGTGCCGGGAATGGCAGTGACAATGGCGCGGGATTCTTTCAGAAGCGCATTGAGAAGCGACGACTTTCCGGCATTGGGACGTCCGACCAGCGCGACGCGGATGCCCTCGCGCAGAATTACGCCTGAAGAGCAGCGCTCCAGCAGTTCGGAAAGGGACTGGCGCACGACTTCAAGGCGGCCGGCCAGTGTTTCATCGGTCACATAGGGCACGTCTTCCTCGGGAAAGTCGAGGCCGACTTCAACTTCAGCGCCGAGTGATGTGAGTTCGTCGTAGATCTCGCCGACGGCACGGGTCAGTTCACCGTCAAGAGTGCGGTTGGCAGCGCGCAGCGCCTCGTTGCTGCGCGCCTGAATGAGCGCGCCGACGGCCTCGGCCTGGGAAAGGTCAAGGCGGCCGTTTTCAAACGCCCGCCGGGTGTACTCGCCGGGGAGTGCCATGCGCGCGCCTGCGGATATGCACAGCTCAAGGCACCGCTGGGCTATAAGGCTGCCGCCGTGGCAGTGAAATTCCACAAGGTCCTCGCCGGTGTAGCTGTGAGGGGCGCGGAACGGAAGCACCAGAATGTGGTCGATGACGGCCCCGCCCTCGTCCAGCAGATATGCATTCCGCGCAAAACGGGTTTTCAGGGGCGCGTCGGTGTAAAAGCGCACAAGCTTCCGGACGATGTTCCATGAGTCAGGCCCGGACAGGCGCACAATGGCTATGCCGCTGTTGCCCCACGCTGTTGAAATTGCCGCAATGGTATCTCCGAACATGACTGATCCTCCCCTCCGGGGCTACGGCCCCGCATATTTTCTTTTTTCTATTATACCAGAGTGCCGGCGGTTTTGAATGCTGTTTTGAGTCTGTCTGCATGTGTTATTCGGCAGAATCAGCTTTGGCGGGGCTGAAATCAGCCGGAGCGGGAGGTGCACACAAAAAGCCGCCGGAGCGGCAGCTCCGGCGGCCGGTTCTGCAAAAAAGCAGCGGGCGGTTTAGTACAGTCCGGGATAAAGCGGCTTGGCGTCGCAGAGTTCTGTGATTTCGCCGCGGACTTTCTGGATGACGGTTTCGTCATCGATATGGGAAACGACGCGGTCGATCCAGTCGGCGATTTTTGCCATTTCGTCATGGCCGAAGCCGCGGGTGGTTGCAGCGGCTGTGCCGACGCGGATTCCGCTGGTAACCATGGGGCTGAGTTTCTCAAAGGGAATTGTGTTGCGGTTGACGGTGATGCCGGCGCGGTCAAGGGCGAGCTGTGCCTGCTTGCCGGTGACGCCCTTGCTGGTAAGGTCGACAAGGATCAGGTGGTTGTCGGTGCCGCCGGAAACGAGACGGAATCCTTTTTCAAGCATTTTCTGGGCAAGGTATTTGCAGTTGTCCACAATGTTGTGCTGATAGGTCTTGAACTCGGGTCTCATGGCCTCGGCAAGTGCCACGGCCTTTGCGGCGATGATGTGCATGAGCGGGCCGCCCTGCATGCCGGGGAAGATGGCGCTGTCAAGTTTCTTGGCGTACTGTTCCTTGCACATGACCATGCCGCCGCGGGGACCGCGCAGGGTCTTGTGGGTGGTGGTGGTCACAAAGTCGCAGTAAGGCACGGGGTTGGGATGCTCGCCTGCTGCCACAAGGCCGGCGATGTGGGCGATGTCAAACATCACCATGGCGCCGACTTCATCGGCGATCTCGCGGAACTTGCTGGCGTCGATGATGCGGGGATAGGCGCTGGCGCCGCAGACGATAAGTCTGGGATGATGCTGCTTTGCAAGGTCGCGGACCTGGTCGAAGTCAATGGTTTCTGTGTCTTTGCGGACGCCGTAGGGAATGATGTTGTACAGTTTGCCGGAGAAGTTGACCGGGGAGCCATGGGTCAGATGCCCGCCGTCGGTGAGATTCATGGCGAGGATTGTGTCGCCGGGCTGAAGCTGTGAGAAATACACGGCCATGTTGGCCTGGCTGCCTGAGTGGGGCTGCACGTTGACGTGATCGCAGCCGTATATCTTCTTTGCGCGGTCGCGGGCCAGATTTTCAGCCTTGTCGACCACTTCGCAGCCGCCGTAGTAGCGTTTTCCGGGGTAGCCCTCGGCATACTTGTTTGTCAGCACTGAGCCCATGGCGGCCATCACCGCGCGCGAGGTGAAGTTCTCTGAGGCGATCAGCTCGATCTGGTGGTTCTGGCGGCGGTATTCCTCAACAATGATATCCGCGATCTCAGGATCCACCTGACGAATGTAAACGTCGGCATTCTTATCCATATTGCGCACCTGTCCTTTCCAAATGCATAAAGTATACGAATATAAAACAATTATTGTACCTAAGAAAGATTACAGCATTTTAACTTGCTTGTCAAAACTATATACAAATGCGCTTTAGATTATAACATCTGTCAATCGCTTCTGCAGCGCGGCACGCACGAATCGGTTCGTCAATTTAAGACAAGTCTTAATTTTAAAATTTTTATTTCACCAGCCGGACGCAGCGGCGCGGAGCACAGTTTTTCTGTTAGAATAGAAAAAGATCGGTGCCGGGCGCACGGTCTTAGCTGCTGCGCCGGATTCTGGCGCCGGAAGGGGCGTTTTTATGAAAGACAGAGCCATGCTGCTTACCAGCGGTCCTATCGGGCGCACGATGGTGCTGTTCGCGATGCCGCTGGTGCTGGGAAACTTCTTTCAGCAGATGTACAACACTGTGGATTCGCTTGTGGTGGGCAACTTCATCGGCAGCGACGCGCTGGCGGCGGTGGCCTCGTCGGGGCACAGCACGTTTCTCGTGATCGGGTTCCTGCAGGGGGTCTTTGTGGGCGCCGGCGTGGTCATCGCGCGGTACTTCGGCGCGCAGAACGCTGAGCGCGTGAAAACCTCGATTCACACAACTGTGAGTTTTGCGCTGCTGGCGGGGCTGCTGCTGTCGTTTCTCGGCATAGTCTTCTCGCCGTGGGTGCTGCGAATCATGGGCACACCGGAATCGGTGATGCCCAGCGCGCTGGTCTATTTCAGGATTTACTTTGCGGGCCTGCTTTCAGCGGTGCTCTACAACTGCGCCAACGGCATTCTTCAGGCTCTGGGCGACAGCCGGCACCCGCTGTATTACCTGATTTTCTCATCGGTGCTCAATGTGGCGCTTGATCTGGTGTTCGTCATTGCATTCGGCTGGGGCGTTGCCGGCGTGGCGTGGGCAACTGTGTTCTCACAGGCGGCCAGCGCAGCGCTGGGGTTCTGGCACCTCGCCCGCATCGGGGAACCGGGCCGTTTTTCTGTGAAACTGCTGCGTCTCGATCTGCCGATGCTGAAATCCATCCTTCACATGGGAATTCCGGCGGGCATGCAGAACTCGATCATCGCCTTCGCCAACATGGTGGTGCAGTCGCACATCAACTCGTTCGGCGCCATGGCTGTGGCGGGCAGCGGAACGTTTCTGAAGCTGGAAGGCTTCGCCTTTATCCCGATATCGAGCTTTGCCCTTTCCATCACGACGTTTGTCAGTCAGAACATCGGCGCGGGGCAGTATGAACGCGCTCACAGCGGCGCGCGCTTTGCGCTGATCACCAGCGCGGTTCTGGCGGAGATTCTGGCGCTGGTGCTGCGCTTTTCCGCACCGCTGCTGATCGGGGCATTCAACAGCAGCCCTGAGGTGATCCGTTTCGGCGTTCTGCAGGCCATGATCGCCACGCCGTTTTATTTTCTGCCGGCGCTTTCGCACTGCATGGCTGGCATTCTGCGCGGTCTCGGACGGGCTGTGGTGCCTATGATTGTCATGCTGGTGTGCTGGTGCGTGATCCGCGTAACTTACCTTGAAATTCTTATGCCGCTCTATCACGACATCCGCCTTTTGTATGCAGTATATCCTTTCACGTGGTGCCTCAGCGCAGCTTCGCTTCTCCTGTGCTACCGCCGTATCCGCTGGGACAGAACAGATTCCTGAGATTTAAACTCCTTATCCGTACTTTTTTCATTTGGAGACTTTTATTACCCTTAAAGATCAGTTTTATGATTTTTGAGGAAAATAAAAGTCTCCTTATTTTATTTTTACTATCATTAAGAAGCAAAACACTTCATAAAATAGAATACAATTTCTATAAATCTGCTTTTACAGATATATTTTCAGTTAAAGTGTCGATATTTTACAATTGAAATGCTGTAAAAAATGTTTTATAATCACAAAAGATTCACGATTACGGGAACACATTGAAAGGAGAATGAAAATAATGAAGAAACTGGCTGCGGCGGTATTGGCATTCTGCATGATGGCTTCGGCGGCGCTGGCCGCGGAAAAGGTTGTGCGCATTGGTGTTTTCGAGCCGGCTTCAGGCGACAGCGGCGCGGGCGGCAAACAGGAAATGCTGGGCATGCAGTACGCAAATAAAAAGACGCCCACTGTCAAAATCGGCGACGAAATTTATAAGGTTGAACTTGTCTATGCCGACAACGGCTCGTCAACCGACAAGGCCCCGACGGCAGCTCAGCAGCTTGTGGCCTCGCACGTTTCTGTCATTCTCGGCACTTACGGATCGGCTGTGGCCATCGCCGGATCCCAGTATTTTGCCGATGCGGGCATTCCCGCCATCGGCGTGACCTGCACGAATCCCCAGGTGACGGCAGGCAACAAGCACTATTTCCGCATCTGCTTCCTCGATCCTTTCCAGGGCACGGTTCTTGCCAACTACGCCTATAAAAATCTCGGCGCAAAAACGGCATACTGCCTCGGCGAACTGGGCAACGACTACGACATCGGGCTCTGCCATTATTTCAAGGAAGCCTTTGAGAAGCTGGGCGGCAAGGTGATCACCGATACGTTCCCGACGGGCAACTCTGACTTTACCTCGTACCTGACCAACGCGGCCATGTACGGCGCTGAAGCGTTCTTCTGCCCTGTCTCTCTGGCCTACTCCACACAGATCATCGCGCAGGCGGCCGGACAGAATGTTCCGTTCCCCATCATCGGCGGCGATACGCTTGACAGCAACAAGGTCGCTGAAGTCACGAAGGGCACAAACGTGAAAGTAATCGTCTCCACCTTCTACCAGGAAAGCGGTTCTGCGTTCGACAAGGGCTTCAAGGCCTGGCTGAACGAGGACAAGGAAGCCATGACCAACAACGGCGGCAACGACATGATTTCTGCCATGTCTGCCATGGGCTATGACGCCTACTACACGGCTCTCGCGGCTCTGCAGCTCGCCGGCTCCACGGATTCCCGCAAGGTCAACGAAGCTCTGTGGCAGACGAAGCTGACCGGCGTCACGGGTGAGATTGCCTTTGACCAGGTCAACGGCGACGCGCTCCGCGATTCTGCGTTCATCAAGTCTGTCAATCCCAAGACCGGCGAGTGGGAGTTTGTGGCAGTTCAGAAAGTCAACTGACGCCGGAAAGCCGTTTATCCAGGCAGCAAAAGTGCGGCGGGGATTTTTTCCCTGCCGCTTTTTGTAAGTAAGCCTGTACTTTCAGGAAGGATGTCTCGTCAATGTGGAAAACAGTTTTTCCCTATATTCTGTCGGGCATCTCTGTCGGCGGGCAGTATGCCCTGATCGCCATCGGCTATACCATGGTGTACGGTATTCTGCGCCTGATCAATTTCGCCCACGGCGATGTGTTCATGGTGGCCGGAATTCTGATGGTCTACCTGTCGGCAGCGGTGCCTCTGTACATTTCGATTCCTCTCGTACTGATCCTGACGTCACTGATCGGCTTTATCATTGAGCGCGTGGCCTACAGGCCGCTGCGCGCTGCACCGCGCATGAGCGTCATGATCTCTGCCATCGGCGTGAGCTACACGCTGCAGAATCTGGTGCTTTACATCACCGGCGGTCTGAACCAGTTTTACCCGAAAATCCCGTTCATCTCCAACTCGGTGCAGATTTTCGGCGCCACCACGAAAATGGTGACGATCATCACGCCGTTTCTGACGCTGTTCCTGACGGTGGGGCTTGTCATGCTGATCAACCATACGAAAATCGGCATGGCCATGCGCGCCGTGAGCAAGGACTTTGAAACAAGCCTGCTGATGGGCATCAAGATCGACAACGTCATCTCGTCGACGTTCGTCATCGGTTCGTTTCTGGCAGCGGTGGGCTCGATGCTGTACTTCACCAACTACTCGACGGTCATTCAGACGTCGGGCGCCATGCCGGGCCTGAAGGCGTTTGTCGCGGCGGTGTTCGGCGGCATCGGCTCGATTCCCGGCGCAGTGATCGGGTCGTTCATCATCGGCCTGTGCGAAAACATCATCAAGGGTCTGGACGTGATTCTGTTCCGCATGGGCGTCATCGCCAGGCCGCTGGGGCTGGCCACGTTCTCTGATGCCTTCACGTTTGCACTGCTGATTGTGATTCTCGTCGTAAAGCCCACGGGGCTCTTCGGCGAGGAAAACACCGACAAGGTGTAGGTGAGCGCCATGACTGCTGTTAAAAACCGCAGAGGTATGATCATCAGCGCCGTGATTATCACGGCGGTGTACGCCGCTGTTTTCGCGGCGGAACAGACGCTTCCATCCACATCAATGGTTTTCACTGTGCTGAAAAAAGGCGCGGTGTATGCTCTGGCAGCCGTTGCAATGAACCTGCTGGTGGGCTTCACGGGCATTTTCTCGCTGGGGCATGCGGGGTTCATGCTGATCGGCGCCTATGTCTACGGCGTGCTGACGATTCCGCCCGCGCTGCGCATGAGCGTTTACCAGTATTTCAACGGCGGGATCATCCAGTTCGAGATGCCGTTTTTCATCGCCATCATCCTCGCCGGCGTCGTGGCGGCTCTGTTCGCCTGGCTGATTGGTCTGCCGGTGCTGAGGCTGAAAAGCGACTATCTGGCCATCGCAACGCTGGGCTTTGCCGAAATCATCCGCGCCATCTTCCAGTGGAACCAGCTGGGGCCCATCACCAACGGGTCAAACCTGCTGCGTCTGTTTCCGAATTTCAACGACTTCAACATCAGGAACGCCTCCGGCGAGGTGATTGTCTACTTCTCAACGATGATGCCCATGATCATCAGCGGGCTGTGCATCGCGCTGATTCTTATGCTCATCAATTCCACTTACGGCCGCGCCCTGCGCGCTGTGAAGGACAATGAGGTGGCCGCCGAGGCTATGGGTGTCAACCTGGCACAGCACAAACAGCTGGCGTTCTGCATCTCGTCATTCTTCACGGGCATTTCCGGCGCCCTGCTGGCCATGTACCAGACTTCGGTGCAGGCCAAGAGCTTCACTTCTGCCATGACCTACGAAATACTGCTGATTGTGGTTATCGGCGGTGTCGGCTCGGTGACGGGGTCGTGCATCAGCTCGTTCCTCTTTGTGGCCTGCTCTGAGTGGTGGCTGCGTTTTCTTGACGAAAAGCAGGTCATCAACGGATTTCAGGTGCCTCTGCTGAGAAACGGCTTCCGTCTTGTGGTGTTCTCGGTGATCATCATGGTCATCGTGCTGTTCTTCAGCCGCGGCATTATGGGCACGAAGGAGCTTCCGGACTTGTTCAGGCCGCGGAAAGCCACGGCGGCGGAGAAAGGCGGAGATGAACAATGACAGAAAAAAAGAACGTTCTTCACATTGATCATCTCACCATGCAGTTCGGCGGCGTTGTCGCGGTGGACAGCCTGACAATGGACATCAACGAGGGCGAAATTGTTGCGCTCATCGGCCCGAACGGCGCGGGAAAAACAACGGCGTTCAACGCCGTGACGGGCATTTATCCGCCGACCAACGGGGAAATCAGCTTCTACGGACATCCCATTGTGCGGTGCCACCCCAGAGGCAGAATGAGGCACATCTACGCAGGCAGTGACAAAGACCTTTTCGCCGCGAAGAAAGTGCTTCTGCCGACGCCCGATAAAATTACAAAGCTGGGCATTGCCCGCACATTTCAGAACATCAGGCTGTTCTCCGGCATGACGGTTCTCGAAAACGTTCTCACCGCGCAGCATCTGCGCCGCAGTGCCAGTTTCCTTGCTTCGGTGCTGCACCTCAACCGTGCCGAAGAGGAAATGATGCACACCCGCGCCGCTGAGCTTCTTGAAATTGCCGGTCTTACCGGACAGGAAGATGAGCTTGCGTCAAGTCTCCCCTACGGGCGCCAGAGACTTCTTGAAATTGTGCGCGCCCTGGCGACTCACCCGACGCTGCTGCTGCTGGACGAGCCTGCGGCAGGCATGAATCCGCAGGAAACGCTGGAGCTGGCACACTTTATCCGCGAGATCCGGAAGAACTTCAACCTGACTGTTTTCATCATCGAGCACCACATGGAACTGGTGATGGAGATTTCTGACCGTATTTATGTCATCGAGTTCGGACGCCAGATCGCCGAAGGCACCCCCGGACAGGTGCAGAACGATCCGCGGGTCATTGAAGCCTATCTGGGAGGTGACGTGTCATGAGCCTGCTCAACGTGCTGAATCTTAAGGTAAGCTACGGCGGGATCGAAGCCCTGAAGGGCATCACCTTCTCTGTTGAAAAGGGGCAGATTGTCACGCTGATCGGTGCCAACGGCGCGGGAAAGTCAACCACGCTGCGGGCTATCAGCGGCCTGGTCCCCATCAAGGGAGGCACCATCACCTACGACGGAAACGTGATCAGCGGACAGAACCCGCAGAAAATCGTGTCAGAGGGCATCTGCATGGTGCCCGAGGGCCGGCGCGTTTTTCCCAACCTGACTGTTCTTGAAAATCTTAAGATCGGCGCCTATCTGAGAAACGATGACCTGACCGCCGACCTTGAACACGTGTATCAGCTGTTTCCCCGTCTGAAGGAGCGTTCGTGGCAGATGGCCGGAACGCTTTCAGGCGGCGAGCAGCAGATGCTGGCGGTCGGCCGCGCGCTGATGATGCGCCCCAAGCTGCTGATGATGGACGAGCCTTCGCTGGGTCTGGCCCCCATTGTGATGCACGACATCTTCAAGATCATCGAAACCCTGCACGCCGAGGGCATCACCATTCTTCTGGTTGAACAGAACGCCAACGCCGCCCTGAAAATCGCCGACTACGCGTTCGTCCTCGAAACAGGCTCGCTGGGGATGCAGGGAACCGGCAGCGAACTGCTGAACGATCCGTCAATCAAGGCCGCCTACCTCGGCAAATCCCGCTGAAAACCCCGCATCCGCGTTTCTGACAGCGACTTTACGAGAACAGATTCACCCGGAAAATTGAGAAAGAAAAGCAGGAAAGGCTGCCCCGGAAAACGCGGGGGCAGCCTTTCTGCTTCATTATCATGATGAGAATTCCGCAGCCAGGGCACAGAACACAATAAATGCCCCGGCAGCAGCAGCCGGTCTGAGACGGACGGCTGTCTCTCTGCCCGCACCGGGCGCGGAAAACATCTGCGGATATTTACGGCAGGTGCACAGATGTATTTTCTAACGCACATCGCAGTCAAAAAAACATTTTATTTTAAGATATATGATTCATGCAAAAAATCTATGAAATTGACATTCATTTGTGCACTCTCTATAATTTAAACGTAGAAATAACGTGTATTTGCATCGTTTTCAGGCTTTAAAGGCTCTGCGGCTTCAGCTTTTCAATTTCAAGGGAGGTCTTGTCAGTGAAAAAGTTCAGTTTTGTGCCGCTGCTTCTGCTGCTGCTCGCTCTGCCGTGTGCGGCTGCAGAGCAGGAAGCGAAGAAGGATGCAAAGCAGTACATCAACGACTATCTGGTTGCCGATCCTTCCACTATGGATGTTACGCTGCGCGCCGACACTTATTCCAGCTCGGTGATGCGCAACGTCATGGAAGGGCTTGTGCGTCTCGAGGAAAAGGACGGACAGTACAACCTTGTGCCTTCAGGCTCAACCGGATGGGAAACCAGCCCTGACGGCCTTGTCTGGACGTTTCACCTCCGCCCCAGCAAATGGGAGGACGGCGTGCCCGTAACGGCACAGCAGTACGTGTACGGAATCAGACGCGCCGCTGACCCGAAGACCGGTTCGCCCAACAGTTTCTTCCTTGAGCCTCTGAAGAATTTTGACAAGGTCAACAAGGGCGAGGCAGATCTCAGCGAGCTGGGCGTCCGCGCCGTTGATGACATGACTCTGGAACTCACGCTGAAGGCCCCGACGCCGATGTTCCTGAGCATGATCAATGAAACTGTGTACTTCCCGCTCAGAGAGGACAAAATCAGCGAATGGTCAGAGAAGTACGGCTCTGAAGCCCAGTATTTCATCGCCAACGGGCCGTTCAGAATCGAAAGCTGGACTCACAACAACTCAATGGTTCTGGTAAAGAATAACGCCTATTGGGACGCGGAACATGTGAACCTTGAAAAGATCAACATCTTCATCATGAGCGACGAGACAACCTACTACAACGCTTTCCTGAGCGGCGAGCTGGACTTTGTCACCGCAGGGCAGAAAGAGTGGGTTCAGCGCTTCAAGGAAACCGACGCGCAGTACGCGCCCTACTCTACGGCAACTATTTCCTATGCATTTTACAACGCAAAGGACAAGCTCTTTAAAAACGTCAATGTCCGCAAGGCCTTCACCCTGGCCGTGGACCGCGAGGACATCAACGAGATGTGCTTCGGCGGGCTGCGCATTCCCACCTACGGCTGGGTTGTGCCCACCATCTCCGTGGGAAACACCAACTACCGCAAGGCTGCAGGCGACATCATCAGAGAAATGTCCGATCAGCTGAAGGCCGAGGGAAAGACGCCGAAGGACCTTCTGCTTCAGGGCATGAAGGAACTTGGTCTTGGCGATGATCCTTCAAAGCTTGAAGTGACGTTCTCCCTGGCCGGCACCAGCGAGTGGTTCCGCACGCTCGGCGAGTATCTGCAGCAGGTTTACAAGACTGAGCTCGGCGTTGACCTGAAGATCAGCTATGCCGAATGGGGCATCTTCTACGACAATGTGCTGAAGGGCAACTACCAGATCGGCTTTATGGGCTGGGGCGCCTATTATAACGATCCGTATGACGTGCTGTCGCTGTTTGTTTCAAGCTACGACGCCATCAAGACGGGCTGGAGCAGCAGCCGCTATGACGAACTGCTGAAGCATGCCTCAACGGAACTTGATGAGTCTGTACGTCTGAAGGACTACATTGACGCGGAAAACATTCTGATCCGCGACGAGTGCGTCGTGTCGCCCATGGCCACGGCAAGATCCAACCGCTTCATCAAGCCCTGGGTCCACGGCTATGCAACGCTCGGCTTCTCCGGCATCGGCTACAAATACGTTTACACTTCGGGCAGATAGGCCCTCTGCAGACCGATCCTGCCGCGACCTGGAATGATAACCAGACAGTTATGATAAAAAAAGAGACAACGTTCGTGCGTTGTCTCTTTTATTTCAATTCGCGGCACATCAGTTTGAAAGGCCTTCGTATTTCCGGCGACGGACTGCCGGAAAACCCGCTGTTTTTTCAGGGAGGCTCACTCATGGGCAGATACATCATCAAACGTGTACTTTATATGCTTTTCACGCTGTTTGTGGTCACGGCGGTGACCTTCTTCCTGATGCGCTCCATCCCCGGCGACCCGCTGGCAAGTCTCGCCCGCGCGCTGCCCGAGCAGACCAAGGCCAATTTCTATGCCAAATACGGCCTTGACAAGCCGCTGCACACGCAGTTTTTCATATACATGAAAAACCTGCTGCACGGCGATTTCGGGGAGAGCGTCGTCTATCCCGGGCGGTCGGTGACGCAGACCATCCGCGAGACGTCGCCTGTTTCGGCTGCAATCGGCGGCATCGCGCTGGCGGTCGGACTGGTCATCGGCATTTCCCTGGGAATTATCGCCGCGCTGTACAAAAACCGCTGGCCCGATTACATCGTGATGTTCATTGCCATCATGGGCATTACCATTCCGGTGTTTGTGCTGGCGTCGCTGTTTCAGTACTTCTTCTCGGTCAGGCTGGGCTGGCTGCCCACCTCCGGCTGGGGGCAGCCGAAGCATCTCGTGCTGCCGGTGCTTGTGCTCTGCTTCGGAACGATTGCGACCTACGCGCGCTACATCAAATCCAGCATGCTTGACGTGCTGAACCAGGACTATGTTCTGACGGCACGCGCCAAGGGACTGAGTGAGTTTCAGGTGATCACGCGCCACGTGATGCGCAATTCGCTTCTGCCGGCAATCACCATTCTGGCGGGGCGTATTGTGGGCATTTTCACGGGCGCTTTCGTCACAGAGAAAATTTTCAGCATTCCGGGCATCGGATTTTATTACATCAGTTCGATCAACAACAACGATTATTCCATGACGCTCGGAACGACAATTTTCTACGCGGCCCTGTTCGTGGTGATGCAGCTGGTGGTTGACTTTGTCTATATGCTGGTCGATCCGCGGATCCGCCTGGCAGACAACTGACCGGCAGAGAATCAGGAGGTTATTCATGGAACACATTCCTGCTGAAAAGTTTAAAATCATCGGCATCAGGCCGGAGGAATCCGAGGAGATCGTCCGTCCGCAGATCAGCTACCTTCAGGACGTGTGGCGCCGTTTCAGGCAGAACAGGATTGCGCTTGTGGCGCTGATCATCCTTATTTTCCTCACGCTTCTTGTTGTTTTCGGCCCCTCGCTGAGCGGGTATGAATTCGAGGCGGTGGACCGCACGGCCCGGAACCAGTTCCCCAGCCTGAAACACTGGTTCGGCACGGACAAACTGGGACGCGACCTTTTCGCCCGTGTGGCTCACGGCGGCCGGATTTCGCTGATCATCGGCCTGACGGGCGCGCTGATCTCATCCACAGTGGGCTGCATTTACGGCGGCATCTCGGCCTACTTCGGCGGCATTGTGGACGATGTCATGATGCGTATTGTGGAAATCATCATCAGCGTCCCCTATCTGATTGTCGTCATCCTGCTTTCCGTGGTGCTGCAGAGCCACGGGATTTTCACTCTGGTGCTTGCCATGACGCTCACAGGCTGGTGTTCCATCGCCAGGCTCGTGCGCGGGCAGGTGCTGCAGATCAAGAGTCAGGAGTACATTCTTGCAGCCAATGCGCTCGGCGTCAGCCCGTGGAAGATCATTGTGCGCCACCTGATTCCCAACACACTGAGCGTGGTGCTTGTCTCCATCACATTCGACATTCCCGGCTACATCTTCTCAGAGGCGTTTCTGAGCTACGTCGGCCTCGGCGTGCAGCCGCCGGAAACGAGCTGGGGAGCTCTTGCGGCGGCCGCGCAGACATCGTTTACATTTTATCCCTACCAGATGTTCTTTCCTGCTCTGATGATCGCGCTGACCATGCTGTCATTCACGCTGCTGGGCGACGGACTCCGCGATGCCCTCGACCCGCGGCTGCGAAAGTAGGCGGAATCATGGAAAAAATTCTTTCTGTCCGCAATCTCAGAGTATCGTTCAACACGTATGCCGGCGAGGTAAAGGCCGTGCGCGGCGTCGATTTTGACCTGCACCGCGGAGAAACTCTGGCCTTCGTCGGCGAGTCGGGCTGCGGCAAAACAGTTACGGCCAAGGCGCTGATGCGGCTGCTTCAGCCTCCCTTTGCGGTCATCAAACCCGGCTCGTCAATTCATTTCAGAGGCGAGGATGTGCTCGCCATGGACAAAAAGCGTCTGCGTTCCTACCGCGGCAATGACGTGAGCATGATCTTCCAGGATCCGATGACGTCGCTGAACCCGACGATGACCTGCGGAAAACAGATTATGGAAACTCTTCTGCTGCACCGCAGTCTCACCCGGCAGCAGGCAAGGGAAGAAGCTGTCAAAGCGCTTGAAATGGTCAAGATTCCTGATGCTGAACGCCGTTTTGAAGCCTATCCTCATCAGCTTTCGGGCGGCATGCGTCAGCGGGTGATGATCGCCATTGCCCTGGCCTGCACGCCGCAGATTCTCATTGCCGATGAACCGACCACGGCGCTCGATGTGACAATTCAGGCGCAGATTCTCAATCTGCTTCAGGAACTTCAGAACCGGCTGAACACGGCGATCATCCTTGTGACGCATAACCTCGGCGTCGTGGCAAATTTTGCCGAGCGCATTCAGGTGATGTACGCAGGGCAGGTTCTGGAGCGCGGAACGGTGGAAGAAATTTTCCACGAGGCACGCCACCCCTACACATGGGCGCTGCTGAACTCCATTCCCCGCCCCGGCGCGGCCCGCAAAAAGGAGCTCTACGCGCTGGGCGGCACGCCGCCCGACCTGATTCTGCCTCTTGACTGCTGCCCGTTCGCGGCCCGCTGCGAATACTGCATGCCCATATGCCGCGAGCGCATGCCGGAGGAAACAGTGCTGTCTGACACGCATCGTCTTTCCTGCTGGCTGCAGCATCCGGATGCGCCGAAAGTCAAATCTTTCTCTGAAAGGCAGGCCTGAGCCATGGCTGAAAACCTTCTTGAAGTCAAAAACCTCTGCATGTATTTTCCCATCGGACGCGGCCGTGTTGTCAAAGCGGTGGATCATGTCTCATTTTCCATAGCCGAGGGAGAAACGCTCGGTCTTGTCGGCGAATCAGGCTGCGGCAAGACAACCTGCGGCAGATCGGTCCTTCAGCTCTACAGGCCGACTTCGGGCCGTGTGCTTTTTGACGGGCGCGATGTCTCGTCGCTCCGCGGAAAAGAGCTTCTGGCGTTCAAAAAGGACGCCCAGATTATCTTTCAGGATCCATACTCCTCTCTCGATCCGCGCATGACCATCGCAGAGATCATCGGCGAGGGGTACTCCGTGTTCTTTCACGGCAGCGAGGCTGAAAAGCAAGCCAGAATCGGCGAACTGCTTGAAAAGGTCGGACTGCGGCGCGATTTCGCAAGCCGCTTTGCCCACGAGCTTTCCGGCGGACAGCGCCAGCGCGTCGGCATTGCCCGTGCGCTTGCTGTAAAGCCGCGCTTCATTGTCTGCGACGAGCCGATTTCGGCCCTTGACGTCTCAATACAGGCGCAGATTGTCAATCTTCTGATCCGGCTGCAGCGCGAAGAGCACCTCACCTATCTGTTCATCTCCCATGACCTCTCCATGGTAAGGCACATTTCCGACCGCGTGGGCATCATGTATCTCGGCAGCCTGGTGGAAATCGCCTCCAGCGACGAGATATTCTCACATCCGCTGCATCCTTACACTCAGGGTCTGATCGCTGCCATTCCGCTTGCCGATCCTGACGAGCGGCACGAACGGGCCGGCATTGAAGGCGAGGTTCCCAGTCCCATCAATCCGCCTTCAGGGTGCAGGTTCAGAACCCGCTGTCCCCGCGCACAGTCTGTCTGTGCCGAAAAAGCCCCTGTCCTGCATGAATGCGCACCGGGGCACAGCGCTGCCTGTCACTTTCTGGGGAAAACACACTAAGGGGGCTTCTGACAATCATGAACGAACTGTCGCAAAAGCTGAATTCCATCCTTGAGGCTGTTCTGCCCGGCACATATACGTCGGTTTCCTATGCCATCGCCTTTGACGGTCAGATCGCCGCGGCAGACGCTCTGGGAAATCAGGGCGGGCCCGGAAAAAAACCGGCCGCCCCGGACTGCGCCTACAACGTCGCGTCGATTTCAAAAATATTCTGCACCGCCGCGGTCATGCAGCTTGCGGAGCGCGGGCTAGCCGATCTTGACCGCCCTGTCTGCGAATACCTTCCCCGCTTCCGCATGAAGGACCCGCGCTACAGGCAGATCACGCTGAGGCATTGTCTCAGCCATTCGAGCGGTCTTCCCGGCACGCAGTGGCGCGGTTTTTCCGTTACCGATACTGCAAATGCCGACTATTACGACGACGTCTATGACTTTCTGGCCGGATCCACGCTGAAGGCAGCGCCGGGAACCTATTCGGTATACTGCAATGACGGGTTCACCCTGGCTGAAATGGCTGTGGCACAGATTACCGGCATGGACTATGCCGCATACTGCCGAAAAAATATCTTCGCCCCTCTCGGACTTGAATCAGCAGGTTTTTCAGAAAAACGGGACCCGCGGCACCCCCTGGTGCATGAAGGGGAAAAGCCGGCTGAACTGCTGCTGGTCCGCGGCGCGGCGGGGCTTTCCATCTCCATGCCCGACTTGTGCCGTTTCGGGCAGATCTTTCTTGAAGACTCGGCAGTTCTGAGCCGCAGAAGCAGAGACGAAATGGCCGTGCCGCAGGGGCGCACTTTCCTGAAAACTGACGAGCGATCCGGCTTTTACGGCCTCGGCTGGGACGTGGTGAACTTTTTCGTTCCGCACTACAGTCTGGGCGCTCACGCTCTGTATAAGGGCGGAAACAGTTTTCAGTTCTCGTCGGGATTCCTGATTGTTCCGGAGTGCCGGGCAGTCTGCGCCATTTCGCATACTCACGACTGCAAGCTGAACACTCAGGCTCTTCTGGTACGGCTGCTTTCTGAGGCTCACCTCGCCCTCACGGGCAGTTCTCTTTCCGAACGCAGCAGGCCGATTCCTGAAAAACTGCGCCCGCTGGGCGGCGTTTATCTCACACAGGGTGGCGCGCTGAATCTGAGGCTGCACGGAGAGACGGCCGACCTGACATGGGAGTTTGCCGACGGCGAAAAAAGCCTGTACTGCCCCTCCATGTACTGGGACGGGGAAAAGCTCTGCTGCGACGGCGCCGAACGCACGTTCAGCTTTGAAAAGGCCGCCGGCGAGACTTTTCTGATGACCCGTTTCAACGGGCGGAATCTTCCGGCTGCACAGAAAGCGCGTCCGCTTCCCGGAAACGAGGCGTGGAATGCACGGCTCGGCCGCACCTATCTGGTGTGCGACGCCGACCCGACCGATCTGGTGATCGGCGAGGACATGACAGGCTTCCGGCTTGCTGCGCTGAAAGGCGTTCCCGGCGTGTGGCTGATGTCATTTGCTGAAAAGGACGACAGCGGCGTCTACAGCCGCTTTGACGCGCCGGTACAGGCCGTTGACAGCTCAACCGGAAAAGGTTTTCTGCTGACGCCGGCAAACCCGAGCCGTGACAGCCTCGATCCAGTGTTTTTCACAGAAAACGGAATTGAATACTGCTCAGCCGCTTCCTACACCTACCGCAGCACGGCATCTCTGCCGGCTTATGCCGGCCAGCCGTTTCCCGCAGAACGGCGGCGCAGCGGGCTGTACCGTTTTGAGTGTCTCGGCGGGCTTCCCGTAATCCCCGAAAAGCACAGAGTTATTGTTCTTGACAAGGAACTGCACGTGGTTTTTGACTCCCTTTTCACGCCGGCGGACAAATTTACGCCGGTCAAAGAAGAGGGCTATCTGATTCTGATCTGATGTTTCATTTCTGGGCGCTGCCGTGCCGGCAGCGCCTTTTTTCACGCCCGCAGCGCTGGATTTGCGCCTGGAGTTCCGCTATAATTCTGCTGAATATTCCACAAAGAAGGGAAAAAGATGAAGCGGAACTCTGTTCTCTACGCTGCACTGCTGGCAGGCGTGGCAATGCTTTCAACCTCAGGGCTCTTCGCCAAACTGGCTGCTGCTCCGCCGGTGATTGTGGCGTTTTACCGTCTGTTCATCACAGTTCTGGTCATTGCACCGTTTGCGCTGCTGAAGCGCAGCGTGCGCGCCGAGATTCTGCACCCGCGCCTGAATGATGCGGCCGCCTGCGCCGCTGCGGGCTTTTTCCTTGCCGTGCACTATGTCATGTGGATCAGTTCCATCGCCTACACTTCGGTGTCCAGCGCCACGGTGCTTGTGGCACTTCAGCCTGTGTTCAACATGATCTGGGGTGCGCTCTTTCTCGGAGAAAAGGTCTCCCGCCGTTCGGCTCTCGGCTGCGGCGTTGCCATCGCAGGCACGCTGATCATCGGCGGAGGCGATTTCCGCATCAGCGGCGAAGCGCTGTGGGGTGATATTCTTGCCCTTGTTTCCGGGGCAGTAATCAGTCTCTATTTCGTCTTCGGGCAGCTGGCGCGGCACCGGATGAGCGCGCTCTCCTACTCGTTCCTGAGCTATTTTTCCAGCACTGTGTTTCTCGCTCTCTACGCGTTTGTCACGCAGAGCCCGTTCACAGGCTATTCAAACGCCACCTGGGCCTGTTTCTTCGCGCTTGCGCTGATTTCCACCATCGGCGGGCAGATGGTGTTCAACGTGCTGCTTAAATGGCTCAATGCCACCACAGTCACAACGGGAATCCTCGGAGAACCGGTAGGCACGTGCATCCTCGCGATGATCTTTCTGGGCGAGCGGCTGACGGTCCAGCTTGCCGCCGGCATGGCCGTCATAATCGGCGGCCTCTGTATCTTCTTCAGCGGCAGAAACAGTTCAGGCACGGCAGAAAAATAAGAAGGCGGAATTCCGCCTTCTTATTTTTTATCATCAGTATTCAGTTCTCTGACCATGGGAACATGGGGCGTGCCCTCATCATCGTAAATTTCCCCGCAGACATGCCAGCCGTATTTTTCATAAAGTCCCTTTGCATGACACTGGGCGCCGAGAAAAATCTCCGCTGCGCCGAGTTTCCGGAGAATTTCCACCGCTTCTGCCAGCAGCGCCGAGGCTATGCCCCGGTGCCGCAGGGGCCGCAGCACAGCCAGACGGCCGATGTGCCATTCGCCCGGCGCACTGCCGGGAAAAATGCGGCAGCAGCCGGCGGGCGCACTGCCGTCAAAGGCTGTCAGATGACGCGTGCCGGGCGCGCTGTCAACGGCGTCAAACTCATTTCTGAATCCCTGTTCTTCCATAAAGACTTTTTCGCGGATCATGCGTTCTGCCGCACTGACCTCTGACGTTACTTCATATCTCATGTTTTTCCCTCCCGTGCTGCACCAAGTCTACCGCAGACGTCAGAAAGGCGCAAGGCTGACAGGTTTTCCGCCCGTTTCCCATGCTATAATGAAAAGGAACTGTGACATCAGAAACAGTTCTGAAAGGATGAACATTTTGAAATATGATGCGCTTATTGTCGGCGCCGGTCCGGCAGGCATATTCGCCGCACTGGAGCTGACGCAGAAAAATAAAAAGGTGCTGATTGTTGACAAGGGACGTCTGATCAGCGAGCGCAGCTGCCCGATCATCGCCGGCAAGGCCGGGCACTGCCTGAACTGCCCGTCGTGCGCTGTGGTTTCAGGCTGGGGCGGCGCAGGTTCAGCCTCTGACGGAAAGCTGACGGTCACGACAGGATTCGGCGGCAATCTTGAGGAGCACGTCGGAAAAGAAGAGCTTGAACGGCTCATCCAGGAAGTTGACAGCACTTTTGTATCCTTCGGCGCTGATAAAAATTATTACGAGCCGCACGGCGAGGCAGTCCGCAGCACAATCCGGCGCGCGGCAGCCGTCGGCATCAAGGTGATTCCCGCGAAAATCCGCCACATCGGCACTGACGCTTCGCGCCAGGTGCTCGACGCGATGTACCGCTGCCTGAAAGAACGCTGTGAGATCCTGATGGAAACCGGCGTGCAGTCAGTGCTGACGCAGAACGGACGCGCCTGCGGCGTGAGAACCGATGACGGCCGCGAATTCATGGCAGACAGCGTCATCATCGCTCCGGGACGCGACGGGTCTTCCTGGCTGGAGGGCATTATCAGACAGTTCAGCATGCCTATTGCTGCAATGCCGGTTGACATCGGCGTGCGTGTGGAAGTGCCGGACAGTGTATGCGAAGATCTGACCCGCGATTTCTACGAGGTGAAATGCGTTTACAACACGCCGACATTCGATGACCGCGCCCGCACGTTCTGCATGAATCCGTCAGGCTTCGTGGTTTCGGAATACGACAAGGCCCATAATCTGGTGACCGTCAACGGGCACAGTCTGAAGCACACCCATTCCCAGAATACCAATTTTGCCATTCTCGTGACGAAGAACTTCACAAAGCCTTTCACTGACCCGATCGGCTATGCCACCCACATTGCCCGTCTGGCCAATATGCTGGCCGGGGGCGGGCTTCTTGTTCAGCGTCTCGGCGATCTGCGGAGCGGACGCCGCTCCACTGAAGACCGCATCGCCCGCGGCATGATCGAGCAGACCGGGCCGGCGGTTCCGGGCGACCTGAGCCTTGTGCTGCCTCACCGGCAGATGACAGACATTATCGAATTTCTTGACGCGCTGAACGCTGTCATGCCCGGCGTCAGCCAGAACGACACGCTGCTGTACGGAGTGGAGATCAAGCTTTACTCGCTGCGCGTCAGTCTCGGCAGTGACATGTCGGCGCCCGGAGTCAGGGGGCTTTACTTCGCCGGCGACGGAGCCGGCGTCAGCCGCGGCATTATCCAGGCGGCCGCCAGCGGTCTTGTGGCAGCCCGCGGGGTCTGCGCCGCACTATAAAAGTCGGGGAGGTTTTATAAATGAGTGAACAGAACAGCAGCTCCGGAGAAAATACAAAACTCGGCCGCGCCGCTCTGGATGCCTGTATTGAAGTTCAGCGCCGCGAAGAAGAAGCAGGCCGTCTTTTTGAACACCTGGCCGGCCGTTCGGCTGGCGCAGGCGCTGAACTGCTCCGGGCAGCCGCCGCGGAGAAAAAGAAAACAGCGCAGTCCCTCTCGGCACTGACGGGGAAAGCTCACTGCGTTTCGGGACTGCGGCTCTTCCTGTGGAGAATGCTGGCGCGCATCTTCGGCAGTTCTTTTGTCATTTCCCGTCTTGAAGCCGGCGAAAAGAACGCGGCCGCAAACTTCGCCGCCGCCGCGCCCGGCATGCCGGAAGCCGAACAGATCAGAAAAAGCGTGCAGGAACATTCTGCCAGACTCGACAGCCTCATGGACACCGAAGGGCTTCAGGCCATCAAAAGCGCGGTTTACAAGCTCTACGGCGCTGTAATTCTGTTTGTGAGCATGGTTTCGGCGTTCTCTGTATTTTTCTCGCTGGCCGACGCCGGGGCAGCCGCACTGTGCACCGCGGCGGCATTTGTGTTTTCCGGTGCGGCGACGGCGTTTTCTGCCCGCTCGGCGGCCGGACACAGCACGGCGCTCCGTTCGGCACTGCTTTTCGCCGCAGAGGCAGCGCTGACTGCCCTGATTCTTCTGTGGCCCTACTTCGCCTTTACAAGCACCTGGGCCGCAATTCCCGCTTCGGCGGTCATGGCGGTTCTCCTGACTGCAGGGCTGGCGTACTTCGCCGCCGTGGTGCGCCGTCAGAATTATTCCCGCGTGTTTTCTGAAATGATCCTCACAGGCATTGGAGCAGCTGTTCTGACGCCTCTGTTCATTTTGCTGATGAAAGTCTGGCTGATGCGTCATGTATAAAGAGAAAAAAGCCGCTGTGTTTCAGAATGGAAATGTGCTTCTGTTCAACGGCCGGCTCCCCGCGCCCGAAGAAGCGCGCACGCTGCCGCTGAGCGACAGCGGATCCTGCGAAAACCTCGGCCCCGCCGGCAGCATGTGGGGGCGTGTGGAAAACTGCGAACTGCCGCCGGGGTGGACCGCGGTGAACCGCCGTGACATCGGAAAACTTTTCGGCCTTGAGGCGTTCCGGTTCATGAGCACCTGCTGGGGGCTTGCCGACTGGCACCATCAGGCGCAGTACTGCGGCGTGTGCGGAACGAAAATGGTGCGCGCACAGGGCGAACGGGCCATGAAATGCCCGAAATGCGGGCACATGCTTTTTCCTGTTATCTGCCCGGCCATGATTGTCGCCGTGGAGCGTGATGGAAAACTGCTTCTGGCCAAGAACATCCAGCACAGGACAAACCGTTTCAGCGTCCTGGCGGGCTTTATTGAAGTAGGCGAGTCCATCGAGGATGCCGTGGTGCGCGAAGTCCGCGAGGAAGTGAACATCGAAGTGGACCGCGCCAGCATCCGCTATCAGTACAGCCAGTACTGGCCGTTCCCCCGCTCGCTGATGCTGGCATGCCGCGCACAGTGGAAAAGCGGCGAGCTGCAGCCCGACGGCAGTGAAATTATTGAAGCCCATTGGTTTGCCCCTGAGGAAATTCCGCTGGAAGTCCCCGGCACTGTCACCGTAGCGGGATGGCTGATCCGCGATTTTCTGAAACGTCACGGCCTGCCGCGTCCCGACGATCTGCCGGGACGCCCTGAGCCCCGCGGGATTTGATCTCACATAAAATAACTAAAACAAAAAGCAGACTGCCGGCAGGTTCTTTTTCTGTATATGACAGTCTGCATTTTTTCACCGTCCAAAAACGTCATTTTTTTCAGCAAAAGTGTGTCAGATCATCTTCCGAACCTTGTGCAGGAGAGCACATTCGGCTATTATTCAGATTATTCAGAATTAGTTTTTATTTATCACCTGATTTAAAGTTTTGAGATATACAAAATACACTTTCAATACACACTTTTCTAAAAGAACAGATTTACTTTTTCGACAATTCACTTTATAATCTCTTTCCAACAAAGCAGGATTTTATGAAAAGATAAATTTCTGCGGAAACGGCGCCGGATGCAGAAGCGCCTGATTGTGTGAAAGAAGAAAGGATTGATTGCGATGAAAAAAGGTTTTACTGCATTTGCAGCGGCGGCAGCGTTCACAGCAGCCATGGCAGCCTGCGCTTTCGGCGCGGACGCGTATAAGCTCGGCGGAACAGCGCCTCTGACGGGCGGCGCGGCCATTTACGGCAACGCAGCCAAGAACGGCGCCCAGATCGCTGTCGATGAGATCAATGCCAAAAACGGCGCTGTCAAGTTTGAACTGAGATACGAGGATGACACTCACGACGCCGAGAAGGCCGTAAATGCCTACAACGTCCTGAAGGACTGGGGAATGCAGCTTTCACTCGGATCGGTCACTTCCAAGCCCTGCGAGGCTACGTCGGCGGAGAACTTTGCCGACCGCATCTTTGCGCTGACTCCTTCTGCCTCTGCAGCGGCCGTTCCCGCAAACAAGGACAACGTGTTCCAGATGTGCTTCGTCGACCCGAACCAGGGATCAGCCTCAGCCCGCTACATCGCTGACAAGAAGTTCGGCTCGAAGGTCGCCGTGATCTGGAAAAACGACGATGTGTACTCAAAGGGCATTCATGATACGTTCATCGAGGAAGCGCCCAAGCACAACCTGGCCGTTGTCAGCGACACGACGTTTGCTGACGGCAACGACACTGACTTCTCAGTGCAGCTTTCCGAGGCTCAGAAGGCCGGCGCCGACCTGGTGTTCCTTCCCATGTACTATCAGCATGCATCGCTGATTCTCGCGCAGGCGGCCGGCATGGGCTACGCCCCGAAGTGGTTCGGCGTTGACGGCATGGACGGCATCCTGACCATGGAAGGCTTTAACAAGCAGCTGGCTGAAGGCGTCATGCTTCTGACTCCCTTCAACGCAGACTCCCAGGATCCCCGCAGCCAGGCCTTTGTGGCTGAGTACAAGAAGCGTTTCAACGAGGTGCCCAACCAGTTTGCCGCTGACGCATACGACTGCGTCTATGCCTACGCGCAGGCCCTTGAGAACGCGAAGGCCTCTCCCGACATGTCAGCGGAACAGCTGAACGACCTGATGATCAAGCAGTTCACCAGCATGACCTTCAACGGCATCACGGGCAGCAACATGACCTGGAGCGCCGAGGGCTTCGTCAGCAAGGATCCCAAGGGCATGGTCATCAAGAACGGCGCTTACGTCGGCATTGACTAGACCAGAAAAATTCCACTTCTGAACAGAGGCGGCGGAACATTTCCGCCGCCGTTTGGGAGTGCAGCCGAAAACAATCCGCACAGCGGAACTTTCCGGCGGCACTCCGATTTTGTATTTGAAGGGGCAGCTGCAGTTTTTCAGACGCGGCGGTGCGGCATTCCGGTTTTATCACGATATTTCTGAGGTGTGTCATGACTTTTTTGCATTATATCATCAGCGGAATCAGTCTCGGCAGCATTTACGCCATTATCGCCCTTGGCTACACCATGGTCTACGGCATCGCAAAAATGCTGAATTTCGCCCACGGAGACGTGATCATGGTGGGCGCTTATGTGTGCTTTTACGCAATTTTCCGTTTTCATCTCCCGCCCGTCGCAGGCGTTCTCATTGCGGTCATTGTCTGCACTCTGCTCGGCATCATCGTTGAAAAGCTCGCCTACAAGCCTCTTCGTCAGGCGCCTTCGCTGGCTGTGCTGATCACTGCCATCGGCGTCAGCTATTTCCTGCAGAACATGGCGCTGCTGCTGTGGACTTCCAACCCCAAGGTATTTCCTTCCATCGTGGGACGCGGGTCGGTGAAGTTCTTCGACGGCCAGCTGTCTGTTTCATATGTCACCATTGTGACCATCATTTCGTGCTTCATCATCATGGGCGTTCTTTCATGGTTTGTAACAAAAACACGTCTGGGCATGGCAATGCGCGCCTGTTCTGAGGACAAGGCAGCGGCGCAGCTGATGGGCATCAACGTCAACGGCACCATTTCGCTGACATTCGCCATTGGTTCAGGCCTTGCAGCCGTCGCGGGCGTTCTGCTGTGTTCCGCCTACCCCACTCTGATGCCCACCACGGGCTCACTGCCCGGCATCAAGGCATTCACGGCAGCCGTGTTCGGCGGCATCGGCTCTATTCCCGGCGCGCTGCTGGGCGGCCTGCTGCTGGGCATCATCGAAATCTTCGCCAAGGCCTACATTTCAACGCAGCTTTCTGACGCAGTCGTATTCTCGGTGCTAATTATTGTTCTGCTGGTCAAACCGGCGGGACTTCTGGGACATCAAGTTCAGGAGAAGGTTTAGCCATGAAGAAGATCATCAGTCTGAAACGTTCCGAAGCCAGGCGTGTGTGGGGAAGCTATGCCTTCATCACGCTGTGCTGGCTGATTCTGCAGAGCATGGTGATGACCCGCACGCTGAGTTCTGCCATGCGCGGCATGCTTGTGCCCATCTGCGCCTACGCGGTCATGGCCGTTTCCCTGAACCTGGTTGTCGGCATTCTCGGCGAGCTTTCGCTTGGACACGCTGGTTTTATGTCGGTCGGCGCTTTTACAGGCGTGGCGGCGGCGATCATCCTGCAGCCGTATGTGACTTATGCGCCCCTGCGTCTGACGATTGCCATGATTCTGGCAGCGGCTTTCGCCGCCCTGGCAGGCTTTCTGATCGGCATCCCCGTCCTGCGCCTGAAAGGCGACTATCTGGCCATAGTGACGCTGGCATTCGGCGAGATCATCAAAAGCCTGCTGAACAACGCCTACTTCGGCATTGACAGCGCTGGGCTGCACTTTTCCATGCTGAGCAACACAACTCACCTGCTTAAGGGCGGGCGCATGATCATCAACGGTCCCATGGGCATCGGAGGCATCCGCAAGATCTCCACGTTCGGAGCGGGCTATCTGCTTCTGCTGCTGTCGCTGATCGTCGTGTTCAACCTCTGCAACAGCCGCTGGGGGCGCGCGTTCATGGCCATCCGCGACGACCGCATCGCAGCCGAAAGCGTGGGCATCAACATTACCCGCTTCAAAATGACCGCCTTCGTGATCTCCGCTGCGCTGGCGGGAGCCGCAGGAGCTCTGTTCGCCATGAACTACTCCACGATCGTGGCGAACAAGTTCGACTTCAACACTTCCATTCTGATCCTGGTGTTCGTGGTTCTCGGCGGTCAGGGCAACATGCTCGGCTCAATCATTGCCGCCGCAGTACTGACGATTCTGCCTGAAAAGCTGCGCAGTTTCCGGGACTATCGCATGCTGATCTACGCAGTGACTCTGATCGGCATTATGCTGATCACCAACAATGCAACGCTGAAAACGTTCTTTGAGAGGATCAGGCCCTTTGCCGGGCGGAAAAAAGCTGTAAGGGGGGCGCACTCACATGCCGGCAACTAAACTCGTTCCTGTGCCGTCGCGGGGCATGGTGCCTGAGCGGGACGTGCAGCGCTCGCCCATTCTTGAGTGCATCAATCTCGGTCTGACCATCGGCGGTCTTCATATTGTCGAGAACTTCAACCTGACTATCGGACGCACCGAAATCGCCGGTCTGATCGGACCGAACGGCGCCGGCAAGACAACCATCTTCAATCTGCTCACCAAGGTCTATCAGCCCACAACAGGCTCAATCCTGCTTGACGGCGAAGACACGGCAGGCATGTCGCCCATTCAGGTCAACCGCCTGGGCATCGCCCGTACGTTTCAGAACATCAGGCTTTTCAACAATCTGAGCGTTGCCGACAATGTCAAAGTGGCCATGACCAACGACACTCACTACAGCCTGCTGAGCGCGCTGTTCCACTCAGCCACCTACAAGCGCCGCGAAATCGCCGCGCACCACCGCGCGCTGAAGCTGCTTTCCATATTTGACATGCAGGATGTGGCCGATGTGCGCGCCGGCTCACTTCCCTACGGGGCCCAGCGGCGGCTTGAGATTGTCCGTGCGCTGGCGACCTATCCGTCACTGCTGCTTCTTGATGAACCGGCTGCCGGCATGAATCCGTCCGAAACCATGGAGCTTGCGGACAGCATCCGACGCATTCATGAACTTTTCCCCATCGCCATCATGCTCATCGAGCACGACATGAACCTTGTGATGAACCTCTGCGAAGGCATCTGCGTGCTGAATTTCGGCCGGGTCATCGCCAAGGGAACGGCAGCGGACATTCAGAGCAATCCGACGGTCATTGAAGCCTATCTGGGCCGGCAGAAGGAGGCTTAACATGGCAGACACAATCCTCAGTGTAAACGACATCAATGTTTACTACGGAAGCATTCACGCCATCAAGGGCATTTCCTTCGACGTCAGGCAGGGCGAGATTGTCACGCTGATCGGTGCCAACGGCGCCGGCAAATCAACAACGCTGAACACCATTTCGGGGCTTCTGCGCCCGCGCACCGGCGAAATCACCTTTTACGGCAGGGACATCTGCAAAATGGCCGCTTACAGGCTGGTACCCATGGGGCTGGCCCAGGTGCCGGAAGGACGTCATGTCTTTCTTCACATGACCGTCAGAGAAAATCTGGTGCTGGGAGCTTATACGCAGTACAGGCAGGGAGCTGCGGCACTGGAAAAAGACCTGAACTCGGTGTACGAACTGTTTCCCCGCCTCGGCGAGCGCCGCGCACAGATGGCCGGCACGCTTTCGGGCGGCGAGCAGCAGATGCTTGCCATGGGGCGCGCCCTGATGTGCCACCCGAAGCTTCTGATGCTTGACGAGCCGTCAATGGGTCTGGCGCCCATTCTTGTCGAGGAAATCTTTGAGATCATCAGCAGCCTTCACCGCCGCGGCTCAACCATTCTGCTTGTAGAGCAAAACGCCCGCATGGCGCTTTCCATCGCGGACCGCGGGTATGTCATGGAAACGGGCAAGATCGTCATGACCGGAACGGGCCGCGAACTGATGGACTCACCTGAAATCAAGAAGGCCTATCTCGGCGGTTAAACCGCCTGACAGCGGAACTTTTCCCGGAAACGCCGGGAAAAGTTCCGCTGTTTTTATGTGTTTTTCCGTTCCGGGCTGAAAGCCGGGCATTCACAGGGACATACGCTGCGCGGAGAGAATTCTGTTTGCCCGCAGCATTTCCGCACTGATTGCCCGCAGCAGTGCTTTCTGCGGGCCGCCGTCCGACGGCTGCTGCGGGCCGCGCACATGAAAACAGATGCCTGCCCTGTTCCGGCGGCTCAGCTTCAGTGCGGCCGGCCTGAAACAGCATGATAAACATGTGATTTTGTTCACATTTAAATGTATTTATTGTGTATTTTTATGACTTTTTTTAGTTGCTTTTAATACATTCTTCTCCCCGGCCGTCCGGCCTCACCGGAACCGCAGTACCGGCATTGAAGCGGTTTTGCGCGCGACAGCGCTGCCCTTTCGTGTTTTATTCTTATCATACAAACAGGACCTCTTTAACTGGTTTTGTTCGTACAACCACCATTATTTTTAATTTATATAATCGCAGTGCCAACATTTTGACAGGTTTTTCATTTGCAGCGCCAAAATAATTCCTTCATGTTGCTATAGTTTCTTAATTGCGTCTTGTGTCACAAGCGCAAACTGGTGTAGAATAGCAGTGATGTGAAAAAGAGAACGAACTGTATTTGACTGATTTTCTAAAGATTGCCAAGTTTCTGCCCTTTAGAAAATCATGCGAATGCAGCAGCGTTCTGCAATATCAGTAATATTCCGAATCAATGCTGTCATGGGGGGCAGCCGCGGAAAGCAGCAAATTTCAGGAATTGGAGGAAACAGACAGTGAGCAGACTCAGCATCGTCACAAAGAACCAGGCGCAGACCACTGTTGAAGGGCTGTACAAGGATATGGAACGCCGTATCCAGGCAAGCCCTCCCGGTCTGTGCCCTCTGGATCTGGCAGTTTCTTTTCTTCATATCTGCCACTCCCAGTCGTGCGGCAAGTGCGTACCCTGCCGCATCGGCCTGAAGCGCCTTGAGGAAATGATTTCCGATGTGCTCAACGGCAGGGCGGACATGGAGACTATCGGGCAGATTGAAAGCACCGCTGAAAGCATTTATCTTTCTTCGGACTGCGCCATCGGGCAGGAAGCCGCCCGCATGGTGCTGAAAGGCGTGCGCGGATTCCGCGACGACTTTGTGGAACACATTCAGCACGGCCGCTGCATGGCCATGCAGAATCAGCCGGTGCCCTGCGTGGCACTCTGCCCGGCTCATGTGGACATTCCCGGTTATATCGCTCTGATCCATGCCGGACGCTACGCCGACGCAGTGCGGCTTATCCGCAAGGACAATCCGCTTCCCGCAGTGTGCGGCATGATCTGTGAGCATCCGTGCGAAACACGCTGCCGCCGCACAATGGTTGACAACCCGATCAACATCCGCGGGCTGAAACGCTATGCGGTGGAGCATGCCGAGGAAGTTCCCGTGCCGAAATGCATGCCTTCCACTGGCAAAAAGATCGCTGTCATCGGCGGCGGCCCGGCTGGTCTGAGCGCCGCGTATTATCTCACCATCATGGGACATGATGTGACAATTTATGAACAGCGCAAAAAACTGGGCGGCATGCTGCGCTACGGCATCCCCGCCTACCGTCTGCCTCGCGAGGTTCTTGACCGTGAAATCAACGGCCTTCTCGCCGCGGGCATTCACGTGAAGACAGAAGTCAGCATCGGCACAGACATTTCTGTCGCCGAACTGCGCAACTCCTATGACGCGCTTTACATTGCCATCGGCGCCCATATTGACCGCAAGCTGGGCATTGAGGGTGAGGAAGCCGAGGGCGTCATTTCCGCAGTCGAAATGCTCCGCTCGATCGGCGACGACGTTTTCCCCGATTTCAGCGGGCTTGACATCTGCGTCATAGGCGGCGGAAACGTTGCCATGGACGTGGCGCGATCAGCGGTCCGCTGCGGTGCGAAGAACGTGAAAATCGTGTACCGCCGCCGCAAGGACGACATGACCGCGCTTCCCGAAGAGGTTGAAGGCGCCATTGCGGACGGCTGCGATGTGATGGAACTTCATGCGCCGATCCGCATCAACAAAGGCCCCGACGGCAAGGTGGTTTCACTGCGCGTCAAGCCTCAGATCATCGGCGAGATCAAAAACGGACGTCCTGCGCCCTCGAACTCGGAGCAGGAAGAGTTTGACATTCCCTGCGACCGCGTGCTCGTGGCCATCGGTCAGGGCATTGAGTCGCGCAAGTTTGAGCAGTCAGGCATACCGGTCAAGCGCGGTGCCATTGAAAGTCTTGACTCCACCGGCGTCAAGGATGCCCGCGGCATTTTTGCAGGCGGCGACTGCGTCACCGGCCCTGCGACTGTCATCCGCGCCATTGCGGGCGGCAAAGTTGCAGCAGCCAACATCGACGAATATCTGGGATTCAACCACATCATTGAAAGCGGCGTCGAAGTTCCGCAGGTCCGCTTTGACGATCATCAGCCCTGCGGCCGCGTGAACATGCGCGAACGCCCGGCGGCAGAACGCATTCATGACTTCAAACTGATGGAGCTGGGCATGACCGACGAAGAAGCCCGTCAGGAATCGGGACGCTGCCTGCGCTGCGACCACTTCGGCTATGGCGTCTTCAGAGGAGGCAGAGTTGAAAAATGGTAAACGTCGTCATTGATGGCAGGAAAATTCAGGTTCCACCGAAAACAACAATTCTCGACGCCGCCAGAACCGCAGGGATTCACATTCCCACCCTCTGCTATCTGAAGGGCATCAACGAGATCGGCGCATGCCGCATCTGCGTTGTCGAGGTCGAGGGATACGAGCGTCTCTTCACGGCCTGCAACAATCCCGTTGAAGAGGGCATGGTGATTCACACCAACAGCCGCAAGGCCAGAGAGGCACGGCGCAGCAACCTGCGCATGATCCTTTCCGAGCACGACGTCAACTGCGCCATGTGCGTGCGCAGCGGAAACTGCGAGCTTCAGCGCATTTCCAACGAGATGAACATCCACGATACGCCGTTCCAGAAACACGTGACGAACCGCCAGACCAGCGCGGATTTCCCGCTGATCCGCGATTTCTCGCGCTGCATCAAGTGCATGCGCTGCGTTCAGGTGTGCGACAACATTCAGCACACCAACATCTGGGATGTGGTCAACACCGGCGAGAAAGCCATTGTGGACGTGAAGGACGTGTACCGCCTCGAGGACTCAAAGTGCGCCCTGTGCGGCCAGTGCATCACTCACTGCCCCACAGCTGCGCTTCATGAGCGCGACGACACGCAGAAAGTGCTTGACGCCATTGACGACCCCGAAAAGATTGTGCTCGTCCAGATCGCTCCTGCAATCCGCACGGCATGGGGTGAGGAATTCGGCATGACCCCGGAGGAAGCCACAGTGAACCGTCTGGCTGCGGCACTCCGCATCGCAGGCTTTGATTATGTTTTCGACACCGATTTCTCGGCTGACCTCACAATTATGGAGGAAGCGAGCGAATTCGTTGAGCATCTTAAGAAGCCTGATGCCTTTAAATTCCCCATGTTCACATCGTGCTGCCCGGGCTGGGTGCGCTACGCCAAAGGACACTGGCCTCAGTTTGTCGATCAGCTTTCCACGGCAAAGTCGCCTCAGCAGATGTTCGGCGCCATCGCAAAATCGTGGTATGCCCAAATTCTCGGCGTCGAGCCGTCGAAAATTTTCTCTGTCTCCATCATGCCCTGCCTTGCCAAGAAGGCAGAATGCGCGCTGCCTGTCATGAACAGCGCAGGCGGCGGCCAGGATGTGGACGTGGCGCTGACAACTCGTGAGGTCAGCCGCCTGATCAGGTCGCTGCAGATTCAGCCGAAGGACCTGAAGGACGAGCCGCTTGACATGCCTCTCGGCGTCGGCAGCGGCGCGGGAGCCATTTTCGGCGCCACCGGCGGTGTTATGGAAGCCGCTCTGCGCAGCGCCTACTATTTTGTCACAGGCAAAAACGCTGATCCCGACGCGTTCAAGGCCGTGCGCGGCATGAACGGCTGGAAGGAAGCGGAGTTCGAGATCGCCGGCAAAACGCTCAAGATCGCCGTCGTCAACGGTCTCGGCAACGCCGATGCGCTGCTGACAGCCCTCGACAAGGGCAAGGTGCATTATGACTTTGTCGAAGTCATGGCCTGCCCCGGCGGATGCGTCGGCGGCGGCGGCCAGCCCATTCATGAGCATGTTGAAATGGCACCGCTCCGCGCCCCGACCCTGTACAACATCGACCGCGGCATGAAACTGCGCTTCTCGCATGAGAACCCGTCCATCATCCAGTGCTACAAGGACTATCTGGGCGCGCCGCTCTCTGAAAAGTCGCATCACCTGCTCCACACCACCTACCACTCGTGGAAACTGCCCGGTGAGGAATAGCAGATTATAAAAACTGCGCCTTCGCACCGGCTTCAGAAATTGCCGTCTGAAAAAAATACGCACTGAAGCAAAAGGTTCCGCGTTTATCATTGGACAGCGCGGAACCTTTTCTGTCCAGCACGCGGAAGTGCGAAACGGCCGCCGGGCTGTCTGCCGGTACTGAATTTGCATTTCACTTTTCACTGCAGAAAGAAGGCATGACGCATGACTCCAGCAAAGCGCGGCACATGGAAAAACAGAGAAACGATCTCCACTGTTTTTCAAATGGCGTGGCCGTCGGTTCTTGAATCCTTTTTTGTCGCGCTCGTGGGACTGGTGGATACCTTCATGGTGAGCGGCCTCGGTGCGCCGGCGGTGGCCGCCGTAGGCCTGACCGCGCAGCCCAAGTTCATTGTTCTCGCGCTGTTCCTCTCCGTCAACGTTTCGCTGGCGGCAGTCACTGCACGCAGGCGCGGGCAGCAGGACCGGCAGGGAGCGAACCAGGCGCTGCTCTGTGCACTGTATTATGTTTTCATTGTCGGCATTGCTGCCAGTGCAGCAGCTGTTTACTACGCAGAAGACATCATGCTGCTGTGCGGCGCGCGGGAAGAGACTGTCGGCGGCGCGACACTGTACTTCCAGATCGTCACAGGCGGCATGATGTTCAACATTGTTTCCCTTGCCATCAATGCAGCACAGCGGGGCGCCGGCAACACAAAAATTGCAATGATTACCAATGTCACAGCCAACCTCGTCAATGTCGCCGGCAACTACCTGCTGATTGAGGGCAGGCTGGGCTTTCCCGCATGGGGCATTAAAGGCGCTGCTGCAGCCACAGTTGCGGGAACTGTTCTGGCCTGCATCATGAGCATCATGTCAGTCATGCGCCCGGATTGTTTTATCAGTATTCCCTACATCTGGAAAGAACGCATCAGACCCGGCATTGACACTTTCAAGAGACTGCTGGGGCTGGGCAGCAACATTTTTGCCGAGCAGCTTCTCATGCGCATCGGGTTCATGGCCACTGCCGTCATGGCGGCCAGACTTGGCACGGAAACCATCGCCGCTCATCAGGTGGGCATGAACGTAATGGGGCTTTCGTTTTCCCTGGGCGACGGAATGCAGGCTGCAGCCGTGGCGCTGATCGGCCGCAGTCTTGGCGAGCAGAATCCGGATCTCGCCCAAAAATACGGAAACACATGCCTCAGGCTCGGGATTGTCATCGCAACATCACTATCGGGATTTTACCTTTTCGGCGGAGAATGGCTGTACTCAAAGTTTTTCCGTGAAAAGGAGATCATTGCCATGGGAGTTACTATCATCAGGCTCATTGCCGTAATTATCTTTCTGCAGATTTCACAGACCATTTACATGGGATGCCTCCGCGGCGCCGGCGATGTGCGCTTTACCATGGCCGCCTCGACTTTCAGCGCGCTTGTTGTCAGAACAGCCGTTTCCTACCTGTTATGCTTTGTGCTGAATCTCGGCATCCGCGGTATCTGGCTCGGCATCATGGGAGACCAGCTAAGCCGCTGTCTTTTAGGCGGATACCGGTTCCGCAGCGGGAAATGGACAGGAATAACAATTTAAGGACAGACGGCCGCCTTCACTGTCTCCCGTAAGCAGGGCGTTTATCCCGGCCGCGGATGCGAACCTGAAATGAGCCCGCAGGAAATGTTATAAAAAACTTTAGCGTCCCCCACCCCCGGTTTCAGAAATTACCGTCTGAAAAAAATTACGCACAAAAGCAAAAGGTTCCGCGTTTACCATTGGACAGCGCGGAACCTTTGCTGTATTTTAAATGTATTATCCTTTTTCGAGCGAGGCGGAACAGGTGAATACCAGAACAGACCTTTTCAAAACACTGGATTTCGGCAGCGGTATTCTGCGTATTCAGGGATCGGGATCTGTCTTCTGCTACCTCGTCAGAGGAACTGACCGGGCGCTTCTGATTGACACCATGACCGGGCTGGGGAATCTGCGGCTTTTTCTGGATTCTGTCACAACGCTGCCCATCACTGTGGCCTGCACACACGGACATTTTGACCACACCGGCGGTACGCCGGACTTTAATGAGGCGTGGATTCCCGGGGACGACATAGAGATGCTTCAGGAACAGCAGGACAACTGCCGCAAATACTGGCTTGAGAATATGATCTGCACACTGCGCCATCTGCCGCTGAAATTCACCCACAATGACTTCACGCCGCCCCATCCGATCGTCTGGCACGCCCTGCGCAGCGGGCATTGCTTTGACCTGGGGGGCCGCACTCTTACAGCCGTCAGCATGACAGGACACACAAAAGGCTCAACGGCATACTTTGATTCAATGACAGGCACGCTTTTTGTAGGCGACGGAGGCAGCCGCAGCACCTACATGTTTCTCAACTGGTCAGTGTCAGTTGAACGCTACCTGAACAACCTGCTTTCCCTGAAAGCCGCCTATGGCAGCCGGATAAAAAGATGGTTCAATTTTCACAACTATACCGAGATGCCGCCCGAAATCATCGACGATCTGATACAGGCCTGCCGCGATGCCCTGAACGGAAAAATCACCGGCCAGAAATTTCACGGCACTGACAGGTTCCGTTTTGTGTACCCCGTTGACAGAAAATGGCGCCGCCTTGACGGCGGCTTCGGCAACATGATTGTGCGCCTTGACCGGCTGCATCTGGAGGATGAACCCCGATGAACTACTATCTTCAGGGACTGTCAGTGACACTGGCTTCTGTCGCTCCCATCGGCATGCAGAACCTATTTGTGATCAGCTCGGCGGCGTCGTTCACGCGGCGCCAGGCGTTCATCACCGCTGTCATCGTGATTCTGTTTGACGTGTCGCTGGCCCTTGCCGCGTTTTTCGGCATGGGCGCGCTGATTGAGAAATGGCCTGTGCTGCGTCTCTGCGTGCTGGGGGCCGGATCTCTTTTTGTGCTGAAAATCGGCACGGGGCTTGTGTTTTCAAAGACTGAGGATATTCAGAGCAAAAAACACGAATTTTCCCTGAAAAAAATCATCACTGCTGCATTTGCCGTGGCCTGGCTCAACCCGCAGGCCCTGGTGGATTCCACGCTGTTTTTCGGTGCGTTCCGCAGCTCTCTGCCGCCGGCAGCCGCACTTCCGTTTATCAGCGGCTGCCTGACTGCGTCGCCGCTCTGGTTTTTCTCACTGACGCTGGCAGTATCGGCCTTCAGCTCAAAGATCGGGCCGAAGTTTCTGCGCATTCTCAATGCAGTCTGCGGTTCTGTTATTCTGATTTACGGCGTCCGGCTCATGCGCGACTTTATTCTCCTGCTCCGCAGTGCGGCCGGTTCAGCTGTGTAACACTCCTTTTCACTGAGGCCCGAGAAAGGATTACTATGGAAAAACCTGAAAATCTTCTCTTTTCAAACAGGGATCTGTACAATCTTTTCATTCCCATTCTGATTGAGCAGACTCTGGCGCTCGGCGTCGGCCTTGCCGATTCGATGATGGTTGCCCAGGTCAGCGAGGCTGCCGTTTCCGGCGTCTCTCTGGTCGACTTCATCATGGCGCTGCTGATCAACATCTTCGGTGCGCTGGCAAGCGGCGGCGCAGTTGTTGTTGGTCAGTACTACGGCATGAAAAGCACGGACACGGCTGACCAGGCGGGGCGTCAGATGACGCAGTTCTCATTTTTCTTCTCGCTGTTCATCATGGCCGCCATTTTTCTGCTGCGCGAACCGATTCTCAATGTGCTCTTCGGCTCAGTTCCGCCGGAAGTGCGCAGTGCAGCCGGCATATATTTCAATATCGTTGTTCCCTCGATTCCCTTTATCGCACTCTACAACTGCGGGGCCGCCATGTTCCGCACCATGGGGAACTCAAAGCTTCCCATGGCAGTCATGACTTCCATGAATGTGCTGAATATCGCCGGCAATGCCGTGCTGGTGTTCGTGTTCAGAATGGGAGTGGCAGGCATCGCCATTCCCACGTTCGCATCGCGCTTCGGCGCAGCTGTCATTATCCTGGCGCTGGCACGCCGTCCGGGACTGGAACTTCACCTGCGCGGCTGGCTTACAGACCGCTTCTGCTGGCCGATGGTGAGAAGGATTCTCAACATCGGGGCGCCGTTCGCTTTTGAAAGCGGCATGTTCAGCTTCGGCCGTCTTCTGGTTCTGACCATTGTCGCCCGCTTCGGCACCGCCGCCATTGCTGCTAACTCTGTGGCCGGCAGCATCGGCGTATTTCAAACGCTGCCCGGCCTGGCCGTCAATCTCGGACATTCCGTGATTGTATCGCGCTGCATCGGCGCGGGGCGGGAAGATCAGGCGCAATGGTACACGTCGCGGCTTCTGCGGTTCACCCATCTGATTTTTCTGCTGAGCAACATTACAGTCGGCGCCGCTATGCCGCTGCTCATGAGAATTTACAGCCTGTCGCCTGAAGCGGTGCGGCTGGTGTGGATCATTGTGCTGTCTCACGGGATCATACAGATTTTCATCTGGCCCGAGGGCTGGCTTCTGCCCGTGGCCTTCCGTGCCGCCGGCGACGCGCGCTTTCCCATGATTGTCGCCATCGCCGACATGGT
>CAZDXA010000022.1:0-38495 GCA_964509435.1 uncultured Synergistaceae bacterium | reverse complement strand
GGTAGCGTTTTTGATCAGGCAGTGCGGGATGGATTGGATATGGACGAAAGAATCCCCATTGTCGATCTTTCCGGAATGGTAGACAAAGCTCAAACAGCCAATGTTAAGACTTTGACGGATTATTAAAAATCACTAACAAAAGATACTTCTAGTTATATCTCGAGACGCACTCGCGTTTCTTCACCTACCCTTTATCGAAATAAAAAGGGTATTCGTAATGCAACTGTTATGTCCCTCCCAGAGTTAATGAAGAATGCGGTTCTTATAGAAACTGTGCCGAACAGGAAAAAAGATAAGAAACCAGCTATTAAAATGTATCATCGGTTTTATGTCCACCGTGGCAACGAGACAGGGAATAACGACTGTTCGTATTGTCGCAGAAGAGAAAAATAATAGTGACCAACTTATGCCGATCGATGTTCGTGTTTACGACGTAGTTATAGACAAAAGAATCCCCCGCACACAGCCGGGTGATGCTTCGGCGACAGAAACGGGGGATTCTTTTCCTAATGTCACTATGCGCGAAATGCTTCGTGGTATCAAAGGGATGGATAAAAAATATTATGCACAAACAGCTCAGCACGGATAGCCATATCAGTCCGTCGCAGACACAAGTGCTTCGCTTGTCCAGGGACGCCAGGTCAGATCAGCTTTGGTTCCCAACGGCGAGGGACGATGCTATGTCCAATGTGGAAATATTCTGAGTTACCGGCATAGCGTCCGGCGCAAAATTACAGTAAAATAGCAGTGCAGAGTAAAAGACTGCAGTATTGAGAATGTTTATCAATGTTAAATAACGTCACGTTTAAAAAGTGGTATGATTGAACGCGTTTAGGGTGTATCAAGAATGAAATTTTTACTCGCAAACTGGGTTATTCATGTTATTGGGGAGCGGAGGAGATTCAATGATCATTACAGTAACGTTAAATCCTGCAGTCGATGAAGAATATCTGGTCGATGCGCTCGTGCCGGGAAAATGGACGCGTGCGAATCAGACTTTGCGTATGCCGGGAGGGCGCGGAATTAATGTTGCGCTGATGCTTACGCAGCTTGGCTATAATGCAGTTGCGATGGGATTTCTTGCGGGCTTTAACGGAGAATATATACGTGATGCACTGCGCAGGGCAAACGTGTCAACAAATTTTGTTCACATACAGGGCGAAACGCGCACGAACGTCTATATCAGCACTGCGAAGGGCCTTGACGGTACCAGTGTGTACGAAAAGGGACCGGTAGTGGATGAAGAAGCCTGCCGGCGTTTCATGATGAACTATAAACGTATGTTGAACAGAGCGTCTGCTGTAATGTTGGGCGGAGCTCTCCCGCTCGGAGTTCCTAAAGAGATATACAAAGAACTCTCCGCAATGGCGAAAGAAGCCGGTCTTCCAGTTTATATTGATGCATATGGCTCCGCTTTTCTTATGGCACTGGAAACACAGCCGCGTCTTGCCAAAATACCTGATACAAGGATAGAAGAACTTGCAGGAGAACCTCTTACATCACTGGAGCCCTACATTAAGGCTGCCAAAAAAGTTTACAATATGGGTATTCATTGGAGCCTGCTTGCTTATACGGATTATTGCACTGTCTTTGCTACCCTTCAGGGTGTTTATCTGGGGAGGATCCAGAATGAAAAGAGTGCTGCCTCTTTCTTTAACACACGAGACGCCCGTATGACCGGCATAATCATTGCTGATGCAGAAGGAATGAATACTGAAGATTCCATACGCTTTGCAATGGCATGCGCTGCCCTGAACAGCACACATCTTGACAAGAATCTGATTGGGCGTGAGGCAATCAATTCTTACATGGACAAGGTTTCCGTTGAAAAAGTAGAATAAACAAAATCTTTTATTTTCACGAGAGGTTGGAAATGAGGCTCTTCTGTCGTCTCTCTAAATATATTCTGTGTATTATACTGTTAGCCTTGGTGATGAATTCTTTATGCTTCTCAGCTGAAGCTAAAAAGAAAAAATATAAAAGCAGCGATGAGGAACTGGCGGCTTCAATCAAAAGAGAGCGTGCAATCGGCGACAGGATTGCTGAGGAAATTGCCAAAAACATGGATTTTGTTGAAGATCCCTTTATAACTGCAAGAGTAAGAGGAATCTTCAACAGGCTTGTACCAGAAGTAAAACGTCCGCTGCCTTATAATGTGCACATTGTGAGAGAAAAATCTCCTAATGCCTTCTGTATTCCAGGCGGCAATATTTACGTAACCACGGGGCTTATAGATTTTGTCAGGTCAGATGCCGAGCTTGCTTTTGTAATGGCACATGAGCTTTGCCATGCAGACGGCAAACATGGGATAATTCAGATGGAACGCAATCAGAAAATATCGCTGGCTGCTCTTGCGATTGCGATTGCATCTCGCGGCGCGGGTGCTGCCATGGTTCTTTCCAATGCTGCTGCAATTGCCATCTCAAATGCTTACAGCCGCGATCTTGAACAGGAAGCTGACATCGGGGCAGTTGACATTGCAGAAAAGGCGGGATATGACCTTGTTGCGGGAGTTACTGTTATGGAAAGTCTTGCAGCAGAAGAACTGAAGCAGCCCTGGGTTGATCCGGGCTATACAGGAGATCACCCGAAAATCGCTGACCGTATTCAATATATCTCTGAACTTGTAGAGCGCAAGGGTTATCGGATTCACCGCAAAACAGTGCTTAAACTTCTGCGCCCAATAATAACGGAGGACAAAGGCATTCTTGTCTTCAAAGTCGATGAAACAGAAATACTCCGCGGTAAAGCAACGCCTGCATTGAAGCAGTATTGCCTCGACGCTTCTGAGGTGATTGACGCATCGCTGCAGATGGAAACGCCTGCATATGATATAAGGCTTACGAAATGGAACGGGGCAGATGCTGTGAGTATTGGTGTGGCCAGACTCATGATATCTCCAGTGCCTGACAGTACGTCTACAATGCAGGATATACGCCGTAACCTTGTAGATGCACTGGGCGAATCCCATAAAAAACATCCTATAGCCAATTACAATCTTTAATGACAGATGAGTCCCGCTGCAATTTTTGTTGATATAAAAGCGGAGGTTTATGAAAGTGTACGTTTCTCTTTACAGACGGTACAGGCCGCAGCTTTTTTCTGAGGTTATCGGTCAAACTGCTGCAATAGGCGTTATTACACGGGCTATTGAAAGCGGGAATGTAGGCCATGCCTACCTTTTTTCAGGACCGAGAGGATGCGGCAAAACCACTGTAGCCCGTCTTTTTGCCAAAGCAGTCAACTGTCCTAACAGAAAAGGTGCTGAACCCTGCAATGAATGCGATACATGCCGCTCTATAGTTGAGGGCAGCTGCCTTGATGTTATAGAGATTGACGGTGCGTCGAACAACGGCGTTGACGAAATCCGCGATCTGAAAGAACATGTTGCATTAGCTACATTTACTTGTCCGTATAAAGTTTATATTATCGATGAAGTCCATATGCTTTCTGCCGGAGCTTTTAATGCTCTTCTTAAAACACTTGAGGAACCGCCTGAAAGAGTTATTTTCATACTTGCAACAACAGCACCGCACAAAGTTCCCGTTACAATCAGATCAAGGTGTCAGCATATACCTTTTCATGGAATGTCGTCAGAGCAGATTGTTCAGCGGCTTCAACAGGTTTCAAAATCAGAAAATATTCAGTTTGAAGAAGAAGCACTTTGGGAAATTGCAAGAAATTCTGACGGAGGCATGAGAGATGCTCTCTCGCTGATGGAACAGGCAATTGCGTTCGGGTCAGGAAATGTAACTCGTGACACTATAGAGAAACTGCTTGGCGGAGGAAGTTCGTCTGCGATCAGGCGGTGGATTTCGTACTGCCATGAAGAACCTGAAAATGCTCTGCCGTATCTGGAAAGCCTGTTCCGTTCCGGGGCTGTCCCCGAAAGGTTCCTGTCTGTTCTGTTTGCCTGCATCAGAAATCTCTGGCTGCAAAGCCGATGGGGGATAAAAGGGATCGAGGCCCTTTCATTATCAGGCGAAGAACGTCATTGGATCGAAAGTGAAAAAGATTTTTTCAGCCAGCAGCATCTTGAAAAGCTGATGTCGCAAATTGCTTCTCTCTTGCCGCAGGTACGCAGGGGATTATCTAATGACGTTCTCTGCGGGCTCCTCGTAAGCTGGTTTATGGAAACTGAATCTGCAGTTTCTTCAACGCAGAAAAAAACTGAATTGGACAGAGAATCCGAGGAAACTGGCGCAGGTACTGTCCGAGAAATTTCCGAAAATAAGGCAGTCGATCTGCGGCAGAATATTGCTGTGAACTCTGCTTCTGCAGAACACGAAAACCTTAAACCGCGGGTCTCAGCGTCCACTGAGACAAAAGCAGCACCGCATGAAGAAGTTCGGAGCGCAGACATAAAAGACCCGCTTATTCCGCCAGAAACAGAAGGGCTTGTACCAGTCAGCGGTGATGTTGCAAAGAAACTTGCAGAAAATTTGTACCGTGATCCGCAGAATATGATGACTCTGAGGCTTGCCGATATTCTGTGGGACAACAGCGGCGGCACTGTTTCGGTTGTATTTGACCGGAATGACTTCATAGGCTTTGAATCTCTGAGAAGCCGAAGAGGGGCAGAAGCGGTTCGCATGCTGCTGAAGAGTCTGAATTATGATGCAAAGAAAGTGTCATTTTATTGCGGTTCACAGAATGAAATTTTTGAAGGACTGGACGATCAGAGCTGTTTTCAAAATGAACCGGCTGCAAAGGCAGATGGGAAAAATTCTCAAGGTAATGCAAATGCCAGCAGTGCGGAGCGATCGACCTTTCAAAGCACTGCAGTAAAAACTTCATCTGAGCCGGAGCAGGGTGCGGAACAGAGTTTCAAGCCTGTGCCCCAAGGTGGGGGAGAATCGCTCAGTGACTATCTGCGCAGTTTTATGGACGGAGAGCTGCTGTTCTGTCGTCCCAATGAAAAAACAGAAGACAACGACGAGGATACTGAGAATTAAAAGTTTGAAGGAGTTTTAAATGTCAGCAGAAAAGAACTTTGTGCATCTTCACGTACATACTGAATACAGTCTTCTTGACGGTGCTATCCGCTGTTCCCAACTGGCAGCACGGTGTAAAGAATGGGGGATGCCGGCAGTAGCAATGACAGACCATGGCGTTATGTACGGCGCTGTGGAATTTTATCAGCAGTGTAAGGCAGCAGGCGTAAAACCCATCATCGGCTGTGAGATGTATGTCAGTCCAGATGGCATTGACAGCAGGCAGAAAAGAAATCACCACCTGCTGCTTCTTGCGGAAAATGACGAAGGATATCACAATCTGATAAAGCTTGTTTCTATTGCGAACACTGACGGCTTTTACTATAAACCGCGGGTCGACCACCAGCTTCTGGCCAAATACAGCAAGGGACTGATTGCGTCTTCTGCATGTCTGGCAGGTGAAATTTCGTCTCTCATCCTTGAAGGAAAGAGTGACGAAGCTCTTGAACGTGCTGAGATGTATCGCGATATTTTTGGAAGCGGCAACTTTTTCCTTGAAATCATGCCGAACAGAATTCCAGAGCAGGCGATTGTCAATAAACAGATCATCAATATGGCCCGCCAGAATAATTTTCCGCTGATTGCCACTAATGACGCTCATTATTTGAACAGCAGCGATTATGACTGGCATGAACTTCTGCTCTGCGTAGGAACTAAGAAAGTCATTACTGATCCAGACCGCATGTCATTTAAAGTCAACGATTTTTACTTCAGATCAGCTGAAGAGATGTGGAAGTTTTTCGGCGATGAAGTGCCGGATGCTCTTGAAAACACACTGAAGATCGCTGAACGCTGTAATTTTAACTTTGTACTTAATTCTGAACAGAAAGAAAAAAGATACCTTCTTCCTAAATTTGACATCCCTGAAGGCATGACCCTTGATACCTACCTTGAAAAGATGGCATGGGACGGCCTGAAAGAACGGCTTGGAACTGATGACATTCCGGAAGAGTACAGTAAGAGGCTTAAATACGAACTTGGCATTATAAAACAGATGAAGTTTCCTGGTTACTTCCTGATAATTGCAGACGTGATCCGTGCCTGCAAGTCAAGAGGAATACCAATAGGCCCGGGTCGTGGTTCGGCTGCGGGATCACTTGTGGCTTATTCAATGAAGATCACTGAACTCGATCCGCTGAAGTTCGGCCTTATTTTTGAGCGCTTCCTGAATCCTGAACGCATTTCCATGCCCGATATTGATACAGACGTTTCCGATAAGGGACGCGATAAGCTTATTAAATATGTCGTAGACAAATACGGCGTTAAAAATGTATCCCAGATAATTACCTTCGGACGCATGAAATCCAAGCAGGCAATCAAAGATGTCGGACGTGCAATGGGTATGCCTTATTCTGATGTGAATAAAGTAGCCAATCTAATTCCGGACGGCGTCAAAAGCATTAAGGAAGCCATTGAACAGACGCCGGACCTGCAGGAAATGCAGAAGAGCAATCAGCAAATCGCACAGCTTCTGTCATCAGCAAGCAGTATGGAAGGGCTGGCGCGGCATTGTTCTCAGCACGCCGCCGGAGTTGTCATTACTCCTAAGCCTTTATCAGATCTTGTTCCTGTAAGGCAGATCGAAGAGGGACAGGTTGCCACCCAGTATTCTATGGACCCTGTAGCTGATCTGGGCCTGGTGAAAATGGATTTCCTTGGACTGCAGACCCTTTCAATTCTTGAAGATGCAGTGAACAATATAAAAAGAAACGGATACACGATAGGTGACCTTAACAAGCTACCTTTGGATGATCCCGAGGTTTACAAACTTTTACAGAATGCTGACACCCTGGGTGTTTTTCAGCTTGAATCTCCGGGTATGCGCAGGTTGCTGAAAAAAATGGTTCCCGACCGTTTTGCAGACCTTGTGGCTATACTGGCTCTGTACCGCCCGGGGCCCCTTGAGAGCGGCATGGTAGATCAGTATGTAAACTGCAAACACGGAGAAGAGGTCCACTATCTTCATCCCATGCTGGAACCTGTTCTGAAGGAGACTTATGGAGTTGTCCTGTACCAGGAGCAGGTTATGAAGTGCGCCTCCACTCTTGCAGGATATACTCTTGGCGGCGCCGATATTCTGCGCCGCAATATGGGAAAAAAGAAAAAAGACAAAATGGCCGCAGAGCGTATCAAGTTTGTGGACGGAGCCGTAAAAAACGGCGTTGATTCCGCCAAGGCTGAAGAAATTTTTGACATTATTGAAAAATTTGCAGGTTACGGCTTCAATAAATCGCACAGCGCTGCATATGCTTTGGTGACCTACCAGACTGCATGGCTCAAGGTTCATTATCCCAAAGAATTTATGGCTGCATATCTTTCAAGTAAAATCGGTGCCAAGAAAGACGTGATGGCTGAATATGTAAGAGAGGTCAGAGCTTCAGGTATTGACGTTCTTGCTCCTGACATCAATCAGTCATACGCAGACTTCACGGCTACCAAAAGTGAAATAAGATTTGGACTCGGCGGTGTTTCAAAGGTTGGCGAAGCTGCGCTTTCATCTATATTTAAAGCCCGCGATGAAGGCGGTCAGTTCAAAGATTTCTGGGACTTTATCCTGAGAGTGGATAAACACAGTGTAGGCAAGAGTGTAATCGAGAGTCTGATCAAGGCCGGGGCCTTTGACAGCATGGTGCCTAACAGAAATCAGCTTCTGATGTCAATGTCTGACATGTTTGACTACGCTATGAAGCAGGATTCGCTTGGCGATCAGGGGTCTTTGTTCGGGGAAATGGCAGTGGAGGATCATCCTGACCTTGTTCCTGCGGAAGAACTTGATCTGGCCGAGAAGCTGGAAATGGAAAAAGAAGCTGTGGGCATGTACATCTCGGGCCATCCTTTTGATAATTTCCGTGCACAAGCCGAACGTATGTCAAATGCGCATATAAGAGATATTCACTATTGGCGCAGTGAGAATACACCGCCTACTTTCGGCGGTCTGCTGACGGGATTCCAGGAGAAAATTACAAAAAAAGGCGACCAGATGGGAATTCTTACCATCGATGACGGAGAAAATGAAATAAAAGTAATTTGTTTCCCCAAAGCACGAGGCGGTAAACCATGGCTTGAGATAAAACCTACGCTTTTTAACGGTAAACCGTATCTGATTACAGGGCGTCCTGATGACCGCGGCGATGGAACCGTAATTGCCAGCAATATTGAACCGCTTGCTGATGCGGCGCCTGACAGGTCTTATGTTTCGATTAGTGTTTCCGCCGAAGCGCTGCGCGATGTTCCTCATAAAAAGCTTATTTCCACTTTAAAGGAGCACAGAGGACAGCGGACCGTCATTCTGAGGGTGGCTGATGACTCAGAGACGGCAGCGGTTATACTCAAAAATATCCAGGTGAACCCCGGCCAGGAGCTCAAGAATGATCTTGATGCCCTCTTTGGCAAAGGAGAAGCACAGATGACTGCCTGAGAAGGCAAAAGGAGCTTTGAAATAATGGAACACAAGGTAAAAATTGTCTGCACGCTCGGTCCTGCTAGTTTGAAGAAGGATACGCTAGGGGCCATGATCGATGCAGGCATGAATGTTGCACGGCTTAATTTCAGTCACGGAACCCATGAAAGTCATCTGGCAGCACTGCGGCTCGTCAGAGAGCTGGAATCTGAAAAAAAACAGCCAATTGCAGTGATGCTGGATACGAAAGGGCCAGAAATACGTACGACGCTGCTTGAAGATGATCAGTCTGTAGCGCTGCAGCAGGGACAAACTTTTGAACTTCGCCCTGATGACGGAAGCAGAGGCTGCAGCGAGTGGGTCGGCGTGACATATCCTGCGCTTGCTCATGAATGCCGTGTTGGGCAGGATGTGTTTATAGACGACGGGACAATTCATTTGAAAATTAAAGAAATCCGCGGAGATGTACTTGTTTGTGAAGTTATTGTGGGTGGAACGCTTTCAAACAGAAAAGGCATTAACATTCCTGACGCGGAAATCAGTCTGCCGACGCTTTCCGAAAAAGACAAGTCAGATATTCTCTGGGGCGTGGAGAATGATGTCGATTATATAGCTATTTCGTTTGTGCGCAGCAGGGATGACGTATTAGCAGTCCGCAAAGTTGTTGAGGAAGCGGGCGGCGACATCAAACTGATTGCAAAAATAGAAAGCAGGAAGGCAGTAGAACGCCTTGAAGAAATCGCAGATGTAGCCGATGGCATGATGGTTGCGCGAGGTGATTTAGGCGTAGAAATTCCTACTGAGGACGTTCCGCTGGTACAGAAACAGATCATTGATATCTGCCGCGTCAGGGGTAAACAAACAATCGTGGCAACACAGATGCTCGATTCCATGATTCGTAATCCCCGTCCAACACGTGCCGAAGCAAATGATGTTGCAAACGCAGTGCTTGATGGCGCTGATGCGGTCATGTTGTCAGGAGAATCGGCGGCAGGCCGTTATCCTGTGATGGCTGTTGCTACAATGGAAAAAATAGTCAGCAAAGCTGAATCCGGGCTTTCAAAATGGCAGCACCCGTTTTCTGTCCCAACGGAAGAAAACAGTGTTCCGGATGGAGTCAGCATGGCAGCGGTGGAAATTGCAAAGAAATTGAAAGCACGGGCGATTGTGAGCCTTACGCTAAGCGGCCTGACAGCACAGATGGTCAGTAAATACCGTCCTTCGTGCCCGATTGTTGCTGTCACTTATACAGAAAAATCCTGCAGACGTATGTGTCTTGACTGGGGCGTTTTTCCAGTATTATCTCATCAGACAGTCACAGAGGAAGAAGCGCTAAAGAACGCAGTTGATACTGCTGTCAGCAAAGGCTATGCTCAGGAGGGCGACCTGCTGATCATCACGGCGGGCCTTCCGCTGGGCGTAACAGGAAGCACAAATATGGTGCGCGTGCACACAATCGGAAGCATTGTAGCACGTGGCCTGCCTGTGATTTCAGGAATTGTTACAGGACGTGTGCTTGTTGCACACTGCGCCGAAGATCTGGCCGGCCTGCAGAAAGGTGATGTGCTTGTTGCACCTCACACAGATAAAGAGTATGTTAAATATTTTGACAGAGTTTCTGCTGTGATAACTGAGCAGGGAGGACTAACAAGCCACGCGGCAATTGTCTGTCTTGAACTTGGCATTCCATGCATTGTCGGTGCGCAGAATGCGGCTACTGCTTTGAAAAACGGCATGATGGTAACCGCTGACTGCAAAACAGGCGTTGTCTATAAGGGCGTTGTCAATGCCGGTGCATAGCGTGCTTAGAAAGTGTCTTTTGAATCGCTTTAACTTGTGAAGCCTTTCTATGGTATGATTGTAGAATCTGTTCTTATGCCTAACATACAGTGCCGCAAAGGAAGTGCTTCCCGTGTTTGCAAATATGCTTAAATTTTTCAGATGGCAGGATCTGATGGATATAGCGCTGGTTGCCTATATTATTTACCTTACGCTGAGCCTGCTGGTAGGTACACGGGCTGTACAGCTTGTAAGAGGGCTGTTTCTGCTTTTTATCTTGTCTCTTGTTTCGCGCTGGCTGAACCTCGAGACATTTTCATGGATCCTTTCTCAGTTTTTCAGCGCACTGCTCATCGCTATCCCCATCATTTTTCAGCCGGAACTGCGCCGCATTCTCGAGGAATTGGGGCGCGGAAATATGTGGCGCCGCAGCATGGCCCTCAAACGGGCTGAAGTGACGGCCGACGAAGTATGCAAGGGACTTATGTACTGCTGTGCCCATAAAATAGGCGCACTGGTAGTTCTGCAGCGCGGGACAGGCCTTAAAGACTACTGGCGCAATGCCGTTCTCCTGAATGCGGATATTACGCAAGAGCTTATCATTGCAATTTTCTGGCCTAATAATCCGCTTCATGACGGCGCAATGATTATGGACACGGAAAAAATTGTTTCTGCTGGCTGCTATCTCCCTCTGACAGAGAATGCAGACCTTTCACGGTGGCTGGGGACACGTCACCGCGCAGCGATAGGCGTGACAGAAGTTTCTGACGCCGTATCTCTCATTGTCTCAGAAGAACGCGGTGAACTTTCTCTTGCAATAAACGGCCGTATCTCAAGAAACCTGAAGGAACAGCAGCTGAAAAAATACCTTGTCCATTATTTCTCAGGCGAAGACAAGGAACAGCAGAGTTTTCTTGAAAGCGTCAAAGAAGAGCTTCGCTCTTTTGGCAGTAAAAACGTGAGCTAAATGCGGGAGTCAGACAAAACATGCTGAAGAATAAATATGCCAATCTTGATTCATGGCTCTCTTCCAAGGGATTCCTCCTTTTTTTCTCGCTGTTTCTTTCAATCGCTCTGTGGTTTTTTGTAGTGGGAAATCGTAATGAGGAAATAGCCAAAACATATGAAGTCAGGCTTGAGTTTCTAAACCCGCCTTCTGATCTCGCGCTCTTTCCTTCAGTTAAAACTGTAGTTATAACGCTTAATGGAGAGCGTCGCGCAATTAATGCTCTGCAGACTTCGCAGCTGGTTTCCGAAGTAGACCTGAAGGGGCTGACGGAGGGACGTCATACAGTGCCGATAAAGTTCAGAGCTCCTTCGCGGACGACTGTGGCACAGATAGTGCCTAAAGATGTCGAGGTTGAACTGGCGCGGCTGATAGATAAGGATCTTAAGGTAAAAGTTCTCCCTCCCGAAGATATGCCGGCGGGTTATATCATGGACGGAGTTAATGTAACTCCTGAAACAGTAAAAGCGCACGGACGGCTGGACCAGCTCTCATCCATTTATGAAATTTCAGTGAGGCCGACAAAGGATGAACTTTTCAGCGGCGGATCATGGCGCATTCCTCTAAAGGCTCCGGAAGGAACAGATCTTGATTTCACCCCTCCTGACGTAACAGTATCAGCAACCTATTACCAGGGTATGCCTCGAAAAGACCTTCCGGTTGAAGTGCGCACGAGAGGAACACTTCAGGCAAGTCTGAGGCTTGTTTCTACAAAAGTTGTCCCCGATGTCCTGCCCGTTGAAGGCAGAGCTGAAGCCTTTGAGCAGGTAAAAAGCCTTGCAACTGAACCTATTAACTTATCACGGCTGACCAAATCGACAACTGTTCAAACCAAAATTGCGGAATTGCCTGCAGGTCTTGCGCTCCTTTCAAGTCCCGTTGTGACAGTCAATGTTGAAATTAAAACGCTTAGCGATACAAAAGAATTTGTGGAGGTTCCTGTAACTGTGCAGGGATCAGCTGATAATTCTCAATGGTTCGTGGAACCTGCGGGAGTTACAATCTACGTAGAGGGGCCCGCAAGAGTGCTGCAGAACCTGACACCAGAGGATTTCGGACTGACCGCCTATGTTGACGTGTCGAACATAGTCGCCAAGTCAATAAGACTGCCGGTCAGGCTGCAGTACAAGGAAATTGCAGGTATAGAATCTGTTGTGGTTGAACCATTAACAGTAAAAGTTCTGCGAAAAACTGATTAAGATGAGGTCGTCCAGGGGGAATCTTAAGTGGATGTAAACAATGTGAAAGCTCCGCGCTGCAGATGCCTTTTCGGTACAGATGGAGTACGAGATATTGCCAACAGAGGATCCATGACACCGGAAATGGCGCTCCGGCTTGGAAGAGCTTATGTGCTGTTTTTAATACAGCGCGGCACGCCGCGTCCGAGAATTGTTGTCGGGCGTGACACCCGCCGCTCTGGTAAGATGCTTGAGTCAGCGCTGATTGCTGGCATGATGTCAGCGGGGGCAGATGTGGTACTTCTGGGGGTCATTCCCACACCCGGTGTGAGTTACGGTGTCCTTTTCTTCAAAGCTCAAGGAGGGGCGGTTATCAGCGCGTCTCATAATCCACCTGAGTATAACGGCATTAAATTTCTCAGTGCTGCCGGACAAAAGCTTAAAGACAGCGAAGAACTAGAAATCGAAGACTACCTTGGCGACGATCTCATTGATGACTGGCGGCCTTCTGGCGCTTCTATCGGCGAAATGACGTCTGAAGAAGGTTTTTCAATGATGTACGCTGATCATGTTCTTCAGGTGCTTGATGCTGACAGACTGACAGGAATGAAAATTGTCTTTGATTGTGCAGACGGTGCAGCATCAGCAGTAATTCCGCTGATTACGAAAAAACTGGAATGCCGGAGTCTGATTATCGGCGCAGAACCAGACGGGCTGAATATTAATGAAAAGAACGGCGTCATGCATATGGAAACTCTGTCTGAAGCAGTGAAGCTCAACGATGCTGACATCGGCATTGCGTATGATGGTGACGCTGACAGAGTTCTCATAGTCGATCGAAACGGCAGAGTCATTAATGGCGATATTGTGCTCTGGGTACTTGCCCGCTGGCTGCAGCGGGAAGGAATACTTGGTAGCGGCGTAGTTGCAACAGTTATGAGCAATGGCATTCTCGAATCACACCTTCGTAAAGAAGGAATTCAGGTGTTCCGGTGCGCTGTCGGCGACCGCTATGTACTTGATATGATGAAAAGTACAGCGTCAGGGCTGGGCGGTGAGCAGTCCGGGCATATCATCATTGACCATTTTGTAAGAACAGGCGACGGCCTCTGCACAGGTTTTGCCTTTCTGCGTGCCTGCCACGAATTAGGAGAACTGCCGGAAACACTGGTAGACCGTTTTTCAGCCTTTCCTCAGAAGCTTACTAACATTTCAGTTGCGGATCGTGAAAAAGTAATGCAGGATTCGTCACTGAAAAATGCTATTGATGCTGCAAACAGCGATTTGAATGGTTCTGGAAGAGTGTTTCTCCGCCCTTCTGGCACTGAACCACTTATACGGCTGTTGGTAGAATGCAATGATGCAAAAAAACTGCAGCTTCTGACCGAAAAGTTTACTCAGATGATACGTGCAGTTTAAGCAGCAATTAATTAGAAAAACTTCACTGACGGTACAGGTAAATCCATGTGATTTAATCTGTACCGTTTTGTGTTACAATAGCCACGGAGGTTTATATTAAGTTAAATCCGAAGACAGCGCCTGGACTGAACCGTCTGTAATGCGGACACAGTTGACGAGGACGAAAGTGATCGAAATATTCGGCGGGAGCTTTCGTGGTTATGGAAGGGAACCATCAACATCTGCAACAAAAATGCCGGGCAACTGGCACGACAAAGAGCAGAGCGCCCTTCATCACTGAGGAGGACATCTCGGACGTGTGCGGAATAGTAGGATATATTGGAAATAAAAATGCCTGCGAAGTTATTTTAACAGGGCTTAAACGCCTGGAATACAGGGGGTATGATTCTGCAGGCATTGCTGTACACCATGACGGAGCCTTCAAAATCGTAAAGACAGTAGGTAAGGTTGCTGACTTTGAGAAACTGATCGGTTCCGACAAACTTGAAGGTCATATCGGCATCGGCCATACCAGGTGGGCTACTCATGGCGGCGTAACTGTTGCCAATGCGCATCCTCAGACGGATGAACACAACACATTGGTGCTTGTGCATAACGGGATTATCGAAAACTATCAGCAGCTGCGCAGTGAATTACAGAACGTAGGTGTTAAATTCAGTTCTGAAACGGACACTGAGGTAGCAGCTCAGCTCTTGGCGCGCCTGTATAAAGGGGACGCCGTGAAAGCGCTGTGCGAGTTATTCAGAAAATGTCGCGGAGCTTTTGCATTTGTGATCATTTTCGGTGATAACCCTGATGAGCTTTACTGTGTGCGCAAGGGAGCCCCCCTTGTTGTGGCGCTGGGGCAGGATGAGGCTTACTGTGCTTCTGATGTGCCGGCAGTTGTTGAGCATGCAGATAAAGTTGTCTTTCTTGAAGAAGGCGAAATCTGCCGCTTAACTAAAAAAGGCGCTTCTTTCTGGAATCTGGATGGTGAACCTCATACCCGCAGCACAATTTCTGTTGATGTTGACGCCACTATGATAGATAAGGCCGGCTATTCCCATTATATGCTCAAAGAGATTAACGAACAGGGCGCCGTTCTGCGCAGAGCACTGTTTGGCCGTGTTGCCAGCGACTGCATTGATATGAGCGGCGAATGGGGAATAACGCAGGAGAAAGCATTATCTTTGCGGCGGCTTGATTTTGTAGCATGCGGGACGTCATTTTATGCCGCCAGCGTGGCGCAGAGAGTCTTAGAAAAATATCTTGACTTGGATATTTTTGTTGACATTGCTTCAGAATACCGTTACAGGCCGCTTCGCGTCGACTCTAAGACAATGGCTGTATTTGTGTCTCAATCAGGCGAAACACTTGACACTCTCGAAGCCCTGAGACATGTTAAAAGCATGGGCGTATATACCGTGGCCGCAACAAACGCACCTAACTCTTCGATTGCACGTGAGGTTGAGGATGTTATCCGACTTAATGCCGGTGTTGAGATCGGTGTGGCAGCAACAAAAACATTCACTGCTCAGATTGCCGCTCTTGTTCTGATGGGACTTTACCTGGCAAAACTTCGCGGTGAACTGCCTCCGGCAGATGAAAAAAGAATCGCACATGCGCTCAGTGACCTGCCATACAAGATTGAACAGATCCTGTTGATGAGAAATGAGATTCAAAAACTGGCAGCCAAATTTAAAAATGCACGGGATTTTCTATTCCTCGGCAGAGGTGAATCCTATCCTGTCGCGATGGAAGGTGCACTGAAACTCAAAGAAATCTCATATATTCACGCTGAAGCTTATGCAGCAGGGGAAATGAAGCATGGACCGATTGCACTGCTTGATGAGACCGTTCCTGTAGTAGTCGTTGCACCTCGCGACAATCTCTATGAAAAAACGCTTTCCAATGTACAGGAAACTCGAGCAAGAAAGGCCCCTGTCATCTTTGTAACAACAGGCAGTCTCCCGGTTGATACAGAAGTTGAAGGATTGATTCGGGTGCCTGAAACAGAGCCGGAACTGACGCCGTTTCTGACTGTTATACCACTGCAGATGTTCGCTTTTGAATCGGCACTGCTTCGCGGATGCAATATTGATCAGCCGCGCAATCTGGCAAAAAGTGTAACTGTAGAGTAATGCGAAGGCCGTCTCAGCTCAGGTGCTTGAGACGGCCTTACTTTACCCACAGCCTCAGTATGCCTTTATGGACATAGCTCCACTGTGCTACCACGTTATAAAAAATGGAAAATTGAAATACTATCGATGTACTAAAATTGCTTCAGCAAAATTCGAGCATTTGGAACAGACAGGACTGCATAAGCCATATGCAGCAGGGTTATTTTTTCTTATTCTTTTGGGTTGCAATAAAAATCTTTGCAAAGATAAAAAGCGGGATGAGCGGGGCAATCCCCAGGAGAGGAGATGCATAAACTGCAAGATACACTGCAAGGGATGCAAGAAAGAGCATTATGGAAATCCAGAAAGCATAAATGTCTGACTGTCGGCCTTCAGGACGCATAGCTCTGTAGCCAAGTACTGAGAACAGAATCAGCAGCAGAAAAAGCGCTGCTAAAAAAACAATCTGTAGTGCAGAAATGTTGTGCATTGAGATTCCTCCGGTAGTTTTAAATAAATGCTGACTTGACAGCGTTTCAGTCCATGATACTATAACAATGTTGCCCTGCTGTCTTTACATCATATCATGAATGTCAGCAGCAGGAATATCCGGAAATCATGATATTCTGATCCGATAAATCGAAAGGATGAGTGCTTTATGGCACAGTTTGAAACCTGCAGTGCACTTATTTTAGCAGCCGGCAAGGGAACCAGGATGAAAAGTTCCGCTCCTAAAGTTATGCAGCCAATTCTTGAAGAACCGATGCTTTATTATGTTCTTCAGAGTCTTGCACGTGCAGGTATCAGTGACACAGCTGTTGTTATAGGGCATAAGGGAGAAGAAGTCCAGGCCTGGCTTGCTGAAAATGCGCCGGATGTACAGGTGATCTGGCAGAATGAGCAGCTGGGTACCGGGCATGCTGTCATGTCGGCAAAAGCATGGCTGAAGGAGCGGAAAAACATTCTTATCCTTAATGGTGACATGCCTATGCTCACTGAAAATGAAATCAATCAGCTGCTGGTGCAGGCAAAAGACAGCGATGCTGCTTTCATGACCTGTGAACTCGATAATCCTGCTCAGTATGGCAGGGTTATAAGAAAAAAAGACAGTATAGCTATTGTCGAGGCAAAAGATGCAACTCAGGAAGAACTGCTGAATAAAGAAATTAATGCCGGCGTTTACTTTTTCAAGTCCGGAATGCTTCTTGACGGACTTCGTGAACTGCGGGCAGATAATCAGCAGAAAGAGTATTACATTGTTGACCTGATTTCATGGGCGGCTCAAAGGGGCTACAAAGTGCTGCCTGTAAAACTTTCACCCGAAAATCTTCGGGGAGTGAATAATCCTCTTGAACTGGCACAGCTCTCAAAGAGAATGCGCGACCGTATTTTAACACACTGGCTCCTTGAGGGCGTAAAATGTGTAGACCCTGATACAGTATGGGTTTCACCGCGCGTTACCTTTCACGGTGAGGCAATCTTATATCCCAACGTGCAGATTTGGGGTCAGAGCGAAATCGGAAACGGATGCATAATTGCCTCAGGAACGATACTGCGCAGTGCGGTTTTAAAAGAAAACGTCCAGTGCCTTGGTTACGTTATCGCAAATAACATTGTTGCCGAAAAAGGTGTTAAAATAGGACCATTCTGTTTCCTTCGTGATAATACCCATCTTCTGAAAAATTCCTTTGCTGGTAAATTTGTGGAAATTAAAAACAGCGAAATCGGCGAGGGGACAAAAGTTCCGCACCTGAGCTACATCGGGGACACGGTAATCGGGGCGGAGACAAATATTGGAGCTGCTTCGGTAACTTGCAATTATGACGGAATTAATAAAAATCATACACATATTGGTTCACATTGCTTTATCGGCAGTGATACAATGTTAGTTGCGCCTGTCAGAGTCGGCGACAATTCCGTTGTAGGTGCAGGCTCCGTAATTACACATGATGTTCCGGAAGGCGCACTTGCGGTCGCCAGAGGGCGGCAGGTTGTTATTGAGGGCTGGGCTCAGAAGAAAAAATCTGAGAAAAATAAATAATGGAGGCAGAGACGATGGTGTCAAGCGACAAACCGATTGTTCTTATTGCAGGTACAGCTCATCCTGAGTTTGCGCAGAAGGTGAGTGCTGAGTTAGGAGTTAAGCTCCTCAATGTCACGCATTACAATTTTGCAGATGGTGAAGTCGGTTTCCGCCTTGAAGAAAGTGTACGTGGAGCAGATGTCTTCGTTATTCAGCCCACATGCAAACCTGTGAACGATAATCTGATGGAACTTCTCATTATGGTTGACGCCCTGAAGCGTTCTTCTGCCGGCCGGATCAATCTCGTGATGCCTTATTTCGGTTATGCCCGTCAGGACCGTCAGGCAAAGGGGCGTGAGCCGATTTCAGCCAAACTTGTGGCGAACATGATTGAACATGCAGGTGCTGACCGTGTTGTAACGGCAGATCTTCATGCCCGTCAGATTCAGGGTTTTTTTGATATTCCCGTTGATCACCTTCTGGGTGTGCCTCTGCTGGCTCAGTGGTATAAAGAAAAACTGATCGGCACGAATGACCCAAGCGGATATGTTGTTGTCTCACCGGATGCAGGCGGAGTTGTACGGGCACGCAAAATGGCAACATATCTTAAGACTGAAATATCAATTGTCGACAAGCGCCGCCATCATGACATGGCAAATGTCTGTGAGGTTATGGAAATCATCGGCACTGATGTGGCAGGTAAAACCTGCATTATCATTGACGACATGATTGATACTGCGGGAACAATCGTCAACGCTGCGAAGGCTTTGAAAAGCCTAGGTGCTAAAGCAGTCTACTGCTCTGCGACCCATGGTCTTCTTTCAGGGCCTGCCATTGACAGGTTAAGTGACGATGCAGTCGCTAAAGTTGTGATTACCGATACTATCCCATTGCCATCAGAGAGAAAATTGGATAAAATAATCCAAGTTTCCATGGCTCCGGTTTTTGCCGAAGCAATTCGCAGGATTCACACTGATTCATCTGTAAGCAGTCTTTTTGAATGATGCAGATGTTTCATTGTAAATATTTTTTCAAGGAGAGTGTTTTTTATGTCAGAAGCAGTTCAGATTGTTCTTGAGAACCGTGAAGAAACAGGTTCAGCAAATTGCGGGCGCCTTCGCAAGGAAGGGTACCTCCCTGCTGTTGTTTATGGCCCCGCCCTTGATAAGTCACTGGCTGTCAAAGTTGAGACTAAGACAATGCTTCCTTACCTGATGTCTGATGATGTCAAGAAAATCGTTTTTGCTGCCAAACTCCCGAATGGCGAAGTGAAAAACTGCGTCATCAAGTCAGCTACCAAAAATTACGCAACAGATCAACTGCTGCATATTGACTTTTACTGCGCGGAATAAACCTTGCGCATTATTGCGGGACTCGGCAATCCCGGTACCGAGTATGCTCTGACCCGGCATAATGTAGGTTGGAATGTAATAGACCACCTTGTCGACAGAATCAGTGCAGGATCGCCGCAGACAAAATTCGGCGGCGCTTTCTGGGGTCCGCTTACGCTGGGCAAAGAACACGTATGTCTTTTAAAGCCATACACATATATGAACAACAGCGGTATTGCTGTGGGAGAGCTTGCCTGTTTTTATAAAGTTCTTCCCGCAGATATTCTGGTTGTAGTCGATGATATCAACCTGCCGCTTGGAAGGCTGAGGCTTCGTATGAGGGGCTCTGCAGGCGGTCATAATGGTTTAAAATCCATAATTGCCCATTTGGGTTCCATGGATTTTCCGCGTCTGCGCCTGGGTGTCAACTCATGTCCGCCTGGCCGGGAACTGGCTGACTGGGTACTTGGCACTTTTACTTCGGATGATCGTGATATTATCGACAGATCAATTGAAAAGGCCTCTGCGTTCTGCGTTCAGTGGTGCTGTGAAGACACGGAAAAGCTGATGAACAGCGTAAATAGTTGTGATGTAAGATCTCAAAACGGCGAGGCGTAATGCTTCTGCCGTTTTTATATTTTATGAAGGGAGGGAATAGATCTGACTTCGCAGCTTAATAAAATTACCCCACAGCTGTGGGCTCGCGGCGCGGTGGTCGGGATGCCGCTTGATGGAGCAGCACTGGCATGTTCACTTCGTTTTTGTAAAAAAACATTGGTGCTTCTGCCTAATCGGCAGGACGCCTTGAACCTCTTTTCTGATGCTCAGATTGTAAAAACAGCCGAACCATTTTTTCTGGATGAGCCGCCGCTTGATGCCGTGAAACTTGCAGAGGATGAAGTATTTTTGCGGCGCGGCTCTGTACTATCGGCCTGGCGCAATTCTGAAGCAGGCATACTTATTACTACACCTGGCGGCGCTGTTACCCCTTTCCGCTATGGAAAAGTCGGGTTAACTCTGGCGGCCGGGCAGACTGTGGGACGTGATAAGCTGACAGCCTGGCTGGCTCAGAATGGCTACCGCAGAACTGAACTGGTATGGCAGCCTGGTGAATTTGCTTCACGGGGCGGCATTGTCGATTTTTTTGATCCTTCCGAGCGTGCTCCGATTCGCGTGGAATTCTTTGATGAGGAGATCGATTCGCTCAGATTTTTTCAGCCCCGGACTCAGCGAAGCTTTACGACCCTGCCGAATTTCATTTTACGGAGTGTCAATCAGGTAGAAAAACAAAACGAACAGTTCCAAACGGGACAATTTCAAATGGTTTTAGTTCAGTCTAAAAAACTTGAAAGCAGTTTTGATTCGTTTTGTGAACTTTATAACGATCTTGTCCCCGAAAAGAAAAGACTTGCTCCAGACACATTTGAAAAATTCCTTCTGAGTGCAGGGCAGCATCCCAGACTCAGAGTTACTGCTCCCGGTGATATTTCAGCACAAGTGTCTTTAGACTACGAGATCGTACCGTACTTTAAAGGCGACCTGCGGGCTGCACGGGCTTATATTGATTCACGAATCAAGATGGGCTATAAAATCCATATTACGAGCCGTAATATTTCAGGGAATTCCTTTCCCGAGAGCGTGCAGTTTCTTCATGGAATCAGTCTCAGCGGCGGCACAGCAGACAATGAGACAAAAGAAGTGTGGATATCAGACGCAGAACTTTTCGGCATAAATGAAACTGCGGCAGACGATATAGATCGCGGAATGCCTGTTGATCTTCAATCAAGCCTGAAAAAGAACCAGTGGGTTATTCATGAAAAATATGGAATATGCAGACTTATCGGCACCTCGATTGAAAAATTCGGCGGGCAAGATTACGAAACGATAGTCCTGGAATTTGCAAACAGTGAAAAACTCATTATTCCATCATCTGAACTCTTTCGTCTGACACCATGGAACGGAGAAGGGGAACCTGAACCGGACAGTTTGAGTTCAAAGCGCTGGCGGACAGCATGGAAAAAAGCTGAAGAGCAGATTGAAGCAGAAGCACAGGGGCTTCTGACGCTTTATGCGCAAAGAGAATTGGCTCAGGGGCGAACTTTTTCACGCGATGGCATCCTGCTTAAAAAATTTGAAGAAAGTTTTCCGTATAAAGAAACGGCAGACCAGCTCCGGGCAATCAGGGATATCAAGCGCGATATGGAGCGGCCGTGGCCGATGGATCGTTTAATTGTCGGAGATGTAGGTTATGGCAAAACCGAAGTTGTTCTTCGCGGAGCAGTGAAGGCAGTTGAAAATGGTGCACAGGCTGCGATTGTTGCACCAACAACAGTCCTTGCACTGCAGCACTACAGAACGTGCCTTGCACGAATTGGCGAGTTGCCGATCCATGTGGAGCTGCTTTCGAGGATGGTTAGCAAAAAAGACCAGCAGAGAATCTTGGAAAGTGTTGCTTCTGGCAGAACAGATATCCTTATCGGGACGCATCGGCTCTTTCAGAATGACATCAAGTTCAAAGACCTTGGGCTTCTGATCATAGACGAAGAACATCGATTCGGCGTTAAAAACAAGGAACATTATAAGCTTCTTCATCCAGGACTTGACGTAATTTCCCTATCGGCAACGCCCATACCGCGAAGCTTATCGATGGCTATGAGAGGCATCAGAGATATTTCTGTGATATCTACGCCGCCGAAAAGCAGGGGAATTGTATTTACAGTTACTTCCGAATGGAATTCATCGCTAGCGTATGAAGCTGTCCAGCGTGAACTGGCACGCGGCGGACAGGTTTATTACCTTCACAACAGAGTTGACGATATTAATGATGTCGCTGCCAAACTTGCCAACCGTTTCCCCGATCAGCGCACTGCTGTTGCCCATGGCCAGATGGGCGAGCGCGAACTTGAAAATGTTATGAACGATTTTTACGACGGGCGGGTAGATATTTTAGTCTGCACAACAATCATAGAGAGCGGCCTTGATGTGCCCCGCGCGAACACACTGATTGTTGACGATGTCAGAAGGCTGGGGCTCGCGCAGATGCACCAGATTCGCGGCCGCATCGGTCGCCGCAGCGAAAATGCATATGCGCTGTTCTTTTATGAGCCAGACGCTGCAGTGGGACAGACGCGTGAACGCTTGGAAGCTTTCGGGGCTGCCGGCACGCAGAACGGGGGATATCAGCTTGCCCAACGCGATCTTGAGATACGTGGTGCCGGCCAGATATTAGGAACCGAACAGCATGGTTTTAAAGAGCGTATTGGGTACACTTTATACCTGAAGAAATTGAAAGAACGAGTGGACCAGCTTCGCGGGACAGACAATAATGCTGTTTTAACAGATATTGCGGTTCCCTTGACTATCCCGGTTGACTACATACCGCAGATGGATCTTCGGATAGGCCTCTACCGGAGACTTCTGTCACCGCTGACTTTTCAGGACTGCGAGGAGATGAGGGCAGAGCTGAATGACCGCTACGGGCCTATTCCGGAACAGGTAGAAGGACTGCTCAACGCAGCTCTTATACGAGGCAGCGGCGGAGTGCTCGGGATAAAGAAATTCTCCGTGTCGAAAGGATACGCTTCTGTTGAAGGTGAATTGAAAAAAGGATATTTTCTGCCTCCTCTGTGGCTTGCTCAGCGAGGAACTGTCATAGCAGCCGGCGGACTTAAAGGCATTTCTCTTGCGGCCAGTGAGCTGAACAGGTTTCATACTCTTGAAAAGTCAGAAACTCAATCGGTAAAATCAAATTAAACTGAGGTGACATGAATGGAAGAAGATCTGTCGGCTTTCAGCAAGCTTTCCTCCATTATGAAAAAACTTCGTGCGCCTGATGGGTGTCCATGGGACAGAAAACAGACGTACCAGTCACTGTGTCCCCATATTATAGAAGAAGCTTATGAGCTGACAGATGCTATTCAAAACTGTGAATCTGCCGGCACGATGAAGCATGTGCTTGAAGAATGCGGAGATTTGCTCCTGCAGGTTATTTTTATCGGAACAATAGCAGAAGAAAAAGGCGATTTTTCTCTTGCTCAGATTCCCGAAATTATCAGTGAGAAATTAATCAGAAGGCACCCGCACATTTTCAGCGGAGTTCCTGTTAAAGATTCCGATCAGGCATACTTTGGCTGGGAAGAGATTAAGCGTAAAGAACGTGCTTCTCAAAAAGAAGATACATCTGTGCTCGCCGGCGTACCCAAAAGCCTGCCATCTGTAGTAAAGGCCTATCGTATTCAGCAAAAGGCAGCCAGTATAGGTTTTGACTGGCAGAAAGATGACCAGACGCCGGTAATGAATAAGATCAAAGAAGAATTTGATGAAGTCAGGGAAGTTCTTCAAGAATCAGGTTCACAGAAAAGACTGGAAGAAGAAATCGGAGATCTTCTGTTTGCCGTTGTGAATCTGGCGCGGAGGTGTGATATTGACCCTGAATCTGCACTTGCTTCGGCTAACAGAAAATTTGAAAGACGTTTCCGTTTTATAGAAGCACAGGTCAGTAAAAATAAAAAAGGCTGGCGCAATTCTTCTTTGGATGATTTAGAATCGTTTTGGAATCAGGCAAAGAAATCCGGTCTGTGATATAGTATCATCATGAGTAATCGAATAAAAATAAAACAGTTTATAAATCCAACGAGGAGGATTGAAATTTAATGTCCACTACAAAGAAGAATCGCACTTCATCTTCTCAAATCCCTGCGCCGGATACAGTGAAAAATGTGAGCGCAGAATCCGCAGCCGCAGCTGCCACTGTCACGGCGGAAAAAACAGCCGCGCCTGCAGGCCGCAAAGTTGGCATCACAGAAACTGTACTGCGCGATGCGCATCAGTCATTAATGGCAACTCGTATGTCAATAGACGATATGCTTCCTGTGCTCGATCTTATGGACGAGATCGGATATCACTCCGTTGAAGTATGGGGTGGCGCAACATTTGATGCATGCATGCGCTTCCTGAATGAAGATCCATGGGAACGGCTGCGTATTCTGAAAAAACATTTCAAAAAAACAAAACTGCAAATGCTGCTTCGCGGGCAGAATCTGGTGGGATACCGTCATTACGCTGATGACACAGCACGTGAGTTTGTGAAACGTGCTGTAGGAAATGGCATTGATATTATTCGTATATTCGACGCCCTCAACGATTTAAGAAACGTAGAGGTTACTGCAGACCAGACAAAACGTGAAGGTGCGCATCTGCAGCTGTGCATGGCATATACAACTTCACCCGTACATACTATTGATGCATTTGTTAAACTTGCGTCTGAAATGAAGGATCTCGGTGCTGATTCTATCTGCGTCAAGGACATGGCCGGCCTTCTCACGCCGACAGTGGCTCAGAAGCTTGTAAAAGGAATTAAAGAGGCAACTCATCTTCCTGTGCAGATTCATTCTCACTATACCTGCGGACTGGCCGGTCCTGCTTATTTTGCAGCAATTGAGGCCGGTGCAGACGTAATCGACTGCGCCCTGTCACCTTTCTCCATGGGTACCAGTCAGCCCTGCACTGAAACATTCGTTGCTTCGCTCGCAGGCAGCGAATGGGATACGGGGCTTGATATTCACAGCATGATCCCGATTGCGAACCACTTTAAAAAAGTCCGGGCAAAATACGATAAGATTTTTGTTAAAGTGCAGGGGGCAAACACCGACATTCTTGTCGCTCAGATTCCCGGAGGAATGTATTCAAACCTTGTCAACCAGCTGAGAGAAGCTGGTAAATTGGACAAACTTTCTGAAGTGCTAAAAGAGGTCCCCTATGTCCGCGAGGCCATGGGCTTTCCTCCTTTGGTCACTCCGAGCAGCCAGATAGTAGGCACGCAGTCGACGCTGAATGTGCTTTCCGGAGAGCGTTGGAAAATGGTCCCCAAAGAAGTCTACAATTTCTTTAAGGGAATGTATGGCCGCACACCTGCCCCGATGAACGCAGAAATACAAAAGAAAATACTCGGCGATGACAAACCCATTACGTGCCGTCCTGCTGATCTTATTGAACCTGAACTCAAAAATGCAGAAAAGGAAATCGGCGTCTGGGCAACGCAGCCTGAGGATATTCTTACTTATGTACTCTTCCCTGCAGTGGCCAAAGATTTCCTTAAGAAGAAATATGCCCGCATCAATAAGTGTGACATCGGTGTTGGCGATCTTGTAGATGATTCAGCCTATCCGGTGTAAATAGAACTTGTCAAAACTGATTATGTGGAAATAAAATGAGGAGGGACGGGATACCGTCCCTCCATCCTGTATCTGGTAAGTGTCTGAGGAGGTAGTACCATAGAAGATATTTATAAGCAGCAGATGCAATGTGCTGATATCTCAATAATGCGGAGGATCTGCGGTCAGGGAGACGAAAATCTTTCTTTTCTTGAATCACGGCTGCAAGTAAGTATCCTCCATCGTGGAGAACTTCTGATCATCAGCAGCAATGATGAAAGCAAGGCAAGACAGGCCTATGAACTTCTTACACAGATGCGTGATACCGCAGCCGCAGGACATAGGCTGAGTCTCCAGGAGCTTCGTTATGCTGCAGATACATTGCAGAAACACGGACATGTTGATCTGAATGCGCTCTATTCAGAACTCGTTTGTCTGACATACCGCGGAAAGCCTATCAGGCCGCGAACCCAGCGTCAGCGTGAATATATTAAAGCGATGTCAGATAACACAATTATTTTTGGCATCGGACCGGCTGGAACAGGAAAGACTTATCTTGCTGTCTGTGAAGCTGTCAATCAGCTCCGCAGGGGCAGTGTAAGCAGAATAGTGCTTGTACGCCCCGCTGTAGAAGCAGGTGAAAGTCTTGGCTTTCTTCCGGGAGATCTGCGCGAGAAGGTGGAACCTTATCTGCGTCCGCTTTATGATGCTTTCTTTGAGATCCTTTCTCCTGAAAAATTTGCACATTATGCAGAAAAAAATATTATAGAAATCGCTCCTTTGGCATACATGAGAGGGCGTACGCTAAACGACAGTTTTATCATTCTCGATGAAGCACAGAACACAACACCTGAGCAGATGAAAATGTTCCTAACCAGGCTTGGGTTCGGTTCTAAGGCTGTAGTTACGGGAGATCTGACACAGGTTGACCTGCCTAATGGCAAAAAATCAGGCCTGAGAATTGTACAGGATATTCTGAAAGGCATCGAAGGTATTTCTTTTGTCCATTTGCAGAATGAGGACGTAGTTCGGCATGAAATTGTTCAGAAAGTTGTCGCCGCTTACGACCGGTATGACGCGATGAACAGCCGCAAATGATGAGGAGCGCTCATGAGAATGAACATCACCATGACAGACAGAGCAAAAAGGGTCAGCCTTATTATGGGGAGTATCACAAAAGGTAAAAAAATTCTCCCGTATCTGCTGGCTGTTGTGCTGGCTGCTCTTGTAGTACGAGTACGCTGGCTGACAGTTGATGCAGAGACTTTTTTCATTGCAGGCATGCCCGCTGGCCATGATTACTATGCTGTCCGTGATATGAGCTATGATGATGAGGAAGCAACAAACAATCTTCGCAGTGAAGTGGCCAACGGTATTGTCGGCGTTCTCGTCAAGGGGCATATGAAAAGTGAAGTCGGCTTCGACGACGAGTGTGAGGTTCTTCTTAACACGCCGCTTGAGGACACAATATTGCCCAAGGAACTGCGTGAACTAATAGACGCAATGCCCCTGGACAGGCGCGAACAGGTTATTGCCACAGTCCGCTCAATTCATGACGATCTTCGCCAGGAACTGAACCTGACAGCAGATGAGAGGGTCAGTTTTATCTGGCAGCGGATTGGACTTATGGAGTCCGACCCATCATCAGCCAACATTATATTCCAAATTATCACAGCCCTTTCGCAAGGCGATCAGAAGATAGATGAAAATCTGACCAGCCGCGTGAAATCCATGGCGGCTTCGGACATTGAAGTAACAAAACATACTTTCTATGTGGGAGACACCATTGTCCACAAAGGAGAAACAATTACCCCCCAGGTAGCTTTAGCTTTAAAACTGCAGGGCTACCCGGAGGGGCGTTTTCCGTGGTCCTCATTGTTCTTCTCTATAGTGGTTGCCTGCATCTCGGTTTTCTGGGTGCGGAAATCCACTTTACATGACTTTGCTGAAAATCCATATCGCGGCAATTGGACTTATCCTTATTTCCTCTTAATTCTCGGCTGGTTCTTTCAACTTGGCGTAGTTTATTGGAATGTCGACGGGTTAGGTGTATTCCCGATTATTGCCATCATTTATCTTACTTTGCCTGATTTCAGTGCGCTAAACTGCGTCGGTGCCCTTGTTTTAAGCGCTTCTTTGATCACTGCAGGAATCGATGTGGCATCCTTTACTATTAATTCTGTTTCCGGGTTTGCGGGGGCCATTTTCGGTCTTGCGCTATTCAAGAAGAATTATTCTCGCTCTGCAGTCTGGGTCCACGTTTTCGCTCTTGGTGTTATTATGCTGAGCGTTGCCTCTTTGATTGAATGGGGCCTCACGAGCATTGTGAACATCCGAGAGCTTTTGATAATGGGCATTTCATGCCTGATGCTCAGCTTTATGGTCATTATTCTGCTGCCGCTGATGGAAATTCTTTTTGACATCGTTTCGCCCCTTCAGCTTGTTGAACTCACCCAGCCGTCACATCCGCTTTTGAAGCAGATGCAGGTTGAAGCGCCCGGTACTTATCATCACAGTCAGATGGTGGGGAATCTTGCCGAGGCTGCGGCGGAAAAAATCGGCCTTAACCCTATGCTGATGCGAGCCGGTGCATGTTATCATGATATAGGCAAACTTAAACGTCCGCAGTTCTTTATTGAAAACCAAATATCAGGCGTTAATTCGCATGATAAAATGTCGCCGGCGATGTCAGCCATGGTTATACTGTCGCATGTGAACGACGGTCTTGAAATTGCCGATGAATACAGGCTGCCATCGCAGATAAAAGCATTTATAGCGGAGCACCACGGCACCACATGCCTGACATATTTTTATAAAAAAGCGCTTCAGGCAGATATGAAAGTTGACAGAAGCCAATTCTGTTACCCTGGACCTAAGCCGCAGAGCAAAGAAACGGGATTGCTGATGCTGGCCGATTCCACTGAAGCTGCTGCACGGGCGGAGAGCCGAAACCTGCGGGGGGTTCAAGATCTGACCCGTTTGGTAGACAGCGTTGTGCAGGCTAAAATCAGCGCAGGGCAGCTTGATGACGTTCCATTCACTTTAAAAGATATTACTAATATTAAATCAGCATTGGTAAATACACTGCGTTCAATGTACCACACCAGGGATATTAAACCATTGACATCTCCCAATCAAACTGATGGCGGAAAGGATCACGAAAACATTCATGAGAACAAAAGTACTGACGCGGTACAAACTCAAGCAGCTCAGAAAGAAAAAAGCACAGATCCAGATACTGGTGTCAAATGACACACCGGAGGATCGGCTGTATGCTGCATTAAAACCGCATCTTGCAGAACTGCAGAAGACGGCGGAGGAACTCTACAGCGCTGTCTGGCCGCAGTGGGAAAAATATCACACTGTACAGATTTCGTTGCAGTTTCTCGATGAGGCCGAAATGGCACGAATGAACCGGGAATATCGTGATGTTGATGCGCCAACTGATGTACTGACATTTCCATTGTTTGAAAAGGACGGAGTATTTACGCCAGATTCAGGTGTGTATCCGCTTCTGCTGGGCGATATTCTGCTTTGTTCTTCTTTTATCTGCAGGAACGCCTCTGAGCATAAGGTCTCAGAAATATCTGAACTTGCGCTCGTGATTTTTCATGGCATGCTGCACCTTCTTGCCTGGGATCATGATACACCGGAAAGTCAGGCAAGAATGTGGTCAGTCCAGGAACGCTTTAAAGAACGTTTCCTGTCATGTTCAATGTCAGTTCATGGCTGAAGGTGAAGTCTTTCCATGATACCTCCTGTAACAGCTGTTGTCTCAATATTCATATGTGTTTTTTTATGCGGCGTTCTCAGCGTTGGAGAGGCTTCTGTGTCATCTGTAAGCTCGGCCAAAGCGCTGGCATGGGCAGAGGAGAATCCGTTTTTTGCCAGCCTTGTTAATTGGGAACTCACAGACCGGCAGCGAGTAATCATAGCAATTCTTGTGGCACATAATCTATTTTCTGTGGCTGCCAGCTCGCTGCTGACATTTTACACGACGGATCTCTGGGGAGAAAACGGCGTGTTCTGGGCCACCACAGTTATGACGATACTTATGGTTTTGTTTGCGGACTTTCTGCCGAAATGCATTGGTATGGCGGCAGGGGAGAAAACTTTTGCAGTTGTACTGCCTGGATTGAAAACAGCAGCAGTTGTCTTCAAACCTGTCATAATATTCCTTGAACAAATAGTCACGTGTGTAAGCAGAGCCTTTCACATGGACATGACTTTGGAAAGCTCGATGGTAACAAGGGACGAAATTGAACAGCTTGTCAAAAACGGTGAGGAATCTGGTGCCATTGAACCTTCTGAACGCCGTATGATTGACGGCGTTATAGCGCTTGATGAGACGCGAGTGTCTGAAATCATGGTGCCAAGGACGTCCGTCGATGCTCTCGAAGTGTCGCAGAAACTTGGCGACGTGATTTCTAAAATGCGGAACTGGGAACACTCCAGGATTCCCGTTTTCAGCGGCACTTTGGACGAAATTGTCGGTGTTGTATATTTAAAGGATATGATCCCATACCTTCATGCTGGTAAAACAAGTACGCCATTAAGGAACTTTATGAGGCCGGCTTTTTTTATACCTGAAACAATGAAGGTTGATGATCTGTTCAACAGCATGCGCAGTCAGCATGTTCATTTTGCGGTTGTTGTTGACGAATATGGCGGTACCGCAGGCATTGTCACTCTTGAGGATTTGCTTGAAGAGATTGTCGGTGATATCCGCGATGAATATGATGACGATTCAGTGCCTATTATGCAGCTCAACGATCATACTTATAAAGTAAAATGTACAGAATCTCTGGAAAACTTTGAAACCGCTGCGGGATACGATTTTCATTGTGATGATGTGGATTCTGTAGGCGGCTATATTCTCTACAAATTTAACGGTTTTCCCAGAAAAGGCGACACAATAACGGACGGCGACTGGACTATAAAAGTCACTGATGTAGGCGAACACAGGGTGAATGAAGTCATTTTCATCAGGAATCAAAAGTCTGATAAAGAAACTGACAGTATTGTGAAAAACCAACGGGAGGAATGACTTTTGGAAGCTTTACCACGATTGTGCGCTGCAATAATAATACTGTTGTTCCTTTCCGCTTTTTTCAGCGGCACGGAAATGGCTCTTACTGAAACCAGTTCTGTACGTCTTAAAGCGCTGGCAGAAAAATACACATTTCTTGATAAATTTGTGAATTGGGTTAACGCTGACCGATATAAAGCGTTGTCAGCAATTCTGATCGGCAATAATCTCGTAAATGTAGCTGCAAGCACTGTAGCAACTTCAATAGCAGTGACACTGTGGCATTCAAAGGGCGTTGCGTATGCAGTAGCTGTGATGACAACGCTTATTATTATCTTTGGCGAAGTCCTTCCAAAATGCGTTGCACTGGCAAAAGGAGAGTCGCTTTTGATTGCAGCGCTTCCTGTTGTCAGGCTTTTTGCATGGATCGCAACACCAGTCATCTGGATGATGACTCTGATTGCCCGTACAGCAGGAAAAATAACAGGGCTGGATTTATCGCTGAAAGATACTTTTGTTACAAAAGAAGAAATAGGCCAGGTCGTAAAAATTGGCGAAGCCTCAGGAGCAATAGAAGAGTCAGAGCGCCAGATGATTGACGGTGTGATTTCATTTGATGAGATCCGCGTTTCTGAAATTATGGTTCCACGAACAAAAATGCACTTGATAGAATCTGATAAAACAGTTGATGAAGCTCTGCTCTTTATCCAGAAGATGGGTGATTCTCGAGTGCCTGTCTACACAGACACTCCTGACCACATCGAAGGTATTGTTCTGGTAAAGGATCTGCTTTCTGCATTTTGTCAGGGAAAAAAGCAGCAGCCTGTAACTGCTGTTATGCGGAGCCCTCTTTTTGTCCCAGAGACGATGTTTGTCCCTAAACTTTTCAAGATGATGCAGAATCTGCGTATGCATATGGCTGTTGTTGTTGACGAGTATGGCGGCACTGCCGGACTTGTCACAATGGAGGATCTGCTGGAAGAAATTGTCGGAGAAATTCAGGACGAGTATGATAAAGATGAGCCGCCGGTGCAGCGCCTCTCTGATGGAACGTATAAGGTGCAGGCTGGTATTTCTCTTGAAGAACTGAATGAGCAGCTGAAAACAGACTTTGAATGTGAAGATGTGGACACTCTGGGAGGGTTCCTTTTAGACCGTTTCGGCAATTTCCCGCATCAGGGAGATTCTATCGAGCTCAATGGTTGGGTTTTTACAGTCGCGGCAATGACAGAGCATCATATTGTCGACGTCCTCATGAAGAAATCAGGTACGACCAATACGGATAAAGGTGACACCAAGTATGAATAAAGAATTTCGTTCCGGCAGCGTAGCCGTAATTGGACGGCCTAATGTTGGAAAATCCTCGCTTCTCAACGCCATTCTTCAATATAAGCTGTCCATAGTGTCACCCAAGCCGCAGACAACGCGTGATAATATTCTTGGGCTTTACAACGGTGATAGCTGCCAGATAGTTTTTATGGACACTCCGGGCATCCACAGGCCGCACAACCGTCTTGGCGAAAAACTTGTAGAGCGGGCAGTAACTGAACTGAATGATGCTGACTTAGTGCTTTTCGTTATTACCATTGACGATCGTGCGGATCAGAACGAGAACCTTCATATTATTGAAACATTGAACGCCTGCAGGAATGCAACGGTTGTTTTAGCGGTCAATAAGATCGACCTGCCCGGGGCTCAAATGAAAATTCTTCCCCTCATTGATGAATTTTCTAAAAAGATTAAAATAGCTGCGGCTGTACCGGTGTCGGCCCGATCAAATATTAATATTGACAAGCTGATTCAGGAGATAGAAAATCTACTGCCGGAGAACCTGCCGTTGTATCCTGATGACATGATCACTGACCGCAGCGAACGATTTATGGCACAGGAGGTCATCCGTGAAAGTATTATCAGCAAGACGGATGAGGAAGTTCCTCACAGTGTCGCTGTAGAAGTTACTGACTATAAATCGCCCGATGAGTATCCCGAAAGAAAAGATCTTTTGATTCGCGCGACCGTCTACGTAGAGCGCGAGGGACAGAAAGCAATCATTCTAGGTAAAAACGGCAGAAAAATAAAAGCAATTGGCACTGCGGCGAGAAAAACACTTGAAGAAATGACCGGCCATAAGGTATATCTTGAACTTTGGGTAAAGGTGAGCCGCGGATGGAGAGATTCGGAAACAGAACTGAAAAAACTCGGTTACCAGTAGATCTTCCTGAAGATGAATCACAGCAGCGCTTTATCAAACGCACAGGAGTTGTCTTAAAGCGTGGAAATTACATGGAAGGCGACGCTGCAGTGCTTTTATTTCTGAAGGACACAGGGACAACCTGGGTATACGTCCCCGGCGCTTTACGCGGGTCAAACAGGTTCGGCGGTGCTCTTGAACCGTTTGTATGGGGACGCTATCAGCTTTATCAGTCAAAACGTCGTACCTATTTGAAGGAAATTGAGGTAGAGGAAGACTTCTGGGGATTAAGAAAACGGCCTAAATCCGTCACTCAAGCTGTTCAGTGGACCTTATTGTTAGAGCGGTATCTGATAGGCGGCTATCCGTATAATGACCTTGTAGCGCTTTTCTACTGGGCGCTTAAAGCGCTGCAGTCAGGAGTCAGTCCGGAAGTTGTGAACGCGCGCTTTCTATGGCGCTGGCTTTATTCCTGGGGTATAGCACCCGATCTGCTTCGATGCAGCAAATGCGGCCGCAGGCTTGATGGGAAAGCGGCCTGGGTGGATAATACATTCGTCTGTCCACAATGCAGCCCGCTTTCGCATCGTTATGAAATAGACGCATTTGCTGATTATGCTTTGTCGAAAAGCTTTATGCCCGAAAACATGACAGACAAGCTGAAAGAGCAAGTAAAACCGCTTCAGGGTTTATTTGTTAAAAATCTGGATGAAAACAGGTAATGGAGGATGCAGAGATGAATTTTCAGGACATCATATTAAGGCTTGAACGCTATTGGGGCGATCAGGGCTGTATTATACAGCAGCCCTATGATATTGAAGTCGGTGCGGGTACTATGCACCCCGATACATCCCTTCGTGTCATCGGCCCTGAACCGTGGAATGTGGCGTATGTTCAGCCTTCTCGTCGTCCTGCAGACGGACGTTACGGGGAAAACCCCAACCGCCTTCAGCATTACTATCAGTTTCAGGTTATCATGAAACCAGCGCCTGAAAACATACAGACACTGTATATCAACAGTCTTGCAGCACTGGGCATAGATCCCCGCGAACATGACATTCGTTTTGTAGAAGATGACTGGGAATCTGCAGCTATCGGGGCTTGGGGGCTTGGCTGGGAAGTTTGGCTCGACGGTATGGAAGTAACGCAGTTTACCTATTTCCAGCAAGTGGGCGGCGTTGACATGGTAAAAGTGCCGTCAGAGATAACCTACGGGCTTGAACGAATCGCAATGTTCGTTCAGAAAGCTGATAGTGTATATGACCTTAAATGGAATGACAAGCTCACCTATGGTGATGTGCACCACCAGGGGGAGGTTGAGAATTCGATTTATAATTTTGAAGTAGCAGATGTAGAAATGCTTTCACAGATATTTTTGTCCTATGAAAAGGAAAGTTCACGCCTAGCCGACAGAGGGCTGGTGCTTCCGGCATGGGACTGTGTTCTGAAATGTTCACAGCTTTTCAACCTTCTGGATGCACGGGGAGCGATCAGCGTTACTCAACGGACGGGATATGTCTCACGCATTCGTACTATTGCATCGAAGTGCTGCGCAGCCTACGCTCAGCAGCGCAAGGATATGGGCTATCCGCTCATGAACAAATTTTAAAGAGGTGGGAAACATGGAAAGAGATTTAATTCTTGAGATCGGAACAGAAGAAATCCCATCTCGCTTTATGCCCTCAGCTCTTGCCGACATTGCCAAGTATGCAGAAGAAGACTTTGAAGCACAGAGACTTGAACATGGCCGCATTGAAGTAATGGGAACGCCTCGCCGGCTTGTCCTGTTTGTGCACAGTGTCGCGGATAAGCAGAAAGATTTATCTGAAGACTATAAAGGACCATCATGGAAAGCGGCCTTCGACAGCACCGGAGCACCGACTCGAGCCGCAGAAGGTTTTGCAAAAAGCAAGGGAATTGCCGTTGAAGATCTTGAATGCCGCAGTGTCAATGGTGTGGACTATGCTTTTGCTGTAATAAACCATGCAGGCGGAGATGCTGACACACTGCTCCCTGATATGATGAAGCATATTATTGGACGGCTGGTTTTTCCAAAGAATATGTATTGGAATGATCCTGCGATTCGTTTTGCGCGACCAATACGCTGGATACTGTGTTTGATCGGTTCAAAAGTTGTTGATTTTGAATATAACGGTCTGAAAAGCGGGCGCATTACACGCGGTCATCGTTTTATGGGTGCTCCAACTGTTGAGATAAAATCAAGCAGTGACTACATGAACGCGATGTATGACAACTGGGTTATTGTTGATCAAAAAAAGCGCGAGGAAAAAATGCGCAGCGGAATTGCATCAATTGAAAAAGAACTCGACGGTGTCGTTGAGCTTGACCCGAAGCTAATTCAGGAAAATCTGTATCTTGTGGAGTATCCAGTACCGTTTTACGGCTCTTTTGACAAAAAATATCTGGAAATCCCCGAAGAAGTGCTGACAACATCCATGAAGGACAATCAAAAGTACTTTGCAGTCCACGACCATGCCGGCACTCTGATGCCATGTTTTGTCGGCGTCAGCAACAATCTCGTGCCTGACATGAACCTGGTGCGCGAAGGCAATGAGCGCGTCCTGCGTGCTCGTCTTGAAGACGCCTCTTTCTTCTGGCAGGAAGATTTAAAACGTCCTCTGTCCGCGCGACTTGATGACCTCAAGAACGTTGTCTATCAGGAAAAACTTGGTTCTGTTTACGACAAGACCATGAAAATGGTTGAAATTTCTCGGAAAATCTGCGAACTCATCGGCAACAAAGAAGATGTTGCGCTTGTTGAAAGAGCTGCTTTGCTGTCAAAGACAGACCTTGTGACCAGCATGGTCGGAGAGTTCCCTGAACTGCAGGGAATCATGGGATCTAAATATGCCCTGAAAAATGGAGAAAATCCACGGGTGGCCAAAGCATTGGCAGAGCAGTATCTTCCCGCTTCTGCCGGCGGTGCCCTGCCGACTGACGTCATAGGTGCGGTGGTAGGCATCGCCGAACGCGCTTTTAACATTGTCGGCGCCTATAAACTTGGATTCCAGCCTACGGGTTCGCAGGATCCTTATGGCCTTCGCCGTGCCATCCGCTGCATTAATGAAATCATATGGGGACTGCAGATTGATCTGGATCTTACAAAGCTGATGACATGGCTTGCTGCAGATTTTTCATTAGAATCCGAGACTGTATCTTTGCTTGAAGAATTCATAAAACAGCGCACGCTTATTCAGCTGAAAGAGAAAAATTATTCTCATGACCTGGCTGAGCTGGCAATCGCTGTGACAGGAGCTCGTCCGCTTCAGACTCTGCATTTGCTTGAAGCACTTTCTGAAGCCAGAAAAGAAGAATGGTTTACAAACCTGGTAAATGCAGCTGTCCGGGTAAAAAACATTCTTATGAAGTCGAAAGAGGCTTCCTCGACTGTTAACCCGTCCCTGTTTGTTAAAGACGCCGAGTCCAAGCTCTTTGAGGCAGTCAATGAGGCATCTGCCCCGGTTGAAAATTCTCTGAAGGCAAACGACTGGAACGGACTGATGAATGTTTTGGCTAAGCTTTCACCCGCAGTTTCTGAATTCTTCGATGATGTGATGGTTATGGATGATGATCTGGCTGTGCGTGCAAATCGCCTGGCTTTGTTATGGCTCTGCGAGAATCTCTTCATGCGTGTGGGAGACCTCAGCAAAGCAAAATAATTGAGTGGTGTTTCAGATGAATTTATTTGTTGCCGTTGTGTCCGATTCAACCGGTGAAACAGCTGAAAGCATGCTTCATGCTGCTCTTTCTCAGTTCAGCGGCCTTGATGTTTCAATTGAAAGGCACAGACTTGTACGAGATGTTGAACAAGTTGAAGAACTTGTGCATTCTTTTTCTCAGAAAGGCGGGCAGCTTGTAGTCAGCACGCTGGTAAAACGAGATGTAAGAGCAGAACTTGTCAGAGCGACACAGAAGTACAATGTCGGCTACGTCTCAATGCTTGAGCCGCTCGTTGATAAAATCTCAGGTCTGACCGGTCTGCAGCCCATACAAGAACCGGGTGTTATAAGGCGGCTGGATGGCGATTATCTGAGGCGCGTCAAAGCAATAGAATTTACACTCCGCTGCGACGATGGACAGTCGCCAGAACTAATGCATGAAGCCGATATTGTTCTTTTCGGCGTCTCGCGCGCTGGGAAAACCCCTCTTTCAATCTGGCTGGCACTGAAAGGTTACGCAGTATCAAATGTTCCCCTGCTGCCAGGGATAGCTCCTGACCGTCGTGTATGGGACGTGGATCCGCTGAAGCGTGTTGGTCTTTTGATTTCGCCTGAACGCCTCAGGGCAATCCGCTGTGAACGAATACTGGCCATGGGACTTGATCCCGACAGGGCATCTTATGCAAATCTTGACAGGATTAAAAGTGAACTCAGTGAAGCGGAGGAACTGATGAAAAAGCTGCACTGCCGCATCTATGACAGCACAAATCAGTCCTATGAGGAACTTGCACGTAATATTCTTGAAGATCTGAACCTGCTGTAACCGGCTTTCAATTAAAAAAGCCGATTATGTCCATGCTCCCGTTTTCAGATGAACATTTTCTGATAGCGGGGGATTGCGTCATGTTGACGGCGGACGTGCCACTGTAAATGGCTGGCTGTGCCGCTTCAATGAAAATGCTGTGCACAGCGTAGTCAGAACGACTGACACATGTCATGTCTTTACACCCTTAAACAAAAAAACTGCCGCCATCAGAAAGGAATCTGGTGGCGGCATTACTGTGTTTTTCGATGCTTTCCCGTCAGTATAGCTGCTGTCGGTCAGTTTCTGTTTCATTCGTGGCTGGATTGTCATAAAAGCGTACTCTGCTTAATACTGTCACAGAGACTGCCAAGTGTAATTCTTTAATTGCACATTTCAGGGATCAATGCGGTCATAATTTTCAATTTTATAATTGAGTTTTTTGAGCGTGTCTTTCATATCAAGAATGCGCCTTTCAAGAAAATCGCGCTGTGAAATAAGCAGATCTTTTCTGGCTTTTTTAGTTTTTTCACCCTGACTGTAAAGCTGTACATATTTTGTCAGTGCTTCAATTGAGAGCCCTGCACTGCGCATGCATTTTATAAACGCGACCCAGTTACAGTCATTCTCACTGTAGTCACGGATACCGCTTTTTGTTCTGGCTACGCGGGGCAGCAGACCTATACGTTCATAATAGCGAAGAGTGTCATTAGTAAGTCCATACTTTTCAGCAACTTCTGTTATCTGCATTACATTCATTCCTTCGTGTCGGTAAATTTAATAACCAAATATTTTTACGGCTGTTTTCATCTTTTCAATGACCTTGACACCGAAAGGACAGCGCTTTTCACAACTACCGCAGGCTATGCATTCAGAAGCATGATGTGGGAGGAGTTTGTAGTGATCTGCTACAGTTTCAGGGAGTTTATGTTCCGATTTTGCAAGGTTCAGAAATTTATTGACTGAGGCTACGCTGATACCCTTGGGACATGGAGCGCAATGACCGCAGTACATGCATTTACCGTGCCATGAAAAGAGGTCAAGGTTCTGCAGCACATCGGTATAATCTCTTTTTTCCAATGGTGCCGTACACCATTCGGCAGCACTTTGAATTTCCTGCTGACTTTTGCATCCTACCATAACTGCAGCTACGGCCGGGCGTGTCAACGCGTACTCTAGGCACTGGACAGGCGTAAAAGCACGTCCGAATGGGGAATCATCGGGATTAAGCAAGTCGCCGCCGCCATATACTTTCATTACATCAATGCCTATATTTTCTCGCTCACATAACTCATAAAACATCTCACGTTCCGGATCAATATTGTGCAGAGCGTGCTGATAACTTTCATCAGCCCAGAGGTCGTCTACGTTTTCACCAGCCGGCTGCATGTCATAGCACGGATTAACTGAAA
>CAZDXA010000021.1:0-39172 GCA_964509435.1 uncultured Synergistaceae bacterium | reverse complement strand
ATTCGGCGGGGGGCCATCCTGCTGAGTGACCTCAGAGGAGAAAAAACATGGATTCTAAATGCTTGATAGATAGCCCGTACTACAAGAAAGTTGCGACATTGATTGCAGTTTTAATGGGAATTTTCCAGCTGGCCGTTGCAGGGTATGGATTTATTGTCACAAATATGCGCTGTGCCATTCATCTTACTTTTGCGATGACATTAATAGGGATTTACAAGCCATTTCGATTTAAAAATGACCGCATAACTGACATTTATAACATTGCCTTTACGATTACAGCTGCTGTTTTCGGCTTGCTGCTGACTTACGAAACACGGGCGGATTACGCATTGGAATATACTTTAAACGGAGCTTCTGATTTTGATGTCTTAATAGGGACGGTAATTATTCTCCTTATTCTGGTTTGCGCCCGGAGAGTTACTGGAAATGTATTAACACTGATTTGTGTAATTTTTCTCCTTTATGCTGTCTGGGGGCAGTACCTGCCCGGCCTTCTAACGCATAAGGCTTACAAATGGCGCAGCATTGTTGATGTGGTTGTATTCACAAGCGAAGGCCTTTTTGGACAGCCTTTGAGCATTTCATCATCCTATGTAGCCTCCTTCGTGATGTTTGGGGCCTTTCTTGCCATTACCGGTGCAGGGCAGTGGTTTATCGACATGGCCTATTCTCTGACCGGAAAATTCCGCAGCGGTCCTGCGATGACAGCGGTTGTTTCCTCTGCCGCAATGGGGACCATATCAGGCACAGGAGTCGCTATTGTCGTGACAACGGGATCTTTCACTATCCCGCTTATGAAATCCTGCGGTTACTCTGCTAAACTGGCGGGTGCAATTTCAGCAACAGCCTCGACAGGAGGCCAGATTATGCCGCCGATCATGGGCGCAGGAGCCTTTATTCTTGCTGAAATGATCGGCATGCCATACGGCAAAGTTGCCATATCCGCTGTTCTGCCGGCACTCTTGTACTTTCTGGCTGTAGCTTTCCAGGTTGACTTTGAGGCCGGACGATTGGGGCTTCATGGCCTGCCTTCTGATAAACTTCCGCCGAAAATGAAAACCTTAAAAGAAGGATGGTTCTTTTTAATACCCATTCTTGTTCTTATCTGGGCTCTCTGCATTAAAAGCTACAGCGCGAATTATTCGGCTCTTTATGCCATTGCGGTCATTCTTGTAATTGGCTGCCTGTTCCGCGTTAAAGGTAAAAGACTGGATCTTAAAACTATTTTTCAGGCACTGGCTAACGGGGCAAAGGACATGCTTTCTATAGCCATGGCCTGTGCTATTGCCGGACTTATGATCGGCGTGCTTACCAAAACAGGACTTGGTCTGAAGTTCACAGCCCTGCTTCTGAGTATTTCCGGCGGCGGCAGACTTACCACACTGATACTGACTATGGTGGGCTGCACTATCCTTGGAATGGGACTTCCAACTACGGCTGCCTTCATTATTACGGCAACTCTCTGCGCGCCGGCATTGATTCAGCTGCAGATTACGCCTTTGGCTGCATATATGTTTGTGTTTTACTATGCATGCCTTTCTGCTATTACGCCTCCAGTTGCGCTGGCGGCTTTCGCAGCAGCCGGGCTCTCCGGTGCGCGTCCGCTGGAGACAGGCGTTTCAGCAACACGCCTTGGCCTTGCGGGATTCCTCATTCCGTTCTTCTTCTGCTTTACGCCGGCAATGCTCTTCCAGGGGACTCTTCCTGAAATTATCAGGGTCAGTATTACTTCGTTGATTGGCATATATCTCCTTGCGGGCGGGCTTGAAGGATTTATGTATACCTCCCTCAATATGGCTGAACGTGCGCTTTTAATCGCTGCTGCACTGCTGATGGTCGATAAGGGACTGCTGACTGATATTATTGGTTTAAGCATCGGTGCCGTTATCATCCTGCTCCAGGTGCTTGAACTGAAGAGAAAAAAAGCTGCAGGCGGGATGTAGTTTAATCTTTCTATTTAAAAAGGGATCGTTTTGCATTTTTATCAGAAATGGCGAAGCGATCCTTTTATAGTAAATTTTATTCTTTATGTTGCGATGTTATAGCATCTTTGCATCTCTCAGCCTGTATTACAGGCTGCGGGAAAGAGAGATTGTGGGTGAAGATCGCTGAATGGAGGTTATTTAATGCAGGCAATCAGCCAGGATACTTTGAAGAAAGCAGTTAAAGATGTCTGGGTACGCTCTCTGACTGAAATTCCGTCCGATGTATTTCAGGCTCTGATTGAAGCAGATAAACGCGAATCCAATGTTCAGGGCAGAAAATATCTGGATATCCTGATTGACAATGCAGAAAAGGCACGGAAAAATCGCATGGTCATCTGCCAGGACACAGGAGTTCCAACGTTTTTTGTCAAAACTCCGCTGAATTTCCCTTTTTATGACAATATCCGCGAAACTTTTGATGCCGCTCTGCGGGAACTGACGAAAGGGGAGTTTCCCATGCGCCCCATGGTTGTACATCCTCTGACCCGGGTGGACAGGGGAGATAATACTGCCGCCAACGTTCCGCTGATTCATGCCGAACTGGATAACAGCATTGACTACATGGAAATCAGGGCAATGCCTAAGGGAGCCGGTTCAGGCATCTGGGCAGCTCTTCAGATGTTCCCGCCCTCTGTCGGCGTCGAAGGGGTTAAGAAATTCGTCGTTGATTCTGTTATCCGTGCAGGATCGAATCCCTGCCCGCCTATCATTGTGGGTGTAGGAATCGGCGGCCCTCTCGAAGAGGTCGCCCGTCTTGCAACGACTGCATCGATCCGCCCGATCAGCCAGCGTCACCCTGAACCGGATATTGCATCACTTGAAAAGGAACTCTGTGATGCACTGAACATGAGCCAGATTGGCCCCATGGGTATGGGCGGTGACACTACATGTCTTGCTGTGAATATTGAATATTCCGGAACGCATCGCCCCTGGATGCCTGTTGCGGTCAATATCAACTGCTGGTGCGGCCGCAGAGCGACGTGCCGTGTTTATCGCGACGGCCGTGTTGTACAAATGGAAGGGATGTAAATACGATGACTAAGACTGTCCACCTTCGAACTCCGATTTCTGAACAGGAAATCCGCAGTCTGAATCTTAACGATGTTGTTTACATTTCAGGCGAGGCCTATGAGATGCTGTATGCCGACCATTACACGCTTGTCATGGACATGGTCAGGCAGGGGAAGAAGCTGCCTGACAGCATGAATTTTAAGGACGGCGTTATTTACAATACTGGAACAATATGGCGCAGAACCGCCGATGGTAAATATGACATGCGCGCTCTTTGTGCCACAACGAGTTCCAAGTTTAACGCTCAGACGCCTGATTTTATTAAGGCAATGGGAATCCGTGCAGTTATAGGAAAGGGCGGCATGGATCTCAAAACACTTGAAGCAATGAAGCAATATGGCTGTGTGTATCTTGCGATTGTGGGCGGCTGCTCAGCTGTTTATACACCGCATGCAAGAATTGTCGACGATTACTGTCCTGAACTCATGCCAGCTGATAATCAGAGGCTGAAGTTTGAAATGAATGAATTCGGCCCCCTGTTTGTTGCCATGGATGCTGCTGGCAACAGCCTGTATGAACAGTGTGCGCATACAGCTCAGGATCGGCTGCCGCTGATTTATAAAAAACTGAATATCAATGCCTAAAATGAGAGTAAGAAATTCCCGGAGCGTTAAGCTCACTGATCAGCCGGATTATACCGGCTGATTTTTTTGTGCCCTGCTGAAGTCTGCTGCTGTGATGCAAAAAGGCCGTCACCCTGATTTTGCAAAAGGATGACGGCGTGATGCTGCCGGTTGTTGCATTTTCATGATCCGGTAAAACGGAAGCCGGAATACAAGCCGGGGATTCGATGAGCTGCAGTCAGTCAGCAATGATGTTCTGGTGATCAGGCCGGGGACATCGGAATACTGCTCTCGGCGGTCTGCTGAAGCAGGAGGTCGGTCTCTTTCAAAATCTCCCGGATTTCATCATGAGTGATGCTGTCATAGTGGATTCCGCAGGCGACGGTCACGGGGCATTTCCATTTTTCTGAAAGCACGGCGCACCAATGTTCTGTTATGACGGGTTCCTTGTGTCCCGGCAGGCAGAGTGTCATGGCTTTGCTGTCCTTTGAAGCGTCGCATATCGATACGGATCCGACGTGAGTGCGCTGTCCGCCTGTCAGAAGGATGTGCACTCCCTGGTCGAGAACGGTTACTTCTGCCAGGATTTCGCGTTTTAAAACAGTTCTTCTGTAAATGAATTTTCTGTTCATTTTATCTGTCTGAGAGTTTAACTTCGTCTGCGGCCTTTTCTCCCCAGCGCTGAAATCCTTCACATTTAATGTGGAACTGATCAAGAATTTTTCCGGCAATGTGCACGGTGCAGTCAGAAATTTTTTCGGCTCCGCTGTAATAGGTGATCATTGGCGGAACAATCGCGACGCCTATTCTGCTTAACTCATAAAGATTCCGCAGATGAATGGGGCTCAGCGGCGTTTCTCTCGGTACAAGCACCAGTTTCCGTCCCTCTTTGATGGTTACATCGGCTGCCCTGAGAAGAAGGCTGTCACTGTAGCCGCAGATGATTCCTGCGGCCGTTTTCATGCTGCAGGGGACAACGATCATGCCTGCTGTGGGGAATGTTCCGCTTGCAATCGCAGCGCCGATATTCTGATTGTCATAAACGACATCAGCAAGCGAGTAAAGGTCGTCAATACTGAGATCCGTTTCCTGCTTTAATGTGAGAGAAGCGTTGCCGGTGCATACAAAGTGAGTCTCAATATCTGGGTGACGTTTCAGCTGGCGGAGGATTTCCACTGTAATCGGGGCGCCGGACGCACAGGTCATTCCTACGATTAATCGAGTTTTATCCATTTGTCAGGGTTGACTTTCAAGAACTGTGACCGTACGAAATGGCTCTTTAAATGATAGGGGACGGTGCAGTCAAAAATAGTTTTGCATGAAATGCCGCGGTCAGAAATATCCGGAGAGTAATAGGGCTGCGCGCTGGGGTCAAGCGGATGGCACCGCACACCGGGAATAAAGATGGTGTCGATGTTGCCCTGGTAGCGGGTATTCAAAGCCCAGAGCACGTCATCAGTATCAAAAATATCAACGTCCTCATCAACGAGGATGACATGCTTTAACTCAGAAAATGCGCTGAATGCAAGGATTGCGGCCTGCCTCTGGCGGCCCTCATCGCTCGGCGCTGATTTTCTGATCTGCATGATGGCCATATATTTTCCTCCGCCTGAGGGATGGCAGTATACGCCGGTAAGGCGGCCGGGCATGGCGCGTTCTACCAGATCCCAGATGCTGGCTTCTGTACATATGCCCGCCATGTTGACGTGTTCCATGCTCGGGCCGATACATGTCTGCAGAATTGGGTGAACACGATGTGTCACTGCCCTGACTTTGATGACCCAGCAGTCCTGGCAGGCAGCGCCGGTGTAGCCGGGGAACTCAGGCATTGCATAACCTGTGTTTGTCCCCTGATCTTCGCGAATGCGCCGGTTTGGAAGCACTTCACCCTCAATGACGTATTCGGCATTTGCTATTGCCAGTTCAGGAATTGTGAGACAGCGGCACATTTCCACAGGACTCTGGCGCAGTGCGCCTGCTATGGACAGTTCATTATAGCCGAGCGGTGTAGTCGGCGCTTCAAAGCACGAAGTGATTTCGATTGCCGGATCAACGCCGATGCTGATGGAAATGGGAAGTTTCTGCCCGAGTTCTTCAGCCCGCAGAGCCATTGCGCCGATATGCCGTGCACCCGGGGTAAAGAATATGGAGAGTTCATCCTTTCCCTGGATGCAGAGCCGGTGGATTGTGACATCACCGATGCCGGTATCAGGGTGGCTTGCATAGCACATTCCCATGGTAATGTAGGGGCCGGCATCCTGCGGGGTGTTCGTAGGGGCCGGTACAAGACGGTTCAGGTCGAAATCCGGCTCCGAGGCTGTGTGAACAATTTCCTGACATGCGGGGCTGCTCTTTGTAATGACAGGCTGAATCGGGTGCGCGACGCACTCTCTGAGAAGTTTGGAAATGTTTTCCGGCTCGCAGCCCAGAAGCGTGCCGACGCGCTTTCTGCTTGCCAGCACGCCGATGACGACTTTTGCGTCGTCGAACCCTTTCACTTTGTTGAAGATCATTGCCGGACCGTTTACACGTGTCGGCCGCTGGACAGTTCCTCCGGCTCCCACATAGCGGTATACGCCTGAAAGCTCTGCATCGGGATCAACTTCAACATCGGTCTGCACCAGCTGCCCTGGCATCTTTTCAAGAACAGCCAATGCCGATCTGAGATCTTTAATATCGGTGCGGTTATTCATGCAGCATTCCCCCTCAACAACATTAAATTACAGTGTTTTTTCGGACGGTCCGCTGACAGCAGCGGTCCGCCTTCTTTTTATGCCGCCATAATGTCTTTCTGCGGCAGACTGTCCTGTTTTTTTGGATAAACGGAGTGAGCATCTGTTCGTAAGCGGACATGTCAGGCAGCTGGCCTGAAAAACGGCGGTTGCAGCATGCGGCGGCAGCCGTGGAACAGGGGCCTGACTATGTAATTGAATTTCAGTCTGCAGCCGGCAGGGCAGTTCAGCACGATGTTTTACAGGTTTCACCGGCAGCTTCTGCATGATTCCTGATTTGCCTGAAAGGCCGCAAAGGAGGCTGGTGTCCGGCAGATAACGTTCCCGTCCTGTTCGGGCGGGGCGGAATTTTTTCGGCAGGGAAAGCGGCAGATTCTGCGGCTGTGTACAAATTGCATGCAGCCGTTTTTCCTTAATGCTGCACAGCGGCGAGGGCGGAACAGAGGGGGTGTGAGGCCGGAGCATATAAGCGGCTGTTGATGGTCATAACTGAACTTAACGTACAAAACAAAGTGATATAGGGCAGCGCCTCTTTAATCCGAGGGATTGTTTTCCAGCTGATGAAGCATGGAAATAAACTGATTCACAAAAAACTTAAAGCTAAGTTCAGAAGAGCAGCCAGGGTTAGAAAAATACCCGGCCACCTCAAAGAGGGTAAATCCCTGAAGCTCGCTTCTTAAAATTCGTCCCAGATGAATTACATTCTGAGCAGAAATTCTGTATTGTCTCAGCACATTTCTGATGGCCTGCATACTGTCGCGTCCGATCTGCCGCAGGTCATCGCCGTTGCTTTGGTCAAGCTGCGGCAGAGCCAGTATTGCCTGGTACAGCTCATAATGATCTTTGATGAACTGCCGAAATGCATACGAAAGCGATGTTAAGGCTTCGTCCCGTTTTTTATTGAGAATGACCTCTGAAAGAGTTCTGCTCATTTCGGCAGAGGCGGCTTTTGCCACTTCACAGTTGACAGTTTTAATGCTGTCGATGTGGTTATAGAGCGAAGCTGCTTTAACTTGCAGTTCCTGAGCAAGCTCCCTGACAGAAAAATTGCCGTAGCCGCGTTCTTCTGTTAAACGCACAGCAGTATCAACAATTAATTTGATTGAAAGAGATTTTTTCTCCATTAGACGGAATTCCTTCTGAGTTTACTCAATGAAAAAATTTTCTATCTTATAAACTAACATCGTTAGTTCAATTTTATAAATGTCCGTCCAATTTGTCAAGGGTAGGGGAAACAAATTTTTTTAAAAATACCTCTTGACAAACTAACAGTGTAAGTCATAAAATCAAGCTAACGTCGTTAGTAAAGACAGAATTGATTTGATGAACTGTCATACTAAATCCGGCGCGGTGAGCAACAGAATGCATCAGGCATGGCGTTTGTGCGCCTCGATGAGTAAGTCTTTTTTGACTTCAACCAGTTGACAAGGAGCTGTTTGTATGGGTAAGAAAACCAGTATCAAGAAGAACAAATGTTTCAAGGTCAGCATGATTCTGCTTGCCGCGGCTGTTTTCGCCGGCAGCCTCCTCACGGCGCCGCCTCAGGGGCTTTCGCCCGACGGCTGGCACATGCTCGCTCTTGTCACTTCCGCAATGATCATGTTCATTTCTGAAGCCATCCCTCTTGCCGGCACCTGCTTTCTTATCATTGTCTGCATGAAATATTCAGGCGCGTTGTCCTGGAAAGCCATCCAGCAGAGCGCATGCTCGTCCACTGTTTTCTTCTGCATGGCCGGTTTCGGCATCGGCGCCGCCCTGCAGAAAACAAACCTCGCCGCTATCCTGCTTCGATTCCTGTACCGCCTCGGCAGCGGAAGCTCGCGCAAGATGATTTCCGCAGTTGTCTGGCTTGCCGCCATCATCTCCATTTTCGTTTCTGACGGCGCTGCGCAGATCGTTGTACTTGCCGTAGTCACGAATGTCGTTGTCGCACTGGGTGATCCGGAGCCCGGCACAAGCCGCCTCGCCGGCGGCATGATGATGGCCATCACTGTGGGGGCTTTCACCGGCGGACTTTTCCTTCCCTGCTCAAACAGCGTCAATGTTGCCATTATGGATCTTTCTGAAAAGGTTGCCGGCGCTCCTATGACATTCTTCCAGTGGGCTATCTACGGCGTCCCCTGCGGTCTTCTCCTGACGATCTTCTCTGCCTGGCTGCTGCCGCGCTATTTTAAGCCCGAGGAACTGACTCAGGAACAGAAGGCTCATGTTGAAGAGCTTTTCGGCACAATTCCCGAGCATCTGGAAGCCAAGGACTGGAAATACATTGTCATCACGATGGTCATGCTTGTTCTCTGGTTCGCCAGCAACTGGTGGAAGAAGATTGACACGGGCACTGTTGCCATGGCGGGCATGGCACTGCTCATGATGCCCGGCATCGACCTGCTCAGCGGCAGGGAATACAAGAAAAATTTCTCTGCCATGGTTGTCGTTACCATGCTCTGCATCTTTCCGCTTGCCACAGCCATGACAAAATCCGGCGCGGGCAAGTGGGTTGTCACTCAGCTGTTTGCTGACGCTTCAACGTGGAGCATGACAATGGTCTGCATTATGGGCACACTTTCTGCCTTTGTCGTTCACTGCCTTGTTCCCCAGGGGTCTGCGAACGGTGCCATGTCGGCGACGATCATCGCTCCCGTGCTTGTAGCGGGAGGAATGCCCTGTTCGGCCGCTATGACGCTTATCGGCATTCAGGCAGGAACAGGCTTCCTGTTCCCTATAGAGGGGACATGGCAGTATACGTTCGGTACCGGTCATTACAGCTTCGGCGACTGTATTCAGGGCAACTGGCCGATCACGGTTTTCGGCATGGGGCTCTGCATCCTGCTTATCCCCGCTCTTGCCCGCTTGTACGCCGGATTGGGGCTGATCTGATGTTTGCTGTATAGGTGCACGTGCACCGGGTCCGGGCAGGTGCACAGAGCCAGAGAAACCAGTTCAAAGAAAGCGGAATCAGATATACAGACAGGCGGCAGCAACTGCTGACCTTAGAAAATGGAGTGATAAGAATGGCAGTAGGACCATTGAGTGGAGTAAAGGTGCTGGAGTTCGCGAGCTTTATTGCCGGACCCCATTGCGGCAAAATGCTTGCCGACCTTGGCGCAGAAGTCGTCAAGATTGAAGACCTGAACGGAGATACAGCCAGGCACCACGGCCCGTACCTTCATGACAAAGTGAACATCGAGACGTCGGGAATGTTCCTGTACGAGAACACCAATAAGAAGAGCATCACTCTCAACGTCAAATCGCCCAAGGGTCAGGAAATCTTCAAAGCTCTTGCTGCGCAGGCTGATGTCCTCATTGAGGACCATAAGCCCGGCACCATGGAGTCTCTCGGTCTCAGCTACGAGACACTTAAAAAGATCAATCCGGGGCTTGTCATGGCATCTATTACCAACTTCGGACAGTACGGCCCTTACCGTGATTTCAAAGCCTACAACCTCAACAACTACCACGCCTCAGGCGCCGGCTATGTGCTCCCGGCTGCATCCCCTGACAATTCCAGAGAACCTATCAAAGGCGGCGGTTATGTCGGCGAGACAGACATCGGCGCGTGCGCTGCAGTTGCTGTACTCGGGGCCGTGTACTACAAGAATATCACGGGCAAGGGCCAGTTCATCGACATCTCACGCCAGGAAGCCGAAATGGCGCAGGAACGCATGAACATTGTCCGCTACTACATGCTTGGCACAAGCCCTGTTCGCGTCGGCATCAACCGTGTGCGGGACACGCTCGTCCGCTGCAAGGACGGCGGCTACGTTATGATAGTCCTCTATCCGCAGAAGCAGTGGGAAGGGCTTGTCCGCGCCCTCGGAACGCCTGCATGGACGCAGGAAGAGCGTTTCCTTGAGCAGAAAGTCCGTGACAAGCATTTCTATGAGATGCGCGACCTTCTTCGTGAAGAAGCCAAGAAGTACACCTCAATCGAGCTTTTTGACAAGGTACAGGCAGAAGGCACGGCCTGTGCACCTGTCTGTTCCACCGAACAGGTATTCAATTCCAAGCAGAGCAAGGCCCGCAACTTCTTTATTCCAATCGGCCACCCCGTTGCCGGTACTCTGATGTACCCCGGAGTCCCCTATAAAATGTCCGAAGCCGCGCCCCTCGGCAACACTGGCGCGCCCACGCTCGGACAGGACAACGAAAAAGTTTACGGCGATCTCGGATACAGCAGAGAAGACCTTGTCGCGCTCAGAGATTGCGGTGTCATCTAAGAAAGGGGACACATACTATGGCTGCAGAACTTACTAAAGGCGCTCTTTCGGGAATCCGGGTTGCAGATTTCAGCTGGGTCTGGGCCGGCCCCTACTGCACAGCGCTTCTCGGCTTTCTCGGAGCTGAAGTCATCAAGATCGAAAGCAGAAAGCGTGTTGACCAGACGCGCAAAGGCTCCATTATGAACGGTGACAACTTTGAAGGTGTTGACTCATCACCTACCTTTAACAACGCCAACCTCAATAAAAAGGGCGTTTCCATTGACATCAGCATACCAGAGGGACAGGAACTTGCCCGTCAGCTTGTCGCCAAGAGCGACGTCGTTGTCGCCAATATGCGCCCCGGCAAAATGGATAAGCTTCACCTCGGCTACGCTGACCTCAAAAAAGTAAAGCCTGACATCATTATGATTGAATCCACGGGCTTCGGCGCGACCGGGCCTTTCAAAGGTTTTGCCGGTTATGCACCTATCTTTGCCTCAATGGGCGGCCTCTGCAATCTCACAGGCTATGCAGACGGCGCACCAAACCCCATGTCAGGCGTTCAGGATCTCCGCGTAGGCACACAGTCTGCGTTCGCAGTTCTTGCCGCTCTTATCTACCGTCAGAAGACAGGCAAAGGCATGTACATCGACTGCTCATCGTCGGAGTGCATCACGACGCTGCTCGGCACAGAAATGATGGATTACACCATGAACCGCCGGGTTGCCAAGCGGATGGGCAATGCCGACCCCTATATGGCGCCTCACGGTGTCTACCGTGCCAAGGGCGACGACAAGTGGGTTTCCATTGCATGCGGCACTGAGGAAGAGTGGAAGTCCTTCGTCGGCGTGATGGGCAATCCCGAATGGGCGAGTGATCCCAAATTTGCCTCCATGTATGATCGCAAGAAGAATGAAGCTGAGCTGAACGCCCGCATCAGCGAATGGACGATCAACTACACTCACGAAGAAGTCATGAACATGTGCCAGGCCGCGGGTGTGGCAGCCATGCCCTCATGGTGCGCCGAAGAGATACTGAATAATGAGCATATAAAGGCCCGTAATGTAGTCACCTCTGTTGAACATCCCCTCCTCAAGACTCAGTATGTTCTGAACCCCGCATGGAAGCTCAGCGAAACACCTGCTACAATCCGCAAGCCCGGTCCCTGCCTTGGCGAGGACAACATGGATGTTTTCACCAACCTGCTTGGCTACACCCCTGAGCAGGTCAATGAGATGATCGAGAAGCACTGGCTCTATTAGCAGACGCGGGCATAACAGCAGTGCATGACCCTGCTGGGCTGTGCACAACTGCCCCGGACTATCTTGAACCACTATTTTCTTAAAAAAAGGAGCAAAAGACAATGGCAAACCTGAAAGTTACAGGAGAAGACTGGGACTCTCTCTCGGATGAAGACTGGAATAAAAAGTTAGACGATAAAATCGAGGAATTCAACGCCGGACGCGGCACGATGAAACTGCCCCCTGCAGCCACCGCTATCATGGACGAAGAGTACACCCGCGGCGTCAACAACAAGCTTGTCACAGAAGACCTTATCCGCCATTTTGCCGACGCATGCGGCGACCCGAACCCCTTCTGGCGCGATCCTACCTATGCCGGCGGAACCCGCTGGGGCGGCATCATCGCACCTCCGCTTTATGAGACCTGCATCGCTTTCGGTTCTGCCTTTGGCGGCCGTCTGCGCGTACCGGGCATTGCCCGTCTTGCCGGCGGTTCAAAGCACTACTACAACGTACCTATCCGCCCGGGCGATGTCTTCTCAGTGTACGACAAATATGCCGGCTTCAAGGAGAAGCATGTGGAGAACAAGCCCTACCGCATGTTCATCGAATCTGTCCCCAGGTACTATGTCAACCAGCGCGGAGAGGTTGCCGCTATTGAAGATCACCGCAACATCTACATGGCCACACCTCCCGGAAAACGCGGCAAGAGAAAAGAAAATAAAATGTACCAGGATAAGAAGAAGCACCACTGCACTCCTGAAGAACTTCAGCTGATTCACCAGAGCTACGAGGATACTCTTGCCGGCACTTACCGCCGCGGCGCAAAGACCCGTTACTGGGAGGATGTCACTGAAGGGGAGCTTCTTCCCGTCGTTATGCGCGGCCCCGTTGACGTTGCCGATTCATGTGCCCGCACAACGGTCAGCTGCTACAGTTACGCCTACGCCATCAAGTGGGCCTGCATGCGCAACCACCTGTCCACACATCCCATTGATCCCGATACCGGCGAATACTTCCTGCGCCGCGACTGGCACTACAGAGATCATGAAGCCCAGGTTCTCGGCTACCCCATGGCCAACGCCGCCGGAATCCAGAATGAAATGATGCTCACTCAGGCCGTCACTGACTGGATGGGCGATGACGCCTTCGTTGTCGCGGTCGATTCTCAGGACCGTAAAATGGTCTTCTACGGCGATATTACCTATGTCAAGGGTTTCGTTGCCAAGAAATACGTTGACGCCAGGGGATCACATCTTGTCGACGTACAGGTTGACGGTGTGAACCAGGACGGTGTGACCCATACACGTTCAATCTACACAATTAAGCTTGTCTGCCGGGCTGAGTTCGGGACACCTCTGACTCCTGACCGCTGCGACATTGAGCTTGTCTGAACATTGAACAGAGGCAGCCTATAAGGAGACAAATACCATGAGCGAGATCTTTGAAGTCGTTTATCCCGTTGCAGATTCTGTCAGGAAAGAGAAAAACGTAGCTCCGTCCCTTCCGGATCTGAACGGAAAAACCATCGGCGAACTGTGGAACTGGGCATTCCGCGGGGATGAAACGTTTCCCCTTATCGAGAAGGAATTAAAAGCCCTGTATCCTGACATTAAATTCGTCAGTTATAAGGAATTCGGAAACTTCCATGATCCTTCCTATGAAGTACAGATGATGAAGGAGCTTCCCGGACAGATCAAATCGAAGAACATCGACGCCTTCATCGTCGGCAACGGATGCTGCGGCACATGTTCCCCCGCAGTCGCACGTGGTATTGTCACCGTAGAAGACTGCGGAATACCGGCCGTCGGCATCCTCTGCAAAGGCTTTCCCACAATGGCAAAACTGGTTGCGAAAAGCGCCGGATATCCGGACGCCCGCGTTGTTGAATACCCTGTTCCCATTGCCCTGCACTCAAAAGAGCAGGTTGCACAGGCAGTGCATGATACTCTTGTTCCCGCCATCATCAAAGCTCTGACAACTCCGGTCAAGCCTTCAGCGAGGAAGAAAAAGAGAGAAATTCAGTCCCATGACATCGTATTTGAAGGCACTTACGACGAGGTGCAGGATTACTTTTACGACCGCCGGTGGTCCGACGGGCTTCCTGTAACGCCGCCCACAATTGACAGGGTAGAGGCTTTCTTCAAGTTCACCGACAGGGATCCCGAGGAAGTCATGGGCATCATGGAACCGGCCAACAGCGCCTGCACACCGTGGAAGGTAGCCGTCAACGGCGTCATGGCAGGCTGCCGTCCGGAATACTTTCCCATACTTCTCACCATCACCGAGATCATGCTTGACCCTGAGTTCCGTGTCGCTGATTCAGGCGCCACCCCCGGCTGGGAAGCCATGATCATGCTCAACGGCCCCATCCGCGATGAGCTTGGGTTCAACTACAAAATCGGGCACCAGCGTCCCGACTGCCGTCCTAATGTCAGCATCGGCCGCTTCTACCGCCTCATGCTCCGCAATGTTGCCGGCTTCCAGATCGGTTCTACGGACATGTCCACGCACGGCCAGATGTTCCGCCCCGTGATCCCCGAAAATGACCAGGTCTGCGAAGAGATCGGCTTTAAGACGGTCGCTGAGATCATGGGACATAAGAAAGGCGAGAATGTCATCACCATCGTATCCGGCAGAGTTGCCTCTGACCCCATGCAGACGAACGGTTCAACGGCCGAACAGCACCTTGACTATATGACCGACTGGGCCGTGCGCATGACGGAACCCTATCAGTGCATGCGCAAGTATCAGGACAACAACGTCCTCTTCCTCAGCCCCGTTGTTGCCAGATTCCTTGCCTCCAAGGGCTACACAAAGGAAACCATCAGCAGATACATTCTCGATCATGCCAAAGTCACAGCTGAGTACTTTGAACTGAACGCCAGCCGTTTCAACCACTGGCAGCCTTATTCGCTTAAAGAGGAAGTTGCCCGGGGCAATCTGGACAAACGCTGGTATGACGGCAATGACGACCCCAAGCGCCTGGTTCCGCTCTTCTGGCCCGAAGCTACAATACTCCCCGTTGTTGTCGGAGATCCTACCCGCAACCGCAGCCAGTTCTTCCGTTCGAACTATTCTATGGCAAAACTGACCGCAAGAGAGATCAAGCTTCCCGCTAACTGGCACGAACTGCTTCTTGAGGCTCAGAATTCATAGTTTACAGAAAGAGGAAACACCAACGTTTACAAAGCATGACGTAATTGTTATCGGAGCGGGCTGGCGCCGGGCTCACCGCGTGCCTGTACGCAGCCCGCTCCGGCTTTGACGCTACTGCAGTAGAGAAGGCCAACTTCATCTGCGAAACCGACTGGGTGCTGACGCAGAGATCGCCCCTGTGCTATTGGTGAGAAAAGAACTCTTGACGTGGAAGGTGTCTTTATCCGTTATCCGTGTGGCCAGCATTCCAATACTGATTTTGTTAAAGGCATCGTGAACATGGTGCCTCACGGTCAGGTCATCGTTGACCAGAACATGCAGAGTTTTGTTCCGGGCATTGTGGCTGCCGGAAACATCCGCAGCTGGAGTCCTGCACAAATTTCGACAAGCGCGGTGACGACATGACCGCAGCAATAACGCTTGTCAGTTACCTTAACATCAGAAAATAACACATGAGAAGGAAATGTCAGGCTAAGCACGGAAGCACATCGGGCAGCAGACTTTTTAATTTATCCTGTCCTACGCTCTGTCTGGCATTATGTAGTGTGTAGTTCTGGTTCCGGGGTGAGTTTTTATATAAGAAATCTTTTAATTGAGTGCAAAAAGTTAAATGCAACTAAAATATGCAGCTATACAATTTTATTGTGCTTCCCAATTGCCACTGGAAATTATAACATATGAATGTCAAACAAACATTGTTAGTTAAATAATGACTCACTGTAGGACAGCAGTTTTAAGTGTCTCGGGATCTCCTGATTTTTCGCCAGATAATCGGTATGGTAGCGCGCCAGTATGTGCGTTGTGATCAAAAAGTATTCTGGCATTGGTGCTAACAAAGATTTTTGACAGGGCCTTGGATCAGTTTATTGGAAAATGGAGTGCGGAAATATCTTCTCGATTGCATGTTGCCTTGTCGTTGACGATGTGGAGGGCTAAATGACCGAATTCTTAGCTGAAGCTCGTCTCTTCAACACGAACATCTGAAAGGAGATTGCCGCCTAGTTTTGTATTTCCTCAGAGGCATTTCTGGAAAGCTGCCGCTCTCAGTCATACAAAAGACGGCGCTGAGAGCGACGCAAAGTTCTTAGATACAGCTTTGCAGCTGCGCTTGTTCTGTTTTCATTTTGCGCTCTAAGAATTTTGGCGCTGAGGTAACCGAACCCCTTTGAATTCAACTCTTGGCTGAACCGTGCAGAAATTCGTCCGAAACGTGAGATTATCTGGGGCATCGGGCGCTTAATTCTGAGATTTGCCAAAACTTTTAATCGAGGAGGCAGTATCTATGTATACAGATTACGATGTGATTATAGTTGGTTCTGGCGGGGCCGGGCTGACAGCAGGGATCTATTGCAGCAGAGCTGGACTGAATACACTGATTCTCGAGAAAAAGACTATGGGCGGCGAACTCGTGAACCGGCAGCTTATAGAGAATTATCCTGGTTTCTCTGCAGGAGTACAAGGGACTGAATTGGCTTCAGCGATGCTGGAGCAAGCTGAAAATGCAGGTGTAGAGATCGAAACAGGCGAGGTTAATGCGATTCAAAGTAAATCGGCCTTTAAGACCGTTATTACAGAAGATCAGACGCTGACTTGCAAAGCTGTTGTCTTAGCTATGGGGTCGCAGCCGCGAAAACTGCAGGTTCCGGGTGAAGAAAAACTGGCTGACAAGGGCGTTTTTTACTGCGCTACCTGCGATGGAGCACGGGTTGCCGGCAAGAATGTGGCTGTAATCGGAGCCGGCGACAGCGCTGTGACGGAAGCTCTCTATCTTGAACAGCTGGGGTGCAGGGTCAGGATTATTTCAAGGTCAAAACCGCGAGCCTCCAAGGTGCTTCTCGACAGATTGGAAGCAAATCCCGATATCGAAGTGGTATGCGGCACTAAAGTGAAGGCCATCATTGGCGACGATTGGGTCACAGGACTGGATCTCATTAAATCAGACACTAACGCTCAAAGCCATATTGACGTGAGCGGCGTCTTTATCAGGATAGGACTTATACCTAATACTCAGTTTCTGCATAACATTGTTGATCTCACTTCGTCAGGACAAATTCCTGTCAATGAGAAAATGGAGACGACTGTTGCCGGAATTTTTGCTGCCGGTGACATTCGTGAACATTCCCCTGTGCAGATATCAACAGCTGTGGGTGACGGTGCGGCAGCGGGGATTGCGGCAGCTCACTATGTGATGTCGTTGTAGAAAAGAAACGGATTTTTGCGCTAAAAACTTCCTGACATGGGAAGACAAAAGGGAGGAGCTTTTATGAGTGATCTTTACGACGTAGTATGGCCTCGTGGAAAAAACACTGTTGTCGGAGCGAAACTGGCTAAGCGCCTCGACACTTTGAACGGCAAAGTCGTAGCTGAGCTGTGGGACTGGGTTTTTAAGGGCGACATAATGTTTGAGGCATTCCGGGCGGAACTGAAAAAAAGGTACCCTGATATTAAGTTCGTCAGCTGGAAGGAATTCGGCGAGATTCACGGCGCACATGAAAAAGAAGTGCTTGCCGCGCTTCCTGAAAATCTTAAAAAATTTGGAGTTGACGCCGTTATCTGTGGCGTCGGCTGTTGAGGCAGCTGTATCGCCGCCGTGTCGCGGTGCAGCATTCTTGTTGAAAAATTAGGTATTCCCACAGTCACGCTCTGCTGTGACGGTTTTTTAACCGCCGGGCGTTTTACAGCAAAGGGAGAGGGCTATCCCAATCTGCCCTATGCTGTTCATCCAGGCCATGTGAACACTACTCCTGATGAGCAAGTCTACAAAAACGCAGCAGAAATCATGACTGATCAGGTTGTCAAGGCACTTACTGTCCAGCCTGCTGATGCTAAAGCTGCTCGTGAGCCTGAGATGAGGGATGTGATTTTCTCCGGCACCTTCGAGGAAGTAAATGATTTCTTTTATGACAAAGAGTGGAGCGAAGGTATGCCCATTGTGCCTCCTACTATTCAAAAGGTTGAGGAGTTCCTCAAGTACACACCTCATGCTCCTGAAGAAGTCATTGGAGTTCTTAAACCTGAGAACCGCCAGGCTACTATTTGGAACATTGCTGTAAATGGCGTGATGTGCGGCTGCCGTCCTGAATATATGCCGGTGCTTGTGGCCATGACCCAGGCTATGTGTGATCCGGCCTTTGCGCAGGAAAGCTTGGGACACACTCCTGCAACAGAAGTAATGACTATTATCAGCGGCCCGCTTGTAAAGCAGCTCGGTTTTAACTGCACTCAGGGAGCGCTCCGTCCTGGATTTAAGGCGAACACATCGATTGGACGTTTCTGGCGCATGTATTTGAGAAACGTAGCTGGGTTCCTGCCACATAAGTCTGATAAAGGATGTTTTGGCGATAACTTCCGTATCATTTTAGCAGAGAATGACGAGTACATGCAGGAAATCGGCTGGCAACCCTACCGTGTGGACCGCGGCTTCAGCAGCGACGACACTGCGATCACTGTCATGTCCTGCACTGAACGTACACAGGCCATTGAAGTAGGCTGGCCTACGGCAGCCGGCATTTTAAGAGCTGTAGAACACCGCATGGCTGACAATCATCTCTTTATACAATTCTTCTTTCGCGGCCAGCATGTAATGCCGTTGGTGGTCATGACGCCTATGGTAATTGATTCTCTGCTGAAAGAAGGTTACACCAAAGAAAGCTTAAAGCGTCATCTCTTTGAAAATGCAAGATTCCGTCTGAGCAACATGACGGGTCGGCTGGCAGAGCGTTTTCAAAAGGGCATTAATGACGGGAATTGGCCTGAATTTTTAGGTACCAGAGAACAGTATGGTGAGATCAGCGTCTCCAAAAATGGTACCCTGGAGTTTAAGGACAGTGAAGGGCGCGTGGACGACGGAGACAACCGCTTCGTCAGAATGCTAGCTGATCCTGATGATATTCAGTTGGTCATCAGCGGCGATCCCGGTCGCGATCACGTGATTATCGGCGCAGAAAATGGTTTCATAGGCTGGCCCGTAAGTCGTAAGGTTGAACTGCCGCAGAACTGGAATGATCTTTTGAAGTAAATACGTCCATGGGACAGAGTGAAAGGTGGATAAATTATGAGTGACTCTGCAATTATCATTCTGTGTCTGATTGCTATTATAGCCAGCATCATTGCCAGCAACATCTGGAAGTTGAACATGGGGCTTCTTGCTATGAGCTGCGCCTTCATTATTGGGTGCCTCTTTCAAGGGCAGAAAGTTTCTACTATTTTTGGTTATTGGCCTGACAATATTGCCTTTTTCCTTATTGCCTGCTGTCTGTTTTTTGGCTTTGCCCGCGACAATGGCACATTGGAAGTATTTGGAAATAAGCTTCTGTGGAAGTTCCGCCATCATACAAAGATGATCCCCTGGGTGATCTTTCTGATCTGCGCCATTCTTGGCTATCTTGGCACGGGGTCAGGGACGATTTTCATCATCGCTCCGGTAGCCTATATCATTGGTGAGCAAATCGGGATAGATCCGCTGTTAACGGCCTGCGCTGTCAACATGGGTTATGTCTGCGGCGGATGGAATCCCTGGACGGGAACAGGTGTTATCCTCTACGGTCTTATGGAGGACAACGGTCTGACCAGCGAAGTGGCGACCAGAACCTATCTGATGGCTTACGGCGGTTGGCTTATTCGTCAGTTTATCGTGTTCGGGTTGGCCTTTTTATACTTCACTTTTATTAAAAAGCAGCGCAATGCTCTCAGCAAAGAAGAGCAGCAGCAGGCAATTAAAGAACCTCAGCCATTCAACGTTATTCAGCGTAAGACCTTTACTCTCATTATTACTGCTGTGGTTCTCATCGTAATTCCCAGCGTACTCAGCGCCTGGTTTCCAATCAAAAACGCTCTGTTTAAGAACCTAGTTAAACTCTGCAAACCTCAGGCAATATGCGTCATTTTTGCTCTGATTGCAAGCGCCATGAAACTGGGCGACGTCAAGAAAGTTATCTCTAAACTGCCTATGAACACCGTACTGATGATCAGCGGCATCTGTTTTCTTATGACCATTGCGACAAAGGCCGGTTTAATCAAGACCATCGCTGACGGCTTTTCAAATTTAAGCCTTCCTAATTCACTGATATCGCCCATTCTGGCGCTTCTTGCCGGCATTCTGAGTATTTTCTCCAGCGCTACCGGCGTGGTTTGCCCGCTTCTTTTCCCTCTGGTGCCCGCACTGAGCACCGCTACTGGTTTGAACCCTGTGGTGCTCTATGCCTCTATTATGGCAGGTGCTGATACCACTTCACTGTCGCCTTTTTCGACAGCCGGTTCTCAGCTTGTAGCTCTGGCCCCAGACTCTGTGCAGGAACAGCTCATTCCCAGACAGCTCGCTATGACTTTTATTGCTTTGGCAATTGTGATCATCTTAGCCTATCTTGGGCTTTTTGATATCATGAGGGTCTGATTTTGACTCAATGAGAGGCAAAAGATGAGTACAACAGCAAAAATAGCAAAACTAATCAAAGATTTTAAGTATGAGTCTATTCCAGAACGCGGCGTCGAGCAGTCAAAAGCAGCGATTATTGATTCCCTGGGAACAGCGCTGCGCAGTTCGGAGGAACCTGTTGCGAAGGCCCTTCAGAAGATTGTTCTCCGACGTGGGGGTGAAGAGGAAGCCAGTGTGTGGGTCACAGGGCAAAAAACCTCTCTCAGTAACGCTGCGATGATCAACTCTGTCTTTATGCACTGCATGGATTACGATAACGGCGGTTCTCTGGGACATCCAGCCGCGGTGATGATACCGCCGGCGCTGGCTCTTGGCGAAAGATATCATCTTTCAGGCAAACAAATCATTGAGGCCTATGCGGTGGCTTACGAACTGGGCGCGAAGCTCAGAAACAGTCTGGGAAACCTACAGTTTGGTGCAGGCTATCATGCTACTTCGCTTCTTGGAGTGATCTGCGCGGCTGCAGAATCTGCTAAACTTCTTGGATTATCCGAAGAGCAGATAGTCATGAGCATGTCCATTGCGTCATCAATGAGTTCTGGCCTTCTGCAGAGCTTTGGAACTGACAGCAAGCCAATCCAGGTGGCACGCGCCGCCGAAGGGGGAGTTTTAGCGGCTCTCCTGGCTCAGGAAGGCTGCGTAGGCGACCCCAATTTTCTGGAAGAGCGTAAAGGGTTCTACTATGTGTATGGTCAAGAGGAAGCCTCAATAAAACAGCTTACTGAACATTTTGGAGTTCCTCTGGCAGTGGCTACTGAGCGTGGGCACTTCAAGCAATGGGCCTGCTGCGGCGGGAACTATGAAGTACTTAGTGCACTTTATGACCTTCTGGCAGAGCGTACAATTCCTGTGGACCAGATCACTTTTATAAACATCGCAACATCAATGGTGCCGCCCGGCCCGGCATTCCGTCTCCATCCAAGAACGGCGATGGAGGGGCGTTTCAGCATCACTTATAACACAGCAAGCTGTCTCATTGACGGAAAAGTGGATCTGGATACCTTTACAAAGGAAAAATTTGAACGCCCTGAAGTTCATGCACTGATGAACAAGATAAGCGTGGTCTGGCACGAAGAATGCGCAGGGAAGCCCCGCCGGCTGCAGGGAGAATCCCGTTTCATCGTCATCAATATTCACATGGCGGATGGAACAGTCATTTCACGCAGGCAGGATGCATCAAAGCGAAAACAGCTTACGGCTGATCAGGTCTATGATAAGTTTGAAGCTAATGCCCTCTATGCCCACATGTCCCCCGATAAAATAGGACGGGTTAAGTCAATTGTTCATTCTTTCGAAAAATGCAGCGATGTAGCTCAGCTGATGGAATTATTTGAAAAATAACTCAATTGTAAAATGAGATGCAGCGGCTTCGTTTCACTACGAGGGCTTAGCTAACTGAGATACAATATTCTCGGCAAGATTCCATCTTTCCCTGTAAAGAGACCGGCTTGTGCCGGTCTCTTTTTTTGATGCCGGAAAGCTGCAGAGCATCCTGCGCGTTTTTTCTTTACGCTGCATCCGCACGTGCGGCGCTCCCGTTCAGACAGCAGAAAAACGGATTCCTGCGCTTTGGGGCGCGCTGTACAAATTCTTGTTTAAAACATCTCATAATCCATCCTTCTGCGGTGATATCCCTCAAAAGATTTCTGACCGTACTCATGACCATACGGCGCAGAAGCGCACAGCATCTCCGACTGTCACAGGCTCCCGCTCTGAAGGCCTTTGCGCACTGCTTCAGTTTTCGCCTGCTTTCCTGATGTGCTCTCGTATGTCACAGTTTTTCCCGCGCCCTGCCCGAAGCATTACGGCCGAGCTGCCGTCACTTCTGCCGTATTATAAATACAAAAACGCCCTCCCTGCCGCATGCTGCGGTGGGAAGGGCGTTTTTACAGGCGTCTTAAAGGGAGGTTCAGTTTGTGTTTTTCTAAGCCTGCAGTGCAGAACTTTGCTGCTGCCCTTTATTCAAGTGTTTTCATGAACTGGCTCACGCCTTCAAGTCCTGCTTTCAGGATCTCAGGCGGGTTGCTGGCATAGCCGAGGCGGAAGCAGCCCGGCATTTCAAAGCAGTCGCCGGGTGAAACAAACACGCCTGTGCGGTCAAACAGCTGCTGGCAGAAATCATAGGAGTTCATGGGGAAGTCGTAATAGATCAGCGTTGTTGAACCGCCCTGCGGCCTGACGTAGGAAACGTGGGGCTCGCTCTTTACCCAACTGTCTACGATTTCCAGGTTGGTCCTGATGATGCGGCGCCCGCGCTCTATGAGCTTATCGGAATGGTTCAGCGCCAGCGCGGCGATTGTGTCATCGAGACCGCCGCAGCTGATCAGGTTGTAATCACGGTGCGACAGGCACGATGTGATGAAATTCCTGTCGCGGCAGGCGATCCAGCCGATTCTCAGGCCGGGCATGGAGAACACTTTTGATGTGCTGCTGGTGGCGATGCCCTTTTCGTAGAGGTCTGCCACAGAGTCAATCCATTCGCCGTTCTGTGTCAGATGCCGGTATGACTCGTCGCACAGCAGCCACGCGCCGGCATTGCGGGCGATTCTGACGATTTCGCGCAGCGCCTCGTTGGAAATAACTGACCCTGCCGGGTTGTTGGGATTGATGATGCAGATCATCTTTGTGCCGGGCACGGCCAGTTCCTCAAGTTTTTTCAGGTCAGGCTGAAAAGCGTCCTCTCTGCGCAGCATGAGCCATTTCACATCAGCCCCATAGCCTTCGGGAATGGAGTACAGCTGCTGGTAGGTAGGAACAATGCTGACCACCCGGTCGCCCGGTTCGGTGAGCGTATAGAACACGTGATGATTGGCGCCGGCTGCCCCGTGGGTGGGGACGATGTCTTCCGGGCGGAGCGTTTTGTACAGAGTGCAGATGCCCTTCAGAAGTTCAGGCGATCCGCCGATGTCGCCGTAGGAAAGACGCCTGGAGCACAGACTGTCCAGAAAGCTCTTTCTGTCGGTTCCTGTGAGTTCAAGCAGCCCGTCCAGCGTCAGATTCTGGACGCTGGTGCTGGAGATGTTGTATTTTGCCGTGGTCTCGTGAGCGTTGATCCACTCTTCAACTTTAAAGGGCGCAATGTGCATGGTTCCGTGCCTCCTAGAGAGGAAGAAATACTGGCTGGTGTTTTTTAAACACGCAGTAATACCTGAAACCGGCTTCTTTTAGGATGTCTCCGGCGATGTCGAAGCAGGCGCCGATCCGTTCGGGGAAATGAGCATCCGAACCCAGGGTTACCAGTTTGCCGCCAAGTTCATGGTACCGTTTGAACACGCCGGCTCCGGGGCTTGAATCACGCATGCCGATCACAAGTGATTTTGTGTTCAGTTCGACGGCCTTGTTCTTTTTAATGGCGGTCAGGAGCATGGCATCAATCAGGTCGGCATAGTCCTTCCAGTCAAAACCTTCGTTTTTGCCGGGAATGTCGCGCAGCACATAATCCAGATGGCCAATCGTGTCAAAACCGTCGGTCACTGTAATGTTTTCAAGTTCGGTTTCAAAGTAGCTGCGGATGGACGCCTGTTTGCTGCGGCCTTCGTACAGGGTCTGGTCTTCTGTGTCGCGCCCTTCGAAAATGTGGGTGGAGCCGATGACCATGTCGAAGGGATACTGGGCATAGACTTTGTTGTGCAGGCCGGCGAGCTGGGGCTGCAGACCGAACTCGATGCCGATCAGCAGTTCGATTTTGTCCTTCCATGCCTCGCGGGCTTCAAGAAGCCTGTTCACATAGGCGCCGACGTCGCCGTTCTCGTTGAGCTGATAAGTGCAGTGCCATTTCGGGTAGTCGTAATCCTGATGGTCGGTGATGCAGATATATTTCATTCCAAGCCGCACAGCCCGGGCGATCTGATCGTCCAGGCTGGTGCGGGAATCGCTTGATGCTTCTGTATGTATATGAACGTCGTTGTACATCGTTTCTGTGTCCGATCAGGCTTCTGCCTTGAGCATGGCCGCTTTTTCGAGCTGTTTTTTGGTCGGCGTCTTGCGCATGCAGATGCCGGTGAAGCCGTAGAAAATGGCGAAGAACCACACGAGCCAGCTGAAGAACGAGTATTTGAGGAACGTGAGGTTGGTCGAATAAAGCACGCTGCAGTACAGTATGCCTGACGATGTCCACGGGAAGAAGCCTGAGGAGCCGGTGCCGAAGTCCTCAAGGGTGCGCGACAGGTTCAGCGTGTTGACGCCCATTTCCTCGTATTTGTGCTTGAACATGTTGCCGCCGAGCAGCAGAGATACAGTTGACGATCCGCCGATGGCGTTCAGCATGATTGTTGCGATGCCTGTCGTCAGAATCAGGCTGCCGGTGCTTTTCACAAAGCCCATCATTGAATCGAGCAGCACGTCGAGGCAGCCGCACTGTTCGGCAATGGCCGCGAAATAGAAGCACAGCCAGGTGGCGACGAACGTCTTGTTCATGTCGGCGATGCCGCCGCGCTCAAGCAGTTTCTTTGCTGCCGCGCTCATTGTGGAAATGTCGAAATCAGGATGTGCGGCAAGCACCATTTTTGAGTTAAAGCCGTCATACAGCACGTTAATGGCGTCTTTTGCCGAGAATCCCTGATAGAAAATGCCGATCAGAATGGCGATGAATCCGGCCCCGAAGAGTACGATTGTTGTCGGCTTGCGGGTGAACGACCCCCACAGAATGAAAATGACCGGCAGAAGAAGCACCCAGTGGAATTTGAACATGGCGCTCAGCGAATTCAGCAGTGCCTCTGAATCCTTGCTGACGACGCCGGCTGACGTTTCAGGCGAGTTCATGCCGATGATCACATAAATGACGACGGAAATCAGTGCCGCAGGAATGACTGTCTTTGACATATTGATGATGTGGTCAAAAATGTCGTTGTCGGTGGTCAGCGAGGCAAGAACCGTTGTGTCAGAAAGCGGCGACAGCTTGTCGCCGAACTGGGACCCCGCATAGCAGGCGCCTGCCACAAGACCGAGGTTCACGTTCGGCATGGCCATGGCAAGGCCCATCATGGCAAGACCGGCTGTGGAAGCCGAACCGTTGGAAGTTCCGGTAACTGTTGAGAAAATGCAGCACAGCAGAAATGCGCACAGCGCAATCCACTTGGGAGATACGATTTTCAGGCCGTAGTAGATCAGCATGGGCAGAGTGCCTGAGAACATCAGTCCGCCAAGCATAAAGCCGATTGCAAGAAGAATGGTGATGACAGGCACTGAACGGCCGATTCTTTTACCGACAGCAGCCTCCATCTCGTTCCATGAGTAGCCGCACCGCCAGCCGATAAGCGCTGCGTAAGCGCCGACCACAACCATCAGCGGAACGTAGTTCAGCCCCCATATTGCGCCCGCGCCGAATGTCAGCAGAAGAAATATCACTGTTGAAGCAGCTTCAGCCTTGGTCGGCTTCCTTTTTTCACGCACATTTTTTTTCTGATCAGCCATAATTTTTCTCCTTCCCGTCCTTGAAATTTTGAAGCACAAAATAATATATCTGCAGTTGTACGCACATTTCATGCAGATAGATTAGCAAAGATACTATCATACCTTTAGCATTTGTCAATATTAAATGTTCACGTTTTTGTGAATATAAATTTTATTTCATGCAATTTATGGCTGGAAAAAAATCCCGTGCCGGCGGCACGGGAACAATACAGAATGGAGATACGCTCGGTTTCAGCTGATAATACGGACGCGGGCACCGGGAGTTTCCGGGGCCTTCGGCTGTGGTTCTTCTACTATGCCGCCGAAGGGCATTTGCGCCAGCAGCACGTAGTTTTCCGGAATTTTGAAAAGCTTTTTGACGGCGTCATCAATAACCGGGTTGTAATGCTGCAGCGAAGCGCCGATATTCAGCTCGCGAAGCGCGCTCCACAGCGAGATCTGCAGCATGCCGCCGGCCTGATTTGCCCAGACGGGAAAATTTTCAGCATAGCGGGGGAACTGCGCCTGCATGTTTTTGACAGTTTCAGCGTCGTAAAAGCAGAGGATTGTCCCCGCGCCGGACTTGAAAATGTCGATTTTTTCGCGTGCCACTTTTCCTCCGAACACGTTGTAGACCGTGTCCCACAGAAGGTCATGCTGTGCCCCGAAAAGCAGCACAATCCGCGCGCTTTTCATGTTGAACGCGTCAGGCACAAGCTCAGTAACCCTGCAGACAAGGTCCCCAATCTGCTTCTGTGAAACAGGCAGCTTTTTGCTGATTTTGTAGTAGGAACGGCGCTTTTCCAGTGCGTCAAGAATGCTCATTATAAATCACTCCTCATGATCGATATAAGGCCATCATATCAGAGACTTCAGGCTCTGGCTATTGTTGTTTTTCTCTATTCTGATAAAAACAGTGATAATTTATTCCGCCCGTTCTGCAGCCCCCGGCATATTTTAACGTCCCTCAGGCAGAACTTATGGCACTTCTGCCGCCGCTCCCGAACCGTGCGCTGCTTCAGAAATACCGCCTGCAGCTGCGGCAGCTTATGAAGAGGGCAAAAGCTGCCGCCTGTGCGTGAACTCTTTCAAAGAGGCGGACAGATGGTGAGCCAGACGGCAGATGAATGGTTACTTCAATGTGCCTGCTTTACAGAAGAACAGTCCTGCACGATAATAGAACTGTGCGAAAGAATTATACGGCTGCGGCGGCCTGTGCCGCAGCGGCCAGAATAACAGAGGAGGATCAGAATGAAAAACCGCAGCGAACTTCCCGGAAAAGTCAGAGAACTGATGAACGCGCCTTCAGCGTGCGCAGAGCTGAAAGACATGTGCGGGCGCTGGCTTAAAGGCCAGGGTACGGCAGAAGAAAAAAAGCTGAATGCCGAGCTTCTTGCCGAGATTAAAGAAGACATTACCCCAATTGACGGCCTGATAGCGTTTGCAGAGTCACCCGCCGGCGCCTCCCATCTGGGCGGCAAAGAAAAGGCTGATGCCTTGGCGGCTGCAGCCCGCAAGGCCAAGGCTGAGGGGGCAAAGTGGTGCATCTGCCCTGCGTGCCGTCTCTGCGCCGAGATTCTTGAACACGAAGACTGGCTTAAATAAAATACCGCTGAAAAAACGCTCCGCGGGGAGCGTTTTTTTATGTTATACAGGCAGAGCTCCTGAAAAACACAACATCGCTGCAGAAACAGAAATTTTTCTGCGGCAGGTGTAAATTTTCACGCGCTGTGTTATAATACCGCCTGTCCATGATGCGGAGAGGTGGCCGAGTGGTCTAAGGCGGCAGTCTTGAAAACTGTTGAGCGCAAGCTCCGGGAGTTCGAATCTCTTCCTCTCCGCCACTTTAGTTAAAAAACAAAATAACTTGAATTCATTTCAGGTGCGGCCGGTTTTTCAACCGGCCGCACCTGTTGTTATGCAGTCAGGAGAAATTTTCAAAGGGCTCTTCCTGAAAAAGAGTTCTCGCTGCCAGAGCAGTTAGCAGGGATCAGATTAAAGCCGTGTGAGGCGGACGGTTTTAAAAGGGTAAAAGCATTGAGTCAGACTGCATTTGACGTGAAAAACGTCTCTGCAAAAGACAAGAGCTGCATTTAAGTGACGGGGGCGTTTTCCGCCCAGATACATAAATCGGGAATAACGCCAGAGATTTGCAGAAGCATACAAGCGCGCCTGGCGGCGTTTTTTGTCTTTTGTGTGCAGTGCTGGGCCAGGTACGGTTCTGCATCCGCCGCAGGAAAGCCTGGGAAATCCCGTTTGCCTGAATATAAAAAAGTTCCGCCTGCTCGCGAGTGGCTGGGGTCCGGTTCCCCGGCCACACGGCAGTACGGAACTTGTCGAGTGATAGTATAAAAACCGAAGCCGATCTTGTCAGGCTGCGGAAAGAAAACGGGAACAGGTGCTGCCGATCCGTCTCAGACACAAGCGCCCCGGCCGGGTTCCGCGGAAACAGGTTCTGCGCTTTATCTGCCGCTTGACAAAGAACGGGATTCGCGGTAAGGAAAGAGTGTTTTCTGCGGCTCTGCGCAGCGGCCTGTGGAAAAAAGTGCGTCTTTTCCGGCGGACACTGCCGTGCTGTCCGCCGCATCCGGCACAGGCGCGGGTGGCAGAGAACGGGCGCTGTTCTGCAGTGTTTTACCAGGAGGGTGAGAAGATGAACATTTACGATCGTCTGAAGGAACTTGGCGTTGAACTGCCGCAGTCCACGCCGCCGGCAGCAGCATACTGCCCCGGCGTGAAGTCAGGTGAGTTCGTGTTTACGGCGGGACAGACTCCCAAGGTGAACGGCGTGCTTCAGTACAAAGGAAAGTGCGGAACCGACCTGACGCTGGAGGAGGCGCAGAAGGCGGCGCGTATGTGCGCTGTCAACTGCCTTTCTATTGTTGACAGGCTGTGCGGGCTTGACCATGTGGTGCGTGTGGTCAAGGTGACAGGTTTCGTAAACTGCGGTGCTGATTTCACGAAACAGTCGCAGGTGGTGGACGGAGCATCCAGGCTGCTCTACGATCTGTTCGGCGAGGCAGGCGCTCATGCGCGCAGCGCCGTGGGAGTGGCTTCGCTTCCCGGCGGTGCGGCCTGTGAGGTGGAAATGATCTTTCAGGTCAGAGAGCAGTAAAGACATTGTGCAAAAAAACAGGTTCCCGGCTTCAGTCTGATGCCGGGGACTTTTTTTTCTGAAACTGCCAGGCGTTCTTTCTGATAAATGCGCCGAGCAGTATATCGAAGAAATAGCTCACGGCATATTTGCCGAAAATCTCAAGGTAGTTGTAGTCGCTGCGGGGACAGATAACGGGAAAGGCCAGGTCGTAGTGCGGCAGACAGAAGTCCCCGTTTTCCCGGTGCAGGGCGGCGGGGCAGTACACTGCCGCCCTGCGGCCGTCCAGAGGCAGCAGGGCGCTGTCTATGGCCGGAAAGAGGACCCCCGCCAGGGAAACGACGATGAAGCAGCGGCGGCTGCCGAGACGGCTGATAATTTCAGCCCGGCTTCCTACATCGCTGAAGATGTAGACGGGTTTGTTCAGTGACGCCATCTGGCTCTGAAATTCCTGCAGAATAAAGTAGTACGGGCGCAGGGCGATGATGATGACGCTGTCGGCGTCAGCCATGGCGAGCGCCAGCTCATCTGCAGCGCGGAGATCTGTTTTCTGTCCGAGGTTCCAGAGGCTTTTCATGATTTCGTCATAAAGAAAGCGCGGTTCGTAATGGCCGGCGTGAACGTTGTCCATTGCGATCTGGTACTGGTTTTCAGGGTTGGCAAGCCGGGCTTTCTGCAGGTCTGCAAAGTTATCGTAGCCGATGCTCTGGCAGAAACGCCGTACTGTTGAAAATGAGGTGTGGCACTGCTCTGCCAGAGTACGGGTGTTCAGTTTTCCGATGTCGTTGTAATGCAGAAGCAGAAACTGGGCAAGTTCCCAGTAGGGACGGTCGATTTCGCTGTTGTGCGTTGCGTTGAGGATTTTCTGTTTTACGGATACGGTCTTGCTCAGCATTTCAGTTTTCCTCCTTTTGTCCCCATGCCATCAGCGCATTGACTGCGGGCTGTGCGTCGCGGGCCATGCCGGTCAGGCTGTAAAGCGAGCTGAGGGTGTTTCTGTCCGCGGCGGTGCGGCTGATAAAGCCCTCCCGTTCAAGTTCGCGCAGATATTCTGTCAGAGTGACTCTGGAAATGGCAGAACAGATTCGCCGCAGTTCCCCGAAGCGCAGGCTTTTCTTTCCCAGCAGCCAGACAATGTAAAACTTCCAGCGGTGGGAGAGCAGGTCCCATGTCCGGTTGAACATGATCTGCTGCTGCAGGCTGCGGATTTTTTCCTGATTGCTGTCCATGGCGGGCCTCCCCGGGGCATGCCGGAAAAAGAAGTTCCGTGCGCCCTTTTTTGGAATTGTTATGCAGAGCGGAAAAGCAGGATAATGCTGTTTTCTGTATAAAAATAAAAACCGGAATGCCGCAGACTGAAAGAACTGTCTCTGCAGTTTTCAGAAACTGAAAAATCACGCGGCGTTTCCGTCTATTATAAGGCAGATTTTCTTACTTAGGTAAAAAAATCTGCCTTTATTGATTCTGCTGACTGATATTTGTAAAATCTGCTCGGTTGAAGGCTTTGCGGAGACGCAGAGCTGAGAACGGGTTTTTAATATATTTCTCTTTTCCTGTATTTTGCGTACCGGGAGAAGAAAAAAGAAAGGGGCACCTGCATTGAGTAATCCCGTTGTTGAAATGTCTGCTGTGGAACTGTCAAAGGCAATTCACGCAAAGAAGGTTTCCTGCTGTGAGGTCATGAGTTCCTACCTTGATCACATTGACAGGACGAACCCCCGCGTCAACGCGATCGTGACCCGCGTTGACAGAGACACGCTGATGAAGCAGGCCGGCGAAAAGGACGCGGAACTTGCAGCCGGCAGGGATAACGGATGGATGCACGGTTTCCCTCAGGCGGTGAAGGACCTTGTGCCCACGAAGGGCATCCGCACCACCAAGGGTTCGCTGGCTCTGAAGGACTGGGTTCCTGCGGCTGACGGCGCTGTTGTGAAATCCATGAAACGCGACGGCGCAATTATCATCGGCAAGACGAACACACCTGAATTCGGCTATGGCTCGCAGACATACAATGAAGTTTTCGGAGCGACAGGCAATCCCTACGATGAATCAAAGACCTGCGGCGGCTCCTCGGGCGGCGCGGCATGCTCCGTGGCCCTGAGAATGCAGGCTGTGGCGGACGGCGGCGATTTCATGGGCTCACTGCGCAATCCTGCGGGCTGGTGCAATGTCATCGGTTTCCGGGCTTCGCTTGGAACAGTGGCCTCCGGCGGTACGGATCTGTTCACCAATTCCATGAGCATGAACGGCCCCATGGGCCGCAGCGTTGACGATGTGGCACTTCTTCTGGCTACCCTTGCGGGATACAATCCGGCGTTTCCGCTCACTCATGAGGAAGACCCCCGCCTCAAGGCGCTGACGCCCGACAACGTGCATGAGGCGCTGCGCTCGAAGAGTCAGAAAGGCGTCCGCGTTGCGTGGATCGGCGACTGGGACGGCGCGCTTCCCATGGAAGACGGCGTGATGGCGACCTGCGAAAAAGCCCTCGCTCACGTGAAAGACTTCGGCGCGTCCGTTGAGCCGATCAAGCCGTTCTACAACCTGAACGAATTCTGGGAGACCATCTGGCTTCCCATCCGCCATTACTGCGCGGCGTCGCTGAAGCCATGGTATGACAAGTGCAAACAGTCGCTGCTCAAGCCCGAGAGCCGCTGGGAATATGAAGGTTCGCTGACCATGGGGGCGCAGGAAGTCTACCGCGCCTTTGAAAAGCGCACCGAGTTCTATCATGCCATGCTGAAGGTATACGAGAATTACGATTATATTGTGTCGCCCACGGCAGTGTGCTTCCCGTTCGACAAGAACATGCACTGGCCTGAGACAGTTGCCGGTCGGCCGATGCACACCTATCACAACTGGATGGAGATTGTCACGCCCTGGACGATGGGCGGCAACGCGGTCATCGCCATGCCGGCCGGTTTCGGCGGCGCTCACAATCTGAGCATGGGCATTCAGATCATTGCCGCACCGAGAAAGGAATACGAACTCCTGCAGTTTGCCGCGGCCTATGAGGCGGCCACGAACTTCACTGCGAAGTTCCCGCCGAAATACTAGCGTACCCGTTTCATCTCCTTTGTCCGGCGCGCCGTTTCCCGGACGGCGCGCCTCTGTTTCCGGGCTTTACCGCAGAAAATCATCACACAGCAGGAGTCCTGCTGGGTTTAAATTTTGAAATTCAAGGAGGAGGCAGTGCTCTATGGAAGATCTTATGAAGATAGCAAACGCCCTGCCGTTTTGGGGCTGTGCTCTGATCAGCGTCGGCATCGTGGTGCTGCTTGCGGTGCGCTATACAGTTCTGGCGGTGAAATTCGCACCGTCGGTGGGGCTTGACAGGGCCACATGCAGCCAGGCTTTCCGCAGCGGCCTGATTTCCGCGTTCGGTCCTGCCGTGGCGCAGGTGATCGTCATTCTGGCCATGCTGGCAGTGATCGGCGGCCCCATTTCATGGATCCGCCTTTCAATGATCGGTTCGGCTGCCACAGAACTGACGGCTGCGCGCACCGGTGCGGCGGCCTGCGGCGTCGAACTCGGCGGCCCCGGCTACGGGCTGAATGAAATGGCCGTTTCGTGGTTCACCATGTGCGTCAACGGCTGCGGCTGGCTGGTAATGGTCTTTCTGTTTACCCATCGCCTTGATGAAGTCGGCACGAAACTCGGCGGTTCCGACATGACATGGCGCGCTCTGATCACGGCTACGGCTAGCATCGGCCTTTACAGCCACATGGTCAGCCCCTATCTGGTGAAGTTCAGCGCCAGAACTGTGGCAGCCGTCGCGGGAGCCGCGTCAATGTACGTCTTTATCCTTCTCGGCAGAAAATACACGTGGATCAAGAACTATTCTCTGGGCTTTGCCATTATTGTCGGGCTGATCATCGGCTCGTTCTTCATGTAGGGGAGGGGTTCTCATGGACTTCAGAAAAGAATGGAATCAGGCGGTTGTCAGAACTGGCCGTTTTACCATGCTGCTGGCCATTGTGTGCAGTTTCCTTCCCAACATTGTGCTGTGCCTGGTATACGGCGCGCGTCCTCCCATTTCGCAGCTGCTCAGCGGCTGGGGACAGATTGCGGCGGCCTATGTGGGATTCTACATCATTGAGCCGATCACCTACGGCACAGTGCTCGGAACAGCCGGGTCATACATGGGCATTCTGGCCGGCTCAATGGGACAGATGAGAGTCCCCGCCTGCGCCACGGCGCTTGATGTGACCAATGTGGAGGCGGGCACGGACAAGGGCGAGATCATTTCGACCATGGCCATCGCCGGATCTATTGTAACGAACATCAGCATCCTGACGATTTTCGTGTTCTTCGGCTACCAGATTCTGGCCTATCTGCCGCAGGGCGTGAAAGACGCCATGTCGCAGCTGATCCTTCCGGCCCTGTTCGGCGCAGTGCTGATGCAGTTTGTGGTCAAAAAGCCGAAAATCGCCCTGTACGCCATTCCCATTGTGCTTCTGGTGCGCAAGTTCATTCCCATGCCCAGCTGGGGCTACATCCTGATCGCTGTGTTCGGAAACATGATAATTTCGCGCTGTGCCTACAAGGCTGGTTTTATTAAATAACCGAACCGGAAAGTACGGCATGCGCTATAATAGCAGAATGCCCGGCGCCGGGAGACGCCGGGTAATTTCAGCATAAAGGATGTGCTCGGCATGCGGAGAAAAGACCGTGAAGTGAAAAACACCGACTGGATCTGGAACGTTATAGAAGAAGGCCGTCTGCTGCATCTGGCGCTGATTGACAGCGAAGGGCATCCCTATGCAGTCCCCGTGAATTACGGATATGACAGAGACAGAGACTGTCTTTACTTCCATGGTTCCTTTGCCGGGCGCAAGGCGGAAGCGATGCGCGCACATCCGGAAACAGCGTTCAGTATTATTGCCGGCGATGACATTGTTCCGCACCCTTCCAAACCGGGACGGATCTGGCAGATTTACCGCAGCGTCATGGGGACGGGCAGAGTGCGGGAGGAAAAGGATCCGGCCGAGAAGCGCAGAATTATCGGCCTCCTGAAAGAACACTACAACGACCCTGTGCGGGGCTGCTCCGTCAGCGATGCGGTTCTTGAAAAAGCCCTCAATGTCCTTGTTCTGGAAATAGGTGAGCTGACGGGCAAGACAAAGGGCTATCCCAATCCGGATAACCCGGCGGCCGTCGCGGTGCGCGAATGTTAGTACCGGCAGAGCCGGGGAAGGGCGGCGTGCGGCAATGAATAAGACTTTGAAGGGAATTCTGCTGAGCGGCATGACAGGGCTGCTGTGGGGGCTGACCACGCCGGCGACAAAGCTGATCGGCGGGGCCGGAGTTTCCATAACTTCTGCCGTGTTTGCGCGGATGGTCATGGTCTCTGTGATCCTGTATGCATGGCTGCATGTCAGGCATCCGGACCAGCTGAAAATTTCCGGCCGTGATTTCCGGAAGATTTTCTGGTTTTCACTGTTCGGACCGACAGGACTGTATCTGGGATTCATGCTTTCAGTGGAATACCTTGATGCGGCAACAGCCCTGGTGCTGCATTACACCTATCCGATCATCACGGCGCTCTGTTCGTCCATGGTGACGGGAGAACGGCCGACGCGCTGGGATTACCTCGGCGCATGCTTTGTCGCTGTCGGCGTTGCCTGTTCGGTGATGACGCCGCAGTGGACCATCAACACTCACATTGACATGCGCGGCATTCTGTGGGGAATTGTGGCCGTAACCGGCATTGTGGGACAGACCCTTCTGGTGCGCGCCTCAAATACCAAAGGCGGCGGCGTAACGGGCTGGGCGTTTTTCTTTTACAGCCACCTGTGCGGCATTTTCTGGACTTCGCTCTACATTACCGCTGCAGGAGAATGGCACGAATTTCAGAAAATCACGCCCTATGTGGCGCTGCTGATCTTTGTGCCGGCGTTCCTTGGCTGTTTTGTCGGCTATTCCCTGTATTTTAAGTCGCTTGAATGTGTGCCCGCCTCAGTTTCAAGCCTGATGGCATCAGTGGAGATACTGTCGGCCGTGGGGCTTACCGCCGCGGCCACGGGAGTGATGCCGACACTGCCGGAAATTGTGGGGTGCGCGTTTATTTTTGCCGCCATTGCCATTGTTTCACTGAAAAGACTTGGCGGAAACGCTGAAAGCTGATCTTTTTCCTTGCTGAAAATGATGCGGCGCATGCGTAAAAGCGCTCTGCGCCGCCTTTTTCGTCAGAAATCGCTTATAACGGAGTTGGATAAAAGTCATGCGTGACAATCTTTCGCTCAGGGAACTTCTGATTTTAGGCGGCGGCCTGTTTTCGATGCATTTCGGGGCAGCATGCCTGCTTTATCCGGTTACATGGGGAGCCGATGCCGGCAGCGCAGTTTACGTTACCTATATCGGCATTTTCATGTCAGGCATTCTGCTGCCTTACATGGGCTATCTGGCGCTGGTAAAAGGACGCGGTGATTTTCTCACGCTGATCCGCCGAGCTGCCCCGAAATTCGGACTGGCCATGGTGATGCTGATGATCCTGATTCTCGGCCCGTTCTTTATGATGCCCCGTATTTCGGCGGCCATGTGGTCGGCCCTGCTGCAGCTTGCAGGGCGGGATTTCGGCGGCACTGCGGAATTTGGCTTTAACTGCGCCGTCTATCTGGCAGCCTATTTCTTTGTCTCCAGTCAGGGTAAAGTGGTCGAACGCATCGGCAGGCTGCTTTTCCCCATTCTTGTGACAATTGTGGCAGCAGTGATCATTCAGAGCATTGTTACGCCGCTTGCGCCGAGGGTGCCGCCGGTTTTCCATGAAAACCCCGTGCTGCACGGCTTTCTTGCGGCTTATGCGGCAGGAGACCTGCAGTGCGCCCTTGTCTACGGGCTTGTTGTCATTCACGGAATCCGCAATGCGGGCATCAGCGCCGCCGGCGAAGGCAGAACCCTTTTGAAAGTCGGTGCCGTGGGACTCGGCCTGCTGGCACTGGCCCATCTCGGACACATGGTAGCCGGCGCCAACACAGGCGGCACAATCCGCCTTAACCTGTCGGCGCTGTACGTTCAGATGGTTCTGGAGCTGTGGGGAAGCAAGGGCGGAATGGTTTTCTTTGTGGCGCTCTCCATGGCCTGCATGACAGCAACGATGGGGGCGGCGTCATCAACAGCCTCGCTGTGGACTGAAATTTTCAAGGGGCGCGTTTCATACCGCCTGATCTGTGCCGTGACCTGCATTGCCGCGTGCCTCGTGTCGTCTGCGGGGCTTGATGAGATCATCAGCGTCATCGGCCCTGTCCTTGATGCCATGTATCCGGCCACCATCGTGCTGACGCTGTATTACTGCCTGTGCCGGATGCCCTTTTCAAGGCGGAACCTTCTGGCGCTGAAGGCTGCGCTGATTTCTGCATCTGTCCTGGGCGGCGCAGCGCTGCTGCACTGCTATGCCGGCCTGTTCGGGCTGAACCTACCGGCCTTTGAAAAGTTCTACGCAGCGCTGCCGCTGTCGCAGTATTCCATGGCCTGGGTGCCTGTTTCGGCGGCAGTGTATATCATCGCATGGCTGTGTGCAGCGCGGGTGACAGAAGAAGTTCCCGCGGGAAATGCATGACAGAGCAGGGATGAAACATGGAGGGCCGGCAGAGTCTGACACTGCCGGCCCCCTTTTTGTTGTTAAACGAAAACCACCGGCACGGCCGGTGGTTATGATTTGTCTGTCAGAAAGAGACATTTACGGTTTTTCCGGCGCAGTTTCCGCGGGGAGGCCGCTGCGGAACTGCAGATAGTCAAGAAAACGGCGCACGGCCCGTGAGGCGCTGCGGCGGTCCCTGAGCGCGACGCCGATTTTGCGGTAAGCCGGAATTTCCAGTTCGCGGACGGCTATGTGCCACGGCACCCGCTTCAGAATCAGCTCGGGAAGGATGCTGACGCCAAGCCCGCTTTCCACCATGGCCATGATCGCATAATCGTCCCATGTGGTGAAACGAATGTCCGGCTTCAGGCCGCACTGGCTGAACAGTCCGGCGATGCCTGTATTTGAGTCTTTATCGAGCAGCATGAACGGTTCGCTGCACAGCTCCGCAAGAGAAACTTTTTCAAGCCCGGCAAGACGGTGATTTTCAGGCAGAACTGCAACAAGCCGGTCCTGTTCAAGAAAAAGCGTATCAAAGCCCGGGCGCGCAGGCAGACTGGTAAAGCCGCAGTCAACCCGGCCGTCTGCAATCCACTGCTCGATTTCAGCGTAATCGCCGAGCAGCAGTTCATAATCTATTCCCGGGTAATCTTTCTGAAATGCGCGGATAATGTTCGGCAGCCAGTGTTCAGCGACGCTGGCAAATGTGCCGATGCGTATCAGACCTGACTGTATGCCGTTCAGCTCGTCAACTTCTGTCTGCATCTTTTCGTACTCAGCGCAGAGGCTTTTTGCGTAAGGCAGAAGCTTGATCCCGTCGCTGGTGAGCTTTGTCCCAGACCTGCCGCGTTCCATCAGAGTGACGTTCCATTCCCTTTCAAGATCTCCGATCATGCGGCTGATGCCGGACTGAGAGTAGTCAAGCAGTTCGGCTGCCTTTGTAAAACTGCCGTATTCGGCAGTTTTCACAAAAGCCAGGTATTTCTGAATGTTCATGTCCATTTTTTTCGCTCCATATATCTGTTTTTATCATGTTTAATATGAGAAACATTCGCTTTTGTAATTTTTAACTTCATGTTAGGCTGATACAGCAGAAAAGTCAAACAGGGAGTGACAGAGATGTTTTATGTGAGCGAAATACAGACGACGGCTCCGCGCCGTTTCCAGACGCGGCTTCAGACATTGACCTATGCAGCGCTGGAGAAACTGCACATTCCGTTTGAGCGCGTTGACACCGACGAGGCGGTTACAATGGAGGATTGCGCGGCCATCGACGAAAAACTGAAAATGAACATGGTGAAAACGCTGTTTCTGTGCAACCGGCAGCAGACTCAATTTTATCTGTTCATTACGGCAGGCGCCAAACCTTTCAGATCGAAGGACTTCAGCAGTGCGCTGGGTGTTTCCCGCGTTTCGTTTGCGCCGGCAGAGCTGATGCAGACAATGCTCGGCACGAAAATAGGCGCGGCCACCGTGTTCAGCAGTCTTGCCGACAGCGGAAACAAAGTGAAGATTGTTTTCGATAAGGACGTGCTCCGCGAACAATGGTACGGCTGCAGCGACGGCACCACAACCAGCTACCTGAAAATCAGGACAGACGACATCATCAGTCTTCTGCTGCCCTATGCAAAGCACGAAGCCGCAGTAATTGAGGTGTGACAAATGCTGTCCCTGTACCAGAACCGGATTGTCGTGAAAGTTGGCACTTCCACCCTGACCAGTGAATCCGGCAGATGCGATTTCCGCGCAATAGACAGGCTTGCATGCGTTCTTTCGGACATTCAGAACAGAGGGTATGAAGTTGTCCTCGTCTCGTCCGGTGCCATTGCCGTCGGTTCCAGCAGACTGAGACTGAGCGGACGCCCCGCCGGCATGGGAATGAAACAGGCCGCCGCCGCAGTCGGCCAGTGCCAGCTTATCACTCTGTACGACAAATTTTTCGGCATTTACGATAAGACCACAGCCCAGATCCTTCTGAATGCCGAGGATATAGAGCAGGAAGAGAAAAAGGAAAACCTGACCAATACTTTCAACTCCCTGCTTGAAATGAACGTCATTCCCGTGGTCAATGAAAACGACTCGGTAAGCTCCACTGAAATAGAGTCTGAGGACAGGCTTTTCGGGGACAACGATATGCTTTCCGCCGTAACGGCGGTGCTCTGCCGGGCACGGCTGCTCGTCATGCTGTCCGATATTGACGGGCTCTACAATGCTGATCCGCGCTTCTGTCCTGACGCAGAAGTGATTCCCCGCGTTGAAAAGGTCGATGAAAGAATTTACGCACTGGCAGGATGCGGCGCCGGGACAAGACGCGGCACCGGCGGCATGAAGACCAAGCTGCAGGCGGCCGCGCTTGCGGCAGGCCGGGGCATCGACACAGTGATTTCCAACGGCAGACGCCCGGAAGCTCTGTATGACATCATCAACGGCCGCCCGGCAGGGACCCTGTTTGTCGGCAAAAGACTCTGACGCAGGCAGAAAAAACAGGAGCCTCCGGCGCACGGGTCCGGCGGCTCCTGCTGTATTTGACGCGGGATTCCGCCCGCGCGCTTTAATACAAAATTTCACTCCGCCGGCCCTGCGGGGGTCAGCGCGTCCCTGGCCGCATGCATCCGCGGCGATTCGGTTTTCCGGCCGGCAGGTTCTGCCCTGCCGGGCGTCAGATCCTTGCCGCTCCGGTTGCCCGGGCAGCTTCTATAACTGCCTTTGCCACAGCGGGAACAACACGTT
>CAZDXA010000020.1:4724-39890 GCA_964509435.1 uncultured Synergistaceae bacterium | reverse complement strand
GAACGAAGTCTCTTCGGGAGTTTCCACGTTTCCTCGCCGTTCTTCTCCGTTCTTTTCCGCTTCCCGCAGCCCTCAGGCTGACAGCTTTACGCCGTCTCTTTCTGTACGTGTCCTGATATTAGCATATTTTTTACATTTTACAAGTTGGCATAATTTGTTCGTTTTTATTGCTTAAATGCGCATAAACACTGATATTATCACATATAAAAAGCCGCATTCATTCATAATTTCACATATAGTCAATTTACTAATTCTGTTTATATGTAAATTTAACTTTTATGACGGTTCGGCCAAACAGTTGCAGTATCAGAACCCTGATGTGAAGAAATAAAAAGGCGGCTGCAGCGCATGGCTGCAGCTTTACCGCCATTTCCGACGGCGGCGGCGCCGAAAAGAACCGCAAAAAAGTGAGGAACTCCGCCGGAACGGAGTTCCTCACTCAATTTTACATATTCAAAAACAGCTCAGAATGAAACCATGGTCCTCAGGCGCACTCTTTTGTCGGCAAAGGCACTGTCATCAAGAGCACCGTCCTGGTCGTTGTAGGACAGCTCAAAGTAAAGCCCGGGAGTGTACTGATAGCCGACACCGACTGCCCACGCGCTTGCCGCAGCCGAATCTTCGCCGCTGTAGCGCGCATACTGCTGAAACGTGCTGAAACGGCTGTTCCACTGCTGACGCGCGGCGAGATAAACCACGGCAGTATCGCTGAGAAGATATGAGTTTCCGGCGCTGCGGCTGAACGGCCAGGCAAATCCCTCGGCGGCACTTTCCCCGCCGGGAAGGTAAAAACCTGCACTCATGCTGGCATATTCGACCCACAGGCTGGTAAAGCGCAGTTTCTGCTGCGTCAGCTCAAGAGCAACGCTCCACGCCTCCGGATTTTCACCATAAAGGGACGATGGCGCGTTCCACTGCGAGATGTCCTGAACCATGTACGAACCGTTCAGTGACACGCCGCTGAACAGGCTGTAGCCCAGGCCGGCATGGTACAGGCGGAAATCCCACTCGTCCGGGTCGCCGAACTCACGGGAGTCAAAACTCAGCCACCCGCGGCTGCCCACGGCAACTTTCTGTGCCGTCCGGGCCGCTCCAAGCAGAGGGGGCGCCTCGGCCGGCGTCAGGGCAGACGTTCCGGCAGCTGCGGTTGTTTCGGCGTTCATTGCGGCCGGCGCTGCGCCGGGAAAAACACACAGCACAGAAAACAATGCCGCACAGATTAGTTTTTTCAGCGCATTCATGCGTTTTTCCCCCTCTCTGACGCTCTTTCCAGGCCGGCTGCACAGAAAAGGGCGGCAGAATTTATCTCTGCGGATCCCCTTTCCGGCTTTCCGATTCTGTGTCTTAATCATAGCAGACTTTTTTCAGTTGAGTAGTGTCGAAATGTTCAATATGGCTGTTTTTTTTATCATGAAAAAATGTTCATCTGGACGCAGATGCCTGCGCGGGAACGTTTTCAGGAAAAAGCAGCGTTTTTTTGCTGTTTTGGGAAAATTCCGGCACATTCTGCGCTGCGACGGCGGCTTTCCTCAAAAACAGCCGTCTGTAAAAACTGAACTCAATAAACGGCTTTTATGTATTTGTCACTCATCAATTATAATTCGGAATGAACAATATAAACAGCGCAATTCACGGGCCAAAAAGCCCTGTTTTTCATTCAGTTGTGCTCTGCTCTGCCCATGAGTTTTGATTTAACATAATTCTGTATTGTGAAGTGAATGTTTTACAGAAATTTTACTTTTCAGACCAGGAGTGAGAGACAATGAAAAAAGCTGTCAGTTCTCTGTTTGCGGTGCTTGCATTAGCCGCGGCGGCCTGTGCCGCTCCGCTTGATGCCTTCAGGGGCCTTTCCGGAAAAATCGACATCGCCGGCGGCACGGCGCATATTCCGGTGATGAAGGAAGCAGCAAAGCGCATTATGACGGTCAACCCTGACATCAGCATCACGGTGGCAGGCGGCGGTTCCGGCGTCGGCGTGAAGCAGGCCGGCGAGGGGCTTGTGAACATCGGCAACACGGGGCGCGCGCTGAAGGACAGCGAAGTGCAGCAGTACGGCCTCAAAACGTTTCCGTTCGCCATTGACGGCGTAGCAGTGGTGATCAACCCCGCCAACAAAGTTGACGCGCTGAGCACGGAACAGGTGGCGGCCATCTATGCCGGCAGGATCACTGACTGGTCAGAGGTGGGCGGCAAGGCGGGAAAGATCAACGTCTTCGGCCGCGAGGACGGATCAGGCACGCGCGACACGTTCACCGAGAAAGTGCTTCACAAGGGCGCCCTGGCTGCTGACGTGAACGTGGTGAACTCCAACGGCGCCATGAAGACGACGGTGGCCGGGGATGAGCGCGCCATCGGCTACGTGGGCATCGGTCACATCGACGAATCAGTCAAGGCACCCGCGCTTGACGGCATGGTGCCGAGCCAGGAAAACGCGGCGGGCGGCACTTACACAGTGGTCCGCAATCTGTACATGAACACGAAGGGCGAGCCTGAAGGACTGACGAAGGCGTTTATTGACTACATCTACAGCGAAGAGGGCGCCGAGATCATCAGAAAATGCGGCTATATTCCTCTGCCCCGCAAATAAGCTGCTGTGAAATGCGCCGCGGGAGAAGCCTTTCCGGCTCCTCCCGCTTTTTGTATGCACATCCGGCGCGGATTTTCTGTGCGGGCTGATTTTAAGTTATAATGAAAAAATCACGGCATAAGAAAGAAGATGATTCCATGTCACGACAGGGCACGCCCGCCTGGCTTGCCGTCACGGCCGCATTCACCGGCGCACTGACTGCCTCCGTATTCGGTTTTGTCATTATCTGTTCTCTCAGCGCGCTGCAGGGGGCTGATGCCGGCACGGTGTTCGGCAGTGTCTGGCGGCCGGATGCGCAGCAGTACGGCATCATGCCGATGATCTGCGCCACGCTTCAGCTTTCGCTCTCAGCGCTGGCGCTGGGCTGGTGTCTGTCTCTCGGGTGCGCGTGCTTCATGAACGGCCTCGGCCCGCGGCGGGCGGCTGTTCTGCTTGGGGCGCTGATCCGCTTTATGACAGCCATACCGACTGTGGTCTACGGTTTTGTGTCGGTGTTCCTGCTGGTGCCGCTGGTGCGCCGCTGTCTGGGCGGCACGGGCCTGTGCTGGCTCTCTGCGGCAGCTGTGCTGAGCCTGCAGATTCTGCCGTCAATGACGCTGGTGCTTGACGGTGCGCTGAAAAACGGAACTGAACGCACGTTCCTGACCTGTGAGGCTCTCGGGCTGACGGTGCCTCAGTCTCTCGCCTGGGTTGTCCTGCCTGCGGCAAAAAGGGCGCTCGGCAGTGCCGCCATGCTTGGCTTCGGGCGTGCGGCCGGAGACACGCTGATTCCGGTGATGCTCGCGGGGAACGCCGTTCAGTATGCGCGCTCGCCCATAGACGCTATGCGCACGCTGACGGCCCACATCAGCCTTGTGGCTTCGTCAGAGGTAACAGGGCAGGCCTATAATTCACTTTACATCGCCGGCGGCATCCTGCTGGCGCTCAGCGCAGCAGCCAGTCTGATCATACGGCGGCTGAAAAGAGGCGTCCGCAATGAGAAGTAAACTGCTTGCCGTGCTGTCGCGGCTTGCGGCGCTGGCGGTGCCTCTGGCTGTAGGAGCCATGATGTGGGAGCTTATTGTGCGCGGTGTGCCGGCGCTGGGGCTGAAACTTTTCTTCGGCGATACGCCGCCGCTGAAAGCCATTACAGGACAGGCTCCGGTGTGGGACGGCATCTGGCCCGCGGCCGCCGGAACGCTGACACTGCTGGCACTGACGCTGCTTCTCGCCGTGATTCCGGGCATCGGATGCGGGGTTTATCTCGCCTGCTTCGCCGGCAGAAGGACAAAGAGGGCTCTCGGTCTGGCGGTGGATCTTCTGGCCGGCGTGCCTTCCATTGTAATGGGACTTTTCGGCTTCGTTCTGATTCTCACGCTGCGCCGGCTGTTTGTGCCGCGGGCAACCACATGCCTTCTGCTCTCTGCGTTCTGTCTGGCGCTGCTGGTGCTGCCCTCACTGGTGATCTCAACGCAGAGTGTTCTTGAAAGCCTGCCGGACAGTCTGAGGCTGACCGGCGAGGCGCTGGGGCTCACGCCGTGGCAGACGGCGAGCCGCCTTCTTCTGCCCGCGGCGGGCCGGGGCGTTCTCAGCGGAGTGATGCTGGCGCTCGGCCGTGCAGCCGAGGACACGGCCGTCATTATGGTGACAGGCGCCGTGGCCAACGCAGGGCTTCCGGCAGGGCTGACCTCAAAATACGAGGCTCTTCCGTTCTTTATTTTCTACATCTCCGCCCAGTACACCGGGCCGGACGATCTGCAGCGCGGCTTCGGCGCAGCTCTGGTGCTGCTGGCGCTGTCAGGCGCGCTTCTTGCCGCGTCGTGGGCGCTTCACCGCAGTCTTGAGAAAAAATGGAAAGGGGTGCGGCAATGAATCTGTGCGCCCGCATTGAAAATCTCACAGTCACAGCGGGAGACCGCACGATTCTGCGGAACATCTCCCTTGAATGTCCTGACCATGCCGTCACGGTGCTCGTGGGCCGTTCGGGGTCGGGCAAGACAACGCTGCTCCGCTCGCTGAACCGGCTTAATGAACATTTTCCGGCGCTGCGCGCCGCGGGCACAGTGGAGCTGAAGATCGGAGGCGCGCTGCAGAATGTGTGCGGGCTGCCGCTTTCCGAGCTGCGGCGCCGCGCCGGCATGGTGTTTCAGACGCCCAATCCCCTGCCGCTCAGCGTGAGAAAGAACATGCTCCTGCCGCTGCAGCTGGTCATGAGAATCCGCGGCTCTGAGGCAGAGGCCCGCGCGGAGAAAGCGCTGCGTGAGGTGGGGCTGATGGACGAAATTTCAGGCCGGCTCGACATGGATTCGGCCCTGCTTTCGGGCGGCCAGCAGCAGCGTCTGTGTCTGGCACGCACGCTGGCGCTGGAACCTGACGTGCTGCTTCTCGACGAGCCGACGGCCTCGCTTGATCGTCACGCCGCCGAAGTTATAGAGGAACTTCTGCTTTCTCTCAGAACGCGCTACCCGGTCATCATGGTTTCCCACAGCCTGCAGCAGGCGCATAAACTGGCCTCGCGCGCTGCGGTGCTGAGAGACGGCAGTCTGATCCGCACGATTGACGCCGGTGAAATTCCTGCCGGCGGCGAAGGCGACCGTTTTCTCGAAGATCTGCTGTAAAAAACACACAGCTCCCGTCCTGGCAGCACAGGACAGGGAGCTGTGTTTTTTTGTGCGTCTTCAGTTTTCGTCGGCAGAAGCCAGCGCCCGGGCTGTTTTTTCGCAGAAAGCAAGCCCTTTTTCGCGGCTGGTCAGCAGAATGACCAGCGCCGCGGCAGCGATGGGATGATCAGTGCCGGGAAAGAAAATTCCCGCGTCGTACTCGCTCTTGGCCGCTGAAAATGCCAGATGCGCCACAGGAACGCCGGGCGCGGCAAACTTGCCTTTTTCAGGGCAGGAAGAAAATGCCCTGATCAGGCGGGCACGGCTGTCCTGCGAAATTCCCTCGCCGCGGGAAAGTTTTCTGAAAAACGCCGCCGCGTCCGCGGCACAGGTCAGATTCTTTTTCTCTGCGTCAGCAGAACCGGCCGGAACGGCAATGTCTGTCTGCGTCATGCCGGCGCGGCGCGCAGCCGCGTTCACATTCTCAATGCCGAGAAAATTCATCAGCGAGTCAAGGGCTTCAACGCTGCCCGATACGATTTCGGCGGCCGTTTCATCAAACGTTCTGCCCGAAGGAAGTTTTTCCCCGGCGGGCAGCTCACCGGAATCCACGCGCTCGCTCAGGTTCCACAGAGCCGGAAGAGCCGCAAAAAGCCCTGCCGGAACGGGGCGCTCCCCGTTATAGAAAAGTTTCTGATCTGCCGAATCGTCATAAACGGCCACGGAAGGCGCTCCGCCCTCAATACCGGCGACGGCGCCCAGCACGCTGCCTTTCCAAAGGTGGGCCACAGTGATTCCTCCTCTAAAAATATTCTTGAGAGAGTGTAAGCGTTTCGCGCAGCGATGTCAAATGCCGGCGGCACTGACGCTGTGCATGTTTATTTATGACAAAAAAAGTAAGACTTGAAAAACTTTAACAATCGCTGAAAAGACTTGCACTTTTAAATTCTTCATGTAAAATGGCAGTGTAAACAGAAGCAATTCAGTCCTGATTATTTAAATCAGATTAATAACCTTCCAAGGAGGGAATTATAATGCAGGAAAGAAAAAACATCGTCACCATGGGCGGCAAGCCCGTTACTCTTGTGGGACCGGAACTGAAGGCCGGCGACAAGGCGCCTGATTTCAAGGTGCTCGACACTTCAATGGCCGAGAAGTCGCTGAAGGATTATGAGGGAAAAATCAAGGTCATTTCCGTGACCCCCTCGCTGGACACGCCGGTGTGCGACCTTCAGGCGACCTGGTTCAACGAGGACGTTGACAAGCTGGGCAATGTTTATGTGCTGAACATCAGCATGGATCTGCCCTTTGCGCTGAAGCGCTACTGCGCCGCCAAGGGATTTGACAGGGTCGCCACTCTGTCAGACCACCGCGACGCTTCGTTCGGCACGGCTTACGGCGTTCTCATTAAAGAAAAACGCCTTCTCACCCGTTCGGTATTCGTGGTTGACAGCAATGACGTGATCCGCTACGTCGAGGTGGTTCCCGAGGCAACTCACCCCATCAATTTCGACGCTCTGCTTGAAGTCGTCACCAGACTTGCGGAATAACTGGAAAGCACCTCAGCCCTCTCCTTCCGGAGAGGGCTTTTTTTATTTTCCGCGCCGGATTCACGGCACAGACATTTTGCAATACTGCCTTTTGGATTTATAATAGTTTCTGACAAAATCCGCATTATATCCGGCAGGAACATGTGCCTGCAGGGAGGTGTCCTTCATGGGAAATAAAAGAATTCTGCTGTCATACCCGCACATGAGCGGCGACGAACTGGAATGCGTGAAACAGGCGTTCGCCTCAAACTGGATCGCACCTCTCGGCCCGATGGTCGATGAGTTTGAAAAGGAGTGCGCCGGCCGCAGCGGCGTGCCATACGCGCTGGCCCTCTGCAGCGGCAGCGCGGCGATTCACCTGGGCATAAAGCTGCTGGGGGTGAAGCGCGGCGACTCCGTTTTCTGTTCGGATTTCACATTTATCGCCTCGGCGGCACCTGCGGTGTACGAAGGCGCACAGCTGACGTTCATCGACTCGGCGCCGGACAGCTGGAATATGTCGCCTTCCGCGCTTGAAAAGGCGCTTGAAGCCGCAGAAAAAAGCGGCCGGCTGCCCCGCGCTGTGATAGTGGCCGAACTTTACGGTTTGTGTCCCGATCTTGACGCCATCATGCAGATCTGCCGTTCCTACGGCGTGCCGGTGCTGGAGGACGCGGCGGAATCCTTCGGCTCCACGTGGCGCGGAAAGCCCTGCGGCTCACTGGGCGACATCGGCACCCTTTCGTTCAACGGGAACAAGATCATCACCACCTCAGGCGGCGGCATGCTGCTGACCCGCGACAAGGCGCAGCGCGACAAGGCCTTTTTCTGGGCAACACAGGCGCGCGACAGGGCGCCGTGGTATCAGCACACTGAAATCGGCTACAACTACCGCATGAGCAATATCGTGGCGGCCATCGGCGTCGGCCAGCTCAAACACATCGACGAGCGCATTGCACGGCGCCGCAGCATTTTCGAACGCTACCGCCGCGAACTGGCCGGCCTGCCGGTGACGATGATGCCTGTTCCCGACGGCTGCTTCACCACTGCATGGCTTTCGTGCCTGACCATCAACCGCGGGCAGAAAATCACCTTCATGGACCTCTACAACCGTCTTAACGAGGCCGATATTGAAACGCGTCCGCTGTGGAAGCCCATGCACCTTCAGCCTGTGTTCAGCGGATGCGCCTGCTACAGCCACGGCAGTACCAGCACCTGCGAAGATCTTTTCAGCCGCGGCCTGTGTCTGCCCTCCGCTTCAGCCATGACCGACGACGAACAGGGACGGGTCATTGAGGCCATCCGCGGAGCATTCTGATGCACCGCGTCTATCACATTTTCAAGCGCGGAGCCGATATTCTGCTGAGCGGCGCGGCACTGGCCGTTCTTTCGCCGCTTCTGGCAGTTATTGCCCTCAAAGTGAGAAAAGAGCTGGGATCACCGGTGCTCTTTTCACAGGAGCGACCGGGGCTTCACGGAAAGATCTTCAGAATGTACAAGTTCCGTTCCATGAAGAACTGCCGCAGCGCCGACGGCAGGGAACTGCCCGATGAGCTGAGGCTCACGCCCTTCGGCCGCAGGCTGCGCAGTACCAGTCTCGATGAGCTGCCTGAACTCTGGAATGTGCTGAAAGGCGACATGAGCCTCGTGGGGCCGCGTCCCCTTCTGCCTGAATACCTGCCGCTGTACAGCGAACGCCAGCGGCGGCGGCATGACGTGCGCCCCGGCATCACGGGACTAGCGCAGGTCCGCGGGCGCAACGCCCTGACATGGGAACAGAAATTTGACTATGACGTGCAGTACGTGGAGCAGGAAAGTCTTCTGCTTGACCTGAAAATCATCTGGCTGACGCTCCGCGCCGTGATCCGCCGCGAGGGCATCAGCGCGGAAGGCAGCGTCACCATGCCGCCTTTCACAGGCACAAAAGAACAGGAGGCCCGGCAATGAGCAGAAACAATCTTGTGATTTACGGCGCCGGAGGGCTGGGGCGCGAGATTCTGTGCCTTGCCCGCCTGCTCGGCCGCTGGAACATCCTCGGCTTTACCGATGACAGTCTGGCCGCCGGAACCCGTGTCGCTGGCCTGCCGGTGCTCGGCAGGGAAGAACTGCTCAGCCTCGGGAAGCCTCTCGACGTGGTGATCGGCTTTGCCGATCCGGAGGGCAAGGCCAGGACAGCAGAACGGCTGAAAAAAATTCCCGGCCTGAACTTCCCCGTGCTTATCGCCCCCGACGCCTATGTGGAACAGGACGCGGTGCTTGAACAGGGCTGCGTGGTGGGACATTTCTGCTTTGTGTCCACCGGGGCACGCCTCGGCGAGTTCACGTTTCTTAACACGGCCGTGCAGATCGGCCACGATTCTCAGACCGGCGCGTGCTGCAGCTTCATGCCCATGAGCGACATCTCAGGACATGTGTCCGTCGGCGAAAAAACACTGTTCGGCGCCCAGAGTTTTGTCCTGCAGGGGCTGAACGTCGGCAGCCGCTCGGTGGTCGGCGCTGGAAGCCGGGTTTTCAGAAACGTTCCCGACAACGTGACTGTCTTCGGCACCCCGGCTCAGATTATCAGAAAGAATTCATAGACTGTCAGGCAGCAGCACTGACAAAAAGGAGATAAAAACATGTCACGGGTCATTACTGAAACTGAAGCAAAGATTCTGAACAAAATCGCTGAAATCACTGAAACGGCGTCTGTGGGGCCGGATACTCTTCTGAAAGACCTTGACGGCTGGGATTCCATGGCCGCCCTTTCCTATGTGATGTACGCCTCTGATCTGGGCGCGCCCTTTAAGGACGTAAAGCCGATCAGCGAGGCAAAAACAGCCGGAGACCTGTGCCGGCTGATCACTGACCGGCTTCCTGACAAAAAATGAGCTTCGCGGAAAAGGCTTTTCTTGTCTGCGGGGCCGCTTCCGACATCGGACAGGCGCTGTGCATGCGGCTTTCCGCTGAAGGGGCGTTTCTCCTGATGACAGGACGCAGCACAGAGCGCCTTGAAAGACTGCGCCGGAGCCTTGCGCATCCCGAAAGGTGCGCCGTCCGGCGCTGTGAAATCGACGAAGCGTCTTTTTCGGGTCTGAAGGACGCCATGGCGGATTTTCTGAACTGTTTTTCCCTGCCCGGCTTTTCCGGCGGGGTTTACTGCCCCGGCCTTGACCAGAGGCTGCCGCTGCGGTCGCTGACATGGGCCTTTGTGGACAGCCTTCTGCGCGTCAACTTCACCGGCGCGCTGATGACAGCCCAGCTTCTGGCACGACGTGAATTCAGGCTGCCGGAGGGCAGTTCAATCGTCTGGATTTCCTCAGTCAGCGCGCTGCGCGGCGCTCCTTCACTCTCGGTTTACGCTGCGGCCAAGGGTGCGCTGATCAGCGCCTCAAAGTCGCTGGCCTGCGAACTGGCAAAGTTCAAAGTGCGCGTCAACTGCGTGTGCGCCGGCTGCCTTGAAGATCACATGACCGGCGAAACTGAAAAGATCATTCCGGGTTATCTTGAGCAGATGAAAAAACTCCATCCTCTGGGGCTCGGCACAGCGGACGATGTAACAGAGGCAGTGCTCAGCCTTCTTTCCGGCCGCTCGCGCTGGATCACCGGAACGACGCTCACTGTCGACGGAGGCTATCTGGCGTCATGAACGAAGAGATTTTTCAGTTTCATCATACAGGATACGCTGTTCCTGACATTGACCGGGCCGCACGGGCCCTGGAAGCTCTCGGCTGGCAGGCTGAAGGCGTGATCTGTCCTGACGCGGAGCGGAAAATCCGCATCGCGTTCTGCCGCAGAGGCGGCGCCCTGATTGAGCTGGTCGAGCCTGCCGCCGCCGATTCGCCGGTTTCGGCGCTGCTGAAAAAAAACGGCCCGGCGCCCTATCATCTGTGCTATGCTGTTGCCGCGCAGAACGCCGCCGCCGCGCGGAAAATCCTCGCTGAAAAGGGCTTCGCCCTGCTGCTCAGAGACGCTCCGGCACCGGCTCTGCAGGGCAGGAATGTGGCTTTTTACTATTCAAAAGATCTCGGCCTGACCGAAATTCTCTGGCTTTAACGCCACTCCAAGACAAAGGATGAGTCCCCATGGAACAGAACATTTTATCCATCATCTCCGATATTCTTGAAACGCCCGTCACAGCGCAGACGCTCCGCAAAGACGTGCCGGCCTGGGATTCGCTGATGACGCTGCGCATCGTCATGGCGCTGGACGAGGCGGGCATTCCGATTCCCCTTGAAAAAGTGCCCCAGATCACCGGCGCCGCCGACATTCTGGCCTTTGCCGCCGGAGGAAAGCGCTGATCATGGCCTGCCGCACTGAAGGGGTGCGCCTCGCAGGAGTCGCCGCATGCGTGCCGTCCGCTGCAGCCGACAACATGGAAACGGCGGTGCCGTTCTACGGCCCCAAAGCCGCCGCGATGATCGCCGCCACGGGCGTGAAAAGGCGCCATGTCTGCCCTGAAAACTCGCTGACTTCTCTCGACCTGGCGGCAGAAGCGGCGCGGAAACTTCTCGCCGCCGGCAGTTTTTCCCCCGAATCCTTCGGCGCCGTCATCTGTCTCACGCAGACACCCGAAAACCTCATCCCCAACGATTCGACAAAGGCCCAGCAGCTTCTCGGTCTGCCCGGGGACTGTCTTGCTTTTGACATCAACGCGGCCTGTCCGGGCTATGCGCAGGGGCTTTATGCCGCGGCGCTGATCGCGCGCTCAATGAACAAGCGAGTGCTCTTTCTCAACGGGGAAACGTCAAGTTATTATGTTTCGCCGCGCGACCGGGCCACAGCGCTGCTTTTCGGCGACGCCGGCGCCGCCTCGGTGATCGAGCCGTGTGCAGGCGCTGAAGCATGGCATTTCAGCTTTCTCACCGACGGTTCCCAGCGCGGCGCGCTGGTCATCCCCGAGGGCGGATACCGGAACCGGGTCAATTCCCTGAGCACGGAATATAAAACGTGGCCCGACGGCGGAACCCGCCGGCCCATCGACATGAAGATGGACGGCATGGCCATCTTCAACTTCGTGGTCACGCGCGTGCCGGGACTGCTTGCGCACCTCATGGAGGAAACCGGCGTCAGCGCCGGCACGGCAGATTATCTGCTGCTGCATCAGGCCAATCTCTTCATGACCCGGCAGATTGCAAGAAAACTGGGATTTTCCGCAGAAAAAAATCCGGTCTGCCTCGATGAATACGGCAACACCAGCCACGTTTCCATTCCGCTGACCATGGCATCGCGGATCGGGAACGAACTTCGCACAAAACCGCTCACGCTTCTGCTGAGCGGGTTCGGCGGCGGGCTTGCCGCCAGCGCCGCAGTGATCCGTACCGACGGGCTTGTCTGCCCGCCGGTTGCAGAACTTGCCCCGGGGAGTGTTTCCAAATGATCACACTGCTTTCAAACGTCACAGTGAACAGTCTGGCCCTGACTTTTCAAAAGCTTGCCGGCGAAGAGGCGCACGTGCCTGCCGGCTATGACCAGTGGGCGCAGCAGCTGATTTCAGGGGAATGCACAGCAGACAATCCCGCCGCCGTCTTCCTGATCCTTCACGGGCCGGAACTGCTGCGCGGATTTTCCCTGACCTCGGACTGGGAACGTCTTTCATCGCAGCTTGACCAGTGGCTCGGCATGATCGCGGCGTTTCACGGGGCGCACCGGGACACGGCGCTTTTTGTCTCGACGCTTGACCTGCCTGCTGTTCAGCCGGCGCCGCTGACAGCTGCCCGCCTTGAGGGGCGCGCAGCACAGAAGTGGCGCGAAGGCCTTGAAAAAGCGGGAGTGCCTGTGCTCGACCTGGCCGGACTGGCAGCTGATGCCGGCCGGCAGAGCTTTTACAGCGCCAAGATGTGGTATCTGGGCAGCATGCCCTTCTCGATGACCGGTGAAAAGCTGCTGGCGCGGGAAATGCAGCGCTGTCTCAACGCGCTGCGCGGAAAAAAGAAGAAATGCCTCGTGCTCGATCTGGACAACACGCTGTGGGGCGGCGTGATCGGCGAGGACGGCATGGAAGGCATAGAACTGGGGCCTGTGAAGGAAGGCGCCCGCTATCAGGATTTTCAGCGCGGCATTGCCCTGCTGCAGAAACAGGGTGTGCTGCTGGCCGTCGTCTCGAAAAACAACCCCGAGGACGCACTGCAGGCCATCCGCGAGCATCCGGGCATGGTGCTGCGCGAGAAGGACTTTGTCTCCATCAGGGCAAACTGGCTGCCCAAGCCGAAGAACATTGCCGATCTGGCGTCTGACCTCAACATCGGCCTCGATTCGATGGTCTTTCTGGACGACAACCCGGTGGAGCGCGAGACGGTCAAAATGGTGCTGCCCCAGGTGTCAGTGCCCGATTTTCCGCAGGATACGGCCGAACTGCCCCGCTTCATCGTGCAGGTCTGGCGCGACTATTTCCTGTCGCTGCGCCTGACGAAGGAGGACCTTGCAAAAACCGAGCAGTACCGTGTCGAGGGCGAGCGGCTCAAGACGCGGCAGAATTACGCCACGATGGACGAATACCTGAAATCCCTTGAGATGAAGCTGACGTTCCGCGCCGTCGGCCCCGGCGACGTGGCACGGGCCGCCCAGATGACCCAGAAGACCAACCAGTTCAACCTGACCACAAAGCGCTTCACCGAGGGCGACATCAGCCGCATGATGGACGATCCGGCACGCCGGATGTGGATCGGCGAACTGAACGACCGCTTCGGCAGCTACGGCAAAATCATCCTCGCCATGGCCGAAATCCGCGGAGACCGGGCCGTCATCGACGAGTTCCTGATGAGCTGCCGCGTCATGGGGCGTGGCGTCGAGTCAGCGTTCCTCAGCTGCATTGAAAGCGATCTGATGCAGGCAGGCGTCACGTCTGCCGAAGGTCTGTACATCCCGTCGGCAAAGAACTCCCCGGCCCGGAACTTCTGGGCTTCGCAGGGCTATGCCGCGGACGGAGAAGGCAGTTTCACGGCCGCCCTTCCCGCCGCAAGGCCGGCGCCGCCGATTCAGATTCTCAGGTAAGCGTCAGTCCGCTGCGAAAAATTTCTCTGTATAGGCACGCAAAAGGCCCCGCCGGAATTTTTTCCGACGGGGCGCCCTGCTTTTCAGCCCTCTGGACGCCTGCCTTTCACTGCCCGCCGGCCGGCCTCTTGCGCCGGTTGCGCTTCGCCGATACAATCAGAGACATCTGCCATCACAGGAGGAACTGCCATGAAACGTTCAGTTCTGAAAATTTCACGCTTGAGCAAAACCGCAACACCCTCAGGCCCTCAGGCCGTTCTGCGGCGCACACCCGGCAGGGCGGCCGGTCCGGAAGGAGCACAGCCATGAAGACGCTGATCATGGACTGCTTCGGCCTCTCGCCGTTCCGCACTGAACTGCTCCGCAGCTATTTTGCAGGACGGGGCGATGAAGTGCTGGCTGTGACGTCCGACTGGGATCATTATAAAAAACAGCGCCGCACATCTGTTCCGCCCGGCACGGTCTGCCTGCCGGCGCTGTCCTACCGGCGCAACATTTCCCTGCGCCGCGCTGCATCGCACTACTTTTTTGCACGCGACGCGTTCGCCTATGCGGAAAAAGTCCACGCGGACGCCGTTTACACCCATGTGCCGCCCAATTCGATGGCCTATTTCGCCGCCCTCTACAAGAAAAGGCATCCCGCAGCGCGCCTGTACCTCAGTCTCATCGACATGTGGCCGGAAACCATGCCGGGGCTTGCCGCCAGGAATTCTTTCCCCTTCACGCTGTGGCGCCGACTCAGGGACAGCGCGTTTCCGGCCGCCGATATTATCGTCTGCGAGTGCCAGCTGTACATTGACCGCCTGCGGGGCGTGCCGGGCATCGAAAAGGCCCAGCGTCTGTATCTTGCCGTGCAGGATCCGGGATTCTTCTCTGCCGGAGTTCCACGCTCCGAGACGCTCAACCTCTGCTATCTCGGTTCAATCAACAACATCATCGACATCCAACTGATCGCTCAGCTGACCGCGGCTCTTTCCCGGTGCCGGCCGGTACAGCTGCATATCATCGGCGATGGTGAAAACAGACAGAAGCTGCTTGACGCCGCGCGCAGCGCCGGAGCTGACGTGCATTTCTACGGTCTGACCTTCGACGCGGAATTGAAGCGCCGCGTCTTCGCACAGTGCCACTTCGCGCTGAACGTGATGAAACCGCAGGTGTGCGTCGGACTGACATCAAAGTCGCTTGACTATTTTGCCGCCGGTCTGCCCCTCCTGAACACCATCGCCGGCGACACAGCCGGCTGGGTAAACCGCTTCGGCGCAGGGTTCAACATCACAGACGCCGCCGAAACTGCCGCCCGCGTACTCGCTCTGTCTCCGGAAGCGATGGGGAAAATGCGGGCCGCTTCACGCGGCATCTACGACAGATACCTCTCTGTACCGGCATATACCGCACGACTGCACAAAATTTTCGACGCCGATACAAAAAATCCCGCGCGCTGATTCAGCGAACGCGGGGGAAAATTTCATTTTGTGCCTGCTGTTCTGGTGATCCTCAAACAACCTGAAACAGGTAGAACTTGAGGTATTCGGTCTCGGGGACTCCCCACAGCACGGGGTGATCCGGGGCCTGTTTTCCCACGGCGGCCTGGCGCAGGGAAACGTGCGCGTCGGCCGCGGCCTCAGCCAGCATTTTTCTGAACAGTTCATCAGTCATGAACGACGTGCACGACGCTGTGGCAAGGAAACCGCCGCGGGGCAGCACCCGCATGGCGCGGTAGTTGATATCCTTGTAGCCGCTGTAAGCTCCGGCCACGTTCCGCCGCGACTTGGTAAAGGCCGGAGGATCAAGGATGATCAGGCCGTAATCGCTGCGGCCGTGTGCGGCCATTTCCGTGAGCAGGTCGAACACATCGGCTCTGACGAAGTCCATTTTATTCAGAAAGCCGTTCAGCTCCGCGTTATGACGGGCCATGTCAACGGCTGTCTGGGAAATGTCAACCGCCGTGACGCGGCCGGCGCCGCCCTTTACGGCGTTCAGGGCGAAAGAACCGGTGTGGGTGAAGCAGTCCAGTACATTCAGGCCTGCACTGATGTCCGCCACAATGCGCCGGTTGAGCTTCTGGTCAAGGAAGTAGCCTGTTTTCTGCCCTTCCACAAAATCCACGTCATACAGCACGCCGTTTTCGCAGATGCGGGCGGTTTTCCGGCCCTCGAGAGAACAGCCGTCCATGCGGTATTCGCCGGAACAGCGGGGCAGACCTTCAAGATCACGGATCGGTGACTCGTTTCTTTCATACAGACCGCTGATTTTCTGGCCGTCCTCGCGCAGCAGGCGCACCAGCATGGGGAAAATCATGTCCTTGCGCTGGTCCATGCCCAGTGACAGCACTTCGGCAACGAGAACGTCGTCAAAACGGTCAACCGTCAGCCCGGGAAAGCCGTCAGAATCGCCGAAAATCAGCCGGCAGCAGTTGTACTGAGCGCCCATGACGCGGCGGCGGTACTGCAGCGCATAGCGCAGGCGCCTCTCAAAGAAGCTGCTGTCAAAACGGTCGTTGGCGTTGGCCGAGATGATACGCACCCTGATTTTAGAGCGGTCATTGACGAACCCGGTGCCCAGATAGGCGCCGCTGCGGCTCACCACATCCACAAGGCCGCCTGGGGCGTAAGGCGCGCTTACGCCGGTCACTTCTTCGCCGTAAACCCACGGATGACCTTTTTTTGCGCTGTGTTCCGCCTTGGGGGTCACCGTCAGACGGGGATAGCTGCGTTCCTGTTTCATCAGTCAGACTCCTTCTGTTTCTGTCCGGCACGCCCGGGCGCCGGAGCACTCCTGTTAATTAGCAGTTCCGGCAAGGCTGATGATGGCGCCCGACCAGCGGCGCATTTCGGCCATGCCGGTGCCGCGCAGTTCCACAGTGCGGCCGCCGATGCGCTTCAGCAGCGGGATCTGACAGGCCGCGTCACACTGCGCCGTGGTGTGGAATGTGATCTTCAGGTCGAACGAACCGCCGCCGATGTCCATTGACGGTGCTTTTCCGGACCGGATCAGGGCAACGGCTTCCTGCGCCTTTCTGCTGATGTACTCATAGGAACTGAGCGCGTCCGGCCCCTCGACGCGGGGCTGTCCCGCAGAAAGCGCCGGCAGCATGGAATCAGCCGCAAAACGGGCCTTCGCCTTTTTCACGCAGGCATAGACCACATCCGGCCCGAGAAGTCCGCGGACTTCCCGTTCAAGCGCATCGTCCCCCTCGACCATCGCCACGGGCACGCCGAAACCGGCCGCGACTGCAGCGTTCAGTCCTGTTTCGCCGACTTCCCTGCCGTTCAGTTCCACGGAAAACACGGTGCGGCCCGAAACAGTATGGTCAAGCACTGCGCAGGGCGTTCCGGCCATGGCGTGGTAGCCGATGAAAAAAACGCCGTCAAAGCTGCTGTCACAGCCTTCCATCATGCCGAGCGGCTTGGGCGTGCCGCTCAGAAGACGCACCGCGCCGTTTCCGCCCAGCTGTCCGATGTCGATGTTGATCTTTCTGCCGTGAGCATCGTTCACAAGAATTTCATCTGCGCCTGCCTTCAGCGCGCCCTCGGCAGCCGCCCGCACATCATGGGCCATCATCCGGCACCCGAAAGCGTACTCGGGGCGGCTTTCCATGGTCTGAACGGCGTCGGTGACGCCTGTTGCGCCCTCCATATCAGCGCTGATGTAGATTTTCATCAGAGATTCCTCCTTTTTATCTGCTGCCGGCTCTGCCGGCCGATTGTTTTGTTCCGCGCATTCCGGCCCTATTTTAACTCACTGCGGGGCGCGCGGAAAGGCTTTATTCCCCCGCAGACGCTGACAGTCAAACTGGCTCTGGATTTTCGACGCGGCAGGGGTGTATGATATTTTCCGTAAAAATATTCCTCTGCATTTCCTGCACATCGAAAATTCTTTCAGGGCCGGCTGAAACGCCGCTGATGTTTCATTCCGGCCGGGGAGGTTGAACATTCATGGTCAGCAGAACAGTTCTCGGCGTTTTCGGCGGAATGGGGCCGGCGGCCTCGGCGGAGTTCATGCGCCTCCTGGCGGCACTGGCGCCGGCGTCATGCGATCAGGAACACCCTGTGGTCTATGTCTATGACAACCCGCAGATTCCTGACCGCAGCACGGCCATCATGGGAAAGGGTCCCAGTCCTGAACCTCAGCTCCGCGAGGGGCTGATGAAACTGTGTTCCTGGGGGGCGGGGCTTCTGGCAGTGCCGTGCAACACGGCGCATTACTTTATTGACCACTTTCGCGCAGAACTGCCGGTTCCGCTGGTGCACATTGTCGAAGCCACAGTGGCCGACGCGGTCAGAACGGGCCCCGAGGGCTGCTGGCTGATCGCCACCGGAGGCACGCTGTACAGCGGCATGTACGACCGCGAGGCGGAGCGCCGCGGACTGAAGGTTTTTCACCCTGCGGACAGCGTACTGCCCGTGCTCGCCGAGACAATCCGTCTGGTGAAGGCCGGAAGGCTGCAGGAAAGCGGCGAGAACATGCGCCGCATTGCCGCTGAACTGTGGGCTGAACGGGACATTCCCATCATGTGCGCCTGCACGGAGCTGCCTCTCGCATACGAAGCGGCCGGTCTGCCGCAGGAACGCGAAATATCCAGTCTCCGCAGTCTCGCGCTGGCCTGTCTGAGGCAGCTGTACAGCGGCGAAAAACTGTGATTCGTTTCAAAAACAATTCCTGTTCTGCGCGGGCAGGCTGCGCAGAACTTCTGAAAACAAAACCGCCGTTTCGGAAAAACAGGGCCGAAGCGGCGGTTTTTCTGCTCTGAATTCCGCCGTTTTGAGCCTGAACGGGCAGGAAAAAATTCTGTTCGGAAAAAATCAGTCTACCGGCAGACGGTAATCGCACCTGCGGCACTGCTTCATCACAATTCCGCTCTCCTCTTTCCTGAAAATCCCCGCCCAGGCGCAGATGCTGCGCAGAATGGGAATCACCGATTTTCCGCGTTCAGTCAGAAAGTATTCCACTTTCGGCGGGATCACGTCATAGGACCTTCTCTGCACAAGGCCGTCAGCGATCAGCTCCTTCAGCGCGGCGGCGAGCACCGCGTCGGTCACGTTGACCATTTCGCTTCTCAGCTCGCTGTAACGCAGGGTCTGCATCTCGTTGAGAACGCAGAGAATCCGTGATTTCCACTTGCCGCCGAAAACCTGAAGCCCGTATTCCAGCGGGCAGCGCAGATCATCATCCAGTTTTTTCTTAATACATGGCACGCCTCCGTTCTTTTCTTCTCAAGTTTAGCAGATGACTTTCAAATTAAAAGTCACTATGAAATTTATAAGTATCTCATAAAATTCTTAATATCTTTCACCTTAAAAGCGGTACGGCTAAAATCGAATCATCAGAAAAAAACTGCCCCCATGAGGAGGAGTTGCGATGATGTAACGAAGACGTAAAGGCACTTCTGAAAAAAGCATGTGGGATCTGGCGACCTGCTCGAACGGGCAGCCCAACGTGGTTCCCGTCGCGTTCAAGGACGTGACCGGCGACGGAAAACTGCTGGTCGGCGACGTTTTCCTGCACACAACGCTGGACAATCTGCGCGTGAACCCGAATATCGCCATTTCGGTCTATGACGCCCAGAACCTGAAGGGATGCCAGCTCAGGGGAAAGACGGAGTACATCACCAGCAGCCCGGTCGTTGACACCTTCAGGGGCATCGTCGAAAAGATGTTCAACGGCACCGCCGCTGCCAAGGGCGCGCTGATCATCACCCCGAAAAAGTGATCGTCACCACCCCGGGCGCCGATAACCGCAGGAAACTGCCTCTGCAGTAAACCGCCTGTCGCATGCGCCTTGTGCTGCAGACACCGTTTTTTCAGAAGCAGGGCCGCCCGCATTTACAGCGGACGGCCCTGCTTCTGCATTTAAAGCTATTTCAGGCGTTCAGGCGCCAGTTTTGCTATTTCGATCAGATAGATCAGTTTCTCAGCGACCGGCGGTTCGCTGTTCTGCGGACGAGACGCCCCGTCGCTGCCGATGCCGTACGTCTCGTCGAGCGCGTCAAAGACGCGGCGGGCCTCAGCGGTGAATCCGGCACGGGACAGGACATAGCCCGCAACCGCTGAAACAGCAAGCGATCCCTGCTCGCTCTCGGCAAGAAACTTCGGGTCAGCCCGGAGCCGTTCCGTCATGCGTTCCATCGAATGGAGCGGAACAAGCCCTCCATCCACGAGGTTTTCCATGATTTTGAGCACAGCCAGCGGATCATCCTTGGAAATATAGCTCTGGCGGTCGACATCATAGCACAGCTGCGGCTCATCTGCGCCGCTTCCTGCCAGCAGAATACCGAGACAGCGCTGCGCCACCGATTCCCAGCGCTCGGGCATTTCGGCTTTCAGAAGCTGGAGCGCCTGCACGTCAACACTGGCAAGGTCGAGCACATGGCTGGGTTCGTAAATGGAATGGATGCCCGAAGGGCGTTCCTTCCACGAAGCGCTGTTGATCAGCACACTGCGGTACACGTTGTAGCGCAGCAGGCGGCCGGCCTTTTTCAGCGCATATTGTCTGTACACCGGGATCTGCCATTTCCGCGACGCCTCCAGAAGGACACGGCACACCTGCAGCTCAACGGCAATGTCATTTTCATATACTGCCGGCTTCAGAGCGCTGTCGAGACGGCGGTACAGCAGCATCATGGGCGACTGGAAATATTTCACCATGAGCCGGTACAGTCTGTCAAAGGCCTCTTTTTCATCAAGCAGCAGGCGAAGTTTCATCTCGTCTGCCAGAACCCGCGAGGAAAAGCCGCCGCCGGGCATGTCAGGCAGCAGCCCCGATTCGGTTCTGTACAGTTCAAGGACGTCGGTCAGCGACGCATGGGCAGGAACGCACAGCGCCAGAAGCAGAATCAGCAGCCGGAACACTCTTTTCACGGCGGACCGTCCCCTTTCAGAATCAGATGTTTTTCAGCCTCTTCATGATCAGCGGCACAAGAATCAGGGCAATGACCATGTTGGCGCACATAAAGCTGCCGTTGTAGACAAGCGAATAGATGAACGGACTGGTTCCCTCCGGCGCGTATGACGAAAAGAACACCACGCCCGAAGCCACGTGGCAGGCAATTCTCGCCAGGCACGCAATGACCACGCCGAGCCACGCGCGGCTGCCCGCCAGCGCCGCCAGCCCCAGGACCGCATAGGCCAGAGGATAATCAAGAAGCCCCTGAACGGGGTGAACCACATAACCGCCGAGAATCCACTGCAGCACGCCCGCCACAGCGCCGGCCGCCATGCCGCGCCACACACCCCAGCGGAGGGCAAGGATGATCAGCGGCACAATTTCCAGGGTGACTGAGCCGCCCTGCGGCAGGCGGAACAGTTTGATCCTTGAAAAAACCACAGCCAGCGCGATGATCAGCGCCGCCTCGACAGGAAAACGGTACAGACTTCTTTTTTCTTCCATGGTACGGACCTCCCGATATGAATTAGAGAGGGCGGAATTTTCCGCCTTCCCTGCCCCGCTGCATGACGGGACAGGTGCCAGGGGTCGAGACTTCCGCGTCTCCTCTCATCCGGGCATACCGGCTCCCCCAGTCCCCGCGGCTATTGTACCATTATCGGCGGCAAATTGCGCTCCGCACCGCCGATATGGTAGACTTGTCGCAGAAAATAAGCGTCTTATAAGGAGCGAAAAACATGAAACCCGTTCTGTTCTTCGGAGAAGCGCTGTATGACTGCTTTTACGGTTCTGACGGCAGGCTGCAGAACGAACTGCCCGGCGGCTCTGTGCTGAATGCCGCTGTCGGCACGGCGCGGCTTGAGATTCCCGCGGCGTTTTCCGGCGGCATCGGCGGCGACGAACGCGGACGCGCACTTCTGCGTCTCATGGACCGCGAGGGCATCAGCCATCAGTACACATTCTACAAAAAAGGACTGCTGACCGCAGCCTCTGAAGTCCGTCTCGACGCGCAGGGCGTCCCGTCGTTCACGTTCCTGCGCTCAGGCCGCGCTGACGAATCTGTGACGCCCGATGACGTGAAGGACATCAACCCGCACGCTTTCAGCGGGCTGCACTGCGCCGGCGTCATGCTTGTCTCAGAACCCGGAGCCTCGGCGCAGGAACTGCTCGCTGAAAAGTTCTACGAGGCGGATCTTCCCGTTTCGTTTGACCTGAACGCCCGCCCCGCGCTTGTCCGCGACAGGCAGGCTTACTGCGAACGGGCGCTGAAGTTCATGATCCGCCCGCAGCTGGTGAAATTCAGCGGGGACGACATGGAATGGTTCTTCCCCGGCGAGGACATCAACGACAGTTTTGCGGCGCTGTGCCAGGCGCGCCGGGGTGCCCTGACCGTTCTCACCGCCGGCGCCCGGGGCTCGCTGATCGCTTCGGGGCAGGTCTGTGAGCGGCTGTACGCTTATGCCGTCGATGCAGTTGACACTACAGGCTGCGGTGACGGCTACGCCGCAGGCCTGATTCACGGCCTGTACAGTCTGCCTGACGGCTCTGCATGGGACAGCCTTACCTCGGAGCAGGTGCGCTGGATCGGCTCCGGTGCGTCCGCAGTTGCGGCACGGGTCTGTGAAAAGCGCGGCGCCATCGCGGCAATGCCGCGGCTGCGCGACGTGTTCAGCGAAAACGGCACTCAGCAGTAGGCCGGCAGCCGCGCGGAACTTTCTGCCGCACGGCTCCTCCGCGCCGGCAGAAAGAAAATCCGCCTGCAGGCTGCGCCGTGACGGTTCGCGGCCCGGTGCCGCTGCGGCGCCGGCAGAAACCTCCGCGGAGGCAGAAATTCATCACAGACTGCAAAAGAGGCCGGCCCGGACAATATCCGGACCGGCCTTTTCAGTCCCGTTCTGAAATCCTCCGCGGAATCAGGCGATCATGATTCTGCGGGCTTCCTCAACGGCTTTCTCTGATTTTTTCGGGAGAGTCAGGCGAAGCACACCGTCTTCCATTTTTGCGCTGATGTCATCCTTCTTCACGCCGCTGCCCACGTAGAAACTGCGGGAACAGCTGCCTTCCCAGCGCTCGCGGCGGATAAATCCGCCCTTGCTGTTCTTCTCGTCCTTCGACTCTTTCCGGGACGCGGAAACGGTCAGATACCCCTGATCAAGCTGGACTTTCACATCTTCCTTCCTGAAGCCGGGCAGGTCAATATCGACCTCATAACTGCCGTCCTTGTCGCGCACATCGGTTTTCATTCTGTTTTCAGAAGCTGTGCTGAACAGAGAACTTCCCAGAAAAGCCCGCTCCATTGATTTCACAAACTCACGGTCAACGTCATCAAACAGACTGCTGTCATAAACCACAGGAATCATCGTCATTTAAAAGACCTCCAACGGCACCGCCGCACTTCCGTGCGGCCGGTCTGAATTTACTTTCCGGAAACTTCAGAGGAAAACCTCGCACTCCTTTTTCCTTTTTCGTTCTGCGAACATTATAACACGTTTATTAGCACTGTAAAGTATTGAGTGCTAATTCATTTTGTATTTTTTGTGTTTCGCATTAAATCCATTGGTTCCAGTGGGTTATGAATCATTTCGGAAACTGTACTCCCTATTGCACACCGATATTACGATTTTTTGAAAAAGCGCCGTGAAAAGTTCCATTTTCTGCCAGGCTGGAATGATGAGACGGCTCACAGCAACAAAACTTTCCGTCCCTGATTTCTGACAGCAGTGCAGCCATGCCGCCGGCAGAGACGGCCATTTTCAGACAAAAAAGACTGCCCCGCGGCAGGGCAGTCTTTCAGCATCATGAATTTTCCTTATTCTCTGGTCAGGACAGGGTTCCAGATTTTCTTCAGGATGTTGTCCGCGTCAAGGCGCGGATCGATCATGCCGAAACTCTGGTAATCGCGGATGATCACGCGCAGCGTGTCCTCGGTCGCCTTATCGCTGATGCCGTAGTTCAGCGTCTTCTGAATGCTCAGCACCAGGTCAAAGTCACCGGCAACCCATTTGTGATCCAGAAGCAGTCTCACGCTCTCCTCGATGTTGTCGAGAATCCACCGGCTCGCCTTTTCATGCGCGCGGGTGATTTTTTTCGCCGTAATGGGGTTCTCGTTGTAGAAATCGAGGTTGATCGCCAGAATGCAGCACGCCTCGTTTTTAAAGTCATCGTCAAACGTCAGCGAGCGCACAATGCGCAGCGTACCGTCGTCAAGGAAGCGGCGGGCAAACTGGTCTTCCAGCAGCGCGGCCGAGACTTCGCCCTTCTGCATGGCAAGAATGCCAGCTCCTGCATCGGTCACTTTCCATTTGATCTGTTTCAGAGGATCGATGCCGTCACGGCTGAAGAAACGCATGGCGATGTTCTGGTCAGAACCGCCGATCCCATTGGGAACCACAACGTATTTGCCGATCAGGTCCTTCGTCGTTTTAATGTCACTCTTGTTCAGCACGTACAGCGATTTGCAGCCTGTGTGGATCCCCGTCGTGAACTTCATGCGCACACCGTTGATGGTCGGCACAAGGAATTTCGCGATGTGCCCGCCGACCACGTCAACCTTGCCGGTACCGATGGCGTCAACGTCATTGGTCATGCGCACCACGTTGACCTTCAGCCCTTCTTCAGCATAAAAGCCCTTGATGTCGGCGATGCCGAGCGTTCCGAGGCACAGGCCGCCGTTATAGCCCACGTTGATCACACGCCCGTACGCCGGCTCCTTTTTCCACGCCGCGTCTTCCTCTTCCTTCGTCATGCCCGGCGCGGGCGCCGCGCAGACCGCCAGTGCCAGAAGAGTGCCCATCAAAATCCTGTTTTTCATAAAATCGCTCCTTTGTTTATATATTCGCCCGTTCAGGAAGAACCAGGCGTTTGAACCACTACAACGCATCGCTGCGGCGCACTTTGTCGAAATTGAGCTTTTCCATGCAGTACAGCCGCAGTTTCAGGAACTCAGGACTTGTGCGCCGGCGCGGGTACGGGAGGTCAACCGGCACATCGTCGAAAATCCGGCCCGGGCGCGGCGCCATGATGATGACGCGGCTTCCCATGTAGATCGCCTCATCGATGTCATGAGTCACCATGACGACCATCGGGCGGTTCTCCCGCCACATTGAAAGGATCACGTCCTGCATGGTCATGCGCGTGAACGCGTCAAGGGCGCCCAGCGGCTCGTCAAGGAGAAAGACCTGGGGTTTGTTGATCATCGTGCGGATCAGCGCCGCACGCTGGGCCATGCCGCCGGAAAGCTGATGCGGCCAGTTTCTGCGGAATTCCCACAGCCCTGCCGTCCGCAGAAGCCTTTCCACGTCCTGCTCATGTCCGTGCAGTTTCCCGCGCATCCTCAGGCTGAACTGGACGTTCTGCTCGACGGTCAGCCACGGAAAGAGCGTCGGCTTCTGGAACACCATGCCCCGTACCGGGTCAGGCCCGTCAATCGGCGCGCCGTTCAGCGTCAGGGTGCCGCGGGTGGGGACGATGAGCCCGGCGATGAGGCGCAGAATTGTGGATTTGCCGCAGCCCGACGGGCCGATGACAGAGACAAACTCTCCCGGGTGAATTTCAGTGCAGATGTCAGCCAGGGCGTTGGTCACTTCGCCGCCGGCGGTGCCGGAGTTGGCAAAACTTTTAAAGACATGGTCAAGTTTCAGCACGCCGCCGGCCATCAGCGCAGCCCCCCTTCCTCCTGCCAGCGCAGCGCGTAGCGGCGGATTGCGCTGAGGACGACATTGACAAGCACAAATACAATGCAGATCATTACAAGGGCGGCGTACATGTTGCCGTAGCGCGCCCAGTTCTTCTGCCAGCTGATATACCAGCCCAGCCCTGATTCAACGCCGATCATTTCCGCCACCAGCAGCGCCGTGCAGGCCGTGCTCATGCCCTGGGTCATTCCCGCGAGGATGCTGGGCAGGGCGGAAGGCACCGCGATGTGCGTCACAAGCCCCCAGCCCCTGACTCCCAGGGTTTTCGCGGCCTCAAAGTAAGCGTAATCAATGTTGACAATGCCGGTGATGGACGAAATAGTCACTGAATACCAGACGCCCAGTGCGATGATGAACACGCTGCCCTTGAACAGCGACGACGCCAGCACCAGCACAACAGGCAGCCACGTGGTCGAGGGAATGGCCCCCAGAAGCCGCGTGAACGGCTCAATCCAGTAGTTGACTTTTTTGCTGCAGCCGCACGAGATGCCGGTGACCAGTCCGGCAGCGACGCCGGTAAAATACCCCGTGAACAACAGATACAGCGAGTTGCGCGTGCAGTCCAGCAGATACTCACGGTCCTCCCAGGCAGCCTGGATTACCTGATCGACCCACGGAAAATACGGCAGCGGGAGCTTTCCTGTTTTCAGCGTCAGCCAGTCATAGGCGCCCAGAAGGAAAAATACAAACGTGTAGAACGGCGCATGATACCTCAGCCACTCAAAAGCCTTCCCGCTCAGCAGCGTCGTGACAAAAGCCAGCGCCGACAAAGCGATCAGCGCCGTCAGAAAACAGCGGTAGTAAAGGCCCGATTCGTTTCCGGGCAGATTCGGGAAGCAGAGATATTCCCACAGCGCTGCGCAGCCCGCCCCCACCGGCAGCAGACAGACGATGTAATCAAGCAGAATTTCCATTTTCGTTTTCGGCCTTTTTTCAAGACGGACCAGTTCGTCACGAGTCATCGCGCCACTGTATAAACCCGCCTCAGTCTCTTTCAGCATAGACAGCGCCTCCATCCAGAGAGCAGAGAAATATTTTTATTTAGTTATAAACATTATAAATATTGATTCATCGCTGATGCCGTGTCAATCTGCATTTTATCCAATTCAAACGCCTGGGCGGCCGGATGTTCATAACAACTAATTATAAAATTCATATCGTACCATAAAACAAAGATACACACTTCCGGCAAAGTGAAATTCTTTACATCAATTCATTTAAACTCCGGCACACATCTGCGCTGAAATTGATGTTTTTCATTTCATGGAAAATGACGAAACAAACAGGTGAATTGGTTCACAAAAATTCAGCTTCATTTCGTACATTTTGTACAATTCAGGATTCTGAGAGGCATAAAAACGGCGTGCCGGTACTGGTACGCCTGCAGAAACACTATAGAAAGCAGTTTTTTCAGATAAAACCGCTGAAAGTGGAAAATACACAGAAACGCTGAAAGTGAAAGACTCCCGTCAGGCGTCCGCACAGCGGGTCAGCAGAAAAGCCCGCTCCCTCAGGGAAATCACCGCGGAGCGCAAAAAAAGAGCCGCTCCGGGCATAATAAAAAGGCTCCTTCTCCGTGAACAGTACGGACTGTTCAGGATAAGGAGCCTCTCAGATGCCGGATGCGGCTGTTCTGTTTTCTGATTTTCGGCTACTTTGAAGCGGGTGCCTTTTGCTGGCCGTTCTGCGGCCTGTTGATAGTCACCTTGGGCAGATCGGGGAATTTAGGATTGCGGCGGTTCATTTCGGTCATAATGGCGCTTGTAAAATCAACTGAGGGCACGTTCCCAAGAAGAAGCTGCTTGCTGACCACCATCGTGAAGCGTTTGTTTTTTGCAAGCCATGCAGAGACCGCGGCGCGGAGTTCGTTCTCGACAACAGCGTTCGCTGCCTGCCGTTCAACGTCAAGCTGGCGGTTCAGCAGCTGCTGCGCCTCGGCAATGGCGCGCTGCGCCTCAGGAGTGTTTTCCCTGCCTTTGTGCAGGGCGATCACGTCATCCATGCCCTTCTGAAGGATTTTCTGGACTTCCTGCATGTGGGCCGCGCCCGCCTTTCCGGGTTTTGACTCATTGAATATTTTCTGGACGTCAACCACGGCAATGCCGTCCGCGCTGTTTGCCGGCGCAGCCTGAGCAGCGGCCGCACAGACCAGGAAAACAAGCCCCGCTAAAATTGGCACGCATTCCGATATTTTCATATTAAAACATCCTCCCTGTTTTTACAGCTCGGATCAGGAAAATATCCTGCCGCTGCGCAAGGCCGCCGGAAAGCACAGAGCTCTCAGCGCCGCACGGTTAGCAGTCATAACGGCAGCAGCTGCGCTGCTGCCGTTATGTTTCTGATCACGGTCAGTACCTTGTACTATTATAGCTGTTTATTTTCCGGTGTAAAGTTACGCATGCTTCATTTCTGCATGCCGTGCCGGAGTAGAAACGCGGCGAGGGATGGGCGCCGCGTTTCCTGCTGGTTTAATTGGCCGCAGGAGTCTGCGGCACGGGGACGGGGCCGGCCATGGGGACCGATGCACCGCCGCCGTTCTGAACGGGCGTCTTTTCGGGTGCCGGCGCTCCGGGTGCAGTGTTTCCATTAGGAGCAAAGCGCTCATGCCACGGACATCCGCAGGGGCCCCATGCAGGAACGCCTGCTGCCCCCTGCCGGTTCCACGGGCTGCAGGACTGCCAGCTGCGGAACTTTTTCGGTCCGCGCACATCGCGCCGCGGTGCAGGCGCCTTCGCATTTCCGTCAAGGATCTGGCGGATCTCCCATTCTCTGACCTTGGTACGCAGTTCCTCGGCTTTTCTGAACAGGCTCATGGCTTTTTCGCCGTCAGGGTGATCTTTCTGAAGTTCCAGCCTGAGGTCTTTGCGTGCGCTTTTCATTTCAGTATAGGCGTTTTTTATTTCTTCCGGCGCAGAATCAGGAATGCGCGCACTGCGCTGCATCCGTTCTGCCGGCCCCTGCGGAACGCCGGGATTTATCGGATTTCCTGCCGGCGCCGGCGCATCCGCGGGCGCGCCGAAAGCGGCGGCCGTGCCAAACGCAGCTGCGGCCAGACCGGTCAGAATTAACACATGAGTTTTCTTCGTTTTCATTCACAACGCCTCCTTTGATAATTTCCGCGGCGGCCCAGTACGAGCCGCCTTTCTTCAGCGGAACTGGCGCAAGTATATCCAAAAAAGGCTTAAGGCACATCGGTAAAAACACTGAATTTTCATATGATAAATTCTTCACTGCAAAAAATATCATTTTCGCTGAAAATTGCATGAAATTACATTCCCAGAATCCAAAAGTCGGGCTAAAATAGGGTGGTGTCATAAAAGAGTTTTTCAGGGAGGGCTGTTTCAATGATTACAATCGTGCTGGCCGATGATCATCCGCTGACCCGTGCAGGTCTTGTATCCATGATCGGTGAAGAGGAAGGACTGAAACTTCTCGGTGAGGCGGGCAACGGCAAAGAGGCATGGGAAATGATCCAGAAGTACAAGCCTGACGTGGCGCTGCTTGACATCCGCATGCCGGAAATGGACGGCATCACGGTCACGCGCAAAGTTAAAGAGGCAAAGCTGCCCACAAAGGTTATCATGCTGACTGCCTACAACGCCCAGCCTTACATCGTTGCGGCTCTTGCAGCAGGCGCCCGCGGCTTCATCATCAAAACCTCCGCGGTCATGGAACTCACTCAGGCGCTGCAGTCCGTCGTCAGTGGAGGCATTTATCTTGACTCGTGCATTGCCGATTCAGTAAACGCGCGGTCTGACCAGCTTGAACCCCTTTCGCCGCGCGAACGGGAAGTTCTGCTCCTGTCGTCAAAGGGATTTCCCGTGAAGGAAGTTGCCGCTAAGCTGTTCATCACCGAACGCACCGTTCAGGCTCACCTTTCGTCGGTCTACGCGAAATTCGGCGCCAAGAACAAAACTGAAGCGCTGATGATCGCGCTGAAAAACGGCGTCATCACCGTGGATGAGCTTCTGGAAGGAGAGCTTCCGTCATGAGAAAACGCCGGTGGCTGCTGCCTTTCATACTGATAATCATTCTGGTGCCGGTCCTTTCGGTGCTGGTGTTTTCAGGTTTCGGCATTTACAAGCAGCAGCATGCCCTGATCGTCATGGCCCAGCGCTATGCAGAAGGGCTTTCAAGAAGCATTGTTCAGGAAGAAACAGGGGTCCCCGGCGAAACGCCGCTCAACCGCCACCGCCGGCTGGGCCTGTTCTTGAAAATGCTGACACTCGGTCCGCCCGTTCCCGGCTGGATCGCCATAGTCGGTCCCGACGGACTCAAGCTTCAGGGGTCGCCGGGCAGCTACATCACGCCGCGCCTCACAGAAAGCGTCAATAAAGCCCTTACGACAGGCGAGGTGCAGACCCTGACAGTTTACAGCAGCCGGCACCCGCCTTCCGCGGCCGCAGTCCGCCCGTTTCCAGACGGAATGCGCGCTGTCGTCGTCGTCATTTCCCACTACGTAATTCCGGGAACGATGATGAAAGCCATGCAGTTTCAGCCTGTTATGTCCATCGGCGTCAGTATCGTAGCGCTGCTCGGCATCTTTCTGCTGTGGCGCTGGTGCGTTCTGCCGCTGCGCAGGCTGGCAGCGCGGGTTGAAGCGATTCACTGGGGAAAGGAGACTCTCAACGTCCGCTCCTGCGGGCCTCTGCCCGAACTCAGGGGAATGCAGCAGGCGCTGTCAGAGCTTTCAGTCAGCGCCGTTGACCGCGAAAAGCTGAAAAAAAATTATGTTGTCGACATTGTCCGCACTCAGGAAGAGGAACGCACGCGGGTCGCGCGGGAAATCCATGACAGCCCGCTTCAGAGCGTGGCCTCACTTATCCAGCGCATACAGCTGGCTCTCCGCGCGCTCGGCAAAGCCGAACCCGACATAAAGCGGGCCGACGGTCACCTTGAGGCCGCTCAGGAGGCAGCCCTCAGCGCTGTACAGGAAATGCGCGACGTGTGCGACCGCCTTTCGCCGCCGTGGCTCGCCCTCGGCGCTGAGAAATCCGTCGAAGAAGTGTGCAGCCGTCTGGGACGCATTCATAACCTGACTGTCACGCAGACTGTGACCGGACATTCTGAAATGCTCAACGAAAAGGATGTCCTCGCCGTATGCCGCATCATTCAGGAAGCCACAGCCAATGCCGCGCGCCACGGGCACGCTTCTGAAGTTGACGTGCAGCTTGACTGCACCGGCGATCCCTACACACTGACTGTCACCGACAACGGCATAGGGCTTTCGCAGGAATTTGACCCTGAAGTGCTGCGGGTGCAGGGTCACAGGGGCATTTCAAGCATGGCCGAGCGCACCTCGCTGATCGGCGGCACGTTCAGCATCAGCCGCGGCGAATCCGGCGGCACCGTCATCACCGTGACCATTCCCGCCCGCAAGGAGGCCGCCGTGCAGGCCGACATTGTCACTGCCGGCACAAAATCAGCGCCGCTGCCCGCCTGGGACGAAAACAACAGTGCGCCTCTCAGCAGGTGAAAAGAAACATAAGCCAGACCCGTTTAATTCACGATGACAACGTTTCAAAATCTTTGCCATCATTTTCTACTGCCCTGACATTAACGCAGATTTATACAAGACAACATCACAAATTTACTTGAATTTACCCTACCAGGCAGTTAAGATGATAAATATTTTAATTGCATATTAAAGGGGCCATAACATGTCAAGCCGCTCTGTCGAATTTTACCAGGGAGTCGTGAGGTCAATCGCATCTTTACAAACAGAGGTTGAGTGGGTTGAATTTAAGGTAAATAACAAAGATCCTGAACGTATTGCTAAATATATCTCCGGCTTAAGCAATGCTGCGACATTATGTGACCGCCCTGTTGCCTACATAGTGTGGGGCATTAAGGACGATACACATAAGATTGTAGGAACTGCTTTTGATTACAGAAAAGCTAAAAAAGGCAATATGGAACTTGAGCTATGGTTAAATCAAATTATCCATCCCAAGATTGACTTTAAGTTTCATGAAGTACCTTTTACTAATGCAGACGGGAAACAGATACATGTTACATTAATAGAAATACCCTGTGCCGAGTCGCAGCCAACCAGATTTGAAAGCGTAAGCTATATAAGAATCGGCAGTAATTTGAAACCCCTCGCTGAATTTAAGGAAAAAGAAGCAGAACTATGGCGAAAATTTGACAAAGTGCCATATGAAAAAAGAATAGCATATCAGGAAGCAAGCGCACAGATGGTAGTTACATTATTGAACTTCCCGGAATATTATCGAAAACTGGGACTTTCGACTCCAGCAAACATGCAAAAGGTTCTGCAGGATTTGATGAATGAAAACTTTATACAGAGGAATGACGCTGGCAGTTGGGATATCACAAATTACGGAGCTTTGATGATTGCCACAGACCTTAAAAAATTTGCGGGCTTAAGCAAACGAGCTGTACGAGTAATTCGTTATCCGGACAAATCACGACTTCGTGGTACCAGCGAGAAAGAATTTTCAGCAGGGTATGTAACCTCTTTTGAAGAAATCATTCAGTATATTTTAACAGTCATTCCTCAGGAAGAAATAATTGTAAGCGGCATCCGTAAACAAAAATACAGTTTTCCTGAGACTGCAATCCGTGAATTATTAGCAAATGCTCTGATTCACCAAGCCTTAGATCAGAAAGGGACCAATCCCATGATTGAGATCTTTTCTGATCGTATAGAATTTTCAAATGCCGGTGCCCCTCTGGTTTCAATAGAACGTATTATTGATACAGTACCGCTCTCACGAAACGAAAACATAGCAGGTTTTATGCATAAGTGCGGTATTTGTGAAGAAAGAGGCAGTGGTTATGATAAAATTATAGAAGCTACTACCGCAAATGCACTTTTAGCTCCTAAAATAGAAAATCAAAACAACCAGTTTACAAAGGTAACCCTTTATGCAAAAATTCCCTTCGACCTCACGACAAAGGAGGACCGAATCAGAACCTGTTATATGTTAGCATGTTATGCATTTGTTACTTCTTCTGTTATTGCAAATTCCAACGTAAGAACTGCATTTGGACTGCAAGAAAAAGACAAAGTAAAAGCTTCCCGCATTATTCGTGATACTGTGGAAGCAAAAAAGATAAAACCCGTCGACCCTCAAACTGCGCCGCGTTATATGAAATATGTTCCATTTTGGGCGTAACGATGGCTGATGTATTGCTAAGTTTCCGTAAGTTTCACGAAGAACCGTAAAAAGGTCTTTTTTAGAAAAACAAACAGCGAAAATGGCTTAACAGCAGACTTTTACGAAATATCAGAACGGTCAGATTAAGTTTCAGCAAGTTTCACATCAGCGACGATAACGAGACAGATAAAATGACATTTTTCAGATGAAAACCGCTGAATCAAACAGCCGCCGGACGGAACTCCCCTGCAGGAGCCCGTCCGGCGGCGTTTTCATCCTCATCTGCCGGCAGAATGCCGGGCTGAACCTGAAGCAGTGCTGCTTCCCGGCAGGAACAGCAGAACTGCCGGATTTGAATAAATTAAGTCACCCTCAGGATCAAAAAAACCGCCGGATGCCTGAAAAACCCGGCATCCGGCAGCCTTTTGAAGACATACATTCTGTTCCGGTGGAATGCGGGCAGAGTGGGAAAGGCTCTGCCCGCTGGGAGAATGATAATACGGATACCGGCAAAAGCGGCGAAACTTCCGCCGGGCTTTCCCGGGAACGGGACTCCGCTCTCCGGAACTTTGTCCCGCGGTCTGGTGCCGGACGGCGCCGGACCGCGGTTCTTTACGTTTTTCTTTCCGCGGTTCTGTTATTTCTTCAATCTTCTACAGATCCCATCTCGCGCTGAAGCGGAACGACGCGCCCTTCTGACGCCCGAACCACCCCGCCGCGCCGAAGTCAAGGGTCAGCGGCGAACGCTCGCTGGGTTTTACCTGCCAGCCAAACTCAAACATCCCGCTGCTGCCGTTCAGGCTCGGCACCAGAGTGTTATAGCCGGCATACATGGCCTTGCTGTCGCCCTCAAACTCGTACTGCCATGCACCGCCAAGGTACAGGGTGCTGTACTTGTTCAGCACGCAGCTGTAGCGAAGTCCCAGTCTCAGACGGCTGCTTTCCACGTCGTCAAACTGGTAATTCTCGCCGCTGCTCAGTGCCGCGTCAAAGCCGTCCTGGTGGGTGTAGAACCAGCGCAGGTAGTAGTCAAGCACATTACGGCGCCCTACCTGTTGTGCCACGCCGATGCCGACGTGCGCCGCGTAGTAATCGCTCTTGTAGTCGTATTCTGTGTGCACGGCACCTTCGCCGGGCTTGATCATGCTGTCGGACTTGTAGTCGTTCTTCACGCGTCCGGCGCGGAAGCTGCCTTCGTAGTACAGTCCGCCGGGGTTCTTCTTTCTCGCAAACACGCCGCCGCCGGTGTAATGGCCGTTTCCATTCGCGCTCTGCCCGCTGTCGAGGTGCCCGGTGTAGCTGGTGCGTCCGTACTCACCGAACACGCCCCACAGCAGGTTGTTCCGCGTCAGTTTCGCCGCGCCCGCGTTGAAGTTCCAGCCGTCGATGTCAACGTACGATCCCACTTCCTCGCGCAGTTTGTTGCCGCCTGCTGCCACAAACGGGATGAAGCCCTTACGGCCGTCAATCCTGACATCGCCGTTCACGCCCGCCCAGTCGATGGCTTTCTCGGCCTCGGCAAAGCTGTCCACAATCAGGTCGCCCCCCTGGTTCAGCATCGCCATTGATGCCAGCGGTGCGTGCACCAGCGACTCGGTCTGCGGCGCCAGGCCGTCGCCCGTGCCGTCGCCGTTGTCGTCGTAGACCGACGCCATGGTCAGTCTCAGGTAATCGCCTTCGCTGTCGGTGGTGCGCTGATAGGCTTTCAGTTTGTAGCTTCTGGAAATTCCGTCGTTGATCACTCCGGCTTTCTCGGTCAGGTTCTCTGTTCCGATGCTCAGGCTTCCGCCGCTGGCCACGCTGATGGGACCCTTGATCAGGTAGACGGACTCATGAGGATTCAGCGTCACGGTTCCCGCCGCGTCGGCGTTGACCACGGTGCCGTTGGACGGCACGATCACATGGCTCTGCAGGAACACATCGTCAGCCTGCACGTCGCCTTCCGACGCAAGGTTCATGATCTGCGTGTCATTGATGTCTCTCGCTGTCGTGTTCAGATTATAGGTGTTCAGTCTGTTGCCGCTGCTGTTGCCGGATCCGCTGCGGCCGCCGTACACCGAACCGGTGATCGGGACATACAGGTTCACGACGTTGTCCACGGCGCTGCCGCTGTCGCTGGCGCCGCCGTACACGTTCGCCGAGGCGTCGGCCCAGACGTCGGTCACGTTGCCGCGCGCTGTGCCGGTAGTGGCATGGCCGCCATAGACGTCAACGCCGGTGTCGCCGCTGATGACGGTGTGGTTTTCGATCGCGTCGACGCAGCCGCCGCCGTAGATCGCGCCGCCCACGCTGCCGGAAATGAAGTACACGGTGTTGCCCCGGCTCGCGCCGGTCTCGCTGCGGCCGCCGTACAGCGAACCGCCGATGCTGACGTTCTCTGCGGTCACAACGTTGCCGACCGCGTCGCCGTTAGCTGAATAGCCGCCATAGGCGTCCTCTGTCACGCTGCCGCCGGCCATCTCTGCCTTGCTGCCCGTCACTTCGCCGTCATCTGAAGCAAAGCCGCCGTACAGGTTCTTCACCGTGCCGGTGCTGTCAAGGACAACTGAACTGTTCTGCACGCTGCCATTGGCAGAAAATCCTCCGTAGGCATTCTCATTCACGGTGCCCTTCACGTCGGCGCTGCTGCCGCTCACATCACCGGAAGCATAACCGCCGGCCAGGGTCCCTTTCACCGTGCCGCCCTGCTCCACACGCGCAAAGCTGTCCTGCACGCCGCTGTTTTCTGAATAGCCGCCGTAGGCGCTTTCATTGACGGTGCCGCTGACGGTGACGCTGCTGCCGCTGACTGTGCCGTTC
>CAZDXA010000020.1:0-4624 GCA_964509435.1 uncultured Synergistaceae bacterium | reverse complement strand
GCTTTCATTGACGGTGCCGCTGACGGTGACGCTGCTGCCGCTGACTGTGCCGTTCCGCGACCAGCCGCCGTAGGCGCGCATAAACACGGTGCCCTTCACGTCGGCGCTGCTGCCCGTCACATCACCGGAAGCTCCACCGCCGATCAGGAATCCTTTCACCGTGCCGCCCTGCTCTAAAAGCGCAAAGCTGTTCTGCACGCTGCCGTTTTCTGAATAACCGCCGTAGGCTGTGTTATCCACAGCGCCCTTCACGTCGGCACTGCTGCCCGTCACTTCGCCGTCGTCTGAAACAAAGCCGCCGTACAGCATATACACTCTGCCGGTGCTGTCAAGGAAAGCAAAGCTGTCCTGCACGCTGCCGTTTTCTGAATAACCGCCGTAGGCGTCCCTGCTCACAGTGCCGCTGACGGTGATGATGCTGCCGCTGGCTGTGCCGTTCACCGACCTGCCGCCGTAGGCGTCCCTGCTCACAGTGCCCTTCACGTCGGCGCTGCTGCCAGTCACATTGCCATCACCCCAGCCGCCGACCAGATCGCCGCTGACTTTTCCGCTGCTCTCCAGGAGCGCAAAGCTGTTCTCCACGCCGCCGTTATATGAATTGCCTCCGACGGCGTTCCCGTTTACGGTGCCTTTCACGTCAACGCTGCTGCCAGTCACATTGCCATCACCCCAGCCGCCGACCAGTTCGCCGCTGACTTTTCCGCTGCTCTCCAGGAGCGCAAAGCTGTCCTGCACGCCGCCGTTTGTGGACCAGCCGCCATAACCGCCTTGCACAGTGCCTTTCACGTCAACGCTGCTGCCCGTCACTTCGCCGTCGCCGGATGCCCAGCCGCCGAACACGTATTGTGCTACCTTACCATCTACACGCGCAAAACTGTCCTGCACGCCGCCGTTTACTGAGTAGCCGCCGTAAGCGTTTACCTCCACGGTGCCCTTCACGTCGACGCTGGTGTTGGTCACATCACCGGAAGCAAAACCGCCGTACAGGTACAGCACACTGCCGTTGGGGCTGGTATTGCCCTCCTCCACACGCGCAAAGCTGTTCTGCACGCCGCCGTTTTTGGAATAACCGCCGTAGGCGCTCTCTCTCACAGTGCCCTTCACGTCGGCGCTGCTGCCAGTCACGTCGCCGGATGCCCAGCCGCCGTACAGGTTCTTCACTGTGCCGTCGCGGTCAACGAAGGCAAAGCTGTTCTGCACATCGCCGTTTTTGGAATAACCGCCGTAGGCGCTTTCATTCACAGTGCCCTTCACGTCGGCGCTGCTGCCAGTCACATTGCCGTAACCATGGCCGCCGTACAGGTTCATCACTGTGCCGGTGCTGTCAACGATGGCAAAGCTGTCCTGCACGCCGCCGAATTCTGAATCGCCGCCGTAAGCGTCCTCGCTCACAGTGCCGCTGACGGTGATGCTGTCGCCGCTGGCTGTGCCGTTATAAGACCGGCCGCCGTAGGCGCTCCCACTTACGGTGCCTCTCACATCGGCGCTGCTGTTCGTCACATCGCCTTCACCATAGCCGCCGTACAGGTTCTTCACTGTGCCGGTGCTGTCAAGGAGCGCAAAGTTGTTATCCGCACTGCTCGTTTTAGAAAACCCGCCGTAGGCGTATTGCACAGTGCCTTTAATGTCAATACTGTTACCGGACACGGAATTTTGGGCATAGCCGCCGTAAAGCTCCGGCACATCGCCACTTACGCGCAGAATCGCAAAATTGTTTTCTGCTTTTCCGCTGTCAGAAGCGGCATATCCGCCATAAACACCACCCGATGGATAAACGTTGCTGTGATATGTCACTTTGCCGCTGACATCGACGCTGTTGCCGGTGGCATTGTCATTGACTGAATACCCGCCGAACAGTGCGCCTTCGATTGAACCGTCTGCTCCAAGCCGGGCAAAATTGTTCTTCGCCTCGCCGCTGGAATGACCGCCGTAAACACTTCTTTTCACTGTGCCGCCCTGAATATCGGCGCTGCTGTCGCACACACTGCCATTTTTGGAATAGCTGCCGTAGGCGTCGCCGCTCACTACTCCGCTGTCCATGGACAGTATGTTGCCCTGGACCATGGTGCTCCCCTCGGAATAGCCGCCGGCTGCTTTGCCCCAGATCAAGGAGTTTCCGCCTATGTACAGATTGTTATACGAAGTTATAGTGCCGTCACTCCCGGTGTACCCGCCATAGGCCCCGTCCCACACATCACCGCTGCCGACAGTGCTTTTAGACTCAACACTCAGGATATTATTTGTGGCAGTTTTCTCGGAACTGCCTCCCACAGCACGATGGTGCACCGTTCCCTCGCTGACACGGGCTGTGTTGCTCGCAGCGCCTTCTTTGCCCCAGCCGCCGTATAACCGCTCCACTACGGGTGTATCGCTGCCCATCTCGCCGATGCTTCTTACAGTTGCGGTGTTGCGGGTTGCCCAGCCGTTCTCGGAATACCCGCCGTAAACATTGACGTCCAGGCTGCCGCCTGTAATCTCAAGACTATTCTCCTGAGCGGTGCCGCTTTTAGAATAACCGGCGTAAATGCCCGCATCTCCGCTTGAATTATTCGTGAAGGTGCCCCCGGAGATGTCTACGGTGTTCTGCTCCGCATCGGCGTGCTCAGCGTAACCACCGTAGATGCCATCAGCGTCATTGCTTCCGGGGTTATAGGTGATGTCAACAATGTTCACACTGTTTCCCACGGCGCTGCCCGATGAATAACCGCCGTAAATTGAGCCATTCACTTTGGCGTCATAGGACACCCTTACAAGGTTATGGTCTGCGCTTGCATTGGCGTCGCCGGTAGAGGCATAGCCGCCATATACATCTTTTGCTGTAACATCGACGCTGTTGCCTTCGATACGAGTTTCGTTCTGCTGAGCCCGCGTTGTTCCTCTGCCGCCGTACAGAGCGCCGCCGACTGTACCTATGCTCAGTCGGGCAAGGTTCCCGGTCGCCTCGCCGTTCTCCGTAAGGCCGCCGTAGGCGCTGCCCTGCACTTTGCTTCCGCTTCCGCGCTCGATATAGATGCTGTTGATCTCGACATCGCCGCTTTCGGAATAACCGCCAACGGCATTTTGGTTCACGATGCCCCCACTATAAACATCCATCTCGTCGCCGCTGGCAGTGCCGTTGTTGGTCCTGCCGCCGTAGCCATTCTTCACGATGCCGCCCGAATCGATTGTAAGCCAGCCACCCGAGGCATTTGAGTCGGTTACATTCACTTCAGCGACGTCTTCACCGGAACGGTCGGTGTTGACAATCATCTGGGCCCAGGCCCTGCCTGAAATACCCCCCCCCGTAATAACCACCGCACCTGCCAGCAGAAATGCTGACAGCGCAAGGGCTTGTCGGGTTCGTCTGCTTTGCTTTTTCCGCATTCTCATTCTCCTCCTTAGGGTCCGTTTCCCATCTGGAAAGTTCGTGATGCTGCCCTGCTTTTACAAGGTTCAGCAGGAGTACGGTGTGGTGATGCTGTACAGCTGTTTCAACAAAAGGGCATGAACATGAAAATATTGTCTTGCCATATTTAATTATAACTATCATACATTAAAAAACAACTATTTAAACTATATTGTTAGATTAAAATTTACATTATAGTACGGTAAAGTTCCGTTCCTGCACAAACTGTGCGCTGCAGCGCGCAGTTCCACCCCTGTCTTTCTTCACCTCACGGCACGCTCTCTGCTTCTCCCGCGGATGCCGCCGGAAATGACATCTTCTTCGTGCAGCTCTTAAGACTGTCGATAATAGCTGTCAGATGCAGGGTGCTGACAGAACTGGAGACAAACTGATCAATCAAATCGGCTTTTGACCTGCTGCACTTCGCGCGCCGGATCTTTTTCTGCGTTCTCGCCGGCGACGAGAACAGCTTTGCACGCAGGAGTCTGTTTTCTGACCTGTCCGGCGATTTCCAGCCGGGATGATGTTTTTTCCGCCGGATATGCCGCTGTTTCCATGTCAGTGCCTGCTGGGAAGTGTGGGCGCACAGGCGGGCCGTTTTCTGCGGAGATCCGGGCCTGAAGACCACAGAACCGGACTCGGAATTCTGCAATGCAGCGGCTTCGGCATCGCTGAACAGGCGGTTCAGCATATCGGCGGCCATCTGACGCAAAACGCAGGCCTCATTTGAGCAATCATACAAATAATTATTGCTGTTTATTATTCAAAAAAAGCACATTACCCATTTAGGTAATACGATTGAAAATTATACTTACAAATTAATTTTATATACGATTTTATTTTACTTAAAGGGTACTATTTTAAATTTCATTCATTTGGAACCGGAGGTTTTTAACTGTCTGTGCCGGACGGGTTGGCGGGGGGTCGCCGTGAAGACGTACTGAACCGGATGTTTCAGATCACGTGCGGCGTCTGAATGGTTGCTTGTATGCGTTCGACCGTGGCCGTGCTGGTCGTTTTATTTAAGGTGATTGTTCATTCTCTTTTGCCTGTCCAAAAGAGAACGAACCAAGAGAAAAGACACCGGCATATTCCTTGGTGCCTCATTCTGGCTCGCGTCGGCGGGGCCTGCAGAACTCGCCGCTGCGCGGCTCAGACAGCTTCGGCCGGAACTCCGCCGCCGCTTGCCTGCATGTCCCTCGCTCTGCTCGGGCCGGCAGTCGTCACAATGCCGGTCAA
>CAZDXA010000019.1:0-42349 GCA_964509435.1 uncultured Synergistaceae bacterium | reverse complement strand
TTATGTCAGGCTGATTTAGAAGCCGACAAAAAACTCACAAGTGCAGTATAATAAATATGATTATATAAACTGTATTTTCTGATACTTCAGGCTGGCGAACGTTTCATTCTCACAGCACAGGGAAAGGGGCGAGGAGAATGGGTGAGACACGAAGGAACTCCATACTGCACACCACTGCCTTTCTGCTTCTGATTGCACATGGCATTGCGTGCAAGTTCAATTATTTCCTGCCGCCGGAACGCGTCTCTGTCGGATTAGAAAACGTGCTGGGTGGTGCGCGCCCGCTGACTTATGCGATTTTGTTCAGCTGGTGGGGCTGGCTGTTTCAGGTTCGCATCGTTCAGAAATCCCAGAAAAAGTTCTTTCTTGGCATAACGGCCATGACCCTGCTGCTGCTTCTGCTCAGAACTCTGAAATACCGGGTTTTCGATGATCCTTTTATTCTCAGAACTCTGCGGTATCTGTACTACTTTCCGATGCTGCTGATGCCGGCGCTGTTCCTGATGATCGCCCTTTCCATTGAGAGAAATGACGACACGCCCTTTTCCTGGCCGTACTGGCTTATTCCTGCCATATCTGCCGTGCAGGCCACGGTGATACTGTTCAATGACCTGCATCACCTTGCTTTCAAATTTCCCGTGCCGCCGTGGAGCGGCAGCCTGCACCTTTACGGACCGTTTTACTGGTTCAGCGTTGTCTGGAACTATGGCTATGTATTCTATGCCATTGCAATCCTTGTGAAAAAATGCCGCATCCCGCGCAGCCGGCAGTTTCTTCTGATGCCGCTGATCCCTATTACCTGCTGTGTGCTTTATACGGTTTTCTATGTTCTGGGCATTACAAATAGAATTCCGCTGCTGCGTGACGTGCCTGTCGATATTTGTCTGATGTATCATGCTGTTTTGGAAAGCTGCTTTCAGTGCGGACTGATCCGCGCCAACACCCATTATGCCGATCTGTTTCAGGCGGCCACCATTCCGATTGAAATTACCGATACTGCAGGTCACTGTTTTATGCGTTCTGCCGGCAGCTTCACGTACACTGACCGCCAGCTCAGAAAGTGTCTGCACAGACCTGTGATGACAAACCGAACCACGATGCTCTCATCAGCCCCCGTTTCCTGCGGGTATGTGCTGTGGGCAGAGGATGTGACGCCTCTTGTCAATGTTATTGAAGGACTGAACAAAACGAAACGCCGTCTTGAGGAAAGTTCTCTGCTTCTGCAGAAGGAGTACCGCATCAAGGCAAGAAAAGCAAGAGCTGCTGCTCAGAAACGTCTTTACAACGACATTCAGGCCAGTACAGACCGGCAGATGCAGATTTTGAGCGATCTGACAGAGCAGCTGAAGAAAGCTGCCAATGAAAGCCAGCGCCGGCTCCTGCTCGGCAGGATTATTGTGATCGGCACATACCTGAAGCGCCGCACCAACATGATCTTTTTGCAGGCAAAAAAGGCGTTTTTCAGCTGCAGTGAAATTACCTTAGCTTTCGGCGAATCCGCCGAAAGCCTCAGACAGTACGGCGTTTCATGCAGTGTCAGAATCAGGGCAGGAGATACTGTCCACGCACGTGTGATTATGAAACTCTATGACTTTTTCGAGGAAATTATCGAGAGATCCCTTGACTGCATGATGGCAATAACTGTTCAGATAACAGCGAAGGGTGCAGACTTTACAATCAGAGTCAACACTGATTCTTCCGCAGATCTCAGCGGACTTGCAAAGTGCGGCGCTGCTGTGGTAAGGGACGTTGACGGGGAGTGGTGCCTGACAATGACCTGCAGAGCGGAGATGGCATAAGATGCGTAAAAGGGAACGCCGGATTGTTAAGGAAGCTCTTGATAATCTGCCAAGCGGCCTCTGCTTTTTTAGTGAAAAAGGTCTTGTGATGCTCTGTAACCGCCAGATGCACCGGCTGGCGTTTGAAATAACCGGAAGAGACATTCAGTGTATTTCCGAAATGCAGGATCTTATAGAAGGCCGCGGCGTAAAAACCAGCCGTGACGGTGAACTGTTTATTCTGCAGGACGGAAGCGCGTGGCGCTTTGAACAGAAACAGATCCATCTGCCCGATTCAGCAGACTGTACTCAGGTTATCGCTTCGAACGTAACCCGGTTTTACAAAAATAAAAAAGAGCTTGAAGAGAGCGGGCGCAGGCTTGAAGAAGCCGCGGCGCGCCTTCGCCGCCTGTCGGCAGATGTACTGGCCGTCAGCCGTGAAGAGGAAATTCTGAGAATGAAAATGCGTGTGCATGATGATTTTGGACACGCTATCATCAAGACGCGTCTGCTTCTCAGAGAGAACGGCCCGATTGACGAAAATATAGTTTCAGTCTGGGACAACGCCCTTCTGCACCTGAAAAACACTGATGGCGCAGAGAATAGGAACGTCAATGATGCCCTTATTCGTCTGCGTGAATCCGCCAGTCAGCTGGGGCTTTGTGTCAGCTTTGCCGGGCCTTTTCCGAAGGATGGAGAGATTGCCGCTCTTTTTGCCCTTGCCGCGGAGGAATGCGTCACAAACGCTGTGCGTCATGCCGGCGCCAGACATCTGTATGTGAAAATCATGAACAGCAGCAGACTCTGGGCAGCTGAAATCACCAACGACGGGGCGGTGCCGAAAAAAGAGATTATCGAAGGCGGCGGCCTGTCATCGCTGCGCGCATGTATAGAAAAAGCGGGCGGCAGCATGCTGCTGCGCAGCCTGCCTTACTTTCAGCTGAACGTATACCTCTTGGAAAAAGGAGATTCTGAAAATGATCAATGTATTGATCGTTGAGGACCAGCTGTTGATACGGGAAATCCTGGAAAAATATGTCATGGAAGACAAAAACTGCCGGATATCCGCATCAATTGCCAACGCAGGTCTTGCTGAAACTGTATGCCGGCAGTCTCAGATTGATCTTGTCCTGATGGACGTCTGCACCCAGGGCGGAGAAAGCGGTTTTGACGCTACAAAAAAATCAAGGCTGTCAGCCCGGGGACTAAAGTGATAATCATCACAGGCATGCTGGACTGCACCTACATTGACCGGGCAAGAGAGGCCGGCGCCGAAAGCCTCTGGTTTAAGGATACCGGCGGCAGTGAAATGATGGAGATTATACACCGCACCCTGCAGGGAGAGTCCGTTTTTCCCGACAAGACTCCTGAAGTTGTCGTGGGCGATATTACCAGCTATGAATTTACCAAGGCGGAGCTGAAGGTTCTCCGTCTGCTTGTCGAGGGACTGACTTACAAGGAAATGTCCGACAAGCTCGGTGTGTCTGTTGACACGGTCAAGGCCCATGTGAGCAGCATGCTGTCAAAGACCGGTTTTGCTTCAAAGACAAAACTTGCTGCCGTCGCTGCCGGAAGCAGGCTTATTGTCAACGACTACTGACTCTTGCACAGATGGTTCAGCCCGGCAGTACATCAGGCCCGTAAAGCTGGATTCCGCTTTATATCACAGACAATTTGAATCTGCGCGCCGGTCTGCCTGTTCATGGCCGCGGAACAAAGAAGGCCGCACGGATTTTATACGATCCGTGCGGCCTGAATTTTATGCGTATTATTTATTGCAGTTTTCTAGCTCCAGGGGTCCTTTGAAGCGGGTTCGCGGATGCCGAGAAGCAGGCTGTGTTTCCAGAGGAACCACTGGCCGGTGGAGGGCTTTTTCCGCAGCGTGACGGGACGCGGGGAATCGGCGCCGGCAGAAGTGAGGAACAGCTTCATGTAGCCTTCCTCCATTTCGTTTGACGAGGGCATCTCTTTGACGCGAATGGAGTAGGGCTGGCTGTCGGGCGTGTAGTTGTTCTCAACGGTGGCGCCGAGGAAGTAGGAGAAAGGCAGGTATTCCCGTTCATCAAGACGTTCGGCGATGAACTTTTTGTCGTAGTCCGAGAGGTCATTCGGGCCGTTCAGGTATTCAAGCATCTCCAGTCCCGCCTTGGTATCCCTGGTGTAAACGGCCAGCGCGACGATTGTCAGCGCGGCGGTGTGCTGGGGCTTCTTCAGGCTGCCCTGCGGCAGAGCCTTCAGTTCCCTGAGGTTTTTGGGAAGCTTTTCAAACTTGATGGTCCAGGATTTTCTCGCTTTGGGCACAGTGCTGCTGTTCGTTGAGATTTCGCTGCCTGAATTATCGCTGGTGGTTGAGCTGCCGCCGTTGTCGGTCTTGTTGCCGAGGTAATCATTCAGCGCTGAGGTGGCGGCATTCGTGAGGCCCGAAAGCACTTCATCCGGAATATTAATTGAAGCGCAGGCCCGGGCAGCTGTGAAAAGGAACAGAGTGATTAAAAGAGAGCTGATTTTTTTCAACATGGTCACATCCTCTGCGTAAGTATTTGAGGTACATCGCCCGTGCGGGGGTGCCGGCTGCACCGAACGGGTACAGATCATCGCTTAAAGCATCGCTGTATGTTTCCATACGGCTGATTTTATCATAATTTATTAATATTGTAAATTGACAGGCATATTGCGGATTTTCCGGCGGCAGCGCTCTGCAGCTGAAAAACTCTCCTGCCCGGGGCGGACATGCGGTTTCTGCCGATAAAGAAAGGGCCAGCGTTTGGCTGGCCCTTTCGGCTGTCTGGAGATTTTAACGGCTGTACGTGATTTTGCCCGCGAAGTGGCATGCCACAAAGTGGTTGGGCTCGAATTCGCTGAGTTCAGGAGATTTCTGGTGGCAGATGTCCTGCGCGAAGCGGCAGCGGCCGGCAAAGCGGCAGCCTGCCGGGGGATTGACGGGACTGGGAACGTCGCCTTCAAGAATAATGCGGTTGCGCTTGACGCCCACCTTGGGAATGGGGATGGCGGAAAGAAGCGCCTGCGTGTAGGGATGAAGGGGATTCTTAAAGGTAGTTCTGTAGTCGGTCAGTTCGACGATCTTGCCCAGATACATGACGGCAATGCGGTCTGAAAGGTGCTTGACCACGCTCAGGTTGTGGCTGATGAACACGTAGGTGTAGTTGTTCTGCTTCTGCAGCTGCTTCAGCAGGTTCAGAACCTGAGCCTGAATGCACACGTCAAGGGCTGACACCGGTTCGTCGAGAACGATGAACTCAGGGTTCAGCGCCAGTGAACGGGCAATGCCGATTCTCTGGCGGCGGCCGCCGTCAAGCTCGTGGGGATAGGATCCCACAAGACGGCGTGCCAGACCGACCGTGTCCATCAGTTCGGCAATGCGCTTGTCCATTTCGGCTCTGTTTTTGCAGATTTTGTTGACAATCAGCGGCTCGGCGATCAGTTCAGACACTGAAAGGCGCGGGTTCAGGCAGGAATAGGGATCCTGGAAGACAATCTGAACTTTCTTGCGCATTTCGGCCATTTCGGCCTTCTTGAGGCCGATGATGTTGCGTCCCCAGAATTTCACCTCGCCGGCGGTGGGTTCAATCAGGCGGATCATGGCGCGGCCGAGCGTTGACTTGCCGCAGCCGGATTCGCCGACAAGCCCCAGCGTCTCGCCGCGGTTGACGGTGAATGAAACGTCATCCACGGCATGAAGAAGTCCGCGGCGGGTGTTGAAGAACTTTTTCAGGTGGTTGACGACGACCATCGGCTGGTCATTGTTAATCTGTTCAGTCATTTCAGTCATCAGCCTCCTTTAGTCCTTTTTCAGTCCGGCAGTGCGGATAGAACAGGCAACGTAATGGCCCGGAGAGACCTGAACCATTTCGGGCGAGGTCTTTGAGCATTCCTCCGTGGCGTAGGGGCAGCGGGGGTGGAAGCAGCAGCCCGAGGGCAGATTCGTGGGATCGGGCATCAGGCCGTGAATGACCTTCAGTTCCTCCTGCTCGGAGTCAAGATCGGGCAGAGAGTTGAAAAGCCCCTCAGTGTAGGGATGCAGACGGTGGCTGTAAATATCCTCTGTGCTGCCGTATTCGACGACGCGGCCGGCATACATGATAGCCACCTTGTCGCACATTTCGGCGACAATGCCCAGGTCATGGGTGATCATGATCATGGACGTCTTGAATTTTTCCTTGAGCTGATGCATCAGTTCAAGCACCTGCGCCTGAATAGTCACATCAAGAGCTGTCGTGGGTTCATCGGCGATCAGAAGCGTAGGATCGCAGGCCAGAGCGATGGCGATGACCACGCGCTGCTTCATGCCGCCGGAGAACTGGTGCGGGTAGGCGGCGCCGCGCTCGCGGGGGATACCCACAAGCTCAAGCATGTCGCCGGCGCGTTTCATGGCGTCAGCCTTTGTTCCCTTGTGATGCAGCTCGACCATTTCGGCGATCTGCTGCTGAACCGGAATAACCGGGTCAAGGGAAGTCATCGGGTCCTGGAAGATCATGGCGATCTTGCCGCCGCGGATGGAACGCATCTGGCTGTCTGTTTTGCTCAGAAGGCTCTCACCCTCGAAGATGATGTCTCCCGACACGATTTTTGAAGGCGGTACGGGCAGAAGACGCATGATGCCGAGAGCGGTGGTCGTTTTGCCGGCGCCTGTCTCACCGACGAAGCCCAGCGTCTCGCCCTTGGCGAGTTCAAGGTTCAGTCCTTCAACGGCGTGAACGGTTCCGCTCTCAGTGACATAGTGAATTGTAAGGTCTTTGATCTCGAGGAGCAGATCTTTTTTGTCTGACATAATTGGCTCCTCCTTAGCGTTTCAGTTTGGGGTCAAGCGCGTCGCGCAGACCGTCGCCGAGGAAGTTCAGGGCAAGAATGGTCAGCATGATGGCAAGGCCGGGATACAGCGTCAGGTGGGGGAAGTCGCGGATGTACTGACGGCCGCCGGAAAGCATGGCGCCCCATTCAGGATTGGGCGGCTGAATGCCCAGTCCGATGAATGACAGGCCTGCCGCGTTCAGAATGGCCGAAGCGACGCCCAGCGTTGACTGGACGATAATGGGGGCCATACTGTTGGGAATAATGTGCTTCATGATGATGCGCATATCCGAGGAACCTACGGCGCGTGCAGCTTCGACGAATTCCATATCACGAATGGAAAGCACGGAGCTGCGCACGATTCGCGCATAGTTGGGCACGGCGGAGATGCCGACGGCGATCATCATGTTGAACAGGCCCGGTCCGAGCGATGCGGCAATGGCAATGGCCATCAGCGTCTGAGGAACTGACATCAGAATGTCCATGACGCGCATGATGACGTTGTCAAGACGTCCGCCGTAGAATCCGGCGACGGCGCCGAGAAGCCCGCCGACCACCAGGGCAATGCCCACGGCGATGAAGCCGACCTCAAGGGACACACGGGCACCGTAGATCAGGCGGCTCAGAATATCGCGGCCGAACTCATCAGTGCCGAGGAGGAACTGCTTGGAAGGCGTCTCAAACGCGTGCAGCAGATTCTGCTTGGCGTAGGGGTAAGGAGCCAGCTGCTCGCAGAAGATGGCGCAGAAAACAAGGAACAGAATGAAAGCAAGGCCGAACATGGCAAGAGGGCTCTTGCTCAGGCGGTGAAGCACCTCGGCGATTCCGCGGCGCTGTTTTTTCACAGGAGCGTCATTAACTTTTTCAGACATCTTTAATTGACCTCCTTACTTGTACTGCGCCTTAATGCGCGGATCAACATAGGCATACAGGATGTCAACGAGCAGGTTGACCACACTGATGGCCGAGGCGACGAAAAGCACAGCGCCCTGGACCATGGGGTAGTCGCGCGCCATGATGGACGTGACCATCAGGCGCCCCAGGCCGGGAATGGCGAAAATTGATTCGGTCAGAAGCGCGCCTGACATCAGATGCCCGAACTGAAGTCCGCACAGCGTTACCACGGGAAGCAGAGCGTTGCGGAGCGCGTGGTCCCAGATAATGACGCGTTCTGTCTGACCCTTTGCGCGAACCGTGCGGATATAGTCAGCACGGATAACTTCCAGCATTGATGAACGGGTCATACGGGTGATCATGGAGATCGACTGAGCTGACAGGGCAACAGAAGGAAGAATCATGGCCTTGAAAGTGTCAAAGCCTGAAGAGGGCAGCCAGCGCAGTTTGACCGAGAAGAGAAGAATGAGAAGAAGACCGAGCCAGAACACGGGCATCGAAAGCCCGATCATGGCAAAAATCATGGTGATGGTATCAAACAATGAATATTGCTTTATTGCTGAAATAATGCCGCACGGAATGCCTATTGCGATGGCAATGACAATGGCAAAAGCGCCGAGTTTCAGTGTTGCGGGGAAGGCCGCAAGGAGTTCTTTCATCACGGGGCTTCTTGAAGCATAGGATTTGCCGAGATCGCCCTTGAAAACAAGCCTGTAGATATAGGTGCCGAAACGGGTCAGGAACGGATCGTTCAGGCCTTCGCGCTCGCGGAATTCCTGAATGGCCGATTCTGTCGCCTGATCGCCGAGAACCATCTTGGCCGGGTCGCCCGGGGTGAGGTAGAGCAGCGTGAAAACGCAGAACGCCACGCCGAGCAGCACGGGAATAAGATAAAGAACCCGGCGGATAATGTACTTGAACATGGTTGAGCCTGCCTTTCAAAATAGGAAAGTCTTAGGGGAACCATCGTTCCCGAACTGTTAAAGAAACAAGCAGGGGATCGGGAAACTCCCCTGCTTATGTTATGCCTTGCGGAAGTTTCTCAGAACGGCTTACTTTCCTTCAAAGTAGACTTCGCGGAAATTGTAGGTGTCGTTGCTGCCGACCTCAAAGCCCTTCACGAATTTCTGGGTGCCGACGCAGTTGTCGTCGCTGTGCAGGAAGATCATGGGAACCTGATCGTTGATGATTTCCTGGGCAGTTCTGTAGGCAGCGGCGCGGTCGGGACCGTCCTCAGTCGCGCGGCCCTTGTCCATGGCCTCGTCGAACTCCTTGTTGTTGAAGAAGGTGTAGTTGGAGCCGGCGTCGCTCTCAAGCAGGCCGCTCATAGCAAAGTTCGCATCGGGCACACCGGTGGACCAGCCGAGGATGAACATGTCGTGCTGTTTCTCCTGAAGGCCGTTCAGATAGGCGCCCCACTCAAGAACCTTGATCTCGGCGTTGATGCCGAACTCGGCGAGCTGAGCCTTGATGATCTGGGCCATATCCATGCGCTCCTTGCGCTCATTGGTCCAGAGCTGGACTGTGGTGCCCTGGCCCATGCCGGCTTCAGCGAAAAGTTTCTTGGCAAGCTCGACATCCTGCTTGTGCTCGGGGCACTCGGCCGCAATGCTGTACTTGAACTGAGCGGGAACAATGGCGCGCGGCACGGAACCGTTCTTGCCGAGACGCTCAAACACGGCCTTGTGGATCAGGGTTGTGTCAAGAGCGGCGCTGACGGCGCGGCGGGCGGCGACGTTGCTGAACGGAGCTTTCTGAGTGTTGAAGCCCAGATAGTTGACGTTCGTTGCGGCAGTCTGGTGAAGCACCAGGTCAGGATTGTCCTTGACGCGGTTCAGATCGTTGACGACGATGGGATAAGCAATATCGACGCCGCCGGTCTCAAGCTCGATGGTGCGGTTGCTGGCCTCGGGAATGGAGCGGACTTCGAGGTATTTGTAAGCGGGTTTTTTGCCCCAGAAATCCTCAAAGCGCTCAAGCACATACTTGTCGTTTTTGCTCCAGCTGAGGAACTTGAAGGGACCGGTTCCCACGGGAGGATTGGCCAGGGTGCCGTAGTTGTCGCCGGCAGCCTCAACAGCCTTCTTGTTCAGGATGGAACCCCAGCAGTGGGTCAGAGAGTTGAAGAACGCGAAGTTGGGGGCCTTCAGCTCAATCACGCAGGTGTAGTCATCGATTGCCTTGGCGCTCTTGACGTCCTGTGAGTAGCTGCGGATCTTGGCGCCCTTGTCGGTGGTGGCACGCATGATGGTGAATGCCACGTCCTCGGCTTTCAGCTCTTCGCCGTTGTGGAACTTCACACCCTTGCGGATATGGAACACGTACTCAGTGGGTGAAGGGAATTCCCAGCTCTCGGCAAGACCGGGCAGAATGTTGCCCTTGTTGTCGCGGAAGATCAGCGTGTCGTACAGTTCATAGCAGCAGCGTGAGCTCGGAACGTCGTTGTGTCCGATGGGATCCATGCTGGTGACGTCATACTGGTCTGCGATGATCAGACGGTCCTTGGCAGCCATGGCCGGATTGCAGGCGAGGCCGAGCGCTAAAGCAGTGAGAACAAGAAAGGTGCTTTTTTTCATTACTCCATCTCCTCCATCTTTTCGTGCGCTGAAAAATGAAACCCCCTGCATGAAGCAGCGCGTGACTTCACAGGGGTGGCGGACTTCCGCCGGGCGCGTTTTTTTCTGGTACATTCTGCTGCTGACTTTTTCAAGTCTGTCCCTCTGCGCTGCAGCTGCGGGAAAACGGCACTTCGCTGAAATGTAAAAATTCTTCCCGAGTGAATTTTTACGTTTCAACTGACTTATTCTACCTGTTATTCCTTACATTTTCAGCAGCGGGAGTTTTTACTGAACTATTATGACGCAAGTTTTTATTTGCGTCAAGAAGAAATAATTTTTAATGTCTTTAAAAGGCCGACTTCAGCTGTCAAATCGGAAAAATATCATTCAGCAAAAAAGAACAGCGTTCCGTGAATAATAGAAACAAAACAGGAGAAATACGAATTGTGCAATACCTGAAACTTTTTGCCTGACGGCATAGTCAGCGTTTAAAGAAAATAAAATCAAGAATAAAAGCATATTAAAAATCAGCAGTGAAAAATTATTGCTCTGTGATTACTTTAAAATGACGCAAATTAAAGTGCAATAAAAGTGGGCGCAGCGCCTTTTTATTTGAACCAAAGTATAAATTTCTCATTGTTTATATATCATTACAATTACGACTTGAACAGGATAAATGTAAACATTTTTCGTTCCGCAGGCCTGCTTTTAATGTTTGCCGGCGTCAGGGTTCGATGGGCGTCAGTTCCGGGATTTCCCGAGTGGGATTGCGGTCAAGTGTGTAGACAGAAAAGCCGATGGTTTTCTGGCGTCCCAGCGTGTCCAGAACGGTGATTCTGTGTTTCCCCGGTACCATGGGCCACAGACACGGACGTTCGGGGGTGCCCCGTCCTACGTAACGGTCGTCGATGTACCAGTAGAACTCGCCGGTACCTTCGGCGCGCAGCACCAGATTGGCGTCGTCCTCGTGCTTCAGGTAGGCAACGCCTTCGAGCGGTGAGGAAATGATGATCTCTGTGCGGCGTTCGCGCGGGCTTTCCATGTAGGCTGAAAGTTCCTGCGGCCAGACTGTAACCACTTTGCCTTTTTCCAGGCGGTGCATGGTGCAGCGGGCGGCGGGGGAAATTCCGCGGATATAATACTCGCTGACAGTGCGCGGGCACAGCTGCGACGGCGGCAGGCCGGAAAGAGAACAGACATCGCGTGTGCCGACGCCTTCGGGCGGCGGGGAGAAGCTGCCGGGCGGCAGGTCTCTCATGACGCGCAGCACTGCCGGCGCTGCGGACTGGGTGCCGACCAGTTCAGGGTGCGGTTCCCCGGCGGGGGCGCCAAGCCAGATGACTACAGACCAGCGGTCATTCCATCCTGCGGTCCATGCGTCGCGCAGGCCGTAGGATGTGCCTGTCTTGAAGGCCATGCGGCCGCTGTCAGGCGACGAGGCGCGGAGCAGTGTGGGAATTCGCGCCGGGTCGGCGAGGATGTTGGTGGTGATCCAGGCACTTTCCGGCGAGTACACCTGACGCTCTGAAACGGCGGCGTCGCTGATGAACCGCGGTTCGATGAAGCGGCCGCTGCGTGCCAGGGCCGTGACGGCGCCGCACAGCTGCAGCGGCGTCACTTCACAGCCGCCGAGTACCAGCGAATCGCCGTAATAGACGGCGTCACGGGTCAGCAGGCTGAAGCCGAGCAGGCGGAGTCTCTGCAGAAAACGCTCGCCGCCCTCGGCGCGCAGGGTGCGCACAGCGGGTACGTTCAGCGAGTCGATAAGGGCGCTGGCAGCGCTGACGGGGCCGCGGTAAATGCGGTCGAAGTTGCGGGGGGCACGGCCTGAAAAGGTCAGCGGGGTGTCCGCTATCAGCGATGACGGTGTGAGTGTTCCGTCCTCAAATGCCATGGCGTAGATGAACGGTTTCAGCGCAGATCCTGGTGAACGCGGCGAATCGTCGCAGTCAACCCAGCGGGCCGCCGCGTTTTCTGTGCGGTGCCGCGCGTTTCCCACATAGGCGCGCACGGCGCCGGACTTGTTTTCAATGATGACGCCTGCGGCAGTGACCTGCGGCGACTGACCTGCGAGTGCTTCCATCAGCGAACCGTAGAGAATTTTCTGCGCTGCGCGGTCGAGCGTGGAGGTCACATCCTTGCGGACAGCGTTCTGCAGGACTTTATGGCAGAAAAGCCATTCGTCGGACGGCAGTGCCGTGATCTTTTTCGGCAGCGGCTCGCTGAGCGCCAGGTGTTCCTGTTCCGCACTGATGACGCCGCGTTCTCTCATCAGGGAAATCACGAAGTTGCGGCGCTTCAGCGCGCTGCCGGGGTTCATGTCGGGCCGGTAGGCGGTGGGGCCTTTAATCATGCAGGCCAGCAGCGCCGCCTGGGCGATCGAGAGATCGCGGGCGGAACGGCCGAACCAGGCCATAGATGCGGCTTCCGCGCCGCGCAGGTTGCTGCCCAGCGGGACGATATTGAGATAGGTCTGGAGGATCTGTTCCTTTGTCATGCGGGTTTCCAGCCGCCATGCCTGAGCAAACTCGCGCAGCTTGGTGCTGACGGTCCTTTCGGCGGGCCAGCACAGGCGGATCACCTGACTTGTGATGGTGGACGCGCCGCTCCTGTTTTTCGTCAGCAGGTTGTCCTTCAGCGCGCGCAGAATGCCGAACCAGTCGATGCCGTGATGACGCATGAAACGGCGGTCTTCGGTCTGGATAACAGCCTCGGGCAGCCAGCGTCCCATATCAGAAAGAAGGACGGGGAGACAGAACTCCCCGTCCTCTGATAAGGTCACGCACAGCACCGTTCCGTCACGATCACGGACCACGGCGGATCGGGGCCACGCAGTAAGGCGCGGCAGAACAGGCGACAGGCTGCTGAGTCGATACAGCGCGATGCCGGCTGCTCCAAGCAGCGCGATTACCGCGATCAACGCGAACTTACGTTTTTTCATTTTTCCCGGTTTTTACTCCACCGTCATCTGAGCGGCTCCGCTCAGGCAGCCCACGCCTTTGTTGCCGAGGGCTTCGACCGAGATCGGAGGAACGGCGAAGACACCGCGGTAGGTGGCGCGGCACGGCATCTTCCAGACAAACGTCTTGCCGCTTCCGAAGAGGTTCAGAAGCAGACGGTCGGCTCTCAGGTCGGGCCGTACTGTGAAGCCGGAGCTTTCCACGGCTTCGCCGGCGCTGACTGCCTCGATTCCGGCAGGGAACAGGGCGCTGAGCCGCAGAGCGGATACTGCAGAGGTGACGTTCATGCTGATCTTCATGGACAGAAGCTGCCCGAACTTCACGTTCTTCAGGTTGACGGGCTTTCCGGTCTTGGCGTCGAGGAACTGGCGCGTGACCTTCAGGCCGTTGGTGTACTCCTTGACAGGTGAAGCAGGCACGCCGGAGGCGGTCCATGAGTACCACAGGGAGCCGCTGCCGGTGACCTGAAGCGTCATCTTGCCGCCGCGGACGGCCTTCCACTGGACGGGCTGTCCTTCGTAGGCGAGAACTTCATTGCCTTCGCTGTCGAGCAGTCTGGCAGTGGCCGCGCCGGGGGTGACATGGCTGCTGAAAACGCTCAGGGCCATGATCATGCTGGCAGCGTCGTCGACATATCTGAACTCCACCTTCTTGGAAAGCTGCTCAGCGATGCGGGCTGCCAGGTTGCGGGAAGGTGCTCCGCCCGGTTCGATGGCGTCGAGAGCGAGCATCCTGAAGCCTGCTTCGGGGAATTCAAGAGCGCCGGAAGCGCTGCCGCTCTCAGAGCCGGCCAGAGACTGGGCCTTCTTGCGGCTTCCCGCCACGGCGTAAGCTGCCGCGAGGAGTGAACGGCCGGAACCGTTCATGCTGCTGACGCGTTCCTCAAGCCAGTTCATCCAGCCGAGAGGCGCTTCGCCTGCAAGGGCGAGCACGTAGCAGCCGTAAGCACGGGCACTCAGGGCTTCATGGGCCTTTTCCGAGGGAAGCGGTTCGGCCATGTAGCGGCGCAGCCACTGATAGCCGTTTTCAAGTCCGGCGGGGTTGAGAACGCCCGCAGCCTTGACGGCGGTCAGGAAGTGAAGCGCGGTGACCGAAGCCCAGGGATTGGAACCGCCGGAACGCCAGCGGCTCCATGAGCCGTCGTACAGCTGATAGCTGGAGATGCCTGCCAGGATTGTGTTCAGGGCGATGCGGTTCTCGCCGGGCTCAACCAGATCCTGATCTGCGTCAGAAAGAAGACCGGGCAGGTTCAGGACGATCCAGCCGCGGGAGACCAGCTGATCGAGGCCCCAGCCCCAGGAGTTGACGGTGTCCAGAAGGGCGACTGCGTCAACGACCGGTGCGCCGGAAACGGAAACTGTGATGGCTCCGGTGCCGGGATACCAGTCATCGGGAATGGTGAACTCATTGGTGCCCTCAGTCACCGATGCGCCGCCGGTCAGGGACGTCAGCGGCCAGCCGGGACGGATCGCAAGGCCGGTTTCTGACGTGTAGGAAGTGTCGTTGAGCTTCACGTCTGCTGAAAGAGTGCCGTGCTCGATGCCGTCAAGAGCCATAACTCTCGGCAGGCTGCCGGACAGATCAACGCGCTTGTCAGCAGTCAGTTTGACGTCTTTCATCGTCTCGGTGCCGTTCTGCGACAGACTTGCCAGGCCTTCTGTCATGCTGACTGTTACCGAGGCTGAGCCATCCTGGTCAGAGGTGATGTTCACCGCGGGCTGGATTTCGTCGCCGGGGGCGGCAAAACGGGGCAGTGTCAAGCTGATGACCACGGGACGGGCAATTTTCGTCTCGCTGATGCCGCGGCCGACAGACGAACCTGCCGCTGCAACGGCCTCAACGCGGAGTGCGCCGGTGAACTCGGGAACCTGAACGGTGACCTCAGCGGCGCCGTTCTCCACGTTCACCGAAGGCAGCCAGATGGAAGTCGGCTTGTAGTCGGAAGCGCGGACGGGCGACATCATGTCGGCGTTCGCCATCAGCTTCATGCGTCCCATCTCATCGGCGTCGCCGCCGGCGGGATGGAGCAGCGTCGTGCCGCGTGCCTCGATGGGCAGCAGCGAGTCGTAAATGTCGCACAGACGGCCGTCAAGTCCGCGGCGTCGTGTGAAGTAATCGAACGGGTTCTGGTTGTCCTCGCCGCTCAGAAGCAGGATGCCGCGGTCGACCAGTGCGAGGGAGACCTTTCCGTTCACAGGGGCACCGCTGGCGTCAGTGAGATTGATTTTGGCTGTCAGCATGCCGGGTTCGGCCTTTTCAGGCACTGAAACCTGGACATTCAGCTTGTGTGAGCTCAGGTCAAGCTTCAGCGGCATGGCGCCGAGTGCACGGTACGGGGGTCTGGTTTCCATGCCTTCAGGGCGAGTCACCTGAACAACCACCCAGCCGTTGGGCGTGATGGCTTCGCTGACAGGGATTTCGACCTCAGCTTCAGTGCCGGTCATATCAAAGGCCTTGATCATCATGGGCTTATCGCTGCCCGCGGTGACCACTGCATGGCCGGCAAAGGGAGCCTTGACCCTGATCTTCGCCGTCGTTCCGGCAGCGTAGGAATCCTTGTCGCTGCGCAGTTCAACGCGGTCAGGCATCGACGCGCCCATGGAGGCGGAGCCGGAGTAATCCTGCCAGACAGAGAGCCGCAGCGAGGCGCGGCCGTCCTCATGACTGAAGGTGATCAGGTAATAGCCTTCGTCCTCGGGGGTGAAGATGAATTTTCCCTTGCCGTTCAGCTTGACTTTGCTGCGCACCGGTTCGGAAAATTCTTCCTGCCAGGTCATACGGCTGCCGTTTTCGTCGGAAACCATGACGTAGCGGCTGGTTACCTTGCAGACCTCGACGGTGACATCGCCAAGGTCAACCGGCTGATCATCGGGATTGACGGCCACAAGGCCGATTTCAGCGCTGCTGCCGGGCTGAATATCGGTGGTGGGGCGCAGCACTCCGATGAGCGCCTTGGTCGGATAGATCGGCACGGAAACGGTGCTGCCGGTCCAGCGTCCGCTGGCTTCCATGACGTTCAGGCGGATGCGGGCGCGGATGATGGACGGGGCCTTCAGGTCGGAATCGGGCGCCCAGGAAACTTCAGAAGTGCCGTCGCTGCCGAATGTGCCTTCGTCGATGGTGCCGGAAGTGCGGCCGGCGTCTTTGGCCATTTCAGAGCCGAAGACGTATCCGGGGTTATTCTTGGAAACGTAGGCTTCAGGAACGGTGGCGTAGGTCATTTCCCAGTTCAGACCCGCACCGCTGCCGCCGAACAGGTAGCGCGCGCTGATCTTGAAGCTGCCGTCTTCGCCGGGATAGAGTGCTTCCGGAGCCTCGATCTTTGTCTCCACTTCGGGCGGACGGAATTCTTCAATCTGGACGGTTCTTTCTGCAAGCGCGGTTCTCTTTCCCGGGACCATGAGCTTCAGCGAGTAGGTGCCGGACTCGACAGTGTCGGGAATCGGCACGGAAATGGAGCCCATGCCGTCGGGATCAAGCTTCAGAGTGCCCGAAGCCAGATCAATGCCGCGGGCTGAAAGCGACCAGGTCAGCGGGAACTCGCCGGGAAGCTCAAGCGTGGTGCTGCGCACAAGAGCCTCGGCCTCAAGGGTTTCGCCAGGCTGCCACAGGGCGCGCGGCAGTACCCACATGGCGTCGTAGGCATCGCTCCAGGGAGCGCCGGAGACGTCGATATCACGTCCCGTAAGCTGGTTGATGCCCATCTTCACAAAGGTGATGAGGCCCTCTTTTTCAGCGGTGATGAGATTGGGGCGCAGATCATCATTCCATCCTTCCGGGACGGAGAATTCAACGACGCCGTCGGCATTGGTGCTGCCTGTCAGCAGAAGCTGATTGCTGGCGGAGTAGACTTTGACCTCGGCGCCTTCAACGGGTTTCGCGCCGGAAATGCTGGTCGCCCAGACGTGCAGGCCGTTTTTGTACATGCGGGCCGAAAGGGCGGTATCAGTGACGCACAGCAGCATTGAAGCGGAATCCCAGGTGTCGGGATCGGCATTGCTGGCCTTGATCAGGTAGATGCCTTCGCCCTCGCAGCCCAGGGTGCTGAGGTCGACGGCGCGGCGAACCTTTTCGTTGGTCATGCCGCCCACCTGGTATTTCTTTGAACCGAGGGCCTTTGCATAGTTCGTGAAGTTGCTGTCCCATTCGTTTACGCCCAGCGTGGCGATCGGAATGTTGTTGTTGTAGAGTTTCCACGCGGAAAGCCGCAGCGTGTTCACGTTGGTCGTCTCAATGGCCACACGGGGCGTCTCGGCGGGGGTCAGGAACATTCCCTCGGAGGGGAAGCGGATGTTTGAGGACATATCGGGGAAGATGAAGGATTTTTTGTAGTCCTCCTCCATCGGATCAGCACTGCCCGCGGTGAAGCCTTTACGGATGGTCACGGTCACACGGCTGCGCGGCTTGAACTTGCCCTCGATGGTGAAGCCGCGGTATTCGGCGCCGAGTGTGAACGGCATGCGGGGCGAAATCTCAATGTAGTTTCTGGCTTTCTTGATGTCCACATTGCTGTCGCTGACGGTGAAGCTGATATAGCCGTTGCCCGAGTCTCTCATGTAAGCGTTCGAGTTGAGAATGGCCGTCTTCATCTCGAGGTTAAGATCCACTTCATAATTGGTTTCCTGGGGCAGATCTCCCGTATCAGGCAGAAGCCCGCCGGCGACAACGACCTTTATCGATTTGCTGGTGACCGGAGCGGTTTGCACGATCACGTTTTTGCTCGGAGCGGCACCGCGGATGTCGTAGTCCACAAGGCCCCCCCCGTCGTTGTAAATCGACAGGAACCCGCGCAGGCGGACCGGAGAGACGGGGGCGTTGAACTCCAGGTTCAGGACGAGGTTCCGGTTCGGTGAGACCCCGTTGATGCCGGCGTTCATAAAGCGCATGACGGGGCCGTGGAATTCAAACGTCTGAGGTCCGGCCACAAGACTGCCCGCGGCTGTTTTCAGACCGCCGGGGCCGAAATCGGCGATGTAGCGCGTAGCAGGCTGAATATCCCTGCTGGGAGTGAAAACCAGCTTGTTCTGGGAAATCCAGCGCGCTGTGCCGGGCAGAGCCGGACGGAATTTCAGCGGCACACTGGCGCCTGTCAGCTGCTTGTTGACTTTCGACTTTTCAACCACGGCGTCGCTGAAGACCACGGTGATCCTCGGACGGTCAGCGTCGGTTTCACCCTGCGGTGAGAAGTCCTTGACGGTGATGTCCTTTGCCCATGCAGCTGTCGTGAAGCACAGAATGGCAGCGAGCAGAGCTGCTAATTTGCGCATTTGAATGCCTCCTTAGATGAGAAAATTGTGCATCCGTTGAAACGATAAAATCCTCTCCGTTCCGGAAAAACTACGCCGGAACGCAGGCATGAAACGCAGATTCACTGAACTGCCGGGGCTGCAGGGTAACGGAGACGGCGGGCTTTTCAGAGGTTCCCGGTTCGGGCGTGGTTCTGTTCAGGAAGTACCACGCGCCGGCGATGAGCGCTGCTGTAATCAGAACGGCAATGGCAACGCGCAGCGCCGAGATGGGCGTCTTTCCGCCGGCCCTGCCGGTCTGGCCGTTGACCATGAAATTATAGACTTTCCCCTTGTAGTGAAACGATGACAGCCACACGGGCAGAAGCAGATACTTGAATTTCAGGTCGTCATAGTCTGTGCTGAGCCTGACGCCGGAAACCACGTCGGCGCCGTTTTCGACCCTGACTTTGTCATGCACCTGTGCTTTGAGGTGGCTGTCGATCTTGACACGGGCCCGCTCCCAGCCCTCTGAGAGGCCGACGGAATACCGTTCAGCCGCGTAGCCGGCGAGGTACTGAGGCTTGTACGCCACGTTGTTCTCCGTGTCGAAAGGCTCGATCTCGGCGAGCATTGAACGGCTGCGCCGGTCAGTGGCGGGTTCGGCCTGGTCGTTGATGAACTCACTGTAGCTGCCTGACGTGAAGTACCAGTCAGTGACGGTTTTCGTGTGCCCCTCGGAATCGCGGACGGTGCGGTATCTGCCGTACCTCGCCTGGTAGTCTGAGCTGGTCATGGTGTCAAAGGTCCAGTAGGGCAGATAGACGCCGTGGAACGAGTCGGGCTTTGCCTTCTGCTTGGCCAGGGAGGGGCAGAACAGCTTGCCTCTGATCCAGCTTTTAAAGCTTTCACCGGCAGCCTTCTTGTCGATTTTAAACGGGCACACGCCTCCAGGCGCCATGGTGGAATCGTCGCTGACTTCCATGACCTGGGTGGAGCCGCAGTAGGGGCACTCACTGGCAACTTCGTTGGCATCGTAAATGGTCTCGGCTCCGCAGGCCTTGCAGACCACTTTTTTCTTGGAGACACCCCAGTCGTGACTGGCGTAATCCTCGGCCTTTGAAAAGTCGATTTCCTTCGCTGCGCTGCCGGTCTCAACTTCTTCTGTGTAGCCGCAGTAGGGACATTTCATGCGCCCCGAGGCAGGATCAAACTCCATGATGCCGTCGCACATGGGGCATTTTTTGTCGGTTTCTTTCTTTGTCTGGACTTCAGAAGGTTCTTTCTCCCCGAAGTCCTGAGGGTCCTGAGAATTTACAGCGTTCATGAGAAATCAGCGATTCCTTTCAGGGCTGCCGGTATTTCTTACTTAACTTTGTCGTTGTCGTCAAAAGGATCGCCGCACTGAGGGCAGAACTTCGGCGGATTGTGCGGGTCCTCGGGCTCCCAGCCGCACTTGTCGCAGCGGTAAAGCGGCTCGTTCTCAGGCTTCTTCGTGCCGCATTCAGAACAGAATCTGCCCTTGTTGACGGTGCCGCACTTCGGGCATTTCCAGCCTTTTGTTTCGGCCGGCCTGGAGGTGCCGCATTCAGCGCAGAACTTGCCTGTGTTCATGGCGCCGCATTTCGGGCATTTCCACTGGGCAGCGCCGGCGTTTCCGGCGACGCCGGCAACGAAGGCGGGGCCGGCTGCCTGTCCGCCGGCTTTTGCGCCTGATGCGTCCATGTTGTACAGGCTGGATGCGTCAAAGCCGCCTGTCTGGCGGGCCATGTTCATGCCGGCGAAGGCGAACATCGGGCCGGTTGAGGTGTTTGAAGCGGCCGACCGCATGGCATCTGCCTGAGCACCGGCGAGGCTGGCTGCAGCCATGCCGGGATTGCGGAACACTGCCGTCCTCTGCAGCTCCTTGATCATCTTCTCGTCCTCGTCCGAAGCCTTGAGGCTGTTGATGGCGAACGAGACGATCTCAATGCCGCGCAGTTCCTTCCACTTGCTGGAAAGCAGATCGTTCAGCGACCTGGCAATTTCCATGGTGTGTCCGGCCAGAGAACTGTACCGCACGCCCTTTTCGGAAACCTGCGCAAAAGCCGGCTGCAGCACGGTCAGCAGCTCGGAGTTGAGCTGTTCTCTGATGTTATCGCGCAGAAACACCTCGTCCATGTTGCCGCACACGTTGACATAAAAGCGCATCGGGTCGGTGATCCTGAACGAATACTGACCGTTGCAGCGGATGGAGATTTCAACGTCAAGGCCGATATTCTTGTCGACCACGCGGAAGGGAATGGGGTTGGCCGTGCCGTAGCGGTTGTCCATGATCTCCTTGGTGTTGAAATAGTAGACGCGCTGTTCCTTGGCCGTGTCGCCGCCGAAGGTAAAGCGCTTGCCGAAGGTCTTGAAGCTGTCGATCATTCCGCGTCCCAGACCGCCGTAAAAGATGCTGGGTTCAGTCGACGTGTCGTACACGAACTCACCGGGCTCAGCGCTCATTTCGACCACCTTGCCCTGTTCGACGATCATCATGCACTGGCCGTCGGCGATGGCGATGATCGAGCCGTTGCTGATGATGTTGTCATTGCCGCTGTTGCTGCTGTGTTTTCCGCGGCGCTTGAAGGCGCGCATCGCCAGTGTGCCAGCGTCCATTGAATCACAGTAGAAAAACTCACGCCACATATCGGAGAAAACGCCGCCGGCTGCGCCTGCAGCTGCTTTAATAAGTCCCATAATCAACGCTCCTTATAGTAGATGTTTATGTTAAATGGAAAATTTACATATTTTAGTTATTATAACACGGTAACATTATTTGAACAAGCGTAAATTTTGCAAATACGGCCTCGAGAGAGCTTACTTCCAACCGGCTGCCAGGCTATTTTAACTTGACGGAATTGAAGACGCGGATGGCTGTCTCATTATCATGGCTGCCGATGACGCTGATGTATCCGAATGAGTCTCCGAGCGCGAAAATCTGAGCATACAGCGGCCGTCCGTTCACGGAGCCCGTATATTCCCATGCTTCCTCCGGCCCTTCCATTCTTGTGACCTGCGATGCGCCGTGGACGCGTGACATCTGTTCCGCAGCGTCTTTCAGCGTCATGCCGCGGGCAGGCATTTTTGTGATCGTCATGACTACTGACCTGTCAGGCGAGACCAGTGCATCGGTTGTGTCGTTGATCGACTGGACTGTCCAGCCGTCTCCGGGAACTTCGGCCGTGAACATTCTGCCTTCTGCAGTCTGAGAAGCCCATGCCGCCAGCGCAGACAGAAAAACAAACATCAGCGCAGCAGTTTTTTTCATCGGCATCCCTCCTTTCAGATTCATTTCCCCGGCCGAATTATACATCGGATATGCCTTGGGTGCACCCTCCGGCTGCTGTCACTCATAACGGGGCGGTACGTGACGTTTTGCCTTGAGATCGCGCTTTTCAAGGCCTGAGATTTCGTGGGCCAGGGACAGGCTCAGCACAACGCGGATTATCACAATGGCCGCCAGAAGGCTGATGGTCCGCACATCGGGATGGCAGATGGTGAGAACAATGTCAGCAGCCACAAGGAACTGAAGCCCGAGCAGCATGATTTCGCCGAACGTGCGGCGCAGCCGCAGCCAGCTGTAGCTCAGGTCAAGGTCCTCGCGCAGTTTTTCAATGCCCATCAGCACGAGGCGGATCACCGACCAGAGAACGCCCCAGGCGATAATGGCAATACTGGTCAGTTCAATGACAGCAGCGGCTTTCTGTGCAAGTTCAATAATCATGAGTTCCTCCATTTAATATCAGAATGTATAAAAAGACGTCTCTAATTATATATTATGGCCCTTTGTATTGAAAAGGGAAAATTCCGAGAACAGGGGCAGAACTATCGTTTATAATGGAGCGGAGATTTCATTCAAAGTGGAGGACTGTCATGATAAAACTGATTGCCGCCGATCTGGACGGCACCCTTCTGGCTCCCGGCGGCTTTGAAATGCCGGAGCGCAACCGTGCAGCCATCGGAAAGGCCGTGTCAATGGGCGTGCGCTTTGTGGTGTGCACCGGCCGCATCTTTCCGGGCGGCCGGAAATTTGCGCTTGAAGTGGAAGGCGATCAGCCCGTGATCTGCGTCAACGGCGCTGTGGTGCGCATGAGCCGCTCTCTCAGGTACCTGCGCCGTGTTTCCATAGAGCCGTGCCTGGCAGAAGCCGTTGTGTCAGAGATCCGCCGTTCCGGCGTGCGCCCGTGGTATTATGAAGGCGATATCTGCTATGCCGAGGAACCGGGGCCGGCACTTGAAAACATGAAACAGCGCACCGGCGCCGAAGTCCGTATTGTTCCGCGCCTTGATGTGCCGGCCGGCCGGCGGCCGGAGAAAATAATTGCCGTGCTCGGCGCTGACCGGGCGCGGGAGCTTCAGAGCAGCCTTGAGGCGCGTTTCGGCGGACAGCTGTATGTGACGAGATCGGGAAAAAGTCAGGTCGAGGTTCTGAACCCGCAGGGGACCAAGGGAAAGGCACTTGAAATGATCGCTGCGCGTTACGGCATTGAGAAACAGGATATTGCGGCGTTCGGTGACAATCTGAACGACATAGAGCTTTTCCGGGCTGCGGGCATCCGTGTGGCAATGGGAAACGGCGAGGACGAACTGAAAGCCGCGGCTGACATTATCGCGCCGCCTAACGGCGCGGCAGGCGTGGGACAGGTTCTGGAAAAGCTCCTCAGACTATGAAAAAAAGAAGCCTCCGCGCTGGAAAGCACGCGAAGACTTCTGTTGTTTCCTATTTTTTCAGTTTTCTGAAGAACGCCGCAAGACTGACTTTGTCGGCGGCTTCCATGACGCTGTTGTACCTCAGAAGCTGGCGCCACGAAGCGCCCTTCCAGCGGACTTTCAGACTGGCCCCTGCAGATGCAAGCGCCTCAGCGGCCAGCGGCGAGGCGTTGTAGCGCACAGCGCGGACAAGAGCGGTGCGCCCGTTTTCGTCGCGCTCCTCAAGCGGTTCGCCGCGGCTGAGAAGCCAGCGGATAATGTCAGGCGCCGCTTCCGTCGGATTGAGAGCTGCTGTCAGCAGCGGGAGCGGCTCCGGGTTCCCGTCACGTTCAGTGTTTTCTGCGGAACCGGCGCTGCCGGCTGCTTCTTCTGCCGCCTTCAGCGTCTTCATATGTCCGTCAATCCAGCGGACTGTTTCGAGTGAGCCGCAGCTGCGCAGCGCGCAGAGAAAGACATCGTATCCGAAACGGTCGCGCGCTGTGAAATCTGCCCCTGCCTCAGCGAAAATCTGCACGGCTTCAAGTGCGTGGCTGCCGCTGCGTGAGGCAGCGTGCATCAGCGGCGTCATTCCTGTGCTGTCGGTGCTTTCAAGGGCTGCACCTGCATTGAGCAGCGTTTCGATAAGTTCCGCATTGCTGCTCCACGCTGCCGCGCAGGAAAGCGGCGTCATGCCCCGTGCATCCTTCGCCTCGAGGGGAGCCCTGTTCTCAAGGAGAAATGCCGCGATGGAAGCCGCAGCGCTGCTCTGATTCAGCACAGCGTAATGAAGAGGCGTCCTTCCGCGGCCATCGGGAAAACGCAGCTCGGCGCCGGCACGGTACAGGATTTTCACCGTCTCCGCGCTGCCGGCGTACTGGCATGCGGCCATCATCGGCGTGATGCCGCCCTCTGCAGTTAGCTCCGGCAGTGCGCCGTACTTTTCGATGAGTTCAGAGATGAACTCCGGAGAATATCCGCTGTGAAGCGCGTACATGAGCGGCGGAAAGCCTTTTTTGCCGCGGTAGTTTACGTCAGCACCCGCCTGAAGCAGTGCCTCTGCAGCCTGCTGTCCCTCGTTTCTGCTCAGAGCATACATCAGCGCCGTGCGTCCGAGCCTGTCAGCGGCGTTTACTTCCGCGCCGGAATGAATCAGTTTGTTTACGGCTGCGGCGTCGCCGGCCAGCGAGGCGCGCATCAGATCCGTGATGCCCCGGGCGCTGCTGAGCGTGCTGCCGATTTCAGCGCTCTCTCCGCCGGCCGGAATATTCCGCGCTGATTCCGCTGTGCTTTTGTCTGAAAGAGAGAACATGTCAGCCTGTTCAGCCGGCAGGGCAGATGCGGAAACCGCGGCCGTCAGCGTCATGACTGCCGCCGTTAAAATTCTTAAATTCATGAGAGCCTCCGTTTTGTTTGAAAACTGTCATCTGGTTACAGAACAAATCATATCACAACTCGTGAAAAAACTCTTTGTGCGCCTGTAAATTTTGTCTCAGTGCTGGGCGTGTGAAATGAACTGTATATAATAGTAGAATTTTTTGCCGGGAGGAAGAGAACATGGAAATAATGATCGGACGCCCCTTTGCAGGAACAATGCTGCAGCGCCTCAGAGATTTTCTTGACACGCTCGGGCTCAGCTACGACGACGGCGTCGAAATGACAGCCTGTGCCTGCGGCGACGATGGGGAGATCGTTGCGACGGCGTCCCGTCAGGGGGCTGTGCTGAAATGCGTCGGCGTCAGCCCGGACCATCAGGGAGAGGGGCTGGCGGCAACTGTGCTGACTGAGGTAGTGACCGATGCGGCCGCGGCGGGGCTGACTCATCTTTTTGTGTTTACAAAACCCTCAAACAGGAAAATCTTTGCAGATATGGGCTTTTTCCCGATGGCTGAAACGGATCAGATGCTGCTTATGGAAAACCGCCGCAGGGGCGTTCAGCGCTTTGTCGCCGGACTGGAAGCGCCGGTCAGGCAGGGCGTGATCGGTGCCGTGGTCGCAAACTGCAACCCTTTTACAAAAGGGCACCTGTACCTGATGACCACTGCAGCGTCGCAGTGCGATTTTCTGCATATTTTTGTGGTCTCGGAGAATAAAAGCCTGTTTCCGGCGGAACTGCGCCTCAAAATGGTGCAGCGCGGAACTGCCGACATCAGAAACTGTGCCGTGCATCCAACGGGCGATTACCTGATTTCTGCGGCAACGTTCCCTGATTATTTTCTTAAAGACAGAGCCCGCGCCGGAGATGTGAAGTGCGAGCTTGACCTGGCGATTTTTGTGCAGTGCTTTGCAGCGCCGCTTCACATTACACGGCGTTATGTCGGAACCGAGCCGTACAGTCCGGTGACAGAGAAGTACAACGAAGCCATGAAATCCTATCTGCCGCCCAGGGGCATTGAAGTGCGCGAAATCCGCCGCGCTGAGTGCGGCGGCCGGGCCATCAGTGCCACCAGAGTCCGCGAGCTGCTGGATAAAGAAGGCGCCGGCGCTCCTGAACTGGCGGAACTTCTGCCGGAAACAACTCTTGAGCTTCTGCGCGGCTGGAAAAAACGCAGCTGAAAAGGAGACCTTTGCCATGCCTTTTGAAATGTACCGCTATCGCAGAATCGGCGACCTTGAGTCAGCGCTGAGGAATCTGCCGCGCGTTTCCGGCCGCGTGTTTCTTGTCGCAGATTCAAGAGACCGCCTTCTGCTGAGCCGGATACTGTGTTCAGGCCCGGAGCGGCCGGACTGCGGAAACCCTGATTTCAAAATCCGCCGCTGGGACGAAATCTATCGCTACTTTGCCGACGAACTGAGAGCAGAACATCCAAAAGTACAGATTGATCCGCCTGACCACTGGCTGCTGCTGAAGGGTATCCTCGGCCGCTGCGCCGCAGAAGGGCTTGCCCTGCCGCCCAGCGCCGGCCGTCACGGCTTTCTGACGCTTCTCGGAACGCAGATCCGCGAGCTGATCCGTGAAGAAGTGACGCCTGAAAGCCTTGAAAAGCTGTTCAGCGGCAGCGGCGTGACGGGTGAGTCATTTGTGCGCCTCTACCAGGAATACCTCGGCGCGCTTGAGGAGCGCTCTCTTTCAGACAGTGCCGGTGTGACAACCGAGGCAAGAAGGCTCATTGAGAATTCCGACGCACAGGCTGTTAAGACCGCGTGTTCCAGGCTTGATATTGTGCTGGTCGGCTTTTCAAGCCTGACTCATTCACAGCTGCATCTGATCAGGGCAATGGTCGGCAGAGGCGCCATGGTGCGCTGCTGTTCGCCTGAAGGAGCCATGGAGGGCGGATTCGGCACGCAGGAACAGTTCGGCGAGGACGGCACAGAGCTGACGCCAGGTGCGGCACCGTTTCAGGTAAGAATACTTGAAGGCGGCGACCCGCGGCAGGAAATTGAAACAGCCGCCAGGACAGCGGCTCTGTGGGAGCAGAAGCAGGGGCCGCTGGCCGGCCGGGAATTTCCCGGCTGGGAGAACATTGCCTTTTCAGTGCCTTCCGGCCGTCTGGACGAGGCAAAAGAAGTTTTCAGCCGCTACGGACTGCCGGTTTTCTGGAATTTCAGGCTGAAGGTGACTCAGACGCCGCTGTGGGGGCTGGCATCCATGTGTCTTAATGCCGCTTCAGGCGGCTGGCAGACCGAGCCCGTTCTGCGCCTGCTGTCCCAGCCATGGCTGTGCGGGCTGGATCTTGATGTGAAGGCGCTGCGGTCGTCTCACCCGCGGGGCTGCCGGAAATGGGCCGGCGTTCTCGCCGCCCTGAATGACGGCGGCAGAGCACTCCAGTGCCTGAAAAGCTGTGCCGACTTCGCCTCGGCCGTTCAGAAAGGCGGCGAGGCCGTGGAACTGCTCGAAGCCCTCAGAATTTTCACGTCGGGCCTGCAGAGAAATGCGGCAGTCAGAACGCTTATGTCTCCGGACACGGATTCCGATCTGGCCCTGTACTCCGCTGCCCTGCAGGAGCTTGAGCGTAAAATTCTCCTCGTGCGCGAAGTGGTCCGCGACCTTGGCAGCTACGGCAGACAGAAGCTTGCCGGGGCTGATGCCGCTGCGTATCTGGCGGCGTGGGCTGACGGTACGACAGTAGCTCAGGGAGGGGAAAAAGCGGGCTGCATGAACGTCTTTGCAGACACGCCGCCGACGCTGTTTCACGTGCCTTACTTTTTCCTGATCGGTACAGAGGCCTCTTCATGGCCCGGCGGCCTGAAGGAGTCGCCGATCATAGACGAGACACTCAAACTGCGGCTGCACGAAACGGCGGCGCTGGGACTTGACAGGGACCATCTGCCGCTGCTGAGCGAGAAGCGGCGCCAGCGGGAATTTCTTTTCCGCCGCCTGACAGCCTGCGGCGATACAATGACTTTTCTCTGCTACAGCCTGCAGGATGAGTCGGAACACCCGCAGGAAATAACCCCGTTTTTCCGGGCGGAAGAGAAGGAAGGCTGGGCGGCCGAAGCCGCGCCGCGCATCACCAGAACCCTTGAAACGCTTCTGCAGCCCCGCTCGGAGGCCAGGCTGTCACCGGTTGAAATCTGGCAGCCTGATCCTGTAAGAGATCGGACACTGCCGCCGTCCCGCGTCATGCCGGGGCATCTGAATGTCAGCGCCGATTCCGTCAGTCTCAGCTCGGTTGATGATTACGCTGCCTGTCCCTATTTTTTCGCACTGAGGCACCTGCTGAAATACGACGAAGCCAAACCCGCCGGCGAGTATGACGTCCTGCGGGGCGGAACTGCGCTGCACGACCTGTGGCTTCGCGTCTGGCAGCGGTACAGCGCCCCCGGGGACGCTGTCAGAACCATCAGCGGCCTTGCAGAAGAGCTATTTGCCGAAGTGATGCGCGCTGATTACCCCGCGCTGCTCACACCGCCGCTTGCCCGTACGCTCAGGCAGCTGCGCTTTGAGACACAGCGGTGCGCGAAGCTGCAGGATTCCTGTGAAACGCGCCTGCGTCCCCTGCGCCGCAGGGCTGAGTGCGAGTATACGCTGCCGGTGCTTGAGGTGGACGGAGTGAAGTTCACAGGGAGGTGCGACCGTCTGGACATTCTGCAGGACGGCGAGTTTATGCTGTGGGATTACAAGTCCGGGGCTTCGGGCCGGTATAAAAGCGCGCTTCAGCTGGCATGCTACGCCCTGGCGCTGAAGGGCCGGGCTGAAGACTGCAAACGGCCCGCAGGCTGGGCCTATCTGTGCATGAGAGACGGCGGCACGGCCGGAGTCTGGACGCCGGAGTATTCTCTGCTGACAGCGCAGGACGAAGACGGCGAAACACCACGGCGCAGCAGAAAACCGGCTCATGCAGAGGTGGAAGAGCGCCTTGACGCGGCGGAGGCCCTTCTGAGGAGCATTGCAGCATCTCTTGAACAGGGATTTTTCCCGCCGAATTACGAAGGCGGCCAGTGCCGGAACTGCTCATACAAGGCGCTGTGCCGCAGGGGCGAGTTCCGCGGAAAGGCGGCGAGTGACGATGACGAATCCGATGAGTCCTGTGAATCCGATGAATCAGAAGAATAGCAGTGCCGGTGACTTTCCGCCCGTCAGCAGCAGAGACCTTGAAATCCTCGCAGACTGCGTCAGGCAGACGGCGCTGCCCGATCAGGCGGAGGCCATCATGAGCCGGAGTCCGCTGACTGTGGTCAGCGCCGGCGCCGGCACCGGAAAAACATGGACACTGGCATGGCGTTTTGTGTGGGCAGCGCTGACGCGAACCGACGCGGCCCGCATCCTGACGCTGACATTCACTGATAAAGCGGCCTCGGAAATGCGCAGCCGCATTGCCCGGCTGCTGACTGACACTGAAAGGAAACTCCGCGAGGCCGGCGCATCGGAAAAACTGACAGCCCGCTGCCGAGCGGCCCGCGAATCCCTCGACCAGGCATACATCTCCACGATTCACAGCTTCTGCATGCGCGTGATCTCTGAAGCGGGGCTGTCGCTGCCCGTTGAACCTCTCCTGCGCGTCGTGTCAGGCCCCGAAACCGACGAATTCTGGAGTGAGGCGCAGTCCGCGCTTGACACACTCGACGCCGAATGGTTCGGCGCAGGAATGGATGAGGGCTTTGCGGCCGAAGCGAAGAGAATCCTGGCCGACAGCAGCACTGCCGACGTGCTTAACAAATGGCGTCCCGGCACTGCCGCTGATTTTGCCAGACAGTTTCAGGGAATCATGGATGACTGCGGCGAGACCCCTGAATCTGTGATGCTCAAATCTGCCGAACCTGATCCTGCTGTGCTCGATTCCCTGAGATCAGAACTTGAAGCCAGGCATGTCCGTCTGGCAATGATGTGGGAAAATCATCTGAACCTTGAACTTGACGAGTACGGCAAAGGTGCTTTTGTCGAACGATACCGGGCGATGTGCGGCAAGTGGGCCGACGCTGATCTTTCCGACCCTGCCGCGGCAGAGCAGTTTGTCCCGGAGATGGCCGTCGCCGTAACGAACGCGAGAGGCAGGCTGCCTCTTGATCTGGCGGCGCTGATCGGCATGAAGCTCGCGGACTGGCGCAAAGAGGCTCTGAAACTGGGAGAGTTCAGGAGAGTCCTGAGCGAAGGCTGGTCGGTTCAGGAAAAGCAGCTGCGCCGGACGCTGATTTCCATTGCCGCGTTATGCTGGAAAAAGTGGGAAGCTTATAAAGTCTCCCGTGCAGCGGTCAGTTTCGGCGGCATGATCACTCTGGCCGGCGCCGCGCTGGAAAATGACCGTGCCTATGCCTCGCGTTTCTGTGAGGTTCTGATCGACGAGTTTCAGGACACCAACAGGAAGCAGGACGAGCTGGTGAAGAAAATCAGCCGTGCAGCTAAGGCGGAGAGTTTTCACCTCTTTGTCGTCGGCGACCTTAAGCAGTCCATTTACCGGTTCCGCCATGCCGACCTGTCGCTTTTTGCCGACTATATCCGCAAAGCCAGGTGCGGGGAAGGGCGCTACATTCAGCTGACCACCTCGTTCCGCAGCAGTGAGGCTGTTCTCGACGCAGTCAACCGCCGCTTCAGCGCACTATGGGAAGAAGGGCTCGGAGAAGGGCTGAACATCCCGTACGAACCGCTTGTGTCGCCGCGGCACATTCAGAATCCGCCGCAGTGGCTTGCGGAACGTCAGAAAGTCACTGTGCCCGTATGCGAGCGGCTGATAGAGCAGACCGGCCTGTCCGCAGACGGCGCTCCGAGGGAGGAGACGAAAACAGAGGCGAGGCGGCGTCTGGCCTCCCGCCTGGCTGTCAGGCTGTCTCAGCTTCATGGAACGGCAGAAGTCTGGGACTCAGCGCAGAATGCTCTCCGTCCCCTTCGGTGGGGCGACATTGCCGTGCTGACGCCGTCGCGTTCAAACTACAGCACTCTGCGCGACGCGTTTCTCGGCATGGGGATTCCTGCCGTGTTCATGGCAAGCCGCTCATTCTATGCGCTTCCGGAAATACGCGATGTCTGCGCGCTTGCGTCTTTCATCGCCGATCCCGGCGACCGCACCGCCCTGGCAGGTTTTCTGTGTTCGCCCTTTTCCGGACTGCGCAGCGACGACGCGCAGCGTCTGCTTCCTCAGATTTCAGCGGAACATCCGCTCGAATCGCTGAAAAAAATGACTGACAGCCTGCCTGAGCTGGCGGAACTGACAGCCCGGCTTGAGGACCTGGCGCGCATTTCACAGATGCGCGGCCCTGCAGCGGCCGTGTCGGCGCTGCTTGAACGGGGCGACCTGATCGAGCAGATACATCCGCGCAAGCGCGCTTCCGCACTTGCCAACCTGCGCCGTGCCGCGGCGCTGCTTGAGGAATATTCTGCCAGCGTGGGCAGTTCGCCGGCCGGGGCTGCTGCCTATCTCCGGAATGCACTGCTCAGAGGTACTCAGGAGCCCGAAGCGCCTGCTGAAACCGAAAGAGACGCTGTGCGCGTCATGACTATTCATGCCTCAAAGGGCCTTGAGTTTCCGCTGGTTGTCGTTTACGGCCTGGATCACACCGGCAGAGGCCGCGCTGAACAGCTTGCGCCGTCGCGTTCACTGCTGGCTGCGGCGCCGGCTTTCCCTGATCCGTGGCCCCAGGATCCGCCCTGTTTCCTTATGAAAGTTCATGACAGGCTTGAACAGCGCGAGGAAAAAGAGGAGGCTCAGCGCCTTTACTATGTCGCGCTGACGCGTGCCCGCGACGGGGTGCTGCTGTGCGGCCTGCTGCCGAAGAACTTCGACCCCGATGGCAGTTCCTTCTTTGCCTTTGAGTCTGCTGCAGAGCTTCCCGTGCCGAATCCAGTGCAGACCGGCGCGGCGGAAACCGAACGGCTGCGCAGTCTCAACGAGGGACAGGCAGCGTCTCCGGCCGCGGACGGCTGTGCGGTTCAGAAACTCGTCTCGCGCCCTGTATGGCTGAAGGAGATCAGCGCAACCTCGTGGTCGTGGTGGAATCTGTGCCCGGCGGCATGGCGCTCTCTGTTCCGGCAGGGACTTCCGGGGCAGTGGACTTCCGGCAGCACAGCGGCCGATAATTCGCCGGGCGGCGCCAGTTTTGGCAGCACGGCCCACTGGATTCTCTCGCGCTGGAACTTCACCGACGAGGACTACCGCAGAATCCTGGCGCTTGAGGACGGACATCTTCAGCCCGAGTTCCGCAGCGTGTGGCGCGATCCTGCAGCCAGAAGCGACCTGGAAAGCTTTCTCGCCCGCTTCCATACAGCCGACGGAGAGAAACTGCTGGCGCGGATGAGAGCCGCTTTCAGCGCGGACGCACTGCACAGGGAGATGCCCTTTAAAGTCAGCTGCGGTGATTTTGACCTCGTGGGGATTGCTGACGTGCTGTGGACTGAAAACGGCCCTGACGGCAGACCTGTCAGGGTCTGCATCAGAGACTACAAGACCACGAAAGTTTCCGGGACGGCGGCCGACGGATGGAGCCAGAAACTGTACCGGCAGCAGCTCCGTTTCTACGCGCTGGCGCTGCGGCTTGGCCATCCCGGGTACGCCGGCCTGGAATTCGATCTGGCGCTCTGGAACCTGCGCCTGGGCACGGAAACGAAAGTGCAGCCGCTGAACAGCGATGGGGAAACGGCGATGCTTGCAGCCCTTAAAAAACAGTCCCGTGAGGCTGTGAGCGGTCCGTGGCCCGTTGCGGAGGACTGCACAGGCTGCCCTCTTTTCCAGGGGTGTCTTTACAGAAAACGTCCTTGAGCGGCAGAAACGGTCAGAAAACAGATGCAGCAGGAACAGACAGGGAGCCTTCAGCCTGAGCGGCTGAAGGCTCCCTGTCTCTGTCTGCCTGGCTGCGGAACGCTGCTATTTCCGCGTCGGCAGAATCTCAAGCCAGTACTGGTCGGGATCCTGAATGAAATAAATTCCCATGGACGGGTTTTCGTAGCAGATGCAGCCCATTTCACTGTGAAGGCGGTGAGCCGCCTCGAAATTGTCAGTGCGGAACGCCAGGTGAAATTCCTGTTCGCCCAGATCGTAGGGCTTTGTGCGCTTTTTCATCCACGTCAGTTCCAGTTCAAAGGTTCCGGCGCCGTCGCCCATGTAGACAATGGTGAACTCGGGATTGTCAATGCGGCGCACTTCTTTCAGCCCCAGCGCCTTTTCATAGAATGCCATGCTTTTTTCAAGATTGAGAACGTTGAAGTTGGTATGAACAAAATGGAATTTCATTGTATCAGCCCCTTTGGTCAGATTAGCAGATTCACTGCAGATATGCCTATTTTACCATTTCCGCTGATGCAGCGCGGAATTTCTGCGCGTGAATTTCAGCAGAAAAGGAACTTAAACACAGCAAAAAATATTGTGCAACCGATTGCGCAATTCATTTTTTAAGTGTACAATGACCGCAGAAAATGCGTGAGAACGAAAGGGGAGTTTTCATGAGCTGGAACCGGAAAAACCTGCTTGATCTCAATGACTGGGTCCCTGCCGACTTCAGGGAGTTCACGGAATTTGCCCTGTCTCTGAAGCCGCGGCTTGTGAGCGTGCCGAAACGGCCGCTTGACAGTCTGAAAGGAAAGCGCGTAGCCAATCTCTTTTTTGAGAATTCAACGCGCACGCGCAATTCCTTTGCCGTGGCCGAGGAAATGTGCGGCGCCTCGGTGCTGAACTGGAGCGCGTCAGGTTCCAGCATGTCAAAGGGCGAAAGCCTGCGCGACACGGTATGGACTCTGTGCGAAATGGGAATCGACGGCATTGTGGTGCGGCACACAGCCACGGGAATGCCTTACTATCTGCAGGCTCTGGTGCCTGATATTCCGGTGTTCAATGCCGGCGACGGCGCAAGAAGCCACCCGACGCAGGGGCTTCTTGACATCTGCGCGGCGGCGGAGCATTTCGGCAGCCTGGAAGGTGCCGTTGTGACGATCCTCGGCGACATCCGTTACAGCCGCGTGGCCCGCAGCGACATCAAAGCCTTTCACGGCATGGGTGCAAAAGTGATTCTGTGCGGGCCGCGCACGCTGATGCCTGATTTTCCGGAGACACTGGGCGCGGACGGCTATGAACCTGACGCCGTGAAGGCTGTTTCGCAGGCCGACATCATCGGCCTGCTGAGGGTCCAGCGCGAGCGTCAGGAAGCCGGGCTTTTTCCTTCGGTCAGAGAGTATCACAGCATCTACGGGGCCGATTCTGAGCTTCTGGCCCGCGCCCGCCGCGGGGCAGTGGTGATTCACCCGGCCCCCATCAACCGCGGCGTGGAAGTCGCTTCCGAGCTGGCGGACAGCGGAAGCAGCCTGATCCGCGAACAGGTCAGGTGCGGCGTGCTGGTCCGCATGGCGCTGATGGATATCTGCCTTGGAGGCGGTGCACAATGAACGAATTCAGAACAAGTCCGCTGAATCTGCCTGACGGCACCGCGGCGAAAGAAAACTTCCGTTTTCCGGCGGCAGTTGACCTTTTCACCTGCTGCGGCGCGAAAAGCGCCGGTACTCTGGGGCGTGAAGTCCGCGAGGCCGGATACGGCTGCGCGGCTCTTTATCCGGAACATGAAATCTGCACGCCGGGGGATCTCCGGGCCGGACGGCTGATGTCTGACGGCATTCTGATTCCTCTGCCTTCCGCCGCAAAATCCGACGGGAGCATGGCAGAGATCGGCCTGATGAGCCGCGGCGGCGAAAAACTCTTCTGCCTGCCTGACGGTTTTTCTGACCTGCGCCGGCTCAGAAACCTGTTCTGCTACGCTGCGGATTTCGGCTGCCGAATTGCCGTTCTGCCCTGCCTGCACGAACTGTGCGAAAAAGGACAGATCAGCGAGGGGGCTTCCGCGGATCGGCTGGGCATGAAGGGGATGCCACCGGCTGCCGAATCACTGGCGGTTGAAATCTGCCTTCAGCTTGCGGAAGAATGGAAGACGCCCCTTCACCTGCGCGGCCTGACGTGCCGCCGTTCCCTGGACGAGGTGCGCCGCGCGAAAGAGGCGGGGCAGAATGTGACCTGCGATACGGCGGCGGCGAATCTGATGTATGACGATTCAGTCTACACCGTTGAGAATCTGCGGGGGCGCTTCAAGCTGTTTCCTGTGCTGCGGAGCGCGGAAGACAGGGCTGCCCTGTGGGGCGCTCTGGACAGCGGCGTGATCGATGCTGTGGTCAGCGGCCATCGTGCGCGCAGTGCCGATGATCTGGCTCTGCCTTTTGAGGAAATCCCGTTCGGCAGCGAACTTATGAGCGGCATCCTGGGCAGCCTGATGGACGCATGGGAAGCGCAGAAGCGCCCCTGCCGTGCGGAAAAACTGATCGGAGCGCTCAGCGCCGGCCCGCGCAGGATTCTGGGTTTCAGCGGTGATGCAGTTCCCTCCGGCAACACTGTTCTGTACCGTGGCGCGGACGGCTGGCATGCCTTTTATGAAAAACGCTCCTGATGACGAAATGAGGGTGAATTCCTTGAACGAGAAAGCCTGGCTTGTACTTCAGAACGGCATGGTGTTTCAGGGGCGCCGCTTTGGCGCGCCCGGCGAAGTAACAGCAGAAATATGCTTCACAACCGGCATGACAGGATACCTTGAAACTCTGACTGACCCCAGCTATCACGGCCAGATCGTGGTGCAGACTTTTCCGCTGATCGGCAACTACGGCGTGATTCCCGACGATTTTGAAAGCGTCGGTCCGCGGCTGAGCGCCTATATAGTGCGCCGGCTCTGCACGGAACCTTCGAATTTCAGAAGCCGCGGAACGCTGGACGCGTTTCTGCGCGAACGCGGCATCGTGGGACTGCAGGACATCGACACGCGCACTCTCGCGAGGACAATCCGCCAGTACGGCGTGATGAACGCGTCAGTCCTTGACAAACTTCCCGACGACCTGAAAAGCTATACTGCCGACCTTGCGAAGAAGGCGCTTTCGAGCAGCGTTTTTTCGGTGACATGCAGCAGCCCCTTCATCATCAACCCTGACGGCGAATACCATGTTGTGCTCTGGGATTTCGGCTACAAGGCCGGAATTGCCGGTGCGCTGGCGGCCCGGGGCTGCAAAGTCAGCGTGGTGCCCGCAAAGACAACGGCGGAGCAGATTCTGAAACTGCAGCCTGACGGAATTCTGCTCTCCAACGGGCCCGGCGATCCGGCAGGGTACACATCGGTCATAGAAAATGTGCGCGCTGTCATGAAAAGCGGCCTGCCGGTGTTCGGCATCTGTCTGGGGCATCAGCTTCTGGGCCTTGCGCTGGGCGCAAAGACTCTGAAGCTGAAATACGGGCACAGGGGCGTGAACCAGCCTGTGCGCGAAACAGCATCCGGCCGGCTGCTGATTACAAGCCAGAATCACGGCTACGCCGTTGACAGTGCAACGCTGCCCGCGGGGTGCCGACAGAGCTGGGTGAATGTCAATGACGGCACCTGCGAGGGCATTGACTGCGCGGGGCGCCCGGTTTACTCAGTTCAGTTCCACCCTGAGGCCTGCGCCGGGCCGCAGGACTGTTCGTTCCTTTTTGACCGTTTCCTCGGCGACTGCAAGGAGGCTGGAAAACATGCCGCTCGATAAAAGTCTCAAACGCGTAATGATCATCGGTTCCGGTCCCATTGTGATCGGCCAGGCCGCCGAATTCGACTATGCCGGCACACAGGCCTGCAAAGCCCTGCGTTCTCTGGGTGTTGAGGTTATTCTGGTCAACTCGAATCCGGCGACAATCATGACTGACAGCGACATTGCCGACAAAGTGTACATCGAGCCGCTGACGGTTGAAATTCTGAAACGGCTGATTGAGAAGGAACGCCCCGACGGACTTCTTTCCACGATCGGCGGACAGAACGGCCTGACTCTTTCCATGCAGCTTGCCCGCGACGGCTGGCTCAGTTCAAAAGGCGTGAAACTGCTCGGCGCGTCGCTTGAAACCATCGACAGGGCAGAGGACAGACAGCTTTTCAAGGAAATGCTTGAGAAGCTCGGCGAGCCGGTTATTCCCTCGGGCATTGCGGTGAAGCTCGATGAAGCCATGGACTTCGCCGCGAAAATCGGCTACCCTGTCATCGTCCGGCCGTCCTTCACTCTCGGCGGCACCGGCGGAGGCATTGCCGAAAACCCGCGGGAGCTTGAGCAGATTGCCCGGCGCGGGCTGGAAGTGTCACCTGTTTCCCAGATACTGATTGAGCGCAGCGTCGCAGGATGGAAGGAAATCGAGTTTGAAGTGATGCGCGACAGCGCCGACAACTGCATTACCGTGTGTTCCATGGAAAATCTCGACCCCGTGGGCGTGCATACCGGCGACTCCATTGTCGTTGCACCGACGCTGACCCTTTCAGACAAGGAATATCAGATGCTGCGCAGCGCGTCGCTCCGCATCGTGCGCGAGCTGAAAGTCCAGGGCGGCTGCAACGTGCAGTTTGCGCTGAATCCTGACAGCTTCGAGTACGCAGTGATTGAAGTCAACCCGAGAGTGTCGCGCAGCTCTGCGCTGGCTTCAAAAGCCACGGGCTATCCGATTGCCAAGGTGTCGGCCATGGCGGCCATGGGCCTGCGGCTTGACGAGATTCCCAATGCGATCACCGGCCGGACCACGGCGTTTTACGAACCCGCGCTTGATTACGTTGTCGTGAAAATGCCGCGCTGGCCGTTCGACAAGTTCAGTACGGCTGCCCGCACCCTGGGGCCGCAGATGAAAGCCACCGGCGAGGTCATGGCCATTGCGCCGACCTTTGAGGAAGCTCTGATGAAATCAGTCCGCGGCGCTGAGATACGCATGGACACGCTGCGCATGGAATCCCTGACGAAGCTTGACACTGCTGAAATCGAACGCCGCCTCCATGAGCCCACCGACCAGCGTCTTTTCACGGTTTACGAGGCACTGAGCCGCGGCATTTCCATAGACCGCATTCACGAGATCACAAAGATAGACCGCTGGTTTCTGTGCCGCATTGCCGCCATTCTTGCTGTGGAAAAGGAACTGTCCTCGTCCCGCGGCGGAGTACCCGATGATCTGTACCGCCGTGCAAAATCCATGGGATTTCCTGACAGCGCGGTCGAAAGGCTCTCAGGCAGCCCTGTAAAGGAACATCAGCCGCCTGTTTACCGCATGGTCGATACCTGCGCGGCGGAATTTGCAGCAGAGACCCCTTATTTCTATGCCGCGGCGCCGGCCGGCTCCGGCAGCGTCGATGAAGCAGCAGAGTTTATTGCCGAATCGGAGAAAGGCAGAAAAAGCCGCGGCACCATTGTAGTGCTCGGCAGCGGGCCGATCCGCATCGGCCAGGGCATTGAGTTTGACTACGCGGCCGTGCACTGTGTCTGGGCGCTGAAACGGCAGGGCTATACGGTTGTGATGATCAACAACAATCCCGAAACGGTGAGCACCGATTTCGACACGGCCGACCGCCTGTACTTCGAGCCGCTCACGGCGGAAGATGTGCTTGACATCATCAGAATTGAAAAACCGCTTGGCGTGGTTGTGGCCTTCGGCGGCCAGACAGCCATCAAGCTGACGAAAACACTTGACGAGCACGGCATCACAATACTCGGCACGAGCGCTGCCGCCATTGATGCCGCCGAAAACCGCGAGAAGTTCGACGAAATTCTGAACCGCTGCGGCATTGCCCGCCCCAGGGGACACGGCGTCGCCACGCTGGAAGAAGCCCTGAATGCCGCGCATGACATCGGCTATCCTGTGCTGCTGCGTCCGTCCTATGTGCTGGGCGGGCAGAACATGGTCATTGCATACGACGACGAGAGCGTCACCAATTACATGAACCGCATTCTGTCGCTGGGCAGCGAGGGCCCCGTGCTGATCGACAAATACCTTGAAGGCACTGAGGTTGAAGTTGACGCAGTCTGTGACGGCCGGGACGTGCTGATTCCCGGAATCATGGAACACATTGAGCGGGCCGGCGTCCACTCGGGCGACAGCATCGCCGCCTATCCGGCGTGGAACCTGCCCGGCCCCGTCATGGAGAAGCTCGTCGAAAGCACGGCGCGCATCGCGCGGGAGCTGGGAACATGCGGGCTTGTGAACATTCAGTATGTCATCTATCACAACGAAGTATGCGTCATTGAGAGCAATCCGCGCGCCAGCCGGACTATTCCCTACATCAGCAAGGTTACAGGACTGCCGCTAGTGGACATTGCCACGCAGGTGATGCTTGCCACGCTTGATCCTGACGCGCCGCGGCTTAAAGACCTGCCCTGCGGAACAGGGCTGTACCGTCCCAGCCCTTACCGGGCCGTGAAAGTGCCTGTCTTTTCCTTTGAAAAGCTCAGCGGCGCCGATGTGCAGCTCGGGCCGGAGATGAAGTCCACGGGTGAAGTGCTCGGCGTCGGCAAGAACTTCGAGGAAGCCCTTTACAAAGGGCTGGTCGCTGCAGGCTACAAGGTGCGCCACAGTTCCCCCGGAGGCGTGCTTCTCAGCGTGCAGGACCGTGATAAGCCGGAAATCATCGAGATCGCCCGCCGCTTTGCCGCGCTGGGCTGCAAGCTGTATGCCACCGGCGGCACGGCGGGGTACCTGAAAAGCCGCGGGATCCGCTGCGCCTACGTGGGCAAGGTCAGCAACGGCAGCATGGACATACCGTATCTGCTTGACCAGGAGCGCATTCAGTATGTGATCTCCACAAGTTCGCCCGATGCAGCCGAACGGGCCGACGCGCAGATTCTGCGCGGAAAGGCCATTGAGCGCCGCGCGGCCTGCCTGACCAGTCTTGATACGGCGCGGGCGCTGGTGGACGCCATGGTGAGCGGCTACGACGAAAGCAACGTGGAACTTGTGGACATGGCGCATCTGCCGAAGGTCCGCCGCCCTGTGGAGTTCGTCAAGATGAGCTGCGGAGGCAACGACTACATTTACATTGACACGTTCAGCCGGCCTCTTTCGGAACCGGCCAGCCTCAGCGTCGCCCTGTGCGGGCGCCGCAAAAGCGTGGGCGGCAGCGGACTGGTGGTCATCATGCCTCCCCGCGGCGATGCAGACGCGCGCGTGGAGATCTACGATGCCGGCGGCGTTCCCGCCGTGATGGCCGGCAACGTGCTCCGCGGCGTGGGCAAGTACGTTTACGAAAAGCTCGGCGTGAAAAAACAGCAGCTTCTCATCGAAACGGCTGACGGCGTTAAAAAGGTCTCGCTGTTCCTGCACGGGGACGAAGTGTATGCCGCGGAGGCGCTGATCGGCGTGCCTGACTTTGCCGCTGCCAGGGTTCCTGTGAAGCTCAGCGAGGACGGCTGCGAGGTGATCAGCCGCTACTTCTCAAGCGGCTGCTTTGACGGCCAGATTACCTGCCTGAACCTCGCAGGCCCGCACTGCATTATCATGACCGATGACTGCGAGGGCGCCGATCTGAAGAACGACGGGCCGGAACTGGAGCGTTCTCCTGTCTTTCCGCAGGGCGTCAACGTTACCTACGCCACTGTGGAAGACCGCCGCACCATGAGAACCCGCACGTGGGAACGCCATGCCGGCGAAACAGCAGGCTGCGGCACGGCGGCCTGCGCTGCGGCGGCAGCAGCGGAACGTCTCGGCATGATCGACCGCGGCGATATTTCAGTAAAAACGCGAGGAGGGCTTCTGGTCGTGCGTCTGACGCCCGAGGGCGCCTGGCTGACCGGCGACGCCGTACTTGAGTACAGAGGAGAAATCGAAGTTTAGCTGCCGGAGTGAGGCGCCGGATTTTCCGGCGCTGATTCAGACAGCCTGCAATCTTTGACAGATGCCCCCCTTGGTTTTTTTAAGCGGCACAGATATAATAATAAGTAGAAAGAATACACGCAGACGCGGTAAATATTAAAATAAGAAAAGGGGGGCTTACGATGGCCAGAAAAGGCGTTATTCTCACGGCAGGACTGGGGACGCGCCTTCATCCCATAACGCTTGCCGTCAACAAGCAGCTGATCCCGATTTACGATAAACCGATGATCTATTATGCGCTGTGGGTTCTGATCAAGGCCGGCGTGCGCGACGTCATGATTGTCTCGTCAGAAGTTGATGAGCCTTCTTTCAGGCGCCTGTTCGGCGACGGTTCGCATTTCGGACTTCACATGAGCTATGCGGTTCAGAAGAAGCCCAACGGACTTGTGGACGCGTTTCTCAAGGCCGAGGACTTCCTCGGCGGGGATCCGAGCGTGCTGATTCTGGGTGATAACGTGTTCTACGGGCCGGGATTCCCGGCGCTGCTGCAGAAAGCGTCTGCCAAAGAGCAGGGCGCGACGGTGTTCGGATCTATTGTTCCCGATCCCGAGCGGTTCGGTGTGGCAGAATTCGACAAGAACGGAAAGGTCCTCAGCCTGGAGGAAAAACCGGCGCACCCGAAATCGAACTGCGCTGTGGTAGGGCTGTATTTCTTTGACGGCAGGGTGATGGAGTACGCCCGCGAGCTCCGCAAAGTCATCCCGCTCGACAAGGAAGTGTCCATCACAGACGTGAACCGCCGTTACATGGAACGCGGCGAACTGGACCTTGAGGTGTTCCCTCAGGGGTTTGTATGGCTGGACACAGGCACCCACGACAGTCTGCTTGAGGCGTCGAACTACGTGGCGCACACCGAACGCGAAAAAGGCCATATGATCTGCTGCCCGGAAGAGGCGGCCTACAGCGCGGGATGGCTTGACCTCGAAAGAATCCGTGAATACGGCGAGGCAGACAAGAACAACAACTACGGCCGCGCGCTGACAAAATTCTACGAAGAAATGAAGAAGAAATAGCCGGACATCATAAAAGCGGAGAATCTCACAGGAGATTCTCCGCTTTTGCAGTGACCTGATGCAGTGTCCTCCGCGGGAGCTTTTATGCGCCCGGCTCAGTCAGTCAGAAGCTGCAGCACAAGACGTGCCGAATCCTCAAGCTCCCTGACGGGCAGCGTTTCGCGCGTCGTGTGCACATCGCACATGCCTGTGCAGATCACCACCGGCATAATGCCGTACAGTGCCATAATGTTGGCGTCGCTCCCGCCGCCGCCGGGAATCACAGTCACATCGCGGCCGATGGCCTTTACCGCTGCGGTCAGACGCTTCATCAGGGGGTGGTCCTCCGGGCAGCTGAACGACACATATTTTGTCTCAAGAGTGCACTCCAGCTTTGCGCCCGCGTCATCACACGCCTTCTGCAGGCAGGCACGCATGTGCTCGGCCTGGGCCTGAAGTTTCTGCGGACTGCGGCTGCGGATTTCAGCGACAATGTCGGTCCTTGACGGAACGATATTGGTCGGGCCCTCGGTTCTGAACGTGCCGATGTTGCAGGTAGTCTCGTCATCAATGCGGAGCAGATTCATGGCTGCCACGCCTCTGGCAGCTGCCTGAATGGAACTGATGCCCTTTTCAGGCGCCAGTCCGGCGTGGGCCGCACGTCCGATGACCGCGGCGGTCAGAGTCATCTGCCCCGGGCCGCTGGGAACAATCGTTCCCACCGGGCCGGCCCCGTCCAGAACGACAGCCTCGCGTCCTTTCACGGTGCTGAAGTCAAAAGCCTTGGCGCCCAGCATGCCCTGTTCCTCGCCGATTGTGATCAGCACTTCGGCGTCGTGGCAGGGTATTTTTTTCTCTCTGACGGTCGTGAGCGCCTCAATGACAGCGGCGATGCCGGATTTGTCGTCGCCGCCGAGAACCGTGCTGCCGTCGGTCGAAATCACGCCGCTGCGCACTGAAGGCTTTACACCCCGGCCGGGAATGACTGTGTCCATGTGCATGGAATAAATCAGCGGGGCGCCCGGCAGGGTGCCTTTGAAAAATGCGTAGACGTTGCCGCCGTCAGAGCCTGTTTTCTGCCCGGCTCTGTCGGTTTTTACCTCGCACCCGAGCGCGCGCAGCTGTTCAGCAAGAAGCTTCGTCATGGCGCCTTCAATGCCTGACTCGCTGTCAGTCCTGACGTAGCCAAGGAAATTTCCGAGCAGTCTTTCACGGTTGATCATTTTCTCTTCTCCTTTTCATACGGCACGAGCCGCAATATACAAAATCATTGTATCATGATCTTATTTATGGCAGTATTCCCGCAGGCAGCAAAAGATCAAAACTGCATTTTATCAAATGTCTGTTTTCTGTCCCGTATCTGTTCCGAAACGATAAAAAAAAGAGAAAC
>CAZDXA010000018.1:0-42768 GCA_964509435.1 uncultured Synergistaceae bacterium | reverse complement strand
CGGGCTGTATAAAGCGGCTGTTTCACGTCTGCCGCGGTGTTCAAACCGGCATGGCAGAGCGGCGGCTGAACGGCAGTGCCCTGATGAGGGTGTGCCATAAAACTGCAGCGGGCTGTCCTGCCTGCCCGTGCCGGCGGGCAAAGGCTGCCGGTCCGCAAACCGGGTTGTATAAAGCGGCTGTTCTATGTCTGCCGTGGTGTTCAAACCGGCATGGCGGAGCGGCGGCTGAACAGCAGTGTCCTGATGAGGGTGTGCCATAAAACTGCAGCTGGCTGTCCTGCCTGCGCTGCCGGCGGGCAAAAGCTGGTGGTTCGCAAACCGGGCTGTATAAAGCGGCTGTTTCACGTCTGCGCGGTGTTCAAACCGGCATGGCGAAGCGGCGGCTGAACGGCGATGTTCTGATAAGGGGCTGTGACATAAAACAGAGGCGGGGCTGTCCCGGTAAGTTCCGGAACAGCCCCGCCCTGTGTCTGGGAGTTCTTTTAATGCACAGCAGTTATCCGCGGCGCGGCTTCATTGAGTCGCGGTAGATCTTTTCCACCACTTCGGGAGTGGCCTTGACAGGTGCAAGGTCAAGCAGACCGCCCAGAGAAGGAGTTTCGCGAGTCAGACGCACCAGCTTTTCAACGTCAGCGTCGGTGTAGCCCATGTCAGCCAGTTTTTCGGGCACGCCCATCTTGAAAATCCACTGCTCCACAGCATCGGCTGCGGCTGAGGCGTTGGCGGGATCAGCGGTAATTGAGCCGGGAAGCATGGGACGGAGCACGTTGATCAGCGTCTCGGAGCGGACCGGCCAGATGGCTTCCACGACAGAGGGAAGGATCATGGACAGACCGAGGCCGTGAGTCAGCGTGGGCTTGACGGCTGAAAGAGGATGCTCAAGCGCGTGGGTCAGGTGCAGCATGCCGTTGTCAAACGCGATGCCGGCGATCATTGAAGCGTACAGCAGATAGTAGCGGGCTTCAAGGTCATTGGGATTGGCGACGGCGCGGGGCAGGTACTTGTCAACCAGACGGACTGTCTCCTCAGCAAGCAGAATGGTGTAGGGGCTGGAGAAGAGTTTTGTGGTGGCGCCTTCAATAACGTGATTGACGGCGTCGATGGAGACGTACTTTGTCTGGTTGGTGCTGAGCCCGGTCATCAGCGCGGGATCGTCAATGGCGTACCGCGGATAGATGCAGTCATAGGCGATGGCGGGCTTGAAACTCTTTTCAAGGATTGAGGCGACGGCGAAGCAGTCAACCTCAGTGCCGGTTCCGTGGGTCAGGTTGATGGCGATGATCGGGGCGGCCTTGGCGGGCGTGAAGCGGAACTCGTAAAGATCACGCGCGGTTTTGTCCTTGTATTCAAGCAGCACGGCGGCACTCTTGGCCGAGTCGATGGCGCTGCCGCCGCCGATGCCGAACACAGCGCCGGCGCCGAACTCGCGTCCCAGTCTGGCGGATTCGTCAATGCCGTCAACCGTGGGGTTGGGAGTTACTTTATCGTAGTGCACATATTCAATTCTGTTGGCTTCAAAGGCCTTCAGCACGTGATCCCAGGCGCCGGTTTTCTTGTACGCGCCATGTCCGGTGACGACAAGAACTTTGCGGATTCCGCCGGCAGCAAGTTCCCTGCAGATATCATTGACTTTTTCGATGGCTCCGACGCCGAGATAGCACAGAGTGCGGGCGCGGATCAGCCTGACTTCGTTAACGTTGATATCCTTTTCCCACATGTGAATTCCTCCTCTGAGAGATATAAAAAAACGGATGATGAAAAAGACACTTTGAGAAAACTTTCTCAAAGCCGATCGTGATTCAAGAATAAGCTTTTTCCGGCCGAAAGTCAATGTGAAAAAAAGCACTTTTAAATAAAATACGCTGAAAATACACAAAACCCCCGGTTTTTAAGGATAGAGAAAATTCAGCCCGCTTCTCGAAGAGAGCGCGCTTTCTGGGTCCGCAGGAAAGCCGGGTAGATGTCCGCGGCCGGGACCGTTCGCAAAAAGCACCGGCGCTGAAGGCTCCGTTCCGGCGAGGCGGCGACGGCAGTGAACTGCAGCGTTTTCTGTGGCATGGAAATTTCTGCTGTGCAGAGCTTTTTCCTCTGAGAGCGCAAATCGAAAGTGGTGCGGCAAAAGGCGCAGCTGCCTGCGGCGTCAGAAAACACAGTCCCGCGATTCGGGTGTTTTCAGCCGTGCATCATGGACATGCCAGCCGGATCCGGCGCTGGCGGACTTCCTTCAGCAGCGGGCCAGACAGGGGGCGAAACAGAAAAATCCCGCCCTCCGGAGAGAGCGGGATTCTGTGAACTGTGAAAAACTATTCTGTGACTTCCGGTTCGATGGCTTTCCAGATCAGCGCGGCGATCACTGCACCCGCCAGAGGCGCGGCGATGAAGACCCACAGGCATTCCATGGCGGCGCCGCCGGCGAAGAACGCGGGGCCGAAGCTGCGGGCCGGGTTCACGCTGGTGCCCGTGAAGTGAATGCCGAACAGGTGAACCAGCGTCAGCGTGAGGCCAATGGCAAGACCGGCAAAGCGGTTGTGTCCCGATTTGGACGTGACGCCGAGGATGGTGAGCACAAATGTCGCTGTCAGAACGGCTTCAACGGCAAAGGTTTTGACCACGTCGCCCTGATAGAGCGCGTTGGTGCCGAAGCCGCAGTCCCAGCCGCAGAGGTAGCCGAGAAGAGCCGCGCCGGCTGTTGCGCCCGCGAACTGGGCGATCACATAGCCGATGAAATCGCCGAAGGTCATTCCGCCCGTGAGCAGAACGCCCAGCGATACAGCGGGGTTCACATGGCAGCCCGACACGTTGCCGATGGAATAGGCCATGGCAACAATGCTGAGTCCGAATGCAAGAGCCGTGCCGATATAGGCCGCGTTGACAGTGGCGCCGCTGCATCCGAGCACAACGGCAGTGCCGCAGCCGAACAGCACAAGCACAAGGGTGCCGACAAATTCTGCGAGATACTTTTTCATGACTTTTTTCCTTTCTTTCACTTATTTGAGAATAAACTGCGCGGATATTATATCTGACTTCCCTCTGAAGGAAAACTGTCAGTGTGGATTTTTGTCTTATAAATTGCGGGACAGATACTTAAAAACACAGCACGCTAAATTCCCTTGGCACGGCGCACCGGCGACGCCAGGGTTTCGGCGGGTACTTTTGCCGCGGCGGCGGTCAGGTAATTCAGAATCTGTTCTTTCTGTGCGGGCAGACGGCCTCTGACGGGCAGCAGATTGTAAACCTGGTTGCCGAAGAACATGACAGGCACGGAAATAAGCGAGACCAGCAGCTTTTCTTCTTCGATCATTTCGCCCTCAGTGAGTTCGGTGAAACGTCCTGAATCGCGCAGCGCTGCAAGCTCACTGCCCTCCCGGATGACAAGCGGCGTGGTGTGCATTGAAAGCGGCGGAAACTGGTTCAGCAGTTCCGCGGTGGCCGCTGCGTTTTCGCGGCTCAGTCCGCGCGCCGCGCAGCCGATCATCAGAAGAGCCCGGTATCCCATGCCGGCCTCGTGCAGACGTGCAAGGCACTGCCGCTGCTCCTGCGGCGTACAGCCCTTGCGCAGCAGCTCAAGGGCTGCGCCCAGGCCGGTTTCAATGCCGATGTAAAGATCGCTGTAGCCGAGGCTGCGCAGCGTTCTGAGTTCGCTGGCTGAAAAACGGGTGAGGTTGCGGACTGAAGCGTGGCAGCTCAGAGTTTCCAGTTCGGGCAGAATGCGGCGGGCTTCAAGGGCTATTTCCTCAAGACGGGCGGCGGAAAGCGCGAAAGGATCGCCGTTGACCAGATACAGGCGCTTCACAGCCGGACGCGAAGCCCTGATTTCCTGCAGGTCGGCGCGGATCTCCTCCATCGGCGATGCGCAGAACGGCGTGCGGTCGTACATTGAACAAAAAGCGCATTTATTGTAGGAGCAGCCTGAAGTCACCTCAAGCAGCGGGTTGAGCCGCTCCTGCGGCGGCCGGTAAACCTGGCTGGAAAAGTGCATGGAACCACCTCCGGTTTTTTCTGAATCACCCTGATTGTACCACGATGGAGTGCGTTCTTCCGTCCCGGACAGATAAAAAAATTCCGGCGGGGAAACGCCGGAATTTTTTCTGTGAGAACTATTTAACCGCTTTTTTCCACTCATCCAGGCCCCATTTGTCGCGCAGCGCCTGGAAGGAACCGTCAGCCTTCATTTCACCGAGCGCCTTGTCCACGGCGGCAAGCAGTTCGGGATCGTCCTTGGCCATGCCGAAGGCCGAGCCCTTGGATTCTGAGGCGACGTTGACAAGACAGCACATGGAGATTTTTCCGGCGAAATCCTTGGACTGGCTGTACTTCCAGCCGCTGGGGCCGTCGATCAGCGCCGCGTCGGCGCGGCCGTACAGCACTTCACGCAGGCAGTCGTCTGTTTTCTGATAGTTCCTGACTGACGCGCCCTTGATGGTGTGGGCAAAGGCATCCTGAATGGTGCCCAGCTGCGTGGCGATGGTTTTTCCCTCAAAGGCGGCCACTTCGCCGGCTTCCTTGCCGCTGAGGACGAAGAACGCCGAATCCGAGTGGTTGGTCACGTCAGAGAAGGCGACTTTTTTCTGGCGCTCCGGCGTGGCGGACATGCAGGCCGCGATGATGTCGATCTTGTGAGTCATGACTGAGGGAAGCAGTCCGTCGAAGGACATGTCGACCCACTGGACTTTTTTGCCGATTTTCTTGGCAATGGCCTCTATCAGATCGATATCGTAGCCCTGAATCTGATTGTCGGCGGAGCGGAACTCAAAAGGCGGAAAGGTGCTCTCTGTGCCCACCACAAGGGTATCTTTCTTCATCGCGCTCTCCGAAGCGCAGGCCGCTGCCGCTGTTAAAGCTAAAAAAGCTGCTGCAGCAAGGATCTTTGTTATTTTCATTGCCGGTTCCTCCTGTAAATGAATTTAAGAATAATTGTTCTTCAGAAAATGAACTAATGTTTTATGCCAGGAATGATACTCTTGTTTATTCTAAAAGTCAACAGGAAAATTTAATTTCGTATAAGTTTTCCAGTTTTCGTTCCGCAGTCTGTTCAGGCAGCGGAAATTTTACGCGGCAGAGCTGCTTTTTTTTCTGCCGGTAGCCGCATTCGCCTTCAGTCACGCATAAACGGCGGCAGTCAGACGGTTCCGCACCGGGAAATATATAAAATAATGCTTGAGAAACTTGAAATTTCATCATTTATGAAATCTTCATGTTTTTCGATGATCTATAATAGAACCACCCTTTTTATCACAGGAGGCGGCAGCATATGTCCGAATCTTCAAAGAGCAGGGCTGCAGCAGCGTTTCACGCGGCTTTCCCCTACACGATTCCGATTTTTGCGGGATTCTGGTTTCTCGGCCTGACCTACGGCGTTTTCATGAACGTGTCGGGATTCAGCTTCTGGTATCCTCTGCTGATTGCAGCTGTCGTATTCGGCGGCTCGCTTGAGTTTGTGATTGTCACTATGCTTCAGGCCCCCTTCGCACCAGTGCAGAGCTTCATCATGGCGCTTCTGATTCAGGCCCGCCACTTGTTCTACGGCCTGTCGATGCTTGAAAAGTACAAGGGGCTCGGCTGGAAAAAGCCCTTTGTGATCTTCTGGATGTGCGACGAGACCTTTTCAATCAACTGCACGGCCGACATTCCTCCTGACATCGACCGCGGCTGGTTTTACTTTTTTGTCTCGATGCTGGATTACGCCTACTGGGTGTCCGGTTCGTTCATGGGCGGCCTGCTCGGCACGATGGTGAAGTTCAACACTGCAGGGCTTGAGTTCTGCATGACAGGCATGTTTGTCGTGATTTTTCTGGAACAGTGGTTCAAGGAAAAAAGCAAGTTCACGTCTCTGCTGGGGCTTGGCGCTGCGGCGCTGTGCCTGTATGTTTTCGGCCCGCAGAATTTCATGATTCCTGCAATGATCCTCATCCTTGCGGTTCTGACAGTTCTGCGCGGACCTGTTGCAAAAGCCGGTGATTACAGATGACTCTTTTTGAACAGATCATTACTGTGGCGCTGTGCGCTTTCGGAACCATGCTGACGCGCTTTCTGCCGTTTCTGGTGTTCTCCCCCAGCCGGCCGACTCCGCCCTTTGTCAGATACCTTGGCAAAGCGCTGCCCGGCGCCGTCTTCGGCATGCTGGTGATTTACTGCCTGAGAAACGTGCAGCTGACCTCGGGCAGCCGCGGGATTCCAGAATTTATTGCGATTGCCGTTACAGTGCTGGTGCATTTCTGGAGGCGCAGCATGCTGCTTTCCATCGCTGCAGGCACTGTCTGTTATATGATTCTCGTTCAGCTTGTCTTTGCATAACAAGAATCAGGGCACGCCGGCCGGCTTCTGCCAGCCGGCGCGCCCTGATTCTTACTGTCTGCCGGTGCGGCGTTTCAGTTTTTCCACTGAGTTTTCAGCGAGACGATGGTCCACGTCCTTTTGCTGCCTGAGGTGACAGGTCGAGCCTCGGCCTCGAAGACGGCGGGGCGGTCGTCTTCGTTCTCCGCGTTGTACAGATACCCTGTCATGCGCAGCGTGCCGCCGGGCAGCTGCGTGACCTTCTCCACCTGGGCCCAGTAGGCGGCTTCGCCGTCAGCGCCCTCGAAATGGTAGAGCCTGCCGTCGAAGTGGGCCTCATCCGGCACGCTCTGGTTCTTCACGGCGCGGCCGAAATACTTTTTTACGCTCTCGCCGACATACCTGCTGTCGATGGTCAGGCTGCCGTACGGGCAGTTCTTTGTCCTGCAGCGGGCGATGCGGCTCCTGAAGTTGTTGCGGTAGTTATGCCAGATGCCGAAACGGATCAGGGCAGCGGCGCCGTTTGGGGATCCCAGGTGCAGCGTCTCCCCGCCGCCCTCTGCAGCGCTGTCGAAATTGTACATGCCCAGTTCCGTGAAGTTGCTCAGGAACGTGCTCATCTTTTTCAGGCTGCCGGGCTGCGGCGCCTCCGGCGCTTTGCTCTTTCTGCCGGCTTCAATGGCCTTTTTCACTTCGTCCGCGCTGAGGTGCTCGTTCAACCTGGCGTGAGCAAGGGCGTTCATTCCCCTTTTATCCTTTGCGTCCGCGTCCGCCCCGGCCTTTACCAGTGCCGTGATGACCCCGGGGTTGGGATTGTACTGTGCGGCGAACATCAGCGGCGTCATTTCGATTTCTTCAGCGTCTTTGCTCCACGTGTTCACGTCCGCTCCCGCGTTGGCGAGCACTGTGATGATGTCGGGGCTGGTGTTGTAATACACAGCATATATGAGGACGTGCCAGCCGTCAGGATCCCGTTCGTTCACATCTGCGCCGGCTCTGATCAGCGCCTCGATGACACGTGCATCCCTGTTTTTCATGACAGCCAGCATCAGAGGGGCGGCTCTGAATCCCAGCGTGGGATCCTGGAATTTCCTGTTCACGTCTGCACCGGCGTCGATGAGCGCCTGTACAGACTGCGCGGAGCCGGATTCGCAGGCCTCGATGAATTTCTCCTGCAGAGCCATCCGGGCCGCTGCTGCCTCAGAGGAAAAGACGGCCCCGCCCGACTCAATGGCCTTTTTTACTTCCTCCACGCTGAGGTTCTCATTGTCTGCGGCGTAGTCGAGGACACTCTTTTCGTCATAATCCAGCGCGTTCACGTCCGCGCCGGCTTTCACCAGCGCCGTGATGACTCCAGGCTCCTTGTTGTGCAGGGCGGCATTCATCAGCGGCGTGCGGAAGTCGTCGTCTCCGGCATTCACATCGGCACCGGCGTTGACCAGTGCTGTGATAATTCCGGGATTACTGTTGAATCTTGCAGCGTACATCAGCGGCGTCTGGCCGTTCAAGTCCTTGTCTTCAACATTTGCGCCGGCGCCGACCAGCACTGTGATGACTTCGGGGTTGCTGCTGCTCTCTGCGGCACACATCAGGGGCGTCGCTTCGTTCTTGTCCCTTGCCTCCACGTCCGCTCCGGCCTTCAGCAGCGTCGTGATGATATCAGTGTTTTCGTTGTCCCACGCAGCGAACATCAGCGGCGTCACTCCGTCCTCTTTCTCCGCTTCATTCACATTTGCGCCGGCGTTGAGCAGCACGGTGATGATCCTGGGGTTCTTGCTGTTCTTCGCGGCAAACATCAGCGGCGTCAGGCCGAACTCACTTGCGGCGTTCAGATCTGCGCCGGCGTTGAGCAGCGCCGTGATGACGCCGGGATCCTCGTTGTGCGAAGCAGCGAACATCAGCGGTGTCAGTTTTTTTTCATTGCATGCGTTCACGTCGGCGCCTGCATCGATGAGCGTCTGCACCTCGGCAGCGGTGCCTGACCTGCAGGCGGCCAGGAATTTCTCATCCATGGCAGCCGGCGCGCGCCCTGCTGCAAGCGTGCAGAGGACGGCCGCTGCCGCCAGAGTCCTGAAGCATTTCTTCAGTTCAAACATGACCGGACACATCCTTTCGCGATATGCAGAAACCCGTTAATGCAGCCCCTTGATTAAATGTTCTTTTGTAATTTTATCATAAAAGAGATTTTAAAAATATATCCGGCAGCACGAGTACCAGAAACATTTCCCCGCCGTTTTTCCGGGGGTAAAAAAAGGACCGCGGCACGCAAAGTGTCGCGGTCTGCAGTTCCGCCTTCAGTTTGAGTGGAAAACTGCCTCAATTGTCGACGCTGACCAGTTCGTATTTCCGGCTGCCAAGGCCGATCTTCTCCGCATTTTCAAGCGTGTGAATGCCATGGCGCGACTCAATGCGGGCCCGCAGCTTCGCGCTGTCCGGCGCGGCGTAAACCAGATCAATGCACGCCTGATCGAGCGCCACCGGGTCAGTGGACGAGAGAATGCCGATGTCGTGCATGTCAGGCTCATCGGGCGTGCCGTCGCAGTCGCAGTCCACTGACAGACGGTTCATCACGTTGACGAAGGCGATTCTGCCGTTCAGTGCCGTGACAACAGCCTTTCCGGCGTCGCCCATGGACTCGAGGAACTCGTCCTGCACGCCGCCCCACGGGTCAGTTTTACTCTTGCCGCCGGAGTGAATCCACGACTTGCCCATGCGGGAACCGATGCCGATGGAGATGTTCTTGATGGCGCCGCCGAAGCCGGCCATCGCATGCCCTTTGAAATGGCTCAGCACAAGGAACGAGTCGTAGTTTTTGAAATGAGAGCCGACGAAATTCTCCTTCAGCCGTGTGCCGCCCGGAACCGGCAGACTGATGGAGCCCTCGGCGTCCATGATGTCCACGGGAGCGATGGCCGTAAAGCCGTGGTCCTTCGCGACCTGCATGTGCATGGCTGTTTCGGCGCGCGAGCCGTTGTAGGCCGTGTTGCACTCGACAATCGTGCCGTGAACCGACTGAACAAGATCCCTGATCAGTTCAGGGCGCAGATAGTTGCTTGCCGGCGGCTCGCCCGTGCTCAGCTTGACCGCCACCCTGCCCTCCGGCGTCCAGTTCATGGCCTTATAAACCTTTTCCAGTCCCGCCGGGGAAATGTCCTTCGTCATGTAGACCTCCGGCAGTTCCGCAGCTGACGCTGAAAGCGCCAGCATCAGGACACACAGACCAGCGCAGAACGCCAGACACTTTTTCATCCGATTCATCAAATCACTCCCTTAAAACTGAAATTAACTGACAGTATTATTTTATTCCATGAAGTACACTTCAGGTCAAGAATTGTTTTGTTGCACAGGCCGGTACAGGTCCATAAAACGGCGGATATGCAATACGAAGAAGCAGTGAAATAAAAGAAAAATAACATAGATTGTGCCTATTATAAAATTCATTTTCGATATTTTACAGAAATTTCTGCTGATGATAGATTCTAAATACAGAGAAAGAAATACGTCTCAATATTAATCTATCAGGAGGCAAAACACGATGGGTAAAATTATCAACACGCATATTCACCTGGGCGGATCTCATATGACGCCCTCCAATTACAGTGAGGAACAGCTTCTTGAGTGCATGGAAAAAAATCACCTTGACGGCATGATGGTACTTCCGATCGGAGATCCTATCCCCGACTGTCGGACGATGCACGACCGGATTTATAAATTTACTCAGATGGCTCCGGCAGGAAAGAAAATCTGGGGTGTCTGCGATGCCCATCCCCGCATGAGCGAAGAGGAATACCATGCTGAAGCAAAGCGCTGCGTTGAAGAGCTTGGTTTTGTTGCTCTGAAGTTGAACACATCGCTTGAGGGCGGCAACATTCTGAGCCCGATTTCAGACAAGGTTTTCCGCAACGCCAATGAACTGCATGTGCCGGTTATGGTTCATTTCAATATCGGTATCACTGCAAGCCCCATGGTTGTCCTGAAAAAAGCGAAACAGTATCCTGATCTGAAAATTGTGATCTGTCATGCCGGGCAGATTGATAAGAGCATGGAAGCTCAGCTGGCGGCCGAGCTGGCGCCGAACGTATACCTTGAAGGCTCCTGGGGCCCTGTGCATCATGTCCAGCGTCTTATCAAGAAAGTCGGCAAAGACCGCGTTGAGTGGGGCAGTGATGGTATTCCTTCCACTGCGGCAGATCTTGCTGTGGTGAAATTGATGGATCTTACCCCTGAAGAACGTGACGCCTATTTGGGCGGTACAGCAATGAAACTCTATAATCTGAAATTTTAACGTAAACGTAGAATCTGTCCCCGTGCTCATCGCAGTACGGGGTTTTTGCTTAAGCGGAAAAATAAAAACATTTTGACAGGAAATCACTGACAGGAGGATAAAATACAATGCCTACATCTGGTTACCATTGGAAACTGATGGATGAGATGAATCCCGAATGCCATGAAGCCTTTAAGAAATTCGCCGGATTGACCAACAGCCATGGCGTTCTTCCGCCGAAGTACCGCGAGCTTATTGTTTTCGGAATGGCCTGCGTTCTCCGTTCAGCTCCCGCTGTTCGTACGCATGGCATGAACTGCATTCAGAAGTACGGCGCGACGAAGGAAGAGCTTTATGCGGTGATGGCTTCAGCAATAACACTGGGCGGTGTTCCTGCGTACCGTGAAGCCTGCCAGACGCTTGAGGATTTCCTTGAAACACTGAAATAGAGAAAAATGGAAATCTGAAAGGAACCGTAGGACATGATTAACCTTTGTGAACGTGCCCGCAGCAGGGTCCCCAGCTATGGAATTTACATTGCGCTGAATGATCCGGCGGTCATTGAAATGGCAAAGAAGGCAGGTTTTGACTTTGCCCGGCTTGACGCTGAACATACCAGATTCAATGCAGACGTTTTAAAAGAGATGTTCCGCACGGCACGTCTTCTTGACTTCCCGCTGCAGATCCGCCTCGCATCAGCAGCTGAGCTCAGTACAGTGCTGTGCATGGAACCTGACGCTGTGATGATTCCTCATGTCGAAACGGCTGAAGCTGCCCGGGCATTTGCAGAAGAATCTAAATTTTATCCACTGGGACAGCGCGGTATGTATAGTTATGTGCCTTCAGTGCGCTATGGCGGAATGAGTATGCGCGCCTATATGGAATACGCCAATGCGCATATGCATACTATTGTGCAGATTGAAAGCATCAGAGGACTCAGCAACGTAGAAGAAATTGCCTCAGTTCCCGGTATTGACATGCTGGCGACGGGAAAAATGGATTTGTCACAGTCTCTGGGAATCCCGTGCATGTCCCAAGACACGCGCGTTATCGAAGCGGAAAATAAAGTGATTGAAGCCGCTTTGCGTCATGAAAAAACACCGGTTGTCCTGGCGAAAACTCCGGAACGGATCAAGGAACTGGAACAGAAGGGTGTTTACTGTTTCCTGCTTGGCTTTGACGACGCCCTGTGTCTGGAATCGTTAAAGGACTGCATGAGTGCTTTCAGGTGAAAATAGGGATAGTTCCTTTGTTTGTAACAGTTGGTCGATGAACTGTACCGGGAGAGAATCTGACAGGCAGCGTCGGATTCGCAGATTAAATTGAGAAATTTTGCATAAAAATGCCATGAAGCCGCCTCTGTTGTCAGAGACGGCCTCATGTTTATGAAAGCTGCAGCACTGCATCGAGCTTCTTGATGTCACTGATTTTATCCAGCTCCATCACTGTCTTGAAAAGTGATTCTGCACGCGAGTGCCCGAGTCGGGGATCTGCAATTTCAAAATATTTGTCTTTCACTTCCGGCGCTGTTTCCTCGAGGCTGATGGGATGGTTCAGAAGATAGGTTGAGTTCGTAAAGCTTTTTCCGTCTTTCAGGATGATAGTTGTTTTTCCTCCGCGTGATGGCGTGAATTCATCGTTGGGGACGAGTTCCATGCAGTTCATCAGTTTTACAACCCGCGGGTCGCGGACGTTTTCGTCGGTGAAAGTCTCAATGGTAACTTTATTAAAAACCATCTGGGCAGCTGCCGTGAAAGCAATGCTGAACTTGCCCTCCAGGCCTGTCTGAGGATGCATTTCCCCTACAAGACGGACTGCCCGTGGATAGGGTTCAAAAATGATTTTCTGAATATCGTCAAGCCGGAAGCTGTTTTCTGCAAGTATTTTTTTACAATTCAGGATGCCGCTGTGGGTCGGCGCTCCGCAGGGGTAGCGTTTGAAACGCACTTCATGTACGCCGAGAGGCTTTGCGGCAAGGCGTGCTTCAATTTTGCCGATGATTTCAGAAAAGTCCTTTTTCATTGAAACGTTGCATAAGAAATCGGTGTCAAATATATCTGCCCTGCCTGTAAATCCGTTTTTGGCGAGCATTGCTGACATCAAGCCATTCCGTGCAGCCATGCCGGCGCACATCGGCTTGGCCATCGTACCAAAATTCAGCTGGATTCCTGAGCACAGGCCGGCTGCGATGCCAAAGGCATTGCACATCTGAGACTGAGAAAGGCCGAGCAGATATCCTGCTGCTGCGGCTGCGCCGAAAACGCCGATTGTCCCTGTGGCGTGCCAGCGCCCGAGGTTGTAGTGTTCCGGCATGATGCCTGCTGACAGGGCAACCATAATATGCATACCTTTAACGGCGGCTTCGAGCATTCTCATTCCTGACGCACCGACCGACTCTGCAGCCGCCAGTGCCGCGGGAAGAACCGGTGAAGTCAGATGCAGCGAAAGAAAGTCATGAATATCGTCGAAATCCAGGGCATGGGATTCAGTTCCGTTGATAAGAGCCGCGGCAAGCGACGACAGCCTTTCATTCTGCGCGATCAGAACACAGTTTCCTGAGGCTCCCTCGCTTTTCATAAGAGATGCTACCTTTTTCACGCATTCTTCATCTTTGCCGGAAATCGCCGCACCGGTCCAGTCGAGTGTGCTGAGCAGAGCCATCTGGATGTCGTTGGCGGTTAATGCCGCGTTTTCTGCAGAAACGGCATATTCTGCAAGGTCATGGGTTAGATGGTGTGTTTTCTGAGTTGACATGATAATTCTGCCCTCCTGTTTCTTTTTATAAAAAAGCCTTTCCAGACGCATCCCCGCTAAAAACGCACTGCAGGGGAACCAGATGGAAAGGCCGGAATATTCTGTGGAATCCTGACGCTATTTCTGCGGCGAGGCATCCTTTTCGTGGAAAAATTCATCGAGCGTCAGCATCGCTGCGCGGAAAGAAGGAAATCCGCCCATGGTCAGTGCCTGCTCAACAGCAGCAAGGATTTCACGTTTTGTGGCTCCGTACTGATAAGCAAGCTTTGCGTGGGCAAGAATAACAGGCTCAACTTTGAGGATCGTCGCCATTGCGACATTGATCAGTTCACGGTACTTGCGGGGAAGTGCCTCATTGTCATTGACAAGATAAGTCCGCCATTCGGTAATGCGTTTGTTCAGCTCCGGATCGAGTTCCTCCAGAATTGTCCAATGATTGCGCATGTCTGTCTCCTCCTCTGAAGTTTTTTACAGTCGAGGCCGCTGCATTGAAATCCGGCCTTTATAACAGCTACTTTAATGTTAAGAAGACAGAATGTAAAATATCGGACTTGAATTTAGCCATAGGCAGAACTAATGAATATTCTCTTTTATTAGGAAAAACATCCTACCTGTTCAGCCATTTTTTGGATTTCGAAATAATTTCTTTGATCAGTGCTTCCGCAGCGACGTTGATTTCTCGCTTCCTGTTGGTGACAAGCCCGAAATGCACGGCAGATGCATCAGTGATTTCAAGGGGAAACAGCTCGTGGTTTTTCACGCGCGCATCGCCGGCGAGAGAAATATCGGGCCCGAACCCGACCGCATCGATCTGCATGACGAAACGCTTGATCGATTCTGGATTCCGCATTGTCGAGACGATGTTGGGCTTGCCATATCTGCTGATCTGCTCTAGACAGTAAGCGTGCAGCGAAAATTCGTCGCCGAACAGGAACAGGGGATAGGGAAGCAGTTCTCTGAATGTGATTTTAGTCCGGCTGCTGAGCGACGATAATTTGCCGACATAAGCGGCGAGATGTCCGTCAAACAGATAATGGTATTTGAAAACTCTGGGATCGCCGGGCTCATTTTTGTCATGCAGAGAAATAAGGCCGATATCAATATTGCCTTTGACGCAGTCCTGCAGAATTTTTTCTGTGCCGTTTTCACGGATTGAAACTGTCACATTGGGAAATTTTTTCTTGTACGAAGCAATGACCTCAGGCAGCAGTACAGTGCACAGAGAGGGGATGACGCCGACAGTGACGTTCATTTTGATGTCGTTATGGTCCGTATGGGAAAATTTTTCAATTTTGCTGACTTCCTGCAGGACTTTTCGCGCATGAGCGATAACCTGAAGCCCCTCAGCTGTAGGAACAGCGCCGGTGCGGTAGCGGGTGAAAAGCGTCAGTTTCAGTTCTTTCTCAAGCGATGTCACTGCCTGACTGATGCTGGGCTGCGCGATGAACAGCCGTTCACTGGCCAGAGTAAAAGATCCTGTGTCGGCGATTGCAACGATATAACGCAGTTGTTCCAGCCGCATTTTTCACATCTCCCTAACGATTAAAAATTATTTACAAATCTCCGGTACGCTACTGTTATATCATAGGTGGTGCCTATGTAAATATCTAATTTAAATATTTTATCTTTATTTTAAAGATTGATATACTTGATGCAACCTGTTAATGCTGAAAGAGGATAAGAATTGACAGGAACAGAATTCCGGAACAGCAGAAGGGGGAACTTTATTATGCACGCACTGGTAACATCACCGTCATTGTGGGCACTGCTGCCCATGGTTGTTTTTCTGGTACTGACACTCAGAGGAAAGAACTACACTTTCAGCGTCGGCATTGCGGCGATTCTCGGTTGCGTCCTGATGGGGCAGGGGCCGAAGGAATTTGCGGGCATCCTTGTCAAAAACCTCGGTGCAATTCTGGGACAGGTCGGACTGATCATCATGTTCGGTGCGGGACTCGGTTCGGTGATGGATGCATCAGGCATTAACAAGACGATTGTCAACCTTGTTGTAAAAAAGGTTGGCGTCAACAGTAAATCAAAGGCAATTTTTGTGTGTTATTTTATTTCTCTGCTGATGGTGGTGCTGATCGGAACACTGAATGGCGGCAACGCAGTGGTTGCGCCGATCCTTCTCCCTATTGTCGCTGCAGCCGGCCTGTGCCCTACCACGGTGTGCTATCTGATGTTCAATGCGGGGCTTGTGGGAGTTACGGTGGGGCCGTTCTGCACAGCTGTTGCTTCCGCTCTGGCGGTCAGCGGACTTTCCTATCAGGATTACATGATCTACGCTGCACTCCCTTATTCGATTGTTTGGTCGGTTTTTGCACTGATGATCGCTTTTTACATTCAGAAAAACAGTGAGAAACATGGCGAGAAATACGAAAATGTCGAGGTTCCGGAGGAATTTGTGCCGAATAGACGTCAGCGGAACGCGTGCATCGGTTTTATTGTGTCATTTATCGCCTGCCTTGTTTATGGCCTTGTAAAAGGTAGCGACATGAAGTTTGTTATGTTTGTCATCCTGTTTTTAAGTGCAGTTGTGGCCGCATTTATCCCGGAGCCTTATGAAAAATCAATCGTGCTGTTCGGAAAGGGCATGGGGAAAATGGGAGGCACGTTTCTGGCTTTTCTGCTGACAGGTGTCATGATCGATACGATCAGCATGGGCGGCGGCTGGCAGGCTCTTTCTTCCCTGATTCTCAATGCGATCGGAGCCGACAGCAAATACCTGCTGATGACTGTAGCTTCCTTTGTCGGCGGTTTTGGCGTCGAGGGAGCTGTGGTGACTCAGATGCAGATTATTCAGAAAGCGTTCTGGGGTGTTGCCAGTTCAATGGGGATTCCCATGACAGCCTGGGCAATTGTTCTGATTGCCGCTGTGCGCATCACCTCCATCGTATACCCTTCGGCAAACTACGCGGCCCATCTTGGTTTTGCACGCTGTGACAACATGAAGACCCTTCTTGTCGCCGGGTGGGTTATTTCAGTGATTATGCTCGGCTTTACGTCAGTGTGGGGATACATCGTGATGAATGTGCTCTAATTTGATTCTCGAAAATGTTTCTGAGTCAGCAAAGATATTTTGAGGAGGCTCTGAGTCGTGAAGAAAAGTGTAATAGCAGTTATTTTCCTTGTATTGATTGCCTGCGGTGTTTTTTATGTGATGAACGGCAGAAGCAAGGCGCCGCAAACGGCTGATGCGGTCAAGACCAGCAAAGAGGAGCTGAAGGAAGGAAGCAGAAAACAATATACACTTCTGACAGGTTCCAGCGGCGGACAGTATTTTACTTTTGGAACAGCCATGGCGAATTCCATAAATGAAAAATCGAAGAAAATTGAAGTTTCAGCTCTGACAGCTTCAAGTTCCTCTGAGGTCATGAATCTGATACAGAACGGCGAAGCAGATTTCGGCTTTGTCACTTACGATACTGCCTACATGGCGGCGTCCTCTCAGCGGGAATACAAGGGAAAACCGGCATACAAGAATATCCGCATTGTCATGCTGGGGCACACGGGGCAGAAAACAATCGTAACTTATGAGAAGGACGGTTTTAAAACCATTGCGGACTTGAAAAACGCGACAATTGCGTGCGGCAATGGAACCTCAGCACATGCCAGTGATACTGCAGCCTTCATTCCGTGGGGCATTGACCTTGATAAGGCAAAGCGAGTGATGCTCGGATATGGTGACATGGCAACGGCAATGAAGGATGGTACTGTTCAAGCAGCCATCGCTCACGGCCCTAATCCGGTTTCCTATATCATCAACATGGCCAGCGCTGGGAAAATACGTATTCTTGGACAGACGCGCGAAACGCTGGCTCAGATTCTGAACGGACATCCTGAATGGGTTGAAACCGTTATCCCTGCCGGCACGTATAAGGATGTTGACTACGATGTGCTGACTTTTGCGAACTACAGCACGATCATCTGCAGAAAAGACATCCCGGCAGACGACGTGGAAGAATTCCTGCGCATCGTCTTTGACACAGATCTCACGAAAGTATATGCCTATGGAGACCAGTGGGGCCGCGCAAATAAATACTATCCGGCAGCAATGAAAAATAACGAAGTACTGCCGTTCCATGAGGGTTCTCTCAGTTTTTTGAAACAAAACGGCTTCTTTGTCAATGAGGTGAAGTAGCTTTTTTCACGGCCGGAAGGCGGCAGGTAATCTGTGATTATCTGCTGCCTTTTTTACAGACTTTTAAAAGAAGGGGTATTATGGAAGATAAATCGACAGAAAAAAACGTTGAAAATGCTCCTATTTACAATTTTCTTGACCGCTGCGCCGATGTGATGGCGGCGGCACTCTCAGTTTTTTCAGTGACCTATGCTTTCTGCGGATATGATGTGCTGACAGGTTATTCTCGTCACCTTTTGATGATGCTGTTTATCTGTCTGATCTGCAAAGGCGCGGTCAACGTAAAGAAACGCTCTCTGCCCCGCCTCGTTTTCTTTCTTGTCCTTGCAGTATGCGCGTGTGCGGCGTGTGCCTATCTTGATGTGAATGCGATGCCACTGTCTCTGGAAAGGCAGGGGATGTATAACAGATGGGATTACCTTGCCGGGGCGATCCTGATTGTTTCGTGCCTTGTCGCTGTGTATTTGGAGTACGGGCTGCCGTTGACGATTATCATTGGTGTGTTCGGCGTTTATCTGTTTTTTGGCCAGTATCTGCCGTCATTCGTAAGGCATCCTCATTTGTCCGTTAAACGCATTATCAGTGTTCTGGCTCTGTACCAGGACGGGATCATGGGAACGGCCCTCGGTGCCATTGTGCAGACTGTGGGAGCTGTGCTCGTTTTTGCCGGTTTCCTTGAGGTTTCCGGGGCGTCAAGGATTTTCATGAATCTGGCGATCGCTGCTTTTGGGCATTATACAGGCGGAGCAGCGAAAATCTCTGTCGTTTCCAGCTCTCTTTTCGGGACGATTTCCGGCAGCGCTGCCGCGAATGTTGCAGGTACCGGCATTATCACCATACCTCTGATGATTAAAACCGGCTTTGAACCTCATTTTGCTGGAGCAGTAGAAGCAACTGCTTCTACCGGCGGGCAGATCATGCCGCCGGTCATGGGCGCCGCAGCGTTTATCATGGCAGAAATGCTTGGCGTCTCCTACCAGACGATCCTGCTGGCAGCGATTATTCCTGCCGTTCTGTATTACGGCACTGTGTTCATGGCAGTGGATTTTTATGCCCGCCGGAGAGGTATTCAGGGACTGGGCGCCGACATGCGCGCCGCTTCTGTCAAAGAAGTCATGGCCGGCGGCGGATATATGCTTCTTCCCATTTTCATACTATTCGGACTGGTAGCAGTCTTTAACTATTCGGCACAGTATTCTGCACTGATAAGCACCATCGCCATCATCCTGCTTTCATGGCTTCGCAGAGAATCGCGCATTACGCCAAAAAAACTCTGGCAGGCCCTTGTTTTCAGCGGACGGCAGATTGTCCCAATTTCAGTCATTTGTGCGGCAGCCGGGATTATGATCGGCATTTTCAATGCGACGGGACTGGGCATTAAACTTTCCAGTTTCATTGTAGGACTTGCAGGCAGCAGCCTTTTCAAACTCTGTCTGCTGGCTGCCGTTGCTTCTCTGATTCTGGGCATGGGGATGCCGACGGTTGCCTGCTATCTTCTGCTTGTCGCCCTCGTTGTCCCTGCGATGATCGACTTCGGCGTTCTGCCTGTGGCCGCACACATGTTTGTCTTTTACTTCGGCATTATTTCTGCAATTACGCCTCCTGTGGCTATCGCAGCCTATGTTGCTTCAGGCATCTGTCACAGCAATCCGATGAAAGTCGGTCTGACCGCCTGTTCTATGGCACTGCCGGTTTTTATCATTCCGTTTGCTTTTATTTTCCAGCCTGCTCTGTTGATGCACGGTTCTGCAGGCATGATTCTCCTTGTTGCGGCGATGTCCTTTATTGGCTGCTGTTTCTCGGCAGCCGCAACACAGGGCTATCTGTTCAGCCCACTTAATTCAGCTGAGAGAATTATATGCCTTGCCGGCGCCTTGCTGGTCCTTATTCCTCATACGCTGATGTATCTGATCGGACTGGCATTGCTTTCACTTGTTTGTTTTATCAACTGGCGGCGGAAGAAAAATGCCTGAACAGTATACTGATCGGCTTTATATGTTGAAATTTAGTCTGAAATACTGATTGGATAAAACGCTGGCCTGAACTCTGCAGGACAGCGTTTATTCATCATTATTATGATAGATAATGCCTATATTAATATCGAATTACGATATTTTACACCTTCTACTGACACCGTTATACTTTAGGACGTGGAAACAGGAAATAAAACTTTCAGTGTATGAGAATTTCTGAGCCGAAAGGATGGTTGACAGATGCTTGATCGTTTTGCTGGTAAGTCTGCGCTTGTAACTGGTGGTTCAGGCGGCATTGGCAGTGCTGTGGTACTCCGTCTTCTGCAGGAGGGCGCCTCTGTGCTTGTAGTTGATATCAATGAGGAATCTCTGGTGCGCCTGAAAGGCGAAATGGATAAGCAGTTTCCCGGCAAATGTGCCACAACGGTCTGTGACGTCACAAAGAAGGATCAGGTGCAGGCTGCGGTACAGAAGGGCTGGGATACCTTCGGCACCATTGATGCTCTTGTCAATGTCGCCGGCGGTTCTCTGCCTGGCTGTCCCACCAAGCTGCTTGAAGTCACTGAAGAGCGCTGGGACATGATCATGGACCTGAATGCCAAGAGCGTACTCTTTTTCTGCCAGGAATTTTTCCGTCATCACCTGGAAAAGGGCACGAAAGGCTGTGTTGTGAATTTTGCCTCACTTGCCGGCATTAATCCTCACGCGGCAGACCGTCCGCACTATGCTGCTTCAAAGGGTGCTGTCATCACACTGAGCAAGCACATGGCCTGTGAATTTGCCCCCGCCGGATTCAGAGTCAACGTAGTGGCCCCGGGCTACTGCATGAGCGGACCGCGAATCCGGGCTCTATGGAAACTGCGCGATGAGCAGGGAATCAGTGCCAAGCTGCTTGAGAATGTCCCCATGCACCGCTGCTCTGAGCCGCACGAAATCGCATCTGTGGTCGCTTTTCTTGCCTCTGACGACGCTTCATTTGTAACAGGCGACGTAGTTAAAATTGCCGGCGGCAGGTAGTTTTCGGGGAGAGCAGGGTATTTTGACATGCTTAACGACAAACTGGAAGCGCGTACAGACAAGTGGTATTTCTGCCCCAGTAATTTTATTCCTGAGGTTCGCTCACAGCTGCATATTGCCGATAGGGTTCAGCTGGCAGACTGCACTCTGCGGGATGGTGAACAGCAGGCCGGCATCGTCTATAACAAAGAGGATAAAATTGCAATTGCCAGGGCACTTGATGAACTTGGAGTGAGTGAAATTGAAGTTGGCACGCCGGCCTCTTCCGATGAAGACAGGCAGGCAGCTTATGAAATCGCTCACTGCGGGCTGAAAAAAGCGCATCCGACGGCGCTGGCACGCGGACTGACGCAGGACATTGACCTGCTGTGCGAATGCGGAATCTGGGGCGCGAATATCAGCTACCCCATCGGCAATCTTCAGCGCCAGTACAAGCTGAAAGTTGATGATCAGACCTATATTGACCGCGCTCTGTCGATCACAGAATACGCAAAAAAGAAGGGCCTTCACGTCACATTCAGCCCTTATGATACAACCCGCTGTGATATTGACTTTTTGCTGAAAGTCATGGAAATACTGCACGACTCAGGCAATGTTGACCGTGTTCGTCTGGTCGATACTGTAGGTTCTGCGACACCGCAGGCAATTGCTTATCTTGTGGTGAACATGAAAAAAGTTCTGAAGGAAATTCCGCTTGAGATCCATGCTCACAATGATTTCGGTCTGGCAGTTGCCAATACAGCAGCTGCTGTTGCTGCGGGAGTTGATGTGGTTTCTACAACTATGAACGGTGTGGGAGAGCGCAGCGGCAATGCTCCTACTGAAGAAGTTGTGATGATGCTGCAGATGCTTTACGGTGTGAACCTCGGCATTAAAACCGAACTGTTGAAGAAAACCTCAGAACTGGTTTCGCAGCTTTCAGGAGTGAAGCTGGCCCCTAACAAGGCTGTTGTTGGTGCCCACTGCTTTGCCCATGAATCAGGACTGGCAGTTGCCGGGATGCGCAACATGCCTTTCTGCTCTGAAGCCTACGAGCCTGAGATTGTGGGGCAGAAAACAAGCGTTGTCCTTGGCAAAAAAAGCGGACGTGCCTCAATTGAAATCAAACTGGATGCCCTTGGTTACAAAGGCTATACAAAAGACGATACAACGGCGCTGCTTGCAGAGGTTAAAACTCTGTCGATCCGGAACAAACGCAACGTATCAGATGAAGAATTTGCAGGTCTCTGCCGCGAATATTTCAGAAAATAGTTCTGCTGAATTTCAGGGAGTGCGGACGCGCTCCCGTTATTTTAAGTGAGGTGCAGCTGAATGATTCTCGGTCAGGGCAAGTATCGTTATGAATGGGATCAGGGCTGGGCCGGCGAAGCAATAAAACAGATGCGGATAGGCGTTGTGGCAGGGATAACTGTTGACTCTGAAGACAATGTTTACGTCCTTGTCCGCTCAGACCCCCCTGTGATTGTGCTGGATAAATCAGGGAAAGTGACAGAGACATTTGGTACTGGCCTTTTCGGCCGTCCGCACGGCATGTTCCGCGACCGCGACGGTTCTCTGTTCGGCGTGGATGATCGTGATCACATTGTCATGAAATTCAATGGACACAGAAAAGTCGTCATGACGCTGGGAACCAGAGGCAGAGCGAGCGATACAGGTTATACGCCTGACCATCATACTGTGGAACGCGCGGCCGGCCCTTTCAACCGCCCTACCCGCCTGGTGACGGATCCGGCGGGGAACATCTATGTTACTGACGGCTATGGAAATGCCCGCGTTCACAAGTTTGATGCCTCGGGAAGGCTGATAAAGAGCTGGGGAACTCCCGGCAGCGCCCCCGGACAGTTTAATCTGCCTCATGGGATAGGAATAGACAGCCGCGGCCGGCTTTATGTGGCAGACCGGGGCAACGACCGGGTACAGCTTTTTACGACAGACGGTGAATTTATAGAACAGTGGACGGATTTCAACCGGCCGTCAGACATCTGGATTGACAAGGACGATATCATTTATGTTTCTGAAAACCGCCGCGCCTCAAAATTCAGCGGCGTCCCTTCGAGAGTAACGATTCTGGATGCTGAAGGCAGGCTGCTTTCACGGCTGGGGGACGAAACAGTGTCTTATGACGAAGACAGGCCATTTTTCAGCGCTCACGGCATTGCTGTTGACTCTGAAGGCAGTATCTATATCGGCAATGTCGGACAGCACTGGCTTACAGGCACTACGGGACTTTATAAATACAAAAGAATCTTGTCGTAAGAACTGCTGCTGTCTTTCTTTGTTTTTCAGAAATCCGGTGTGCCTGTTATGAGTCGGGCGTGTTTCTGATGCGTGTCCAGCCGGCGCAAAGGCGAAAAATATAATTGAATTTTTATATTTTTATGAGTGATTTTTGATTTGTCTCTTTAAATCTGGCGTTCCGTATAATTTTTTAGTGAATCTGGTCTGTCATAGAACGTTCTCACTGTCATGAAAGAGGTGCGTTTTTTTACATCAACAGCTGAAAAGCTGTGAACGCCAGTCATTGCTGAAGCGGCCGCTTCGCTGCTGATTGGCGTTTCTCTGCTGTTTTTATGCAGAATACGAATCTTGTAAAAGGCGGCATAAACGACAATGACTCTGATCCTTAATTAAGCACTGGCTTGCCGCCGTTCTGTCAGGCATTCTTGCAGACACTGGCAATGCGGCTGCTTGCATGCTGAATTCATCAAACGATGGCAGATACTTCCTTATAATGATTGCTGAAAAACTGCACCTGAACGTGTCGATAGGCCGGCTGATGCGGATTATTGACGGCAGAGACATCTTAGCGGACATCTATTAGTCCTGAAGTGTTTTGATACAGCGCTGCTCTGTCTGATCTATACGGCACAGTCATCACTTCCATGTCTGATTTGGTGACAAAGGGGACTGCCTTGGCTCAGATCGCATCGCATTGTTCTCATCAGCCTGCCCTGGATCAGCAGCAGGGTTCTTGTTTCTCGCGTTCGAAAAAGCCATAAAATCCCGCAGAATTGTTTATCTGCGGGATTTTATGGCTTTTCTGCTGTGCCTGTGAAAATACAGTGCCGTTTGGGGCTTTTTATTGCTGGAATCCAGCGGCCAGTGCGTTTTATGCAGAATGGATGTTTTCTTTCATGTCCTGCTCCGGCCGGGGATTTTTGTCCACTCGCCGTTTACCGCGCGGTTTTTTACGAGTTCAATAAAATATTTCATTGGCAGTGTCAGATATTTGTCGCGCCGGCAGATGATACACAGGTTGGCGGCAAATTCGTCTTTATCGAGACGGAAATATATGCCTCGGCAGCGGGCCAGTGCAGTAGCTTCCTGCGTGATACACCACCCGACGTCTGCTTCTACCAGATCAAGCCGTGTTAGAGCTCCGGAAATAGTGAGCATTTTATGCGGAACAAACTGATAGGCGTTGAATATTGCGTTGTTCCAGCGCTCTATGCGTTCTCCGGGCGGGTCCGAAATGAACGGGGACTCTTTCATTTCATTCAGTTTTATGGGACGGCGTTTATTCCAGTCAAACACGCCGAGTGCTTCACTGGCCAGAGGATGTGATGGCGGGACAGCGATCAGCGGCCGGTAACTGAACAGAGGCTCGTAGAGCAGTTCTGAACGGATAGAGGGAACAACATCGGCGCAGTCCATCACGAACGCAAAGTCAACTCTGCCGGCGTGTACAGCGCGTTCAAAGCCTTCTTCTGCACGAGTTGAAACGACGATGCGCACATGGGGAAAACGTTTCCACATATCAGGCAGCAGTTTGGGCAGAAACTGCACGGCACGACCGGATGCCAGTCCGACAAAAATGTCTCCTGCAGTATGCTCCTTCAATTCAGACAGTTCATGCCGCAGATTTTTTTCCTGAAAGAATTCGTGTCGTGCCGCCGTCACAATAGCCTTTCCTTCCGGTGTCAGGTGCAGGCGCCCGTCTTTTTTGGTGAAAATTTCGACTCCGTAGTTTTTTTCAATGCTTCCGATGGCCTGACTGAGTGCCGACTGTGTGATATAAAGCTGTTTTGCCGCCTCGGTGAAGGAACGGGTCTCTTCCACTTTTAAGAGATACTCCAGTTTTTTGCTGTCCATATGTCAGCATCCTTTCTGATGGCGATAACGTCATTATATCGTCGAAAGGAGAATTTAAATTGCCGTTTTTTAGTGTTTTCTAATAAAATAATTAGAAATTTTTAGTTTGACTCGCATATAAAATGATCGTTATAATCGGGACATGAAACAGAAAAGTAAAATAAATTGTGTACCTGAAGGATGAAAGGAATGACGTGCCATGAATCAGCGCAGGTTTAAAGAAGTATATATCAGTTCGGCCGATCCTTATGAACGCGGTGTGCAGCATGGCTCGCAGGTGAGGGAAAATATTCTAGCTATCTGTGAAGGCTATAAAAAATCCTTTGCTAAAAAAGGTTTTACATGGCAGGAGGCACAGGAAATGGCGATGGCTTACGTGCCTGTGCTTGATCAGAAAATGCCTGACCTGATGCATGAAGCGCGCGGCATTGCAGCAGGAGCGCATGTTGAACTGTCAATCGTCATGCTGCTCAATCTGCGCTATGAGCTCCTGAAACTGAAAAAGGAAACGCCTGAGACAATGACGGAGAACGCCGAGTGTACGTGCTTTGCAGTCCTCCCTGAGGCTGCCGGCGGTAGGACGTTCAGCGGCCAGAACTGGGATAAGGATTTATTTGTCGAGAAGCAGCTGTATGTGATCCACATTGACGAATGTAACGGCACGAAGATCCTTGGATTGAGCGAGCCTGCGCAACTGATCCGCAACGGAATGAACAGCTATGGTCTGTCGCTGAACTGCGCGACGCTGCTTTCCACGCTGGACGGGAAAGGTTCTGCCATTCCTACTAACTTCATGCGCCGGCGTATTCTCCAGTGCAAGTCATTTGACGAAGCAGTCTCCTTGATTGAGAACTTTAAGCCGGACGTGTCGTTGAATTATGTCATCGCGAGTGTTAAAGAACACAAAGCTGCGGCCTTTGAAACATGTCCCCGCGAAAACTTCCGCATTGATCCGCTCAACGGAATTATTACCAAAGGAAATGATTTTGTCTGCGATCCGGCTATTGACCGTTTCATACCTGCAGACAAGGATCACATCCGTCATTTCCGTGCACAGCGCTTGAATGAGCTTTTGAAAAAACGCCGCGGAAACATTGATGCCGAGTACCTCAAAAGCTGCCTGCGCGATCATTATGGGGCACCTGCCGGCATCTGCAACCATGATGCAGATGCAGACTGCTTTACAATTGCTTCGATGATCTATGTGCTTGACGAGAACTACGCATGGATGAGCTGGGGGAACCCTTGCGAAAACGAGTACAACGTGTATAAACTATAAACTTTAGCATTTACTCCAGATATCAAGACGTCCTTTTATCAAAATTGTTCCTGCCCAAGCAGGTACATGACCTTATACGCTTTTCAGCAGAGATGGGTGTTTGAATAACAGGGTGCCGGCTCCATGCAGTTTAAATAACGAAGACCTTTTTAAACTGAACAGACGCTTCAGTTCCGTTCGTCTCCGGATCGAAGCGTCTGTTTTTACGACTGTCCGTCAAGGCAGTTTGTGTTCTCAGTCCTTTTTATTCTTTTTCCGGTGCGGCCCATGCCCCGTCCCAGACGATGCGGCGGTAGTTTGCGCGGTCGGTGGCGCCTTCGGTTGAGATGCAGAGAACCCGTGAGTTTTCATCAAGCTGAAGCTGTTCTTTCAGCCATTTCAGCTCGGGCCGGCGCAGTGTTTCGGTCAGCAGTCCTGCCGTGGAGGCGCCGCTCTCGCCTGAAATGATCCGCCGGTCGCCCGGCAGCGGTGAGCCGAGGATTCTCATGCCCTGCGCCGCGGCGTAATCAGGCATGGAAACGAATATATCTCCCAGCGATTCCAGAAGTTCCCATGCAAGGCTGCAGGGTATGCCGCACGAAAGCCCGGCCATGATGGAGTTGAGTGCGCCGCCGACTGAGTGCAGCTTCCCGTCGCCGGCCTCGGCCGTGCGGAAGAGGCAGTCGGCCTTGTTCGGTTCGACGATCACGGTAATGGGGCGCTGCGCGCCGTATATCTGGGCAAGACAGGCTGCGGCGGCTCCGGCCATGGAACCGACGCCGGCCTGGAGAAACACATGGGTCGGCGGGGCGTCGAGCTGTTCTGCAGTTTCATAAATCAGCGTTGAATATCCCTGCATGATCCATGAAGGGATTTTTTCATAGCCGGGCCATGACGTGTCCTGAACCAGCGTCCAGCCGTTTTTGGCTGCATCATCCCGCGCCATGGCGACTGAGGCGTCATAGTTCACATCGGTGACGGTGACTTCGGCGCCGGTTTTCCTGATATTCTCAGCGCGCTCGGCGGCGCTGCCGTGGGGCATGTAGACGACGCAGCGCTGTTTCAGCTTCGCGGCGGTCCAGGCGATTCCGCGTCCGTGGTTGCCGTCTGTGGCGGTGATGAATGTGGTGCCGTCGATTTTTCTCAGAGTTTCCGGGGCGGTCAGCCGCTGAAATGTCAGTTCTGACGGATCCCAGCCAAGCTTCTCTGCAATGCAGCGGGCAAGACACCAGCTGCCGCCCAGCACTTTGAACGCGTTCAGGCCGAAGCGGAAACTTTCATCCTTGACGTTCAGCGATCTGATTCCCAGTTCAGACGCGAGCGCCGGAAGGCTGACCAGCGGGGTCGGCTCGTATCCGGGAAAGCTGCGGTGAAAGCTGATGACGTCCTGCGCGTTCCTGCGCGCAAAAAGCTCTGCCGTCCGGGGTGCGTTTTTTTTGTGTTCCGGTTTTACTGCTTTGAAGTTCTTAAAGTTTTCGTTCATGTGTCCCTCCTGAAAAAGCGGCTGCAGCCGCACATTGTCGGTATTTATTATATATGATCGTGAATAAAATTTCTCTGCCGTGCGGATGACTGTGAAATCTGCGCCCTTTCGCGCGTCCGGCTTGCTTTTTGCCTGCCGATGGATCACAATAGAAACAGATATTTCTGCGGAATGATCTGATTTCAGGAGAATAATCATGATTAAAATTGCGGTTTACGGCAAGGGCGGCATCGGCAAGTCGACGACAACGGGCAATCTTTCGGCGGCGCTGAGCCGCATGGGCTATAAAGTCATGCAGATCGGCTGCGATCCGAAATCGGACTCGACGCAGCTGCTGATGGGGCGGCGGATTCCCACGGTGCTTGACCAGATCCGCGCAAAGGGCGATGAGAATGTGGCTCTTGACGACATTGTCTTCTGCGCCGGCTGCGGTGTTCTGTGCGTTGAGGCCGGCGGCCCGACGCCGGGTATGGGCTGCGCAGGGAGGGGCATAATCACGGCTTTTGAAAAGCTCAGGTCTCTCGGCGCTTATGAAAAATACTGTCCTGACGTGATTTTTTACGATGTGCTCGGCGACGTGGTGTGCGGCGGCTTCGCCATGCCCATCAGAGGCGGCTATGCTGATTCTGTGCTGATTGTCACCTCAGGTGAGATGATGTCGCTGTACGCCGCATCCAACATCGCGCAGGCGGTGAAAAATTTCGGCCGGCGCGGCTATGCCGGCCTCGGCGGACTGATTCTCAACTGCCGCGGCGTGGAGAACGAACGGGAACTTGCACAGAAGGCCGCTGAAGAAATCGGCACGGAAATCATTTTCACCCTGCCGCGCGACGGCGCTGTCCAGCAGGCTGAATCTGCCGGAAAAACGGTTGTCGAGGCTCTGCCGGATTCGCCGATGGCGGAAAAGTACAGGCAGCTGGCCCGTGTTGTGCTTGAAAGGTGTTCCGGATGAACTGCAGCCGCTCTCTATGTATGATGACGCCGGCTCACGGCAGCTGGGGTGTCACGAAAATGGCGCAGATCCTGCCCGAAAGCTTTATCCTGTTTGTCGGCCCGGCTGCATGCGGGCGGCACGGTGCTCTCAGCGCGTCGCAGCAGGGCAGGAAAGAACGGGCGGCCTACCTGGCGCTCAGCGAGGCTGACATTGTTTCAGGCAGCTATGAGCGGGCTGTGGTCAAGGGGGCAGATGAGCTGCTGACACGGCTTTCGGCGCAGGAAAGGATGCCGAAGGCAGTGATTGTGTTTGTCACGTGCATTGACAGTCTTCTCGGCACTGATCACGAGGCGCTTCTGAAAGAGCTTCGGGAACGGCATCCCGGCACGGCTTTTACGTTCTGCCGCATGAACCCGACGACAGAAAGCTCCGCGGCGCCGCCCAAGGCCCGCGTGCGCGATGCCGTCTACCAGGCGCTTTCCCCGCGGAAGAAAGACAGGGGCGTCAATCTGATCGGCAGCATGACGCCGGTATGCGGTGAAGCCGCCCAGGTGCTTGCCTCCATGGGAGCGGCGCCGATGCGGCAGGTTCCGGAGTTCCGCCGGTTTGACGACTTTCAGGCCATGGCCGCCAGCCGGCTGAACATTGTCATCGCGCCCATGGCGGTGTACACAGCGCAGCAGATGGAAAAACGTCTCGGCATCCCGTGGATCAGCGCGCTGACAAGCGCAGACCCCGGGACAGTCCGCGGGAATTACTGGAAAACGGCTGAAGCGCTGGGTGTGCCGTGTCCCGATCTTTCTTTTTACGAAAAAGAATGCGAAATCCAGATAGAAAAGGCAAAATCCATGCTCGGCAGCCGTCCCGTTGTCATTGACGGCGATGCTGTGCCGCGCCCCTTTGATATGGCGCGGTCGCTGCTGAAACTGGGGTTCAGCGTGAAAAGAGTTTCAGCGCGGAACATTCCTTCAGACGACGAGGATCTGCGTTTTATTGAAGAACACTTTCCCGGCGTTGAAATCAGGCCGCTGCTGGAGCCCGCTGAACCGGCCGGCGATCCGGAGCTTCTGTGCATCGGCCTGACCAGCGCGTACCTTTCAGGCTCAAAGCACTTTGTGCCGTTTGACGGCGAACCGGGGCTGTGGGGATTTTCCGGCATTGTCCGCCTGATGAGGGAACTCTGCGCGGCAGCGGCGGCCGAGCGCGACGTGAGAACTGAAACAGAGAAGGCAGGCGGAGCGAATGGCTGAACTGTGGATGAATCTGCCGGCTTATGCTTCGGACTATTCCGGCGCGTGCGCTGTCTGCGCGCCGCTGGGGGCGCTGTGCGTCATTCATGGTGCCACCGGCTGTGCCAACAACTATGTGACGTTTGACGACCCGCGTGCCTTTGAAGGCAGCCGTGTTCTTTCGTCGGGACTTCGTGAGCTTGACGCCGTCATGGGCGGCGATGATCTGCTGATTGAGGAGACAGAGAAAGAAATCCGGCGTCTGCCCCCGCCCCTCGTTCTTCTGGCGGGAACTCCCGGGCCGATGCTGATCGGCACAGACCTTGAAGGCATTGCCGCTGAACTTGAAAGCCGCACGCATATTCCCTGCATCGGCGTGGCGACTACCGGGACTGTGCCTTATAACCGCGGTGCGGCGCGCGCCTGTCTGCAGCTTGTGAAGCGCTTTGCCGGATCGGCGCGGGGCAGAACGCGCTGCGCCGGCGTGCTCGGCCTGAATGCCCTCGATTTTCCAGCTCCTGAAACTGCCGGAGTGCTGGCCGGCTTTCTGAGAGACGCCGGTTTTGAGCCCCTGCGCCAGAACTTTGAGGATCTGAAGAAACTGGGAGAGGCCGCGGTGACGCTGGTTGTCTCACAGTCAGGGCTTGATGCCGCGCAGTACCTGAAAGATCAGTTCGGCGTGCCATGGGTCTGCGGACTGCCCTGCGCTGAAACAGAAAAGCTGCTTCATGAGGCCGCCGAAACGGGAAAATGCCTTTTCCAGAGCGCTCCTGCCGCCTGCGGCGGCCTGCTGATCGCCGGCGAACAGGTTCTGGCAGACGCGCTGCGCGGAAAATTTCTGCGCAGCTGTCCTGACATGCCGGTCACGGTGGGAACCCTGCTGGGACTTGACCGGCGGATTGCCGCACCGGGCGATCTGAATATCCGCGGTGAGGCGGAACTTGCTGCGCTTCTTGCGTCAGGGCAGTACACTTCATTTGCCGGCGACCCGCTCATGAAAAGCCTTATCCCGCCCGGTTCCGGAATAAAGTTCATCCCCGTTCCGCACTACGCGCTTTCAAGCCGGCTGTATGAAAACAGCCCGATGCCGTGGGAAAAAGAGATTTTCTGAAAACGGCCGGCGCTTTATGCTGCCGGAGCTTCTGCCGGTTCTGTGCGCTTCGTTAAAAAGCCGGGCCTGACTGTAGGGCGTGTTCCGTACAGTCAGGCCCGGCTTTCGGCGTACTTTCAGAATGCTTATTTTTTTGCCAGCTTTTCTGCCAGCAGGTCAACGGCGTCAAGGTAGCCCTGAAATCCCTTCCCGGCGATCTGCGCGATGCAGGCTTCGGCAGTGAACGAATAATGCCGGTAGTCCTCGCGCGACTGGATGTCGCTGATATGCACCTCAACGGCAGGGACGGCTGCGGCACGCAGCGCGTCGGCAATGGCAAGGCTGGTGTGAGTGTAGGCCGCGGGGTTGATCACAATGCCGTCGGTGACGCCGGCGGCCTGCTGAATCCGGTCGATGATGGCCCCTTCGTGGTTGCTCTGGAAAAATTCAACCTCGATCTGCCTGGCCTCGCAGTGCGCGCGGATCATGTCTTCAAGGTTCTTCAGTGTCCGGTGCCCGTAAATCTCCGGTTCGCGCCGGCCGAGCATGTTCATGTTCGGCCCGTTGATCACAAGAATTTTCATAGTTTCAGCGCCTCCGTTATTTTTTCAGCGGCATGTTCGGCTGAATCCGCCGATATGGTAAGGTCTGCCCACGCGCGGTACAGCGGCAGACGTTCTTTTCTGATCTTTTCAAGCCCGTCGCGCAGCGACACGGGACGCCCTTCCACGGGGAGATCGCCGCTCCGGTCGAGAAAGACGCAGACGCTGTTCTGGCGGATCAGCGCGCGGTTTTCCGGCCGCGTGACAACCCCGCCGCCGGCAGCGATGATGACGCCGCTCAGTTTGGCGGTGTCGGAAAGAACTTCCGTTTCAATGCGCCTGAATTCATCTTCACCGCCGCGTCTGAAAATTTCCGGAATGGAGATGCCCTCGCGCCGGGCGATCAGCGTGTCGATGTCGTATACGGGGCGCCCCGTCAGACGTCCGAGCGCAGCCGCTGTGGTCGTTTTGCCGCAGCCGGGCATGCCGATGAGGGTGATGCTGCAGGTCTGCCTGGCGATAATTTCTGTAATCTCACCGGTGAGGTCCTTTGGCAGCTCTCTGCCCAGAAACAGCCCGCCTGCGCGCACGGCCTGCGCGGCCAGCATTGAAAGGCCGCTCCGTGCCGGTATGCCCAGGTCCTCGGCCTGAAGAAGCAGCGCGGTGCGTCTCGGATTGTAAATCACGTCGAGAACAAGACGGCACTTCGGGAAGACGCGGAGGTCCACCGGCGAGGCGCCGTTTCCCGGGTACATGCCGACGGGGGTCGTGTTGACCAGAAGCTCGGCGTCTGCGTGCTTCTCAAGGTTTTCATAGTTGTCAGGGCCGGAGCGCGAAATAACGGTGAACGGAATTTCCAGCGAACGCAGTACGGCGCAGACGGTCTTTGAAGCACCGCCGGAACCGAGCACAACGGCGGGGCGGCCGCGGAGTTCCCGCGCCTCACTGCCCAGCAGGTAGAGAAAACCGTCCCAGTCGGTGTTGTCGCCGCGCCATTTTCCGTCGGAACGGCGCGTCAGCGTGTTGACACTGCCGATGGCCGCCGCCCGTTCAGAAAGCTCTGCGCAGCTGCGCATCACGTCGGTTTTGTAGGGAATGGTGACGTTGAAGCCGTCGTAATCCGTTTCGCGCAGAAAAGCGTCAAGCTCGCCGGGTTCCAGCTCGCACAGATCGTAGCTGTAGCTGCCGATCAGACGGTGGATGGCCGGCGAAAAGCTGTGTCCCAGCCGGCGCCCTATCAGGCCGAAACGGCCCATTTACACCACCTCGGAATAGCTGCCCAGGTATTTCAGCGTCATGACGGCGCCCTGCAGGTCGTCAAAAATGCGCAGGAATGAGTCATTATAAACTGAATTGTCCAGGTCAAAGTAGAACATGAACTCAAAGTCGCTGTTGGCCATGGGGCGGCTTTCCAGCTTGTTCAGATTGATGCCCAGCGCCTTGAAGCGCAGAAGCACCTGCGCCAGTGCGCCGCGCCTGTTTGGAACCGTCAGCATCAGACTGGTGCGGCTGGCGCCGGGGTAGATTTCCAGGTTTTTGGAGATGCAGATGAAGCGCGTGAAGTTGCTGCCCGTATCCTGGACGGAAGATTTCAGACATTCCAGGCCGTAGAGGGCGGCACAGCTGCGCGATGACAGCGCTGCGAGATCTTTTCTTCCCGACTGCTGAACTTTCTGGGCGGCGGCGGCCGTGTTTGCCACCGGCGTGATTTTTACGCCCGCCCCGAGAGATTTGAGAAATTCGCTGCACTGCGCCAGAGCCTGTTCGTGAGAGATAACCTCTTTGATATCGCCGATTTTTACTCCCGGATTAACCAGCAGGCAGTGGTCGATCTTTACGCGGCAGCTTCTGACAATATAACAGCTGTGCTGCGCCATCAGATCATAGATGCGGTTGACCGATCCGGCAGTGCTGTTTTCTATGGGCAGCACCCCGTAGCGGCACAGGCCTTCTTCCACAGCGGTAAAGACATTTTCAAAGTAATTGAAGTACAGAATGCTGCATGAGGGGAAAATCCGTTCGCAGGCGATCTGCGAATTGGCCCCCTCGACGCCCTGGCAGGCGACAGTGACCCGCGACGGAAACTGTGCCGGCGTGTTGGCCAGGGCTTCGCGGATCTGCTGCTTGATCGGTGAATCGCCGTTGATCATGCGGTACTGTTCTGAACGGCTCAGATCAAAAATCAGCGAGTACAGTGCGTCAATGGCGGGCGCGGTTTCGTCGCCGGCCGCAGCGGTCAGTTCTGCCAGCTTCCGGCGTTCCCGCTCCGGATCATACACAGGCCTGCGGTGCGCCGCCTTATAAACGGCAATATCACGGCTCAGTGCGAGACGCTTCACCATAAGGCCGACAATTTCCCTGTCAAGCGTGTCTATTTTTGCGCGGTAATCTGAAAGTTCCATGGCTATCTGCCTCCTTTTAAAGGTCTGCTGTCGCCGGGCAGCATGGCGTCGCACAGGGCGACGGCGGCTGCGGCCTCCACGCAGGGCACGGCGCGCGGAACGACGCACGGGTCGTGTCTGCCGGAGATGCGCAGTTCAGTTTCCCTCATGGTTTTAAGGTTCAGCGTTCGCTGCGGAAGAGAGATTGACGGCGTCGGCTTGAACGCGGCGCGGAAGATCAGAGGCATGCCGCTGGATATTCCGCCGAGAATGCCGCCGTGGTTGTTCGTGGCCGTTTTCACGGTGCCGTCACAGTTTATGAAACGGTCGTTGTGTTCGCTTCCGTGCATGGCGGCGGCAGCAAAACCGCTGCCGAACTCGATGCCTTTTACTGCCGGGATGCCGAAGACAAGCGAGGCAATGCGGTTTTCAAGTCCGCCGAACATGGGGTCGCCGATTCCGGCGGGCAGTCCTGTGACGCCGCATTCCACAATTCCGCCGACAGAGTCCTGCCGAGCCCGGGCGTCGGCTATGACTTCTGCCATCTTCGCACCGGCGTCAGAGCTGAGCACTGTGAGCGGCGAAAGGACCCGCCGGTCAAAATCCTCCTCTGACAGTCTGACAGGGTCAAAAGGCTCATCACAGACGCCGCCGATTGACGCAATATGGGCGCCCACTGAGACGCCCAGCGACCTGAGAATCTGCAGGCAGATGCCGCCTATTGCCGCAAGCGGTGCGGTGAGCCGTCCTGAAAAATGCCCGCCGCCCGAGGCGTCCTGAAATCCGCCGTACTTCACGGCCGCGGTGTAATCGGCATGTCCCGGCCGCGGCGTATCGGCAAAGGCAGAATAGTCGCCGGGACGAATGTCAGTGCTGCGGATGATCATGCACAGCGGAGCGCCGCAGAGTCTGCCTGCCGCGATACCCGAGAGAAATTCGGGCAGATCGTCCTCTCTGCGTGCCGTCGTCAGCGGGCCCTGCCCGGGCGCCCGGCGCTTCATGAACGCCGCAAGTTCTTCAGTGTCGACCGGAAAGCCGGCAGGCAGCCCTTCGGCAACGACGCCGACCGCGGCAGAATGGGACTGCCCGAAAATGGTGATGCGGATATGTTCTCCCCAGCCTGATGACATGCTATGCATCTTCCTTTCTGACGGCGCCGCCAAGCGCGCTGAAATCGCCGAAAAACGTGGGATATGACTTGTTCACAGCCTCTGCTCCCCTGATGATCACAGGTTCGCTGCACAGCACTGAGGCTGCGGCAGCGAGCATGACGATCCGATGATCGCCGCACGCATCGACGGTGCCGCCCCGCAGCGATCCGGTGCCTTCAACGGTGATGACGCTGCCGCTGGCAGAAGCACGTCCGCCGAGAGCGTTCAGGGCGCCGCAGACCGAGGCGATGCGGTCGCTTTCCTTGAGCCGCAGCCGGCCGGCGTTGATAAAGCGTGAAGTGCCGCGGGCGGCTGCAGCTGCGACAGCCAGCGCAGGGACAAGGTCAGGGGTTCCGCCGACATCAATATCGGCTCCGTGCAGCACGGCCGCTGAAACTGAAGCGGTCTGTCCGCGGAAATCGGCGGGGGCGCCGAAACGGCGGAGAAAATCGAGCACCGCGCTGTCTCCCTGTGCGGATGGAAACGTCAGTCCTGCGGCGGAGATTTTTCCTCCGGCCGCTGCAGCGCAGAGCCAGAACGCGGAGTTCGACCAGTCGCCCTCCGCGTCCAGATGCTCTGGCGCAGTGAAGCGCTGCCGGCCGGGGACGATGAAATCCGTTCCTTCGCGGGTGATTTTTACAGAAAACCGTGAGAGCGCCTCAAGCGTCATGCTGACATACCCGGCTGATTCGAGGTGCCCTTCAGTTTCAATCCGGCTGCTGCCGTCAAGCAGAGGCAGGGCCAGAAGCAGGCCCGTGAAAAACTGCGACGAGATCCCGCCGCTGAGACGGTATCTGCCGGCAGTCAGCTGCCCCGAAAGGCACGGGTGGTCAGTGCCCTTGCCGGAAATCCGAACGCCGTGCCGTTCCATTTCGTTCCACAGCGGTTCCATTGGGCGCTGCGGAAGTTTCCCGTGAAGGCGGAACTCAGCTTCACAGCCCAGTGCCGAAGCCAGCGGCGTGAAAAAGCGGTAGGTTGACCCGCTCTCGCCCGGATCCAGAACAGCTTTTCTTCCGTGATTCAGAGGCGGTTTCACGGCAATTCGGCCGCCGGAAATTTCTGTCTTCGCACCGAGGGCCGCAAGACACCGCACAGTGGCAAGAATGTCCTCAGAGAGAACAGCGCAGCTCAGAGACGATGGGCGGTCTGCCAGCGCGGCGCAGATCAGGAGGCGGTGAACGCAGGATTTTGACGGTATGGCCTTTACAGTTCCCCGGAGCGATGCGGGGGTGATGACGGCGTTCATTGTGGGGCGCTTTCCGGCGCTGAAAGCCCGTCTTCAAGAAACGAACGCGCCTCGTCAAGAGAGACAGAGCGCCGCTCCACGCGGCCGGGCGCGCGCGGCAGAATCAGCGTGACAGTTCCGCCGGCCCTCTTTTTGTCAGACATCATGGCGTCGAAAAGTTCTCCGGCGCTGAAATCCGTGCTGACCGGCAGGCCGTGATTTCTGAGGGCGGTGCAGAGCCGCAGGCATGTTTCGGCAGAACAGATGCCCCTTCTGGCACACGCCTTGGTGATAAGCGCCATGCCGGCTGCGACACAGAAGCCGTGAGGCATGGCAAATCCGCTGCATTTTTCGATGGCATGACCGAATGTGTGTCCGAAGTTGAGAATCTGGCGCAGGCCGCCCGTTTCGCGTTCGTCGCGCTCCACAATGCTCTTTTTAATTTCAACGCAGCGCGTCACAATTTCTCCGATGTGCCGGACAGCCTCGGCGTGCGAAGCGGTGTCGAACAGCTTTTCATCGCAGATCATGCCTGTCTTGATGATCTCGCCGAAGCCGTTGGCAGTCTGCTGTTCAGGCAGCGTTGAAAACGCGCCGGTGTCGCACAGCACGAGATCAGGCTGATAGAACGTGCCGACAAGGTTTTTGCCTTCTGCGAGATCAATCGCAGTTTTTCCGCCGACTGATGAGTCAACTGCGGCGAGGAGCGAAGTAGGCAGCTGCACGAATCCTGTGCCGCGCATATACAGCGAAGCCGCGAGCCCGGCCAGATCACCGGTGACGCCGCCGCCAAGCGCAAAAACCGTGCTGTTCCGCGTCATGCGCCGCTGAGCCATATAACTGAGCAAAGCCAGCAGCCTGCCGGCGGATTTCGACGATTCGCCTGCGGGAATTACATAGAGTTCCGTGCTGAAGCCAGCACCGGCCAGCGATTTTACCACCCGCGAAGCATACAGCGGCGCCACATTGGAATCGGACACCACCACAGCCGGACCGGGCGCACAGCGGGTGAGGCTCAGCTCGCCGGCGCAATCCAGAAGTCCCGTGCCGATATGCACATAATAGTTTTTTGAATGAGTGAGGACAGCGATGGTGTTCATCTAGCCGTCCACCTCCTCTTTCCGGACGCGGCCTTCCTCGAGAAGCTGCCAGAGCCTTTTTTCGTCGCCCGCGGCAATGGCGTCGCGGTATTCTGTGATTGCGCCGAGAAGCCGGTTGATCTCTGAAAGCAGATTGTCCCTGTTTTCCATGAAAAGGTCAGTCCACATAGTCGGGTTAAGCCATGCAACGCGGGTCAGGTCACGGTAGGAACCGGCAGAAAAGCCCCTGTGCTCCAGCGCCGTCGGGCTTTTGATGTATGCGTTGCTCACCACATGTGCAAGCTGCGATGTAAACGCGATGAGCCTGTCATGCTTCTCTGCCGTGGTGACGGGAAAGCCGGTGAACCCCGCAGGCGCGATGAAGCCCCTGATTCTTTCAAGAAGCTCGATGTTGTCGAACACACGGGGAACAATCACAAAACTGGCGCCTCTGTACATATCGGCCGAGCTGTTTTTGAATCCCCAGCGGTGCGTGCCGGCCATGGGATGCCCGCCGGCATATTCAAAGCCGTACTGCGCCGCAAGCCGGAACCCCGTTTTGCAGATGCGGCGTTTGATGCCGCAGCAGTCCATGACAAGACAGGTGCGGGGAATGTACGGGGCGTTCTCCTCAAGCCACCGGCAGGCCAGTGCGGTGTGCAGACAGATCAGAATGCAGCCGCATTCCTGCAGACGCTCGCGGGTCAGACTGCCGTCAACGGCGCCCATGAGCCGGGCAAACTGCAGGACAGAACTGTCCTTTTCATCTGCATAGACTGTGAAATCCTCTTCCGCGGTCTTATAGGCCCGCGCAAATGAGCCGCCGATAAGACCGAGGCCGACAATGCCGACAGTTTTCACTTCAGAGCCTCCCGTACAGCCCTGACCTTTCGCGCGACCTCGTCGAACTGCTGCGGCGTCAGCGACTGTGCGCCGTCGCACAGAGCGTGGGCCGGATCATTGTGGACTTCGATGATCAGACCGTCGGCACCGGCGGCAGCTGCCGCGGCCGACATGGAGGGCACATAGCGTGAATACCCCGTGGAATGGCTGGGATCGACGATCACCGGCAGGTGAGTGTATTCATGCAGCACAGGCACCGCCGAGAGGTCCAGCGTGTTGCGCGTGTAAGTCTCAAACGTGCGGATGCCCCGTTCGCACAGAATCACGTTGTTGTTGCCGCCTGCCATGATGTATTCAGCGCTCATCAGAAGCTCTGTCAGCGTATTGGCAAGTCCGCGCTTCAGCAGAATCGGCTTGCTGCAGCGCCCCAGTTCCTTGAGAAGGTCAAAGTTCTGCATGTTGCGCGCGCCTACCTGCAGCACGTCAATGTCGGCAAACAGGTCAAGATCGTTGATGTTCATGATTTCGGAGACGACGGGCAGGCCAGTTTCCTTTTTGGCTTCCAGAAGCAGCTTGATGCCCTCGCCGTGAAGCCCCTGAAACGAGTAAGGCGACGTGCGCGGCTTGAACGCACCGCCGCGCAGCAGCGTGGCGCCGGAAGCCTTGACTGCCTTTGCAACAGCAATGATCTGGTCGCGGCTTTCCACCGAGCAGGGGCCGGCGATGATCTGGAAATAACCGCCGCCGAACTTGCGCCCTGAAACATCCACAATCGTCGGCTCCTCGTGAAACTTGCGGTTTGCCTTTTTGAACGGTTCGCTGATGCGGGTGACCCGTTCGATGATTGAAAGACTTTCCAGCATGTTCACGTCGACTTTGGTCACGTCGCCGATCAGCCCGATTATAGTGTGGTATTCCCCGACGGACACGTTGCATGACAGTCCCATGCTTTCAAACCATTTGCACAGATTGTCCCGCTGCTCGGGCGTTGTTCCCTTCTTCAGAACTGCGATCATAAAAAAGCCTCCTCAATAAGCCTTGAAATAAACCTGAGAAAATTTTTCCCGGCACTGTCAGGCGGCAAAAAAATAAGACTGTGCGGCGATTCCGCACAGCCTTATGATTCCCTGATAAAAACTGATTTCCGGGGTACGTCAATTTTTCGGCAGCACAAAATCACCTTTTTAGAGATAGTCTAAAAAAGCAGTAAAAGTAATATTCGGCTGCAAAAAAGCTGACGTGTGACATCTCATGCGCTCCTGTTGCCGGAGATTTTCCGAAATTTAGAACAAAGTATACTTTTGCCCGCGGAACTTGTCAACTGGCAAAATTAGAAAAATTCTGACAAGCAGGAATGCCCTGTTTCTGAAAAATGGCAGTGTAAAAAATGAGGCTGAATGAAAAACGCGCAGAAAGAGCTTTCATTCAGCCCTTAAGTCTGTAAAACCGATGCCATTTGCGCCGCGGTGTGAAAAGAAATCTGGAAACGACGGCGGGCAGAGCGGCGTTTTCACTTCAGAGGAGAACTTACTCTCCTGAGGAAACTGATTCGCGGGCGCCCCGTCTGAGGATCAGGAACGACGCTGGCTTCCACATGATAAACGCTGCGGATCAGATCCGGCGTGAGCACTGCAGCCGGAGATCCTTCAGCGAAAACTCTGCCGTCCTTCATCACATAAATGCGGTCACAGTATTGAGCGGCCAGATTTAAGTCATGCATGACCACCAGGGAGGTGACGTTAAGACTGCGCAGCAGATCCATGATTTCAAGCTGATAATAAATGTCCAGGTGGTTGGTTGGCTCATCAAGAATAAGAAAGTCGGCTTTCTGTGCGATGGCCCTGGCTATCAGCGTGCGCTGTTTTTCGCCGCCGGAAAGTGAAGTGAAGCTGCGGTCGCTGCGTTCCTTCATGCCGACATACTCCAGAGCCTGATCCACCAGTTCAAGGTCCTGCGTGTTGTCGCGCTGCAGGGCTTTTTTGTGCGGATAACGTCCCATCGCTGCGATTTCACGTACAGTAAAATCAAACTGTCCCGGCATTTCCTGCGGTACAGCTGCGGCCTGCAGTGCGAACTCCCGCGCCTTCATATTCCAGACTTCCCGTTCGTCCAGCAGAATTGAGCCGGAGTGCGGCCTGTTGACGCGGTATACGCAGCGCAGGAAGCTTGATTTGCCGCTTCCGTTGGGCCCGATCACGCCGACAAATTCGCCCCGCTCAATTTCCACATCCACGCCCCGTACAATATCCTCCGCGCTGGTTCCCCAGTGCACAGAGCTGACAGAGAGTTTCATCGCGAATCTCTCCCGCTGCGTCTGAGCAGCCAGACAAAGAAAGGCGCACCGACAAATCCTGTGATGATTCCAAGCGGCAGTTCTCTCGGTGCTAAAGCAGTGCGTGCAAACAGATCAGCCCAGATCAGAAAGTTCGCCCCGGCCAGCGCCCCGACAGGCAGAAGGCGTCGGTGATCAGAACCGACCAGCATCCGCATGGCATGCGGAACAATCAGACCGACAAAACCGATTGAACCGCTGACTGTGACGATCACACCGGTCAGTATTGATGTGATAATCAGCAGAAAACGACGGAACTTTGTCACATCAACGCCGAGAGCTGAGGCATTTTCATCGCCTAAAAGCAGCGCGTTGAGCGGCCTTGACTGTGCAATGAACACTATCAGCGAGGCAATAAGCACTGCAAATGGCAGAAGAAGTCTGTTCCATCTGGCGCCGCCAAGCCCGCCAAGCATCCAGAACATTGCTGATTCAGCACCGTTGCGCTGTTCCATATAGACCATGAAATTCGTCGCGGCCATAAATACGTACGACACTGCGAGTCCTGACAGGACCATGCGTACCGGCGTCAGCGCGCCGCTTTGCCTGGCTATGACAAAGGCAAGCATAAACGCCAGCCCTGCCCCGATGAAAGCAGAAGCAGAGACGCCGAACATTCCGGTCAGGACAATTCCGAAAAACCTCGGCAGAAAAAGCATGGCAAACACTGCGCCTGCGCAGGCGCCTGAGGAAATGCCCAGCAGGTAAGGATCGGCGAGAGAATTGCGCACCAGTGACTGAATGACAGTGCCGGCAGTAGCAAGGCCGGCACCGACAATAGCGCCGAGCAGCACACGCGGAAAACGAATCAGCCAGACAATACCGACTTCATTGCGGGGAAATTCTGTTCCCAGCCATTGCCATTCTGGAAACATCTGGTGAAAGATAATGCCCCAGACCCGCTGAAATGACAGCCGTGCCGTCCCTACTGACACTCCCAGCGTGATGCTGAAGAACAGCAGTACCGCCAGAACCGCCAGTATAGATACGGTGCGGTGTTTTGAAAGCAGGCGGCTCATTCAAACAGATCAGGATACAGCCCACGGGCGATCAGTTCCAGACCGCGGACGGCTCTCGGACCTGTGTAAACTTCATCTACAGACATATAGATTATTTTTTTGTCGCGAACTGCCTTGACCTGCTGCAGTGCCGGATTATCAAGCAGCATGGCTTTGCTTTTTTCTTCCGGGGTGCCCCGGTATTCAAGAATCAGGATCACGTCAGGGTCACGGGCGACGACTCCCTCCCAGGTTGCCTTAATCCAGCTGTCGTCCACATCGTCAAAGATGTTGGAAGCATGAACCAGGTGAAGCAGCGCGCTGGGCATCGCCTGGCCGCCGCAGGCGCGCGGTACATCCTCGTTGGGCACGCCGAAACTGCGGAAGATAAACACGCGGGGGCCTTCCTTAACGTCCTTCAACTTTTCCTGAACGGCTGCTACGCGGGCTTTCATGCTGGCAATCACAGCTTCCGCCCGGTCCTGTATATTGAAGATCACGCCGAGGTTCCTGAGGTCGGTGTAGGTGTCTTCCAGAGACACAGGCGGCTTTTTCATCACGCGGATCAGTGATTCGGTAATGGCATAGCTCTTGATGCCGTGCTTTTCCAGTTCTTCAGGCGTGACAGAGTTTCCTGCTGTACTGCCTGGAATATCAAGGCCGTAGAAATATCCTGACAGGAAAAAGTCGGGATTGGCATTGAGCAGATTTTCAAGCGTGATGTATCCTTCCTGCACCACGGGGATTTTTGCCAGTTTTTCGCGGTATTCCGGTGATACCTGGTGTTTGCTTCCGGGAAATCCGGCATAGCCGACAAGTTTGTCCTCCAGGCCAAGGGCAAACATCAGCTCGATGATGTTGCTGTCGCCGTTGGTGACGACGCGTTCAGGAGCTTTCTCAAAGACGATTTTGCGATTGCCGTTGTCAATCGTTACCGGATAAACTGTCTGTGCTGAAAAAGCTGATGCTGCCAGGCACAGTAGGGAAACGACCGACACCAGAATACTGCGGAAAAATCTTTTCATACTGTTCAGACCTCCTTTAAAATGCCAGAAATAAACTCTGGAACTGCCGCGGCACTGTGCGGGCATAAAAAAAGCGCCCTCTGCGGGCGCGCTGCAAGAGACAGCAGTCATTGGCTGCTGTTTCTGAAAGGTTTTCGCCCGCGCAAAAACCCTTCTTCACGCCATCGGGTGCGTATTCTGGCTTCCCCTCATCCTCAGCGGCGCCCTTCCCAAGGCAGAAACCTCAGTGAGCATAATGCCGCGTTGTCAGGGTATACAGTGGCGGGGCCGTGCGGGATTTTCACCTGCTTCCGACGCCCGGTGACGTTTTATTTTTGTTTATTTTAGTATCTGTATTTGAGATTGTCAAATGTAAAGTCTTGTTTCTTCTTTGTCATGAAAGAATAGAAACAAGCTGTTTCTTTGAATGCCTTGACTGTAGGAGAACATAAAGCAAGAGTCCGGAGTATGTACAGCAATGACTGCAGCAAAGCCGGAAAGATGTTATGTGATTTCTGTCCTGTCAGTTAGACTGTCTCGTCAAAACGCATGGGAAAAGAGAGCTCTTTCCCCATGCGGAAAATCTGTCGGCAGTTAAAAAATATGTTGCGGAACTTTCAGCGTTAAACAGATGTGTCTTCCGGCATGGGCAGAACTTTCGACGAATCCTCTGAAATCGTGACGGAACAGCGCTCGCCTTCC
>CAZDXA010000017.1:39855-45003 GCA_964509435.1 uncultured Synergistaceae bacterium | reverse complement strand
CCGCAGATTTTAGATCATTTGTGCCTTACGGTTCGGCGGGATTCTGCCATGAGGGGGGCACTGGGCCGGAAGTTTTAGACTGTCTGTGCCGCGTGTTTTGCGGTGTTTGAGTTTGGGGGCATATTGAACCGAAAGTTTTAAACCACATCCGTGCTGGATGATTGGTGGGGGGCACCGTGAGGGCGGTGCGAGCCGCAATTTTCAGATCATTTGTGCTGTCTGATCCGGCGGGATTTTACTGTGAGGGCGGTGTGGGCCGGAAGGTTTAGACCATCTGAGCCGGATATTGGGGAACAAATAACGGGAGCGGAAATTTTGATATTTCTGCTCCCGTTATTTGCGGCGTTGTCTGGAACTGCGCTTTCTGCCGCGGCTGTTCAGACCTGGCAGGAAACGATCCACGTTTCTGTGTCTGCGGCTTTGGCAAAGCGCTCAAAGGCTTCTTTGGCGTCAGCAAGGGTCTGTTCCAGCTGAATTTCTTTTTCAAAGCAGTAGAGCACCACGAGGATGTCTCGGGTCTTTTCTGTCACCATGGCGCGGCGGGAATCGGATGTGGATGAACCGAAAGGCCCTTCGCTGTCGGCGAGGATCAGCATGTTCTCAAGGTCGAGGAAATCTTTGCCGATGCCCTGATAGCTTTCGCCTTTTCCGGCTTTTCTGAGTGTGACTGCGCCGTGGATTTCAGCGAGATCGTAGGATCCTGCCGACATGCCGGTTCTGACTGACACGAGATTGTTCACGTCAACGACTGAGTTGACATGATACAGTTCGTCGCCCCGCCTGACTCTCCGCAGCAGGGCTTCGGATGAAACGCGGTATCGGCCGGGATCGCGTCCGAATGCCCGGTAGGCTGCACGGCTTCCCTTCACGCCGGGAACGGCGTTCCATTCAGCGCCGCTGATCTTTTTGCGTACCTGGGGCAGAACTTCTTCGTCAAGGTATTTCCAGAACTGCGGGTCAGACTTTCTGACCTGCGCCTGAAATCTCAGGCATCCAAGGCGGATGTCAGGATAGATGTCTGTCAGGCCGTCTGCAATGTTCACGTCGTATCTCATCATCAATTCCTTCTTCGGCTGTCAGATTTGCGGCTGTGTCCAGCTTCGCTTTTCTCTCTGCTATTATGCCATGAATTCTGCCTGACGGAGCGGAAAATTTTCTTTTATCCGCAGTTTCCCGCGGCTGGGGGATCTGCAGCGCAGTAAAAAAAGGGGCCGGAGCAGATAAAATCTGCCCCGGCTCCGCGCAGGACGGCGCTCGGCTTCATGGGCGCCGGAAAAGTGTATTGTTTTTTGCGAGAGCGGCGTTTCGGCTGTTAAACTGCTTCGGTGCCGCGGTCGCGGTCAAGCAGGTCTCCCGGGTTGATGTCAAGAGCCTTCGCAAGTTTCATGAGGCTGCGCATGTTCAGTGAGCCTCCCTGCTCCCAGCGGATGACTGACCGTTCGGAAACGCCTGCCTTTGCGGCCAGTTCTGCCTGGCTGAGATGCGCCAGTGTACGGTATTCCCTTAAAAGCATTGTTTCCTCCTTAAATACTTGAAATTTACGGTGAAAAGATTAGCACTGAAAATTTCGTCAGTCAATATTCCTGATTAGTTTTGTTAAAATTTATATGTCTAAACAAATTATAATTAAAATTGTCGGATATATATTTTAAACTGTACATTCGCAGAAATTTATTAAAACTTCGTCACTTTTTGCAGCGCGGGAGTGAATAAATGCTGCTGCGTCAGGTATTTTTCGGGTTTTGTCATACTGCGGGTTTTGAACTGTCAGTGCGTAATTTTTTCACCAAAATGATTTTTTCTTAAAAAAATTGCATTGTATCGGAAGGGAGAATATAATGCATTCAGAGAAGCAGAGTAAAAACCGATGCGTTAAGTGCCGGCTGAACAGGGAGTTGACAGCCGGACGAAAAGCCGTCAGGTTTGCGGTATCGGATTTTGCATCCCGCTGCTGCATATTGAGAGCATGACCTCCATATGCGGTAAGAGGTATAACTGCATAAGGAGGTCTTTTTGTATGAAGGATTCGGTTTCAGGGTTTCAGAAAAACAGATGGCTCAGTTCTCTTGAGGAGTTCCGTTCTCTGCGCACTGTCACGTTCTGCGGTGTCATGTGTGCGCTTTCAATTATTCTCAGCACTGTTGCCAGCATCAGAATCGGCCCCTACGTGAAAATCGGTCTTTCGGGGCTGCCCAATCAGATCGTCGACTTCATGTACGGCCCGGCGGCAGGCGCCATCTTTTCAGGCGCGCTTGAAATCATCAAGTATGTGCTCAAACCTGACGGCCCGTATTTCTTCGGATTCACGCTCAGCTCTGTGATTGCCGGTGCGATTTACGGTTCGATACTGTACCGCCGTCCGCTGACCATCTGGCGTGTTCTGGCGGCGCAGGTTCTTGTCAAAGCTGTCGTGAATCTCGGACTGAACACTCTGTGGCTTGTGATTCTGTATCACAAGGCTGTGTGGGTTATTTTTCCCGCCCGGCTGACCACTAATCTGATCCGCCTTCCCGGCGACGTGATTGTCATGTACCTGATGCTCAAGGCTGTGGAGCGTACCATCCTGCCGCTGTTTGCCTCCCGCAGGGGCAGTGCCGCTGTGTAAAGGAAAAAACAAAAAAAAGCGCGGACTTCCGGAACGTGATTTCCGGAAGTCCGCGCTTTTCTGCTGTGCCGCGCAGGTGCACTTTAAAGAAAAATCTGGACTGCAGCTCCTGTCAGCAGGGAAAAGATCATGACAAAAAACAGGTAGAGAAGAAAGTTTCTGATGCCAAGCACTGTTTTCAGAGCGCCCAGATTGGTGATTTTTGTCGCCGGTCCTGTGATCATGAACGCCGCCGCGCTGCCCAGACTCATGCCCGAGGTCAGCCACTGCTGAAGCAGCGGAATAGTGCCTCCGCCGCACACATACAGCGGCACGCCGACTGTGGCTGCCAGCAGCACGCCCCAGCCGCTGTCGCGCCCGAAAAGACGGGTGAGGCTCTCGGCGGGTACGTAGCGCTGAAACAGCGCTGAGAGAAGAACTCCCGTAACAAACCACGGCCCTGTGGCGCGCAGGTTGCGGCCGAAATTCTTTAGAAGCCGCAGCACCGGATTCGGATCTGTGTCATGATTTTCCGGCCCGCTGAAGCCGTCAAAGCAGAAAAAGGAAGCCCTGCGGCAGAATCCTGCGGTCAGAAGGCCTGCCGCAATGCCGCACAGAAAGCAGGAGACAAAGCGCACCGCTGCGGCCTTTCTGCCAAGCGCCATGCTGTAAATCATCAGCTGCGGGTTCAGCAGCGCCGAGCTCATCATAAATGCCGCAAGCCAGTCCTGACGCATCCCCTGTTCGGCGAACGAAGCCGCCACGGGGATGGTGCCGTACATGCACAGCGGCGAAAGAATGCCGAGAATGCTGGCGGGCACAGCGCCCAGCAGTCCCCATCGGGAACCGCTCATGCGGGCGAAAAGCCTGCGCAGTCCTTTTTTTGCAAAGACTGAGACGCAGGAGCCGATGACCATGCCCCAGATCCAGTAGAAAAAGATCTGCCGGAACTGAACCATAAAGTAATAAGACACATAGACAAATTCTCTGCGTAAAATTTCAGCCATTGCATTCACCTGCCTGAGGACCCAGCTGCAGAAAATTTTCTGACAGTAAATTTTAACTTTGGAGTGCACTCACACAGCAAGAGAAAAATTACAGTTCAGCTGCAGGAAGGAACGTCGGTTTTCCATTCTGGCGCTGTCCGGAACCACGGAACTTTCAGCAGTCCGGACGGGTCCGTCCCTGCCGGAGTGCCGTCAGAACTCGTGCGCAATAAAAACATGGCGCTGTCACGGCTGCTTTTTCTGCTTTTAGTGACTGCCGCGGCGTAAGTGTGGAAAAAAAGTTCGCTTAGATAAATAAAATATTTAAAATAAACATATTAAATACGTAAAGATTTTCATTGTGTTACCCGAATGGGTAACGCGCTTTTTCAGGAAATCTGCAAAAATAGGAACAGAAAAGAGGAACGGAGTATGAAGAAAGGTGATGGCCGCTATGCGACGGATTGTGGTAGATATCCAGAACCGTCTGCTCAGTGACGCAGTTGCTGACGTTCTGCGGAATGCCGGCGTTGGTTTTGTGGTTTATGCGGCCAGCCGTCCCGGTGCCGCCGCAGAACTCTGTCGTCAGGCTGAGCCGTGGGCGCTGATCATGGAAGTTGCTCCCACTGAAGCAGAGAAACTGCCGTCTCGTCTTGCGACGGCAGAACAGATAAGAAAATGGCTGCCGGAGTGCAAAGTCGTTCTCGTTGTAGACGAAAACTCTGACAAAATTCTGGCGCGTCAGGTATGCCGGGCCAAGAAGGACGGTCTGATTGATCAGTTTATCTACAGTTCCATTTCATCAGAATATCTGTCAGCAGTCATAGACAGTCTGTAAAAAGGCCGCCGGCGCAGGCATACTGACAGCCGGATCACGTGTCACAGAATTGTAATTTAGCAGGTAATCCCGCGGCCAGGCACAGCAGCCGCAGGATAAGTTTCCGGGGGCGTGCCCGTCGTTCCCGGGAGCGGCCCCGCAAGGGTGTCCGCGGTTAAAGGCGGCTTCCCCACCGCTTTTGACCCCTTCCTGAGAACAGAGGACATGTGCTTCTCTGTTCTCCCGTGAAACGGCCTTCTCTCCGTTTCACACATACAGCGCTGAAAATCCCTGGCCGGAACAGTCCATAAGCGTGGTTTACCGCCGGCCGGAGGACAATCGGCGCTGTTTTTTTACGCTGCCGGACAGCCTCACCCTGCGTTTTAAAAAACGTCAGCAACTCAGCACTGCGAGCTGTCCTGCATAGCCGGTTTAAAGTGTGCAGTGCAAAATGTTCCTGCAGTCTGAGTGCCGCAGAACCTTTGGCTCTGATGTTCTGATTTCAACCGGCGATGTCATGCCGGCTGCTTTCTTTTGCGGCCGGAAGAAAGCGGACAGCCGGGAAAAATATCAGAGACATTCAAAAAAAGAACAGCAGGAATAATGAAGGATAATATTAAGGTTTAAATTCTTCGGCTCTGGACATCCTCATAACCTGAGCGCCGCTAAAATCCCCGGCCGGATGATTTAAAGCAAGCGGTTCAACATACACTTAAAATCAAGCGCCGCAGAATGTCCGGCGCAGGCGCCCGGAAGAAGCC
>CAZDXA010000017.1:16704-39755 GCA_964509435.1 uncultured Synergistaceae bacterium | reverse complement strand
ATACACTTAAAATCAAGCGCCGCAGAATGTCCGGCGCAGGCGCCCGGAAGAAGCCCGCTGCGGGAATGATCCCCTTCTGTGCCGCGAAAAAACACTGCATAAATTCTGCCGCCTGTCTGCCTGCGCGCATATTCTGGCAGGCGGTCAGAGCGTTTTTTCAGTTTCTGTTCTGTTCTCTCGGCCTCGAGCATTTTCCGCTGAGAGGGCAGCCCGAACAGCTGCCGCACGAACAGCCTTTTTTCCTGCTGACGTGCCGCAGGGCTGCAGCGGCGGCCGCTGCGATCACGGCGAGAATCAGAATTGTCGTCCTGTTCAATTAAATCACTCCCAGCACAAGCGAACCGATCAGTTTTACAGCCAGCGCGGCGAACCACGCCAGAACACACTGCCACACTACAACACCTGCGGCCCAGCGGATGCCAAGCTCGTGCCTGATTGAGGCAACTGCGGCAATACAGGGCGTGTAGAGCAGGCAGAACACCAGCAGCGATGCGGCTGAAAGGGGAGAGAGGATTGTGCCCAGCCTGTCAGCTCCGCCGAGCACAACTGAAAGAGTGGCGACAACGCTTTCCTTGGCGAGAAAGCCTGTCATGAGCGCCGTTGAAATTCTCCAGTCGCCGAATCCGAGCGGTGTGAAAACCGGTGCGATGACCCCGGCTATAGCGGCAAGCATGCTGTTCTGCGAATCTGCGACGGCGTTCAGATGAAAATCAAAGTTCTCCAGGAACCAGATCACAATGGTTCCCACAAAAATAATGGTGAAGGCGCGTTCCAGGAAATCCTGCGCATTTTCCCACATGAGGCGGAGAGTGTTGTTCATACCGGGCAGCCGGTAGTTCGGCAGTTCCATGACGAAGGGCACGGCCTCGCCTTTGAACACGGTGTTCTTAGAGATCAGGGCCATGACCACGCCCATGAAAATGCCCAGCAGATAGAGAATCACGGTGATCAGTCCCGCTTTTCCGGGGAAAAAGGCCGCGGCGAAGAAGCCGTAAATAGGCAGTTTTGCTGAACAGCTCATGAACGGCGTCAGCATGATGGTCATGCGCCGGTCCCGTTCTGACGGCAGCGTACGGCTTGCCATGACGGCGGGAACAGTGCAGCCGAAGCCGATCAGCATGGGGACAATGCTGCGCCCCGAAAGGCCGATCCTTCTCAAAAGATGGTCCATGACAAAGGCCACGCGCGCCATGTAACCGCTGTCCTCAAGCATTGAGAGGAAGAAGAACAGCACGACAATGATGGGGATAAAACTCACCACGCTGCCGACTCCGCCGAAAATGCCGTCAATCACGAGAGAGTGAACCGACGCGTTGACTCCTGCCGAGGCCATTGCAGCATCGGCCGAGTCGGACAGCTGTCCGATCAGTCCGGCAAGAAGGCCCTGAAGTCTCGGCCCGATGACGCTGAAAGTAAGCCAGAACACAAGCGCCATGATTGCCGCGAACGCGGGCATGGCAGTGAAGCGCCCCGTAAGCACTTTATCGATGCGCTGGCTGCGCTCATAGCCTTTGTTTTTAACAGGCCGGATTACTGTTGAGCTGCAGAGTTTCTCGATAAAGTCAAAACGCATGTCGGCCATGGCAGCTGCACGGTCCAGACCGCGTTCCGATTCCATCTGCACGATGATGTGCTCAAGCATTTCCTGCTCGTTTTCTGTGAGCTTCAAGGCGCTGAGAACCATTTTGTCACCCTCGACGAGCTTGCTGGCGGCAAATCGCACGGGAATGCCTGCCTCGTGCGCGTGATCCTCAATCAGGTGCATAATGCCGTGAATGCAGCGGTGAACAGCGCCGCCGTCTTCGTATTTATCGCAGAAGTCCTGGCGTCCGGGGGGTTCCTGGTACTTTGCCACGTGAACAGCGTGGTCCACCAGTTCTGAAATGCCCTCATCCTTTGCCGCAGAAATCGGAATGATGGGGACTTCAAGTTCCTGTTCCATCTTGTTGATCAGAATAGAGCCGCCGTTGCTGCGCACCTCGTCCATCATGTTCAGCGCCAGTACCATGGGAATGTCAAGTTCAAGCAGCTGCATGGTCAGATAGAGATTGCGCTCTATGTTTGTGGCATCAATGATGTTGATGATGCCGCGCGGCCTGTCGTTCAGGATGAACGCGCGCGATACCAGTTCCTCGCTGGTGTAGGGCGAAAGTGAGTAGATGCCGGGCAGGTCGGTGACGAGCGTATCAGGGTGCCCTTTGATCACGCCGTCCTTGCGGTCAACAGTGACGCCGGGAAAGTTGCCCACGTGCTGATTGGACCCTGTGAGCTGGTTGAAAAGCGTCGTTTTGCCGCAGTTCTGGTTGCCCGCCAGGGCAAATGTGAGAATGGTGCCCTCAGGCAGAGGATTTTCAGCGGCGCTGTTGTGATAGCGGCCGCCCTCGCCGAGCCCGGGGTGTTCGGCAGCGGCGCCGCGGTCCGGCGCCGCGTTCTGTACGGCAGTCTGCATTTCTTCAGCGGATGCCGGCCGTATCTGAATTTTTCCTGCGTCAGCAAGGCGCAGCGTCAGCTCGTAGCCGTGGATCATCAGCTCCATCGGATCGCCCATCGGCGCGAATTTCGTCACCGTCAGGCGGGCCCCGGGGATCACGCCCATGTCAAGAAAGTGCTGACGCAGCGCGCCCTCTCCGCCTACAGATGTGACCACCGCCGACTGCCCTGGTTTCAGGTTCTGCAATGTCAACATGTACTGCCTCCGGCTGACCCGCGCGGAACGGGCCTGAAATATCTGTCCTGCCGGCCGATAAAAGCCGCCCTCTGAATCAGGAGCGGCTTTGAAAGTCCGGTCTAGCGGCTGTCAGTGCTTTTTTCCTTGCGGATAACGTCATGGGCGCCGCCTTCCACGATGCTTGTGGCGGAAACCAGCGTCAGCTTTGCCTTCTGCTGAAGTTCGTGAATCGTCAGCGCGCCGCAGTTGCACATTGTTGACTTGATTTTCAGGCAGGTCCGCTCCACGTTTTCCTTCAGAGGTCCGGCGTAGGGAACATAACTGTCAACGCCCTCCTCAAACGACAGTTTCTTTTCGCCGCCCAGGTCATAGCGCTGCCAGTTGCGGGCGCGGTTGCTGCCCTCGCCCCAGTATTCCTTCACAGACATGCCGCCGACGGTCAGCTTTTCCGTGGGGCTTTCGTCGAAACGGGCAAAATAGCGCCCCAGCATGACGAAGTCGGCGCCCATGGCCAGAGCCAGGGTGATATGATGATCATACACAATGCCGCCGTCTGAGCAGACCGGTACGTAAATTCCCGTCTTTTTGAAGTATTCGTCGCGGGCCTGGCAGACTTCGATCACTGCTGTGGCCTGTCCGCGGCCGATGCCCTTTGTTTCGCGGGTGATGCAGATTGAGCCGCCGCCGATGCCGACTTTCACAAAATCGGCGCCGCATTCGGCGAGGAACAGGAAGCCGTCGCGGTCAACCACGTTGCCGGCGCCGACCTTGACGGTATCGCCGTATTTTTCGCGGATCCATGCCAGGGTCAGCTTCTGCCACTCGGAAAAGCCCTCGGATGAGTCGATGCAGAGCACGTCAGCGCCCGCGGCAATCAGCGCGGGAACCCGCTCTTTGTAGTCGCGGGTGTTGATGCCGGCGCCCACAACATAACGCTTGTCCGCATCAAGAAGCTCATTGGGATTCTCCTTGTGCTCGGAATAATCCTTGCGGAACACGAACGCCGAAAGCCGTCCGTCCTTTGTCACAATCGGCAGAGAGTTGATCTTGTTGTCCCAGATGATGTCATTCGCCTCGCTCAGCGTCACGCCCTCGGGCGCGGTGACGAGCTTCTCGAGGGGCGTCATGAACGTGTACACCTTCTGGTCGGGGGACATGCGGCTGACACGGTAGTCACGGCTGGAAACAATGCCCAGCAGCTTTCCGTTGGCCGTGCCGTCCTCGGTGACCGCCACAGTGGAATGGCCGGTTTTTGCCTTCAGAGCCAGAATATCTGCAAGCGTCGCTCCGGGGCAGATATTGGAATCGCTGGGGACAAATCCCGCCTTGTAGGCCTTCACGCGGGCCACCATGGCCGCTTCGCTCTCAATGGACTGCGAGCCGTAGATGAACGAAACGCCGCCCGCCTTGGCCAGCGCGATGGCCATGGTGTCGTTTGAGACCGACTGCATGATGGCGGATACCATGGGGATCGACATTTCAATAGCTGTCTTTTCTCCCTTTTTAAACTTGACAAGAGGTGTTTTCAGCGACACGTTTTCAGGTCGGCACTCACTTGAAGAGTAGCCCGGAATCAGAAGATATTCGTTAAAAGTGTGTGCCGGTTCATTGATATACGTTGCCATGCGCAAACCTCCCCAGAAAAATTTTCCCGTGTCAGACCTGCCGCGCAGAAGGAGCGGGAATGAGTTTTATGCCGTAATATATACGTCTTTTCGCTTTTTTGCAAGGAGAAGAACTTTAAATAAGAAGAAAATTCATAAGGAAGAAACCGTATACACTTCAAGTTCAGCAGGTGCAGGCGAAGCAGGCGTGCTTTTCCGCCCCTCCTGCTGCGCAGTCCGGCTGAAAGTGCAGAACCGTTTTCACCATTTTACCAGAAATACAGCATTCCGGCGCATGCTGTCTGAAAACATTATTCAAAGGCGCCCTGCTGCCTCCGCGGTTCTTTTTTCGCGGAAAAAGGGCGGCAGATACTGCGTCAGGCAGAAGAAAACACGGAATGTCCGCTATCTTGCGGCCGCGAAAGAAAGCGGACGGCATGGCATCGCCGGACCTCGCACTCTGCCGCTGCAGCGGGAGCTTCGGATTTCGCCGTGCGGCTCAGGCACAGCTCTGTTGCTGCCTGTGCAGAATCCGCGCGTTTTAAGCGCGGGAGGCGTGCGCCTGAACCGGCCCGGCTCAGAATGCCGGTTGAAGTCAGAACATCGGGGCCGGATGTTCTGCGGCGTTTGGTTTTAAGTGCATACTGAACCGCATGTTTTAAATTGTCTGCGCCGTGTGTTTTGCGGTGCCTGAATCACGGGGATGTCCTGAACCGGGAACCTCAGGCCGTCTGTGCCGGACATTCTGCGGTGTTTAATTTGCAGGGCGCCCAGAACTGCAGTCTGCAGAGCAGGATTACGAGGAAACAATGTCAGACTGCTCTGAAGCCCGGCCGGAGGAAAATTCCGGCGCCGCCGGAACTGTCAGGCCCGCCGGCGGCAGACAGAACTTCCGGGCTTCCGTGAAAATACTGCTTTTCAGCGGTAAAAAGGGCAGCAAAAAAGACGCCGCTTCCCCTGTGTTTTGAGGGAAGCGGCGTCTTTTTCTGTGCTGCGCTGCAGCCGGGTGAAAAACGGCGGCAGCAGGCGGCGTCAGGAGTTTTTCCGATGCCGTGCCCAGAACGCCGCGGCGTCGCGGAGCCATCCTTCTGCCGCGGTGCCGGTGCCCAGTCCGAAGCCGTGATGCAGACCGGGATACACGTGAAACTCTGTGTCAGTGCCCAATTTTTTCAGGGCCTCAAGACGCTGCTGCATGACCTGCCAGGGAGCGATTCCGTCGGCTGAACCGACGCAGGCATAAGTGGGCGGATCACTGCGTGAAATTTCGCTGTAGCCTGTGTACTGCATGATGACAGCAGCAGGACGGGGCAGATCTCCGCCGCCGAAGGCGCCGGGGCCGTACGAGCCGACCCATGCGGCCATTCTGGCGCCGGCCGAACCTCCCCACAGGGAGTATCCGCTGGTGTCAACGCCCAGTTCGGCGGCGTGGCCGAAAATAAAACTGAGGGCTTTTGCCAGGTCCTCACAGGCGGTCTGTGCGCCGGGGCGATAGATCACGGCGAAGGCATTGTATCCCATTTTCGAAAGTTCCAGCGCGTGGGGAAAGCTGTCGTGCATGGCACCGACATAGGCAAAACCGCCGCCGGCGCAGCACACCGCAAAAGGCGCGCCGGGACGTCCGCGGAAGAAAAACAGTCCTGTGCCGCGTTTTGCCGGGTCGGCTGCCTTTTCTGCCTCGGTATAGATGTCGAAAAACACTTTCTGTCCGGCAAGTGCGCGGTTTTTCAGGGTGTTGACGATTTCCACGGTCTTTTGGGGATCAATTTCCGAATACCAGACCAGACTCAGCGTTCCAAGCGTCGAGCCGCTCCAGTATCCGCGCTGCAGGGGAAAAAGAAAGCGGCCGAAGCCCTTGAACGCCGGGTCGGCGGTGACGTCAGCAATTTTTGTGCTGGTGCTGAAAAAAGGGGTAATATTCTCCTGAAGCGGTGCCGGCATTTTCATGTCTGAAGACTCCTTTCCTGACGGCACTGCTCCGGATGCGGCGGAAACAGTGCTGAGTGCCGTGCAAAGCAGGGCAAGAGCAGGGCCGAAGCGGCGCAGTGATGTGAATATGCTCATGTGAACACCTCTGATGTAAAAATTCTTCCTGTTTGAAGTATCGCATAAAATCCGGGCGGGAGTGTAAACTTTCTGTCACAGGGCAGTGACTTTTTCGACACAGGCATGAGAAACGGCCGCTGTAATCAGAAAAGACAGAAAAACAGCGGCGTTTCTGGTGAAACAGTCCGCAAATCTGAAAAACTGCCGGCCGGCGCTGGTAAAACGCGCATGCGTATCTGTGTCCGGCTGTACGGAGCCGGAAGAAACTTAAAAATTCCGCTTCAGAGACTGCGCTTTTCTGCCGGCCGCCGGTGAATGAAAACGTTCTGAACTGTCCGGGCAGGTCGCTCTTGAATTATACGTCCTGCAGCGCGGCGCGGATTCTGCGGTATAATGAACCGGACGGCGGAATCCGGCGCGGGCCGGACTCCGCGCGACAATACGCCGGCGGACGGCTCAAAGGAGATTCTGGATGAAAAAACTTAAGATACTTGCGGCTGCGACCGCTCTGATGTGCGCGGCGCTGCCTTCCGGCGCGCAGGTGGTGAATCTGTACGGACAGAATATTGAAGATCTGCAGAATCTGTCTCAGGATCCGGGCAATTACTGGAAGTGGACGCTTCGCGGAAGCTGGCTCTCTGAGAGGGAGCAGAACGAACTGTCGGAAAGCGCCGTGAAGCAGTTTTTCCGCCCGTGGCACAGCGCCGGCGCGCCTGTGCCTGACCTTGCCGGAACAGAAAATGTACTTGACGGCGCACCTTACACGTCGTCACTGACTGTTCGAACTGAAGCGCAGAGACGCGAACTTGTTGACGCCGCGCAGATGAACCTGTATCCCACCATGGACCGCCGGGCCGTGACGGTGCGCTTTGCCGCCTGCCGCGTTCTGCCCGACATGCATCCGGCATTTGCCGATCCCGGCACGGCGGGGGAAGGGTACCCCTTTGATTATCTGCAGAACAGCGGCGTTCACCCGGGAACGCCGCTGCGGGTGCTTCACGCTGATAAAAGCGGCGGCTGGTATCTGTGCGAGTATTCCTCGGCTGCCGGGTGGTTCAGGGCTGAAGACATTGCCTTTGTCAGTGCGCGGTTCTGCCGCCGCTATGAATCGGGCCATTACGCCGCTGTTGTGGATGACAATACGCCGCTGCGCTCTGCTGCAGGCCGCACGCTGTGCACGGCCTGCATCGGCGCCGTCTTTCCGACGGCGGGCAGCGGTCAGGACGCCAGACTGCTGATTCCTCTGCGGGCCTCTGACGGCACTGCGAAAATCGCACTGATTCCCGTGCCTGAAAAATCAGTGCGTCCCTATCCTGTACCTTTCACGGCGGAAAACATGATCGCTCAGGCCCGCAAGTTCATGGGAACGCTTTACGGCTGGGGCGGCCTTTACGGCGACAGGGACTGTTCGATGATGGTAAAGGACCTCACGGCGCCGTTCGGCATGATGATGCCGCGCAACAGCAGAGCCCAGAGTTTTGGCAGCGGGCCGTTCATTGACCTGAGAAAGCTGAGTGCTGCTGAAAAAGTGCGCGTTATCCGGGAGAAAGGCCTGCCGTTCCGCAGCCTGATCGGCTTCAGCGGGCATATCGGCCTGTATCTCGGCCTGAATGCGAAGGGACAGCCGGTGATGATGCACAATCTGTGGGGCGTCGCTCTGAGCCGGCCGGAGAATCCCGGACTTTCCGGCCGGCTGGTGATAGGCCGCACCGTCATCACAACGCTCGATCCGGGCGCTGAACGTACTGGCCTTGTGGTGCGCGGACGTCTTGCTGAACGCATGACGGCGCTGACGTTTCTGCCCGGCTTCGGGGCGGAGGAGACTGTTGAAAAGCAGCGCTGAAAACGGCTTATCAGAAAGGAGAAACGGAATTGGAACTGAAAGAATGTTTTAAGACAGCGGCGGAAACAGTGAAAAAACTTCAGTATTCTGCGTCATTGGAAGGGCTTCTGCGGTACGACCAGTGGACATCCCTGCCTGAAGCAGGTGCGGCCTACCGCCAGGAACTTTCGGCCTTTCTGGCGGAGCGGAAGGCAGCGCTTTTCAGGGATCCCTCCGTGCAGGCCGCGGCGCGTGAACTCAGTGCCGTGCCGCCCGGGGAGATCGGCAGCGTCATTCAGCGGGGGCAGGTCCGCATTTTTCTGAGAGAGTTTAAAAAAGCGTCGCGCATTCAGCCTGAGACGATGCGCAGCTTCAACATGATCCGTTCCGAGGCAGTGACTGCGTGGCGGAAAGCGCGTGCGGCCCGTGACTACCGGATTTTTGAACCGTGGCTGAAAAAAGCCTTTGACCTGAAAAAGCAGATTGCGCTGGAGCTGAACCCCGACGCACCGGCCTTTGACACGCTGGTCGGCATGGTAGACGAGGGGCTGACAACAGCGGAAATCAGCCGGGAATTTGAAGTGCTGAGAAAAAGCGCTGCCGCGCTGCTTGAGAGAATCAGCGCATCAGGCAGGCAGCCCGCAGCGGATTTTATGCAGAAAGATTACGGCGCCGACGCCGTAATGGCCCTCGGCGAAAAACTGGCGTGCGCCAACGGTCTTGACCCGCGGTGCGTCACGTTCAACGGCTTCGGCTCACACGGCCTTACCAACCGTCCCGGCCCGAAGGACGCGCGCATATCGCTCGGAAAGAACGGTTCCATTGACCTGATTTTTACCCTGCTTCATGAGGGCGGGCACGCCATGTATGCCGTCAGAACCGCGCCTGAGTATGCGGACGCCGGCCTCTGGGGAGGCATTTCCGGCGCCATGCAGGAAGGCGCCGCACGCTTTTATGAGAACGTTGTCGGCCGCAGCCGTCAGTTCTGGCAGTGGCATTACGGAGAACTGCAGGCCGCGCTGCCTGCGTTCCGCGATGTTTCCCCTGCACAGTTCTACGCCGGCATCAACGCTGTCAGGGCCAGCCTGAAACGCACAGCCTCCGATGAGGTGACTTACAGCCTTCACATCATTATCAGGTACGAACTGGAGCGCGACTACTTTGAGGGGAAAATCACCGCGCACGACATGGCTGCCGCGTGGAACGAAAAATACCGCAGCGTGCTCGGCGTGACACCTGCCGACGACCTTGAGGGCGTGCTTCAGGACATGCACTGGACAGGGGATTATATCGGCTACTTCCAGAGTTATGCCGTCGGCAATATTTACGACGGGATGCTGCGCCAGAAACTGCTGAGCGACTGTCCCCGGGCTTTTGAAAGGCTCGCGGACGGCGACATTTCCGATATTGACAGCTGGATGCAGAAGAACATTTTCGACAGCGGCTGCGCGATGACCGAACCGGAGCTGATGCGGCACGTCTGCGGCGGCAGCCTTGACGCCCGTCCCTTTGCCGACTACCTGAACGAAAAGTACGCGGAACTTTACGGCCTTGAGATGCCCGCATCCGGCCGCCGGGCCTGACTTGGCGCGGAACAGCCGGCGGGTTCAGCGCAGCCGCTGAGCACTGCCGTGAAAATAAGCAGTCTGTGCTTTTTCAGTTCCTGTCATTAAAAAAACAGACCGGCGCAAAAGTGCCGGCCTGCAGCCTGTCTGCAAAGGAGACTGTCCGATGGAAACAATTCTCGATCTGCGCAGCGATACAGTAACAAAGCCCACGGAGGAAATGCGCAGAGCCATGTACAGCGCGGAAGTGGGCGACGACATGCTTGACGGCGATCCGACAGTGAAAAGGCTTGAGGAATACGCCGCCGGCCTTTTCGGCAAGGAGGCGGCGCTGCTGACGCTGTCCGGCACCATGAGCAACCAGACCGCGGTGCTTTCGCTGGCTGAGGCGGGCACACAGATCATTCTGCATGACCGCTCGCATATGTACAATCTGGAAGACGCGGCGCTGGGACGGATCTGCGGCGTGACGCCGCGCCCGCTGCCCGCCCCCGGCGGAATTTACAGCAGCGGAGACCTTGAAGCAAACCTGATCACAGAGGCACTTCAGACAGCACCGGTTACGCTGGTCTGTCTGGAGGATTCCTTTGATCTGAATCTCGGCCTTGTCATTCCGCAGAGCCACATTGACAGCGTGTGCAGAACGGCCCATTCAAGAGGAATCCCCGTTTACATGGACGGCGCCCGTGTGCTGAATGCAGCAGCTGCCGCCGGCACCAGCCCGGCCCGGCTGTGCCGTGATGTGGATGCAGTCTCGGTGTGTCTCAGCAAGGGGCTGGGCTGCCCCGCAGGGTCTCTGCTCATGGGGACGGCACAGACAATCCGCAGAGCCAGACGCATGAGACAGATGCTCGGCGGCGGCATGCGGCAGGCGGGTATACTCGCTGCGGCCGGACTGATCGGACTGAAAAATTACAGCCGCCTGAAAGAGGACAACGAAAAAGCATCTGCTCTTGCGCTTCTGCTGAAGGAAACAGGCGCGGGAATCGACCTTTCTCAGGTGCAGACCAACATCATCCGCATTGACCTGACGCCCGTGAAGCTGGAGGCGGAGCCGTTCTGCCGCGAGCTGGCTGCGCACGGCGTCAGGGCAAAGCCGACCGGCCGGAGTACCGTCAGGATGATCACTCATCTGGACATCCCGGCCGATTCGCTGAAGCGCATTGCGGAGGCCGCTGCTGAAACGATCCGAGATCTCGGCAGATAGATACATCAAAACAGCGGAACTTTGTTTAATACGACCTGACTTGAGATTTAAAATCCACACGGATGCAGGACTTTAGTAAACGGACGCAGAAAGATTTCTGCGCCCGCTTTTTATTTAAAAAGAGGCAATTCAGTTTTTTCCAGGCATTTGTTCATTAAGAATACGTTGACTTTATTTCGGCAAAAAGATAAACTACAGCCAAGTCATTATATAACATTATATAATGTTAAAAAAGAAAATTCGGAGGCCGCAATGGAAAACTTTCTTGCAGAAGCGCCGGGAGTGATCCGCTCGACGGAGATCGCAGGTCCTGAAAAGTACCGGGAAAGCGTTCAGCTCTATTCGTTTCGCTACCGTTCTGACAGCTGTGAAGTTGAGGGATACGCCGCGTTTCCGAAAAAAGGGCGCGGCCCCTGGCCCGGACTGGTGTTCAACCGCGGCGGCAACCGCGAATTCAGCCCGCTGACGCCGGATAAAATCTGCAAATATGCTGAAGGCGGCTATGTGACGCTCGGCAGTCAGTACCGCGGAAACTGCGGCGGCACCGGCCGCGAGGAGTTCGGCGGCAGCGACGTGAACGACGTGATCAGACTGATTGATATTCTGCTGGAACTGCCCTGCGTGCGCCGGGAGGGCGTTTATATGGCGGGGCGTTCACGCGGCGGCATGATGACGTACCTGGCCTGTGCGCGCGACCCGCGCATCCGGGCAGCGGGAATCCTGGCGGGACTTGCGGACAGCGTAATGATGTACAACACCCGCGGAGATGACATGAAACAGGTGTATCACGAGCTTGTCGGCGGAGGCCCTGATGAATTTCCAGAAGCGTTCAGGGCGCGGTCGGCCGTGTGCTGGGCAGACAGAATTATTCCGCCGGTGATTCTGTGCCACGGAACAGCCGACGATAAGGTTGTCTTTCAGCAGGCAGTGGAAATGGACAGGGCGCTGACTGCAGCCGGCAGGGAACACAAGCTGGTTGTTTATCCCGGGGCAGGCCATCCGCTGGCCGGCACTGACGCAGCGCAGAAAGTCATGGAGTGGTTTGCGGCACATCCGCTGGCCGGACAGAAACAGTAAAAAAAGAACAGGGAGGAGAATCTGTCATGGGAGTACGGAGCTTTGTGAAATCCGCAGCGCTTGCTGCGGCGCTTGGGGTTCTGGCGCTGGCTGCCTGTGCGGCGGCGGCAGAGAAGGAGCCGGGGGAGTATCTCAGGGAACTGCCTGATGTCCTGCGCGTTACCGCAGTTGAAAGCCCTGAAAAGTTCAGGGATACCGTCAGGCTTTACACGTTCCGCTACCGTTCGGACGACTGCGAAGTTGAGGGCTGCGCGTCATTCCCGCTGAAAGGGAAAGGCCCGTGGCCGGGACTGATTTTCAACCGGGGCGGCAACCGCGAGTTCAGCGCGCTGAAGCCGGCGATGATTGCGAATCTGGCGTCGTCAGGCTATATCGTTCTGGCGAGCCAGTACCGCGGAAACTGCGGCGGCACCGGCCGCGAGGAGTTCGGCGGCAGAGACGTTGACGACGTGATCAAACTTATCGACCTGATGATGGAACTGCCGATTGCCAGGCATGAGGGAGTTTACATGCTCGGCCGTTCCCGCGGAGGCATGATGACGTACCTCGCCTGCGCCCGCGACAGCCGCATCAGGGCAGCCGCCGTTCTTGCGGGAATGGCTGACAATGTGATGATGTACAACACCCGCGATGATGACATGAAGAAAGTCTATCATGAGCTGGTGGGCGGCGGGCCGGAGGAAATGCCAGAAGCGTTCAGGGCGCGGTCGGCTGTGTGCTGGGCCGACAAGATCATTCCTCCCATCCTGCTGTGCCACGGAACCGCTGACACGCGCGTGGTGTACGAGCAGGCGGTGGAGATGGACAAGGCTCTTACAGCCGCCGGAAAAGACCATAAATTCATCACATACGAGGGGGCCGACCACTCTCTGAAGGATACAGGCGCCGGTAAAGAGGCGCTGAAGTGGTTTGCGGAACACCCGCTCGGCAATTAAAGGGCATCACCTGTCTGAGGCAGTTATTATCAGAACGTCTTATTTCAAAGGAGGACCTGAGAATGAGAAAAGGTTTGTTTGCGGCGTTACTTGTGAGCCTCGCGGCATGCGGCGCTGTTTTCTGCAGTGAGGCCGCCCTGGCGGAAAACAAGGAGGACAGCACCGTGGTGTTTGCCATGAGCATGGAGCCCAAGGCGCTTGTGCGCAACCGTTCAAGCGACACGGCGACCTGCAATGTGTGCGCCCAGATTTACGAAAGCCTTCTGACGCAGGACAAGGACATGAAACTGGCCCCGTCGCTGGCGACGTCGTGGGAACGCATTGATGACACGCATTACCGTTTCCATCTGCGCGACGGCGTGACGTTTCACAACGGCGACAAGTTCACGGCAGATGATGTGCTTTATTCTTTCAGGATGTTTGTCGAGGCACCCAACCTTGCGTCCATGTGGCGTCCCGTCGACGTTGAAAACTGCAAAGCAGAAGACCCGCTGACAGTCGTCATTGCACTGAAGCATCCCTACCCGGCGTTCCTGAACCTGTGCGCGAGCGATCACGGCTTTATTGTGAACAAAAAAGCGATGGAAGCCGATCCGAAAGGGTACGCAGAGCATCCCGTGGGAACAGGGCCGTTCAAGTTCGTGGAGTGGAAGACCGGCGACTATCTGAAGTTTGAAGCCAATGAGAACTGGTGGGGCGGCAAGGTCGGATTCAGGAACCTGATCATGCGCTACATCCCCGAGGCCACCACAAGAGCCATTGAAGGCGAGTCAGGCAACGTTGAAGTGGCCCAGGTGTCAACGGACAACGCCAGAGAGGCCATGGACGAGAAGGACAGGGGCTTTTCAATTCTCGGCCAGCAGACTCTGAACGCAAGCTATCTCTCGTTCAACTGCAAGGTAAAACCCTTTGACAATCCCAAGGTGCGCCAGGCTGTTGCCCTTGCGATTGACGCAAAAACAATTGTGAATTCCTATTTCCAGGGCCTCTGCGAAGTCGGCACGTCGTTCCTCGCCCCGGCAACATGGGGCTACAGCAATGTAGACAGCAGATTCAACGGCTTTGATCCTGAAGAGGCCAGAAAGCTGCTGACTGAGGCGGGCTATCCCAACGGATTCAAATGCACGCTGATTTCCAACAGCCGCCAGCCCGTCTGCGAAATGATCCAGGCTTATCTGGCAAACATCGGCATTCAGGTTGACCTGAACGTCACCGATTTCACCAACTGGCTCGATGCGATCGTCAACGGCCGCCAGCAGATGTACGTGGGCGGATGGACCACTGTGGGCGATGCGACCGACGGCGTTGCCATCGTGGATTCACGCAACTTCGGTGCGGGCGGCAACCGTTCGTTCTATGCCAATCCCGAGGCCGACAAACTGATTGACGTGATCAACACCGAAGTGGACGAGCAGAAACGCGCCGAGGCATGCGCGAAACTGCAGAAGCTCATTGTCGATGAAGCCGTGATCATCCCGCTGTGGGTCGGCAAGAATTTCTATATCGTCAACGACAGAATTTCCGGATTCTGGGTCAGACCCTCGCAGATTCCCGTGTTCAGCGAAGTAAAATTCAACTGACAGTTCTGAAGCTAAGGCCGGCGCACAGTCCGGCCGGCCGGAAATTTTTTGGAAAGAGCGGCCTGAACCGCTCTTTCCGCTGTAACTGACGCATGTGAACTGAAAGGAGCCGCGTTATGGGAAGATATCTGATCAGACGTCTGCTGATGCTGATCCCTGTCGTGTTCTTTGTTGTGCTGATTGTCTTTGTAATCCTGCGTCTTTCGCCGAACGACCCGATCCGCTCGATCCTCGGCGACATGGCAACGCAGGAAGAAGTTGATGCCATGCGCAATGAGATGGGGCTGAACGATCCGCTGCCGGTGCAGTTTTATCATTACATCAAGGGGATTGTGACTAAATTTGACTTCGGCGTTTCGTACGTGAACCGTCACCCGGTGCTTTCCGAAATTATCGACCGTTTCCCGATTTCCCTTGAACTGGCTATTTTCAGCACACTGCTGGCCGCATCCATAGGCATACCGCTGGGGCTGATTTCGGCTTGCCGCCAGTACAGCCTTCTTGACATGACTGCCAGCCTTCTGGCGCTGATTTTTCTGGCGCTGCCTGAATTCTGGTTTGCGCTGATGCTGATTATCGTCTTTTCACAGCGTCTTCACTGGTTTCCGCCCTCGGGGTGGTACGGCGTGCGCTATATGGTTCTGCCCATTATCGCGACCGGCATCGGCTGCGTGGCAGGCATCATGCGGACAACCCGCTCGAACATGCTTGAGGTGATCCGCCAGGATTATATCCGCACGGCCCGCGCCAAAGGGCTGAAAGAGACGACGGTGATCTGCAAGCATGCGCTGAAGAACGCGCTGATTCCCGTCATCACACTGATGGGGATGCAGTTCGGCCGGCAGCTGGGCGGCGTTTTTGTCATCGAAACGATTTTTGCCATTCCCGGACTGGGAAAAATGCTGGTTGACGCCTGTTCTGTAAAAAACATTCCTGTTGTGCAGGGAGGCGTGATTGTCATTGCCGTGATTTTCGGCGGCGTGAACCTGATTGTCGATCTGATCTACGGTCTTATCGACCCGCGCCTGACAGCCATGTATAAGTCGAAGAAAAGAAAGGCGGGCGAGTAAAGTGGGCGGCGCTCCAAAAAGAAAGAGCCTTGCAGGAGAAGCGCTGCACCGGCTTGTGAAAAACCGCCTTGCGGTGCTTGGCATCATTATTCTGCTGATCTATGTGCTGGCAGCGCTGTTCGCTGACGTGATTGCGCCCTACGGCTATGCGGAGCAGCACCTCGACAAGTGCTTCAGGTTTCCATGCCGGGAGTTTCTGCTCGGCACGGACAATCTCGGACGCGACATTTTCACGAGAATTCTTTACGGCGCCCGCGTATCGCTGCAGATCGGCTTTGTTTCCATGGCCATAGCAGTGACAGGCGGTTCAGTGCTGGGCGCGATTTCCGGCTTTTACGGCGGCCTCGCCGACACGCTGATCATGCGTTTTGTCGATGTGATGATGGCAGTTCCCAGCGTTCTGGTGGCCATCATCATCACCTCTGTGCTCGGCCCCGGCATGGGCAATCTGACAATCGCGCTGGGCGTCTCGTCCATACCTGCATTCTCGCGGATTGTCCGCGCGTCTATCCTGACCATCAGAAACTCAGAGTACATTGAAGCCGCAAAGCTGAGCGGATGCAGCGATTTCAAGCTGATATGGAGTCATATTTTCCCGAATATCCTTTCCAATGTCATCGTACAGCTCACGCTGAGCCTGGGACTCACCATCCTTCACGCGGCGGGGCTCAGCTTCCTCGGCCTCGGCGTCCGTCCGCCCCAGCCCGAATGGGGCTCCATGCTTTCAAGCGGAAGAAGCTACATGCGGACCTACTGGCACCTGTCTGTTTTTCCGGGCTGCGCCATTGCGCTGCTGGTGCTTTCGCTCAACATGATCGGCGACGGGCTGCGCGACGCGCTTGACCCCCGTCTGAGAAAGTAGGCACTCCATGGAAAAAATTCTTGAAATTCACAACCTGGGCATCACATACCAGACTGACGAAAGCCTTGTTTACGCTGTCAACGGCGTGGATCTGTCACTGAACCGCGGCGAATGTCTCGGTCTCGTCGGGGAAACCGGCGCCGGCAAGACGACGACGGCGCTGGGAATCCTGCGTCAGCTTCCCAACCCGCAGGGACAGTACACCTCGGGTGAAATTCTCTTCAACGGCATCAGCCTGCTGAAAATTGGCGGCGACGCCATGCGTGAGATTCTCGGCAAGGCTATTTCAATGATCTTTCAGGACCCCATGACCTCGCTGAACCCGATTCTGACGGTGGGGGAGCAGATCGCCGAGGTTGTCAAGCTGCATGAAAAATGCAGCCATGCACAGGCGTGGCGCAAAGCCGAGGAAATGCTTGAAATGGTCGGCATACCGGCCGACCGGAGCCAGGAATATCCGCATCAGTTTTCCGGCGGGATGAAGCAGCGCGTTATGATCGGAATTGCTCTTGCGTGCAGCCCCGAACTTCTGATCGCAGACGAGCCGACCACGGCTCTTGATGTGACGATACAGGCGCAGGTGCTTGACCTGATGAAAAGCCTCAAGACAAAACTGGGCACCTCGATGATCCTGATCACGCACGATCTCGGCGTCGTCGCTGAAATGTGCGACTCGGTGGCCATCATGTACGGCGGCATCATCATGGAATACGGCACGCTGAGGGAAATCTACAAAAATCCTCTGCATCCGTACACGCTGGGGCTTTTCGGCTCGCTGCCCGACCTCAAGCACGAAGTCAGAAGGCTTCATCCCATTCCCGGGCAGGTGCTGGATCCCACCCGGCCGCCCGTCGGCTGCCCGTTTGCAGAACGCTGCAGCCGTGCTGCCGGAAAGTGCCGTACAGAACGGCCGGAGCTGAAAAACGTCGGCGGGCAGCATACAGTCCGCTGCTTCTTTGCCGGGGGGAATGAAAGATGACTGCACTGCTTGAAGTGAAAGACCTGAAAAAGTATTTCAGAACGCCCCGCGGAATGCTTCATGCCGTTGACGGCGTCAGCTTTGCCATAGAAGAAGGAAAGACGCTGGGAATAGTCGGCGAGTCGGGGTGCGGAAAGTCCACGCTCGGACGTCTTGTGGTGAAGCTTCACGAGCCGACGGGCGGCCAGATTCTCTTTGACGGCCGCGACGTGACCAGTCTGCAGAAGGCGGAGCAGCGCGAATTCCATAAGAACGTGCAGATGATCTTTCAGGATCCCTTTTCCAGCCTTGACCCCCGCAAAACAGTGTCCGAGGCGATTGCCGAGCCGCTTCACAACTACTGTCCTGAGCTGGGCACTGCCGAAATCAACCGCAGAGTGAGCGGCCTGATGGATACGGTGGGACTGGCCGAACGGCTGGCCAATTCCTACCCCCATGAGCTTGACGGCGGCCGCCGCCAGCGCATCGGAATTGCGCGGGCTCTGGCGCTGGAACCGAAATTCATTGTGTGCGATGAGCCTGTTTCTGCGCTGGATGTTTCGATACAGGCGCAGATTCTGAATCTGATGATGGATATTCAGGACGACAGGGGCCTGACCTATATGTTCATCACGCACGATCTGAGCGTTGTTAAGCACATTGCCGACAGCATCGGCGTGATGTATCTGGGGCAGATGGTGGAACACTGCGAATCGCGCGAGCTTTTCCGACTTCAGCTTCACCCCTACACAAAGGCGCTTCTTTCCGCTATACCGACAATTGACATTGACCATCAGCCTGAAAGGATTATTCTGAAAGGCGAAATCACGTCGCCCATCGACCCGAAGCCGGGATGCCGTTTTGCCGCGCGGTGCCTTTATGCACAGGAGCAGTGTTTTACTGAAGAACCAGTTCTGCGGGAAATTCTCCCCGGGCACTTTGCGGCCTGCCGCAGGGCGGCTGAACTGAACGGGATTCAGGTATAGGAGGCAGAGTATGGGACATTTTATCAGCGAGCTGACTTATGAAGAGCTGTACCCGCTTCTGAACGAGAAGAGCATTGTGGTGCTTCCGGTCGGCGGCGGCTCAAAGGAACACGGCGCCCACCTGCCGATGGGCACTGATATGTACGTCACGGAATGGATTGCGCGGAAAGTGACGGAGCGCTGTGACGTTCTGACGCTGCCCAACGTGCCGTACGCTTACTTTCCTGCCTTTGTCGGCTGGAAAGGCTCTGTCAGCGTGGAGCATGCCCACTTTACCGCCTATGTGCATGATGTGATTTCAAGCATTGCCAGGTTCGGAGTGAAGAAATTTGTCATAATTGACGGCGGCGTTTCCACCCACGGCCCCCTGTGCACACTGGCCCGTGACATGTACAACGAGCTGGGCATACTTGCGGGCGTCACAGACATCCGCGAACTGGCGCGCGAAATCGAGGAAAAGGTGTGCCGGCAGCCGAAGGGCGGACATGGCGATGAGTCCGAAACCTCGTGCATGCTGCATATCCGTCCCGATCTTGTGCACATGGACAGGGCGGCCGAAGAGTACACGCACGGGTACAGTCTTATCGGCCCCGGAGGGCGGATCAAGGTCAGCGTGCCGTGCCCCATGAACACGCCGCACGGCATCAACGGCAACAGCAGACTTGCCACAGAGGCGAAAGGCGCTGTGATACTTGAGACGATGGTCAGTTCCATCTGCGAATTCATCACGAACTTCACTGCCTGCCGGGAAGAGGATACGCATGACGATGCCCGGAAATGAACATGATTTTGACCTGCTGGCGCCGCTGAAAAACGGCACGGCCGCGTATTCAGACGGCCGGGGCGCCGAACTGACCGGCCCTGACGGCCGGAAGTACACGGATCTGAATGAAATGCGCATCGTCCTCGGCCAGCATAATGCCGCGTTCGACGCCGCCGTGAAAGAAGCCCTGGGCGGCGTCACCAAGGGCGCGTCGGCTTACAAAGAAAGACTGTTCTCGCATTTCATCAGATCGACAGGCGGAGCCTTTGAAGCCGCGTTTCTGGCATCTTCCGGGTCTGAGGCTGTGGAGTCGGCAGTGCGCATTGCCCGCGCGGCAACCGGCCGGACAGAGATTTTCTCTTTCTGGAACAGCATTCACGGACGAACGTATCTGAGCTCGTCACTGTCTGGACTGCCCAAAAGGAAGACCCATCAGGGGTTCATCGAGCCGGGCGTCGTGCTGCTGCCCTATGCGGCATCGCTGAAAGACACCTTCAGCGATCCGGAACAGTGCGCTGCTGAAAGCCTGAAACTGGCCGGCCGGATTTATGAGTACGGCTCATGCCATGACGGGGCGGCGGTCATTGTGGAACCCTATCAGGGCGCCGATGTGTCCGTCCCTCCCCGCGGCTGGCTGAAAGAAGTGCAGAACTGGGCGCACGAACGGGGGATGCTCTTTATCGTTGACGAAGTCCAGACAGGCATGGGGCGCAGCGGTGAGATGTACATGTACCAGCGCGAAGGCGTCGAGCCCGATATGCTGCTGCTCGGCAAGGCATTGGGCAACGGATTCCATATCGCAGCGCTGCTGGTGCGGCGGCGTCCGCCCGAAGAAGTGCTTCCCATGCTTTCAGGCGGTTCAGGCGATGCGCCGCTGGCATGCGCGGCGGCGTGCTGCGTTTATGATCAGCTCCAGAACGGCCTGCTGGAACATGCCGCCGCCGTCGGCAGAAAACTGCAGGACGGCCTGCGGCAGATCCGCAGCCCACTTGTCAGGGAAACACGGGGCGTCGGCCTGGCTGGCGCCGTTGAGTTCTTCAGCGGCGAACGCTGTGCGGAGACAGTTCACGCTCTTTTCGAACGGGGATTCCTGACAGGAAGGACGAAAAACAGCCTTTTTGTCAAGCCGCCCTATGTAGTGACTGAGGAACAGACCGGCGCGTTTCTGGAAAATCTTGAAGACATCTTGAAAAAAAGCGGGGCGCGTAAGTAAAATAGGAACAGATGGAAGGTCTGCCAGTTGAACCGGAACTCTCCCGAGGAGAATGAAAATATGGTCGATAAAACAGTGATAACGCCGCTTTACATGCAGATTGCCGATGAGCTTCACCGGGAGATTCTGATGAACCGCTATGGGGAGCACGGCTGTATCGGTACGCACAGTGAACTGGCCAGACGGTTTTCCGTAAGTCTGATCACAATCCGCAAGGCAGTGCAGATACTGGCGGAAAAAGGCATTGTCGAAATACTGCAGGGTAAAGGCACTTATGTGAAGAAAAGCGCCTTTGTCGATCCGCTGAAAAAGCTGACCGGCATCAGCAACATCATGTCGGATGCGTCGATGGAAAACGAGATTTCCGTTCCCGTTTTTGAACATCGTCCCGTACCGGACTGGATGGAGGCGCGTTTCAGAAACGCGCTGGGACAGAAATGCCTTTTTATCAGAAGAATCGTCAGCGTCAGCGGACGCCCGCTTGCAGATGCCGACATGTACCTTCCTGAAAAGTACAGTTCCGGTTTCACGCGCGAAGAAGTTGTTAAAAACACGGTGTATCAGATTTACCAGCAGAAGCTGGGCGTGGAACTCGGACGTGGACATCAGATCATCCGGGCCGCAGGCGCGGATGCCGAGCTTTCCAAAAGCCTGAAGATCGCCCCGGGCGCGCCGGTGCTTCAGATTGAGAGACAGGCGTATGACAGCCGCGGCAGCCTGATCGAATACATGATTCTGTCGTACGAGGCGAGCAAATACTGTTTTGAAGTTGAACTCGAACTGAGCAGATAGACCTGAAGAGGCCGTTCCGCAGACCGTGCGGAACGGCCTTTCTGCTGTTATATGGTGAAGGCCTGCCGCGGCTGGAATGCCGGTAAAAATCAAGGGAATGCGGAATTATGCGTTTATAAAATTAAAATAAAATTTTATTCCTCCCGGCGCACAGTGAAGTCGTTCATCTGTTTTTCTGATAAAACGGCCCCATCGTCGGAGGAAAGGGCCTGAATCCGACTGCGTGCCGTTTCAGCTGCCTCAGAAAAATTCCATTGCCGCGCTTCTTTTTTAAAGTATAGTCCGGCCGGTCATCTTTCAGACAGCCTGACATTTTCCCGGATAAAGACCGGCCCCGGCGGCAGTCTCCCGTTTCTGCCTCTGTTTCAGCTGCAGACTGACCTGAAAATGGTCATAGAAGGCGGTTTTATTATTTATTCATTACAGTTAAATTGTTAGTTTACCGTTGATGAAACAATACGTATTCGATATAATATGCGAAAGTCAGGTTTGTAAAAATTGGGCGGGCAAACAAACAAAAAGCGCGGCGGAGATCCGGGGCCTCGCTTTTTTTTACTGCCTGCAGAGACAAGCTGTCAGGGGGCTGCGCAGGCGCAGGGCCTCGACAGAGATAAGGCCCTGCAGAAGCAGGCATCGTTTCCGCAGAGCCTTCTTCTGCAGAATCACCCGGAAAAAGGAGCAATAGGTGATGACAGGAAAAACCGGCTGTGGTGCGGCAGGAAGAGCCATGACAGCGCTGCTCTGTGCAGCGGCCCTGACCGTATATGGTGCGGCTGCTGCTCAGGCAGTGCCGGCACCTGCCGCGGACAGTTCGTATAGTGATGCGGATGGTACGACATGGTATGTCTATACGACAAACCGTTCAGCAGATATTGCCGGACAGTCCGGCGATCATATTCAGATCGGCAGCGGCAGCGGTGCGGGGCCCACAATCTATGGCAACGTCTACGGCGCTTCCGGCGATGCCGGTGTCAGCGGCAGCGCTGTTTCCGTAGACAACAGCACTGTGGCCAGAAAAAACCGGCGTGACACGAAGTCGGGCTCTGTATACGGCGGCTTTGCCATGAATGGATCCGTCATCGGCACTGCAGTGAATGTGAACAGCAGCGATGTCGGCGCTGACATTTTCGGCGGCTCAGCAAAAAGCGGCGATGTGCAGGACAACACAGTGACCGTCGCCGGCAGCAGCGCGCGTTACATATACGGCGGCAGCACTGACAGAGGATCTGCCAGCGGCAACGCTGTGAGTGTGAACAGCAGCGATGTCGGCACCGACATTTCCGGGGGCTCGGCGAAAAGCGGCGATGTGCAGGACAACACAGTGACTGTCGCCGGCAGCAGCGCGCGTTACATATACGGCGGCCGTACTGACGGAGGATCTGCCAGCGGCAATACGGTGACTGTGGAGAGCAGTACTGTCAGCATCGACATTTCGGGTGGCACAGCAAAAAGCGGCGACGCACACGAGAACGTTGTAACTGCCACAAACAGCACGGTGAAGAGCGTTTATGGCGGATATGCCAGTGGTGACAGCGGCAATGCGCTCAGCAACGAAGTGATTCTGGAAAACGTCAGTGTTCTTCAGGATGTTCACGGCGGTGTTGCCTTGTACGGCTCAGCGTCGGGCAACGCCGTGACTGTCAGCAGTACTGATGTTAAAATTTATCAGATTTACGGAGGCGCCGTTGAAAGCGGCGACGCCGAGAACAATAAAGTAACCCTCGGCAATGCTGAAGCGGGTTTTATTTACGGCGGTTATTCCCAGAAAAGCGGCGATGTAAAAAATAATGAAGTAACACTGCACGGCAGCAGCGCTGATTATATATTAGCGGGCGGCCTCGCGGCAGGCAGCGGCGACGTGTCAGGCAATACAGCTGCATTGGAAAACAGTACAGCTTCCTCACTT
>CAZDXA010000017.1:0-16604 GCA_964509435.1 uncultured Synergistaceae bacterium | reverse complement strand
CGGCGACGTGTCAGGCAATACAGCTGCATTGGAAAACAGTACAGCTTCCTCACTTATCGGCGGCCGTACTGTACGCGGTGCGGCAGTCAGCAACGGTGTGACTGTCAGAAACAGCACAGTGAGCAGCAATGTGTGGGGAGGATACAGCGTCTCAGGTACGGCGTCATATGATACAGTAACCGCTGAGAGTGCTGATATCGCAGGGTCTGTATACGGCAGTTTTGCCTCCGGAGAAGTGACCGGTTCTTCCGTGACCGTTACCGGCAGCGACATCGGCGGCAGTGTTTACGGCGGATACAGCCAGGAAGGCAGCACCAGCCAGACCGTGGTCAGTCTGCAAAGCGGCACAGTCGGCAGCGAAAGCGCTCCCGGCAGTGTTTATGCCGGATATGCCGGATCAGAAACCGGCAGCGCTGTAAACGGCACGATCAATCTTTACGGCAGTTTCCGGCACACTGATCTTTACGGCGGGGGGACTTCCGCGGCATCCGGCAGCACGGGCGACCTCGTGACCGGCAACACGCTGAACGTTTACAATAAGGATCTGCAGGCTCTTTCAGCGCGGAACTTCGAGACGCTGAACTTCTACCTGCCCGCAGGCACCGGCGCCGGAGACACAGTTCTGACACTTACCGGCGACGGCCTGGTTCTCGGCAGCGGCAGAAACATCAATGTCGCGCTGACGTCGGCAGACAATATTGATAAGTCTGAGCCGCTCTATAACAGCGATTATTTCACACTGCTCAGCGGCAGAATCAACAAAAACGGCGGACAGATCGTCACGCCTTCCGAACAGCTGACCCAGACGGGCTTTGCGTTTTCTGACACAGCGCTGGAAGACGTAACCTGGGATTATGATGTGAAAGCAGATAATGCAGAGGACGACTATATCCGGCTTACTGCGGTCCGGACCGAAGTTTACGGCAGAAACGCTTCTGATGACGGAAGCGCTGAGAACAACGATCTGACGCTTGACCTCGGCACCAGGGAAATTACCAATGCATACGGCAGCCGCGCCAGCGGCACAGGCACAGCAGGGAACAGCCATCTTGCAATACAGAGCGGCACAATCAGCGGCTCTGTCTGCGGTGCCGCAAGTGAAAGCGGTGATGTGGAGAACACAACGCTCGATTTCACCGGCAGCGCCGCTGCAAAGAATATTTACGGCGTCCGCACCGTCAGCGGCCTCGTGAAAGGCACAACAGTCAATCTGAAGGACAGAGCGTCCGCACAGAACGTTTACGGCGTTTACACTGAGAACGGCAGCGCATCGGACGCGGTACTCAACCTCGAGGGCGGCAGCGTCGGCACAGCGTCCGATCCGGGAGTGATCTGCGTGGTGTTTGCAGCAGACGGCACGGGAAACGCGACCAACGGCACGATGAACCTGAACGCCAGCTACGCCTATGCCGACCTTTACGGCGGGGGGACTTCCGCGGCATCCGGCAGCACGGGCGACCTCGTGACCGGCAACACGCTGAACGTTTACAATAAGGATCTGCAGGCTCTTTCAGCGCGGAACTTCGAGACGCTGAACTTCTACCTGCCCGCAGGCACCGGCGCCGGAGACACAGTTCTGACGCTTACCGGCAGCGGTCTGGTTGTCCCGTCTTCCGGCATAACCGTGAACACCTACGCCAGCGGCGGCCTCAGCCTTTCCGTGGGCGACGAGGTGACCCTGCTTTCAGGAAAGATCGACACGTCAGCCGGAAATCTCATTGAAGGCAGCCACGATCTCGGCACACTGACCATCGGTGTTTCAAAAGAGTACACCATCACGTACGTAATGAAAACAGACGGCACGGAGGACGACTACATCAGACTGAAACCCGTCAATACCAGCGGCGGCCTGAAATCCCAGACCAAATCACTTGCTGAAACGGCAGTCTTCACGTCAGCGATGGCGGCCGGGGGGCGCGGACGCGCTGGTAAATTACGCAATGGACAGCGCTGAAATTGCGGCGCGCGCCAGGGCCAAATGGCTTCCCTTTGCCAGTATGGGCTACAGCAGCATGCTGTACGATTCAGGGTCGCACATCGACGCCAAGGGCTGGAACCTGAACCTGGGAGTTACCCGCCGGTTCGTCAGCACCGGCGGCGAGCTGCTTGTCGGTTCGTTCTTCGAGTACGGACAGAGCAGCTATGACAGCTACAGCGAGGGCATTCACGCCGACGGCAGCGGACACTTCACCGGCGGCGGCATCTTCGTGAGGCAGAAGAACAATAACGGCTTCTACTACGAGGGCAGTGTGCGCGGCGGGCGTGCGGCATCTGACTACAAGACCGACGCCATGAACGGCGGAACCACCCATGAGGAATTTGACTATGACACAAACTACTGGGGATTCCACGCAGGCATCGGCAGAGTCTTTGATCTGAGGAAGAACAGCAGCCTGAACGCGTATCTGCGGTATTTCTACACGCACCAGAACGACTTCAGAGCACCGCTGTCGACAGGCGAAACGTATGAATTTGACGACGTCACTAGCAGCATGATCCGCGTCGGCGCGCGGTGGAGCCGGAATGTGAACGGCTGCAGCACAATCTACGCAGGGCTGGCGTATCAGTACGAGTTTGACCATGAAGCGACAGCGTACTTTGACGGCGATTCCACGCTTTCGCCGAGCCTTGAAGGTTCAAGCGGCATGCTTGAACTTGGCTGGCAGGTGCTTCCGAAGAAAGACGGCAATATGACCGTGGATGTGGGCATAGCCGGCTGGGCGGGAAAGAAACGCGGAGTTAAGGTTCACGCCGGAGTGAAGTGGGATTTGTAGCTGAATCTAAACCGGTTCAGAGACAGAAAAGAAGGAAATAAAAAGGCAGGGCCATAATCAGGCCCTGCCTTTTTATATTTCTGCAGTTTCAGAAGTGTCTGCTGTATATGTGCAGACTGACGCTCTGCGGCAGCGCAATTTCAAGTGTGTATTGCCTGCGCATTTTAAGCCGTCTGTGCCGGAAGTTTTTGCTGCATGACTTCAGGGCATACTGCACCGTAATTTTAGAACTGAATTGCTCTCTTTCTTTATTATTCATGTTGTCTCTTTTTGAATGCTTCCGATGTTTTTTCTTGGCCGTCAGCTTTCTTCCGGCCGCGAAAGAAAGCTGACGGTTTGATACAGCAGTTCCAGTCTGCCGGTTATTTCAGGTACTTTCTGAAAAATTCTGTGATTCTGTCAAAGGGGATCATATCAAGGCGGTCATACAGGTCAGTATGCACTGCTCCCGGAATGACGAGAAACTCTTTGTTTTCCCCCTTCAGTTTTGCGAATGCGTCTTTGCCGAAGTACAGTGAATGTGCCTTTTCGCCGTGAATCATCAGCACAGCGCTGCGGATCTCCCGGCTGTACTGAAGAATCGGCATGTTCAGGAATGAAAGCGAAGAAGTGACATTCCATCCGTCATTTGAGTTGACCGAGCGGACGTGATATCCCCGTTTTGTCTTGTAATAGTCGTAATAATCTTTGACAAAGAACGGCGCGTCTGCCGGAAGCGGATCGGCAACGCCGCCGGCTCGGGCATAGCTGCCGCTGCGATAGTCTTCAGTTCTCTGCCTGTTCAGCGCCTGACGCTTCGCAAAGCGGGCATCCTCACTGTTTTCTGCGTCAAAATAACCGTTTGCGGTCACGCGGGTCATGTCGTACATGGTAGAAACCAGCGTAGCTTTGATGCGGGTGTCAATAGCAGCTGCGTTGAGTGCCATGCCGCCCCAGCCGCAAATGCCGATGATGCCGATTTTTTCCGGATCAACGCTGTCCTGAACTGAAAGAAAATCGACGGCAGCCTGAAAATCCTCTGTGTTGATGTCAGGTGAGGCGACGTTGCGCGGTTCACCGCCGCTTTCGCCGGTAAATGACGGGTCGAACGCGATTGTCAGAAATCCGCGTTCTGCCATAATCTGTGCATACAGTCCTGACGCCTGTTCCTTCACAGCGCCGAAAGGGCCACAGACTGCCAGAGCCGGCAGTTTCCCGGCAGCGTTTCCGGGCATGTACATGTCTGCGGCAAGAGTGATGCCATAGCGGTTGTGAAATGTAACTTTGCGGTGGACAACCCTGCTGCTTGGAGGAAATACTTTGTCCCATTCCTGAGTCAGATTAAGTTTCTGTTCTGCCGGAGCTGCTGTCGGCTTCAGCACTGTCTGTGCATCAGTGACGGCGGCAGATGCAAACAAAAATGCTGCTGTGCCTGCGAGCAGTGCAAGTGCGTTCATGGTTTTACCACTCCTTTTTACAGTTTGAATCTTCAGCTTGTAAGATCAGCAGTCTGTGAAAACTATCACCTGTGAAGCATAATTTTCTGATGGCTTTACTATAGGGCTGCGGTGATTAAATTACAAATACCACATTTATCATTGATTAAATGCCTGTTTAGCATATAATCATTCTCAAAAACGCAGAGCCGGCAGGTTCTCAAAGGTTGAAAATCTGCAGGCTTGTTAAGCAGGAGGTGCCAAATGGAACTGAGAGTGCTTCGTTATTTTCTGACAGCTGTCAGAGAAAAAAGTATCGTCGGCGCTGCTGAAGCGCTGCATCTGACGCAGCCGACGCTTTCCAGACAGCTGCGCGCCCTTGAGCAGGAATTCGGTGCGCGGCTGTTTGAAAGAGGAAACCGCTCACAGCATCTGCGCCTTACTGAAAAGGGAATGCTGCTCCGCCGCCGTGCAGAAGAAATGCTTGAACTGGCAGAAAAAACCAGCAGCGAAATGCTTGCCGGCAGAGGCGGATTAAGCGGCGAAATTTCCATCGGCTGCGGAGAATCGGCAGTGATGCGCCTGACTGCCCGGGCAGCGTGCCGCCTGAGACAGAAGCATCCGGGCATCCGGTTCAGGCTATACAGCGGCAATTCCGTGGATGTACGTGAGAAACTTGACGGCGGGCTGGTGGATTTTGGCGTGCTGATTGCCCCGGGCGCTCTCGAAAAGTACAACACGATCCGTCTTCCTGAAAGTGACGTGTGGGGACTTCTGGTGCGCCGTGACTCACCGCTGGCACGCAGAAAAAGTGCAGAAATTGACGACCTGCCGGGATTGCCGCTGATTGTTTCGCGTCAGTCCATGCTCGAGTCTGCCTTTGAAAAGCAGCTTGGCATGCCGGCAGAACGACTGAACATTGCGGCAACATACAACCTGCTGTATAACGCTGCGCTGCTTGTAGAAGAAGGAATGGGTTATGCGCTGTGCATCGGCGGCATCATCAATACCAGAGGGCTGAACATTGTTTTTGTGCCGCTCAGAACAGCGAAAGCAGCGGATCTGTTTTTTGTATGGAAGAAGTATCAGCCTCTCAGCCAGGCGGCTGCGGCCTTTCTTGAGGAAATCAAAAAGATCTGCGGACATCCCGGCGTATGCAGTGCAGACGGAACCCGATAACAGAAAACTTCCCGGCCGGCATGCGCCTGTTTCGCTGCCGGCCGTTCTGCCGGGCTGGGTTCAGGCTGCTGTTTGCAGGAAATCAGTTTATTTGAAAAAATGTAGTTGACAAAATCAACTATATGAGGTATTTCGTATGGTTGATTTTGTCAACTATATAGATCTGACTGCCTGAACCGTGAAAACTTGAGTGCACGAACAGGGGCAGGCGGGAATGGAGGAAATGATGCAGAAAGGAAATACAGCGCCGGGGACAGTTTTTCAGCAGAGCAGAGCCGGTGCCGGCACAAGCGCGCTTGTTCATAAGGTCAGGGCATTCAATCGTTTCTACATGCCATTTATGCACCTTCTGGGAAACCATTATCTTGGCTCTGAGTATTCTGTGACTGAGGCGAGAATTTTCTTTGAAATCTACCGGCAGGAAGGCTGCACTGCGGCGCACATAGCGCAGACGATGCAGATTGACAAAAGCTATCTGAGCCGGATTATCAGCCGGCATGAAAATGACGGTTACATCCGCAGGGTACGGAAGGAAGACGACGGACGCTCCTACGGGCTTTATCTGACTGAAACCGGCAGAAACAGGGCCGAAAACTTCATCAGCAGTTCCGACGCGGAGATCGGCAGTCTGCTCAGTCCGCTGTCGCCTGAGGAAAGTGCGGAACTGGAAAAAGCTCTGGACACTGTCACAAAGCTGCTTGAAAAAGCGCAGCAGTCATAGCAGAGGGAAAGTGTTTTGATGAAGGTTGTGCCCTATGATCCGAAATACAGGCAGGATTTTATTGAGATGAACAGGGCGTGGATTTCGGAAATGTTCCAGATTGAGGAACAGGATTTGAAGGAAATGGACAATGTTGATTCAGCCATAGAGGCCGGAGGGCAGGTCTTTTTTTGCGCTTGACGATAGTTCGCACGTCATGGCCTGCTGCATGGTGGCCCCGCGGGAGGACGGCGACTGGGAAATAATGAAATTTGCCGCGCGCGGCATGTATACGGGAACAGGTGCCGGCAGTGCGTGTCTGAAAGCCTGCATTGACTACGCGAGGAAAAAGGGCATCAGCCGGCTGGTTATTGTCTCAAACCGGCGCTGCACTCATGCCGTGCGCCTTTACCGCAGGTTCGGCTTTCAGGAAATGCCGGTTGACAGAAAGAAGTTCCCGTTTGAGCGCGCTGATATTGCCTTTGAAATGAACATTCAGCCGCCAGCGTAAAAATATCTGCTCTGCCCGGCGTTTTCTGCTTTTCTGCGCTGCCGCGGCGGAAGGCTGCCGGAAAACAAAGATCTTAAGATCTGCCACTGATAAAATGAATATACGGCACTGCCATTCGGGCGGCAGCGGCATAAAATTGCCGTGAACGCAGCTGAAAGGGCCGCCAGAACATGCGGCGCAGCTCATGCCCGGCGGCTGCGGAATCTTCAGAATGAAGGGCCGGAGGTGTGAAAAATGCAGCATGGCGACATACGGAGAGGCTTCACATATCTTGAGCCGGGGCCGGTTGTGCTGGTGACGAGCAGCAGTGACGGCAGGGACGATATTATGACCATTTCATGGCACATGGTAATGGACTTTACGCCGCACATTGCCATTTCAACAGGCCCGTGGAACGAATCCTATCAGAGAATTCTGGACACGCGCGAATGCGTGATCTGCGTGCCCGGGGTCGACCTGATTGATGCGGCGGTCACGATCGGGACGACATCGGGAAGCAGGGTTGATAAATTCAGGGCGTGCGGTCTGACAAAGCTGCCTGCGGAACGTGTCCGCGCGCCGCTGATTGCCGAGTGTCTTGCGTGTATAGAATGCAGGCTCGAAGAGGCCGTTGACCGCCGCGGCCTGCTGATATTCAGGGGCATCGGCCTGTGGGAGAACCCCGCCTGCCGAGAGCGGCGGACTTTTCACGCCAACGGCGACGGCACGTTCTTTACAGACGGTGAGCTTCTGAACCGACGCCGGCAGATGCTGAAATGGGTGCCTGAAGGCTGCATCAGATTCTAAGTGACTTTTACAGGCGCAGTCCGGAACAAACAAAAAGGACGCCGGCAGACCCTGCGGTCTGTCGGCGTCCTTTTGCCCTTTTGCAGGGCTGAAAGCGTACAGATTGTGTTTCTGTTTTTACTCTGCGGCGTCGTGAATATTCGGGCGGGCCGTCGTTTCATTCCGTCCTTCAGCCGGCGGAATTGCCGGATACTGTGAAAGCGGCAGGAAAAATTTTTCATCCGCAGGCCCTTCCGGAATCCGGCGCCTGTGCCCGCACTGCCTGCCGCTGTCATTCCTTTTCGTGAGAATCCTCTGACTCTGTCAGAAGGTGATTTTCCGCAAGGTATTCCTTCAGAATTGCCAGTCCCTTTCTCAGTTTCTGCGTGGATTCTGCGGAGCAGAGGGAAACCCGCAGCCAGGCCTGCCGGCCTCCCCGGCCGGCTGTAAACCGCCGCGAATGGTAAATGCGCACGCCGCGGGACAGCAGGCCGTTTTCTATTTCAAGCGGCGGCTTGTCCGTCCTGATGGGCAGCCATTCATAGTACAGAGGTTCAATTCTGCTGACAGGGAAATATTCTGCGTAGATCCTGCAGTTCCGTTCGGCCCAGGCGCGCTTGCGCGCGGCAATGCTGTACGCGGCGCCGCTGAGAATCAGTTCGGTGATGATTTCAGCGTCGAGAGCCGATGTTTTGATGTTGACGTTCAGCAGGCCGTGAAGCAGCGCGTCCCTGAACTCCGGCCCGAAGGTCATGTAGGCCACGCGCAGCCCGGTGCACAGGCTTTTCGTCATGCCGCAGATATAAACGCTGTGCCCGTTCAGCAGATCATACATGGAAGGAATCACGCTTCCGCCGGCGGCGCTGAGCCATGAGGCGATGTCATCTTCCACAAGAGTCAGATGATTTTCTGCAATGACGCCGGCAAGCTCTCTGCGTCTGGAAAGAGGAATAGTGATCGTTGTGGGGTTGCCCTGCGTCGGAATCAGATAAATGCCGCTGATTTTGTGGATCGTGCACTGTTTCGCCAGTTCGCCGGGGATCATGCCGTACTGGTCCTGCCTGACGGGGATCAGTTCAAGATGAAGCAGCCGGGCCAGTTCGATGAAGTTGGAATAAGTATATTCATCCGCGGCGATCTTGTTTCCGGGGGAAAACAGCGAGATCATTGCCACGGCCAGCGCATTCTGCGCGCCGCTGAAAATGGCGGTGTTTTCGGCGCTGGCGTGAACGCCGAGCTGTTCCATCCATCTGACGCCGGCTGCCTTCTGATGAGGCTGCCCCGCCGGGTACGAATACTCATAGAGGTTCCGCAGATATCCGCGGCTGATGACGCTGCGCGTCGCCTGTTCAACCGGGCCGCTGTATTCTTCAAAGCCGTTGACCGCCGCCATCTCGATGACACCGTCCTGCCCTTCCTGCGAAACAATCGTGATGTCCTCTGCTGAATGGGGCGCGACAAAGGTGCCGCTGCCGACGACGCCGTAGATCAGACCTTTTCTCCGGCACAGGTCATAAACCCGCGTGATGGTGGTGTAGTTCAGGTCAAGATAATCGGCGATTTCGCGCTGCGGCGGCAGCTTTGTACCTTCTCTGAGCCTGCCGCTGCGGATCTTTTCCTCCAGATCCATGGCCAGTGAACGGTAGTAGGGCGCTTTCAGGTTTTTCCTGTCGGGCTTCCACGACAGAGGATAATTGTCAAAAGAATTTACAGGCATGGGAGAGCTCCTTTTTGTCCGCATGAAATTGTTATACATACAATTTTATGATTGCATGTATCATAGCACGATTTTATAATAAACGCAAAGCAGAAAAGGAGCTGATAACCGTGACGACATTGAAGCAGTACGTTGTCGATGCATTTACTGACCGCGTCTTTTCCGGAAATCCCGCTGCGGTCTGCGTTATGAACGGCTGGATTGACGACCGCGCCATGCAGAACATAGCCGTGGAAAACCGTTTTTCCGAAACTGCCTTTGCTGTGAAGGAAAACGGCCGGTATCATCTGCGCTGGTTCACGCCGGGCGGGGAGGTCGAGCTGTGCGGTCATGCGACGCTTGCCACAGCCTCTGTCATACTGAATTTCACCGAACCGGGGCTTGATAAAGTCGAGTTTGACACTTTGAGCGGGCGGCTGACCGTTACAAAAAAGGGCGATCTTCTGTCCATGGATTTCCCCTCGTTTGAGCTGAAGCCGCTGCCTCTTGCGGAGACAATGAAAAAAGCGGTCGGCTTCATGCCGCTGGAAGCCTATACGGGCGCCGACACGCTGTTTGTGCTTGAGAGCGAGGAACAGGTGAGAAAGGCAGTGCCTGACCTTGAGGTAATCCGCACATTCAAGGGGCCGTGCCTGCATATTACGGCCCGGGGCAGCGAGTTCGACTGCGTGACGCGCTCTTTTGCGCCGAAATGCGGCGTGAGGGAAGACCCAGTGTGCGGTCGGGGACACTGCCACGTCATTCCGTACTGGGCAAAGGTCACGGGAAAGACAGAGTTTAAGGCCTTCCAGGCGTCGGAACGCGGCGGCGTGCTCTACTGCCGCTATGAAGGCGCAAGAACCGTTATTGCGGGGAAAACGGCCCTGTTTTCCGAGGGAAAAATCCATTTCTGATCCTCAGAGTTTGTTTTCAGTGAAGCCGCATGGCTCACGGCAGAATTCTGAAAGGAGCGCTGCAAAAATGAAACCGCAGGATTTCGACACACATATTTTCAGTCTTTTTGACCGGCACTGGGCACTGGTGACAGCCGGCACGCCGGAGAAGTTCAACTCAATGACCATCAGCTGGGGCAGCATGGGAACCATCTGGGGCGCGCCGGGGAAAGGGCGCCCGATTGTCACTGTCTACATCAACCCGCTGAGGTACACCTACGGCATAATAAACAAGTGCGACCGCTACACAGTAAGTTTTTATCCCGAATCATTCCGAAAAGCACTGACCATTCTGGGCAGCCGTTCGGGACGCGACGGCGACAAGCTGCCGGGCACAGGCCTGACGCCGCTGACTGTGGACGGCGCTGTGACTTACCGTGAGGCGGAACTGACATTTGTCTGCCGCAAGCTGTTTCAGCAGACGCTGGACAAAAGGCTCATCCCGCCCGAAATAGCAGAGGCCTTTTACGCGCCTGAAGACGACGCTCACCGCATGTATATCGGCGAAGTGGAAAAGATCATTGAAGGGCCACTGAAATAAACGCCGGAAACGGCCGGATAAAATGAACCGGCGCACCGTCCTGTCTGAAAAGCGGGGACAGTGCGCCGTTCGTCTGCTGCAGCGCAGCAGCGCGTGTTTTCAGGCAGTCCGCCTGTCCGCACGCAGCCGGCGATTTCCGTCTGCGCCGCTGAGTGCGGACGGCGGAGAGACGCTCAGTCCCGCTGCCGGATCACCTGTTTTTACGGGGTGCTCGCCTGAACGTGCGGGCTGCGCTGAAAGCGGCTTGGCGTGGCGCGTTTTTTGTGAGAAAATCCTGTCATGCACCGCTAGTCTGCGGGGGGAGGCTGAATATCATGAAACTGGCTGTGATTTATTATTCCGTCACTCATAACACGTCAGCCATGGCTGAATATGTCGTTCAGGGCATGAACAGCGTTGAAGGCGTTCAGGCCAGGGCGTTCTCCATTGATGCAGCAGATGCGGATTTCATCCGCGGCTGCGCCGGCATTGTTTTCGGATCGCCGACTTACGCGGGCGCCCCCAGCGCCGAGTTCTGCGCTTTTCTGGAAAAAGACGCGAAAAAGTTTGCCCCGGGCGGAAAGCTGGGCGGCGCATTCGCCACAGAACAGTACATCCACGGCGGGGCAACCAACGCCATTATGGATATCCTGCGCCATCTTCTCGTGCTTGGCATGATGGTTTATTCCTCAGGAAGCGCGTGCGGAAAGCCCGTGATTCATTACGGACCGGTGCAGGTCAGTCCCGATACCAGAGGTTACAGAGACCTGTTCATCACGTACGGCGTCCGCTTTGCCAGACAGGCGCTGAAAGCCGCCGGGCAGACCGCAGCTGCGCAGCCGGACTCAGGCGGATGTGTCCTTGAACCTGCCGGTCCCGGCGACATCAGCGCAGTCTTTGCGCTGTATGAAAAAAGAGTCAGATGGATGAATGAAAAAGGCATCCGCCAGTGGAACGTCACTGACTATCTCAGGGCGTATCCGGCGGACTATTACGAACAGCAGAGGAAATCCGGAAATCTCTGGGTGATGAGGTGCGGCGGCACAGCGGCGGGCGCCGTTGTCCTGAAGCAGGAAGACGGACGCTGGCCGGACCGCGCCGGCTCGGCGGCGTTTTATCTCCATAATCTCGTGACAGACCCGGCATTTCCGGGGCTTGGCGCCAGGATAATCAGGGAAGTGGAAAAACTGGCGGCCGGAAAAGGAAAGTCCTTTGTCCGTCTGGACTGTGCAGAAGACAGCAGCTTTCTGAACAGCTACTATGAATCCCTCGGATACCGCCCCGCCGGCTTCTGCCGGGACGGCGTCTATAAAGGCATCCGCCGGGAGAAAGCCGTGCAGACAGGCGGTGTGCGCTGAACTTTTACAGTGCAGGCCCGCTGAAAATTCCCTCTTGACCGGCAGTTACTGCCGGATGCTATAGTGAATCTGCTGAAGATAAACTTTGCATCCGAGGAGGGATTTTCATGAACCGTGTGTGGTTTATCACCGGCGCCGGCCGCGGTTTCGGCCGCGCGTTTGCCGCAGAGGCCGTCAGACGCGGAGACTCCGTGATCGCCGGAATCAGGCACATCAGCAGCGATGATCCGTTCTTCAGGCAGGAACGCGTTTTTCCAGTCAGAGTGGACGTGACGAAGCCGGAAGAGATCCATGAAGCCGTCGAAAAGGGCACCGCCCGTTTCGGGCGCATTGACGTGCTTGTGAACAACGCCGGATACGGTCTCACAGGCGCTTTTGAGGAAACATCTGAAGATGAGCTGCGCCAGCTGATGGAAACCGATTACTTCGGCACGGCGGCCGTTGTCCGCGAAGTGCTGCCCCTCATGCGTGCCCGGAAAAGCGGAATTATCCTGAATATGTCCTCTCAGGGCGGGCTGATGGGGTTCAGCGGCAGCAGCGCCTACTGCTCGGCAAAATTCGCCGTGGTGGGGCTGTCGCTGGTTCTGCGCGCCGAGGCCGCGCCTTTCGGCATTCAGGTGGCGGCAGTGTGCCCCGGTTCGTTCCGCACTGATTTCCGCGAAGCCGCGTCAATGCGCACCGCTTCAAAGAGCCTCAGCGCGTACGACGGAACCGCCGTGCGCAAGGCCGGACAGTTTCTGAAGAACAACCGGCACAATCAGTCCGGCGATCCTGCCAGAGCCGCCGCATTTCTGTACGAAATGACAGAACGCGGGGAGCTTCCGGCGCGCATTCTGATCGGCGGCACCTGCTGCGAACAGGTGAGGGAAGACCTGAAAAAGCAGCTTGCGGACATTGAAAGCTATGAAAAATATGCATCGCAGACTGACTTCACAGATTCAGAAAGCCGGAACGCCGGTTCCGGTTTTGCGCGCGGATTCACAGTGTAAAGAGCATCTCCCCGCTGCAGTGCCGTTTCATGCAGCGCAGAAACAGAACGGCCGGTGCATTTTTAAGAAGCCCTGCAGGGGGCTTCTTTTTTATGGGCTTCTGCAGAAACTTCAGACTGGCAGCAGAACTGAAAAATCACTTAAAATACAGCTTGTTCCGGAGCGGACTTAATAAAAGGAATATTCATAGCCTTTCAGGAATGTTATAATAATCTGTGCGTCACAAAAAAGGAAATTCAGGAGGAATGAAACCAATGGCACTAGTGCCGAACACCACTGTATTGGAGGAACTGCAGAAGCTGAAGGCAGAACTGCAGGAAAGCCTTTGACCTCGATAAACTGAAGAGCGAGTGCGAAGCTTACAGAAAACAGATGCTGGCGCCTGACTTCTGGTCCGGCAGCGGCGCGCAGAAAATTTCCGCCGACCTGTCCCGCCGGGAGGCAGTTCTGGAACGCTGGCAGAAAATAGAGAACGAGTACAACGATCTTAAAACGCTGACTGAGCTGCTCGAACAGGAAGAAGACCCCGAGCTGCAGAAGGAGTTTGACGAGCGGAGCGCCGCATTCCGCGGGGAAATCAAAGAAGACCAGATGGCGCTGCTGCTTTCAGGCCCCTACGATGCCAGCAATGCCATACTGAGCGTGCATTCCGGCTCTGGCGGTCTCGACTCGCAGGACTGGGCGGGAATGCTTTACCGCATGTACCTGCGGTGGTGCGAGGAGCACCATTTCAGGACAAAACTCCTTGATTACCAGCCCGATGAAGAAGCGGGAATCAAGAGCGTCACGCTTCTGATTCAGGGCGAAATGGCCTATGGCTATCTGCGGTCGGAAATCGGCGTGCACCGTCTTGTGCGCATTTCGCCCTTCGATACAGCCAAGCGCCGCCACACCAGTTTTGCCTCGGTTGTCGTGTCGCCGGAACTTCCCGAGGACGTCGAGGTGAACATCAATCCCGAAGACCTGCGGATTGACACCTACCGTTCCAGCGGCGCCGGCGGCCAGCACGTGAACATGACCGATTCGGCAGTGCGCATCACCCATCTGCCGACAGGCATCGTGGTAAGCTGCCAGAACGAACGTTCACAGCACATGAACAAGGCCACCGCCATGGCCGTGCTGAAGTCAAAGCTGTATCAGCGTGAACTGGACGAACGCCAGGCAGAAATGGACAGCCTTGCGGGCGAAAAGAAAGAAAGCAGCTGGGGCAATCAGATCAGATCCTATGTGCTTCAGCCCTACACGCTTGTAAAGGATCACCGGACCGGCGAGGAAACCGGCAATGTAGCAGCCGTCCTTGACGGCGATCTTGATGCGTTTATTCTGGCCTATCTGAGGTGGGCGCGATGAGAAAAACAATTTTATCCGGCGCGGCGGCCGTACTGTTTTTTGCAGTGCAGGCGGCTGCCGCACCTTTTGTGCCGAACGAGCCGATTATGCCGCTTTCAGAAGTCAGGGCGGGCATGAAAGGCATCGGCAAAACGGTTTTTCAGGGAAACCGGGTCCGTTCTTTCCCCGTCGAGATCCTGGATGTGATCAGAAAGCAGGACAGACCTTCAGATCTGATTCTCATCAGGGCGTCCGGCCCCGACATTGAGAAAGCGGGCGGGCTGGCCAGCGGAATGAGCGGTTCGCCGATTTACGTCAACGGCCGCCTGATCGGCGCGTTCTCGTTCGGGTGGGATTATGCAGACCCCAAAATGGGCCTTGTCACCCCGATTGAACAGATGAACCGTCTGTTTGATTATCCCGACAATGTGCCGTCATTCCCGAAATCCGGACAGCTCGTGATTCAGAAAAAGGACAACGATGTGAACCAGCGGTTCGACGAACTGTACAACCGCTATAAAGGCAGCGCTAAACCCGTTTCGGGAGACGTGCTTCCGCCGGCGCCGGGGGCTGAAGCCGCCGCTCCGCAGGCCGGTTCTGCGCCGCAGGGAGGAAAAGCACAGGGCAGCCGCAGCAGTGAGTTCACGCTGCCGCAGGACATCGCGGCGGCTGCAGCTGAAAAACCGCACGCTTTTCTGTCGGCGGGGGGAATCAGCCGCCGCGCCATGAAAAACCTTGAAAGGCGCCTCGGCGTCAGAGTCGTTGACGGCGGTGCCGACAGCACGGCAGCCCCAGGCACAAAGGTTCCGCAGATGCATCCCGGCGACTCCATCGCCGCACTTCTCGCATGGGGCGATGTGACCCTTGACGCGGAAGGCACACTGACCGCCCTTGACAAAAGCGGCCGTTTCGTGGCTTTCGGACACAGCTTCAAAGAATGGGGCGCTGTGGCGTATCCAGTTGCGCAGGCCACCGTCCACAGCGTGGTAAACAGCGTCGAGTCGCCGTTCAAACTCGCTTCGGCAGGCCGCATTATCGGAATGATCACGCAGGACCGGCCCGAAGGCGTGGCCGGCTATTTTGGCAAGTATCCGCCGGCCGTTTCCGTACGCGTTGAAGTGGAGGATCAGGACACGCAGACACACAGACTGTGCCGTTTCCAGATGATCCGCAATGAGTATGCCGTAGTGACCCTGCTGCCCGACCTGCTGGGCGGGCTCATTGACCGTGAGCTCGGGCGCCAGACCGGAGGAACCATACGTTACGATGTGACCATTACCGGCGACGGGATTCCCGATAACTGGACTCTGGGCGACGTGGCCGTGTCCGATGACGATATCAGTACAGCCGCGGCGGGGCCTGTGACAATGCTGGTCAGCCGCGTTGTGCAGAATCCCTATCAGAGTCTGGGGAATTTCGGCCTGAAAGTCAGGGTTTCAGCCAGCTCAAAACAGCGCAAACTGATTATAGAAGGCATAACGCTGGAAGAAGGTGAGGTTTCCGCCGGCAGCGACGTGAATGTCACAATGAGACTGCGCCCCTGGCGCGATTCAATCCAGAGCCGTACCATGCGCCTGCACGTGCCGGCCGACACTGCTCCCGGAAATTACGTGGTGACTCTGCGGGCGGGCACGCCGCCTGAGGAAATAGACGCCGACGTACCGCCTGTCAATTCTGACAGCCCCATGACATTTGAGTCCATGCTCAGGGAAATTCAGTCAGAAGAGCGCAGCTGCGAGGTGGTGCTTGAGCTTGCCAGCCAGGACGACGACGGCACTGCAGAGGACGGCGAGCTCCCCGGCGAGGCACGGCGCCGTAAAATCCGCGAAGGGTCAATGCGGGTTTTCCGGTCGGAATATCAGGTAAAAGGCAGCCTTCAGGTGCCGCTTACTGTGACATCTGCCCACAGATCAGTCAGAAAAGCTGCTAAGACAGTCAGAGAGCAGAAGTGACAGTGACATTAAAAAGAGATTTTCCGCTGTTTTGCGGAAAATCTCTTTTTTTATGCAGCTCTCCCGCTGCCAGCAGCCGGAACAGCTGCGCGCCCCGTCCGCCGCAGACAGTTTAAAACATCCGGTTCAGTCCACCCTCCCGGTAAAACCGTGTTGAATCGCACCGCTCAGATCATCTGACACCGCGCATCTGTGCAAAGCCGCCAGGCCGCACGGCGGCGGAAAACACATTCCGCCGCCGCGTGCCGCACAAAACCGCGGCACTCGTCACAGATAACGACCGTACCACGCGAAGACGATGAAATAATAAATTTCGTCCTTTAAACCACCGCAACAGGATTTAAACTTCCGGTTCAGGAGACACTCAAACTTAAGCAAAATTAAACACGCGCCCCCGCGGTTTTGACTTTGACCGGCATTGTGACGACTGCCGGCCCGAGCAGAGCGAGGGACATGCAGGCAA